>JBDSWR010000082.1:0-6542 GCA_039926605.1 Rhodanobacter sp. | reverse complement strand
CCGTTGCAGGTGACGCAGCGCAGCGTAAACCGGGGCGCGATCCGGTGCCTTGTCCCATGCCATGCACACCGTCGGCCAGAACTACGTTCAGGCGTTCAACGATCGCCACACGCGCTGCAGAACCCTTTGGCAAGGACGGTCGAAGTCTCCTCTGGTTGATACCGAGCGCTATCTGCTGACCGTGATGCGCGACATCTAACTCATCGAGCAGGAACGCGCACTCGGCGACGAGACGTTCAAACGCATGGTGGGAACGACGCCGGAAGAACGGCCACCTTCCGTCCGCGCGGGCGGCCAAGATCAGCGAGTGAGAGTTGATTACTTCCGTCCCAATTGATTCCCTTTGGTTCCATGCCGATTCGCTATTCAGCAAACGCATCCGCGATTCCATCAATCAAGTTGAAAGCCAGTTGCACGCAAGCTAAAACCCCAACGCCTGCGGCCATACCCGCATCCGCATTCTAAAAATTGTCCCTGACACCTTTATTTTCGCGCATTGTAAAAATTGTCCCTGACACCTTTAGGCGACCGCGTCCACTTGGGGCGCCTCGCCTCAATAAAACTCGATCCCGGGCCTCAGCACGATCTGGAACACCAGCAACAAGCCCACGACTGCGGCAAGCAAGCAGGCAAGCGTGGTGACCTTGTTCGCGCCGGATCCGCCGGCCTTGAGCTCGCCCACGCGCCAGCTTCCCGCCTGTATCCATGGAACGCCAGCCAGTACCACCAGCACCGGCACACCGAATACCTCCACCCATTCGCGCGGCAGGCGGAACGGGATGACCAGCGCGGTGCCAAGCAGCGCCGGGAGCGTCACGACCAGAAACATGAAGCGCAGGCGGGCGCGCGGCCGGTCGATCAGCGCCGCTGCGGCGGCCAGCTCAAGCGCCGGGCGCCGTAGTTGCAGCGCGATGATCGGCATCAGGACCAGCGCAACAAGAGCCATGCCGGTGCGTGCGGGAGCGTCGAGGTCGAAGTAGTTCATCGCCATGCCGATGTCGCTGCCCGGGCTCAGCGCCCCGATGACGATCTGGGGCAAGGCCATGAAGCAGCCGCAGAAAGCCATCCAGAACAGCAACAACCGGACCTCGTCCGATCGTGTGCGCGATCGTCTGAGCAACCACAGGCAGAACAGCCCGATGGACCCCGTCGCCAGTGCGCCGGTGCCCTGGAACAGGTTCGCAAGCGCACTCGTACCTTCCCAAGTGTGATTGTTGTGGAAGAGCGTTGGTCGCAGGCCCGGCGTGAGCGCCTTGGGAATCACCAGGAACAGTTCCTGGATCAGGAAGGTCAGGTTGAACGCGAGTACGTAGAGCAAAGTCGACGATGCCGCGCAACGCCAGCTTCCTGCCACCAGGCAACGCCCCTCCCGTGTGCGCCCACCCTTTGCGACACCCGCCACCAGCACCGCCAGGGGCGCAGCAACGAGCATCAACACCGCGGTGGCGAGGAGCAGTTTCGTTTCGGACGTCATGCCGCACTTTCGTTCAAGGCCGACTCACATCGTGCAGACGCATGCTCACGCGGTCGATATGCCGTTGGTCATCCCAAGGAATTTAACGGGACGGAGGTAATTAAGCGGCTTTTGCTTTCCACTGGAAATTTAAGGGGACAGAGGTAATTAAGCGGCTTTTGCTTTCCACAAGCTGCGCCATCGCCCGCAGACCGGCTCACCCTACAACCTCATGCTCACGAATGGTTCCTGCGTTCAGGGTTCGAGCATGCCACGCCTGCCACGACTTGAGCTGCCTGGAATCCCGTTGCAGGTGACGCAGCGCAGCGTAAACCGGGGCGCGATCCGGTGCCTTGTCCCATGCCATGCACACCGTCGGCCAGAACTACGTTCAGGCGTTCAACAATCGCCACACGCGCTGCAGAACCCTTTGGCAGGGACGGTCGAAGTCTCCTCTGGTTGGATACCGAGCGCTATCTGCTGACCGTGATGCGCGACATCTAACTCATCGAGCAGGAACGCGCACACCGCGACGAGACGTTCAAAAACGCATGGTGGAAAGAACGCCGGAAGGACGGCCACCTTCCGTCCGCGCGGGCAGCCAAGATCAGCGAGTGAGAGTTGATTACTTCCGTCCCAATTGATTCCCTTTGGTTGCATGCCGATTCGCTATTCAGCAGACGCATCCGCGATTCCATCAATCAATTTCAAAGCCAGTTGCACGCAAGCTAAACCACAACGCCCGCGACCATACCCGCATCCGCATTGTAAAAATTATCCCTGACACCTTTATTGTCGCGAACTGCCCCCAGGCGGGCAGTTGCGAACGGCGCATTCCGGTCGCCAACAAAGAGCCGCGAGTCACGAACAGGAATCGCACACCAACCTCGGGCCAACAACCGCCGACCGGCTAGACTCAGCGCGGTGACGTCTTTGCCACGATCGTCGCGGCGCGCAAGGATCGCGTGAGCGACCTTCGGCGCGGTGTCGTACTGGTTCGTTGTGATCTCGAGAAGGAGCACGCGCAATGCCCCTGCCACCGACTTACCCGGGCGTGTACGTCGAGGAACCTCCCCCCAGGACCCCGACGATTACCGGGGTTGGGACCTCGACTGCGGCGTTTGTGGGCTGGTCCGCGAAAGGCGCGGTCGATCACGCCGAACTCGTACTGAGCTGGAGCGATTACGTGCGCCAGTTTGGCGGCCTGGATGCGCGCAGCCTGCTCGGTTACGCGGTCAACCAGTTCTTCGCGAACGGCGGCCAGCGTGCCTACATCGTGCGGCTGGTCTCCTCGGCCACGCCGGCGAAAGTCGTGCTTGGCGGCAACGAGAACAGCACCGCCAAGCTGGACATCCGGGCGCGCAATCCAGGCGCATGGCTGAACGACTACGCGGTCATCACCCAAAGCGTCACCGCTGACAACCCGCAAGACACGTCTCGATTCCGCTTGCTCCTCGTCGATGCGCGCGAGGATCCAACAGGCGTGATCGTCGAGACATTCGAAGACGTTTCCATGCTGCCCGGCGACCGCCGATTCGTCGAAAACGTGCTGAAAGCAGAATCGGCGCTGATCCACGCGCAGGCAAGCGGCGAGGTACCTCCAGTAGACACCGCCATGCCAGCATCGGGCGTTGCCGGTGAAGGCAGCAACACGGGCGTCGTTCCCGCTGGCGCCAAGCTTGCTGGAGGCAGCGACGGGCTCGTGCTGTACCCAAATGACGACGACTTTGAAGCGGCGCTGGATCTGACCAACGCGACGAACGGAATCTTCCTGCTCGACCGCATTGACCTGTTCAATCTGCTCTGCGTGCCCGGCGAGACCAGAGACACGACCATCCAGACTTTGCAAAAGTTCTGCCGCGACCGACGTGCGTTCCTGATCGCCGACTGCGCGCAGGAGGCAACCTTCGATGCACTGAAGACCGGTCCGGGCAACATCACCGGAGACAACGCGATCAACGCCGCGTTCTACTTTCCCTGGCTGATTGCGCCGGACCCCCTGCAGCAAAACCAACCCCGCGAGTTTCCGCCGAGTGGCTTCGTCGCCGGGCTCTACGCGCGCACCGATAGCCAGCGCGGCGTCTGGAAAGCGCCGGCCGGCAGCGCGGCGAGCCTCACCGGAGTCATAGCGCCGAAGGTGCGACTGACCGACGCCGAGAACGGCGCGCTCAATCCGCTTGCCGTCAACTGCATCCGCAGTTTTCCGACTCATGGCACCGTGGTCTGGGGCTCACGCACATTGCAGGGCAAGAACGATCGCGCTTCGGAATGGAAATATATTTCGGTGCGGCGCACGGCGCTGTTCATCGAAGAGAGCCTGTACCGCGGATCACAATGGGCCGTCTTCGAGCCGAACGACGAACGGCTATGGGCGCAACTCCGCCTCACCGTCGGCGGGTTCATGCACGATCTGTTCCGCCAAGGCGCCATGCAGGGGACGACGGCGAGGGAGGCCTACTTCGTCAAGTGCGACAGGGAAACGATGACGCAAAGCGACGTCGACACGGGCATCATCAACATCATGGTCGGCTTCGCGCCGCTCAAACCCGCCGAGTTCATAGTGCTCCGCGTGCAGCAAATTGGCGTCGGCAACCGGATCTGAAAAGCCGTCATGGGGAACTCACCGGCGGTTCACCGACAACGCGCAAGGACAACCGGAGGCTGAAACGGGACGAGAATGAGACGGCCCGAGCTTTACCGTAACTTCACCTTGGCGCATTTGATTCACGCCGAATAACGTGTCCTGGAAGCCCGTATGTACAGTTGCGGTGGCGAGAGTCAGAGGAAAAATTGTCCCTGACACCTTTATTGACGCTGGAAATCAGCGGCGCGGGAACCGCGTCCGCTGGATCGACATATCAGACCTTTGTCCGCTTTCCACGCTGTACAAGGTGGCCTGGACGAAACAGGCGCTCCGATCGCATGACATAAATAATGAAAACTTTGTGCCCATCGTAGCGATAGAAGACGCGACATGGCGGCTCCACGATCTGGCGGTACCTCGACCCACCAAGCTCCAGCGGCCTGCTGCCGCTCTCCGGATGATTTTCGAGCTGCGCGATGTGCTCCATGACGCGTTTGACCAGTGCGGATGCGGCGACAGGATCCTCGACCGCGACGTAATCCGCGATGGCATCCAGATCCCCCAAGGCCGGCTCCGACCAAATTACTTCAGCCATCGGGAAAGACGCTTCCTGGCTTGCGCATGGGAAACAACGCGCCCCTCGGCTACGGCCTGTTCCCCACGGGCGATAGCCTCCAGGATAACCATGCGCCGCTCCATGAGCTCGTATGTTTCGACGTCCACCAGATACGCGCTGGGAAGACCATGTTGCGTGATGAGAATAGGCTTCTTGTCCCGCTCAATGTCCGAGAGGAGTTCGGTGGCCTGACGCTTGAGGGTGGTCACAAGTTCGGTACGCATGAAGTGACACTATAGTATCACTTCCACCCGCGCAAGCAGCCGCCGCGAGGGTCTGACGCCGCGCGGCGAAAAGGGGTCAGAGACATTATTCGTGGTTGGACCCGGTATCTCTGGACTTTCCCGGCGGCCAGCCTCGCGGCCTTACCGTCGCGACACGCTGCAGTTCTGCCTCAATGGCGTCCTGGAACCGGCTGGTTCCCAGTGCTCGCTGCTGCTGAACGTAAGCGCGTATTTCGCTCATTCGATCTTCCCCGATGGCTTCAAGAAACAAGGCGCGATAAGCGGCACAACGCTCATTGACCGTTGTACCAAGCCGAGCATACTCGTCGTGGGGGTGAACGAGCCGGTCGGTCCGGCCCTCCGCGTTGGCGCGATAGCTTGACCACGCGTAGTCACGCGGCGCCACCACCATTGCCGCGCGCACCGGGTCGAGCTCGATGTAGCGGTAGCAAGTGAGCAGATATCGCTCACTGTCGACCAGACAGGACTTGTAGCGTCCCACCCAAAGCGTACCGCTGCGCCGATAGGTCGCGTTGAAGTAGCCAACGTAACGGCGACCGAGTGATTGCATCGTTCGCGCGACGGCACTGGTCACCTCCGGCGTCAGCAACAGGTGGACGTGGTTGGTCATCAACACATAAGCGTGGATCCGACAACCATGCGCCCGTGCCGCATCATCGAGCTGGCTTAGGTAGCACCGGTAGTCCTGCTCGCGCAGGAAACAGGGCTGGCGGTTATTCCCCCGCTGGATGACGTGTTGCGGAACCCCCGGCAGATCCAGACGTCGCTGACGCGGCATGACAGCCTCCCGCCATCTTCTGAGGAACCCCATCCTCACCCCTCAAACCACGCCCCACCATCAGCCCAAACCATTGCCCCCCGTCAGATAATGTCTCTGACCCCTTTTGCTTATACAAGGTTGAGGATTAGTTTCATGGCAGCTAACGCTGGAGTTAAGCGGCGGCGCAGCCGTCCGCCTTGAACGAGTGGTTAGGCCACGATACTACCGTGGGGCGGTGGAAACGGTGGGTTGGGCCCGACTAGCTTGGCTTTTGCGGCGGTGAGTACGTACCAGATCGAAACAATCAGAACTAGCATCGATGATAAGGGCAGAATCATAGCGACGAACTCAATAACCGTACCGTGCAGTTGTGGATACCAACGGATAACAAGCGCCAACGAATAGAAAAGCGCCATAAGTTGCAAAAATAGCCCAAACACCCACGCGGCGCGACGCACACGATAGTGCGAGCGCGTCTCACCCACGAAGGGTATCGGGCCATACCATGTAAACGCTATGCGCGCGCCGCGACTGGAAGGAAAAATATAGAGAAGCCCAACGACACTCCAAATGACCGCAACCGCTCCGATTAGTTTGAGAGACTCCACAATTGAGGCCTAACGCTGGAATTGAGCGGCGGCGTAGCCGTCCGCCTCGAATGAATGAGTAAAAAGAGACTTCCCCTCCCTTTCGGCCTCGAGGGCCATGATGGTGATGCTGGTCAACCGTCACTTGAAGAGGAAGTCTCCATGAGCACCGACGTCCCCCCGCTTTCAGTAGCGGGACGGTTTAGAGTCCGGGGTTACTGTAGCGGAGTTTCCTCCAGGTGCTTGGCATAGGCGGCAGGTGTCCTGCCACCCAAGGCCTTCTTCGGCCGCTCCTCG
>JBDSWR010000081.1:0-23778 GCA_039926605.1 Rhodanobacter sp. | reverse complement strand
CCCATCGCCGCTTACGCACGTCGGGTTCACGAAGCGAATGAAACGATCACTTCTCCTTCCACCAACCGGAGCGTTTCATGGATGCCATCCAGCTGCTCAAGGCTGATCACAAAAAGGTCAAGGAGCTGCTTGCCGAGCTTGCGGACACTACCTCGCGTGCGGTGAAAAAGCGGGTCGAGTTGTTGTCACAGATTCGCACCAATCTCACGGCGCACACGATGATTGAGGAGGAAATCTTTTATCCGGCTTTCAAGGAGGCTGGCGCCAAGGAAGAGGCGAAGATGTACTACGAAGCACTTGAAGAACATCGCGCCGCCGGAGACCTGGTTCTGCCGGATCTGCTCAATACCAAACCGGACAGCGAGAACTTTTCCGGCCGTGCCAATGTGCTCAAGGAACTCGTGGAGCACCACGTCAAGGAGGAAGAGACGGAAATGTTCAAGACTGCGAAGAAGCTGCTGTCCAAGGAGCAACTTGTCGAACTCGGCGAGCGCATGGAGCAACGCAAGGCCGAACTCGTCGAGCAACTGCGCAGCGCCTGACCGTGTCACCCCTTGCCTGCGACGTCCAGGTCCAACCGTGTCGGGTCGACCGCGCGCCAAGGGTCTGGTCAGCCCGCGCGCCTGGCCTCTCGTTGGCTGCCGATAGCTGGCGCATGGTCCGCTCAGAGAATCCATTGGATACGGCGCCAGCAGGCGATTTATCAAACGGCGTTGATGCGCGATAGTGACCGGCGCCAGCGGAGCTGTCGCTCGAAGCGGTCAGATGGTTTCGCGCACCGGCCGTTGCTGACGCATCGCAAAGCGCATTGACGTGCTTGTCGGTTTGCGCCGCGGGGTCTGCCGGGTGATCTCGGCGAGGCGCAGACGCAAGCCGGGGCGGGTGACTTCTCTTCGCTTGCGCGGTTGTTGACTGCTGAATCAGGAGCCTCCCCCTCACCCCAACCCTCTCCCCCGGCGGAGCCAGGGGAGAGGGGGCAAGGGCAAGGGCACGGGCAAGGGCAAGGGCCAAGGGCAAGGGCAAGGGCCGAAGCGGCGGAAGGTCGATTCAGCCGCCGATGGGCTCCATGCCGCTGACGCTACGGATGCCAAGGCCCGCGGTGTCGGGTACGTTGATGTCGGGACCGTCGAACGTCACGCCGCCGGCGACCGGATTGAACTCGCATAGCGCAGGTCCGTCCAGATCGACGCGGGTGATCACCTCGGCCCTGGCCACTGCAACATGGGCGGCGGCGGCGACGCTGATGCTGGTTTCAATCATGCAGCCGATCATGCATGGCACGCCGTGCAGCGCAGCGATGTCGGCAATGCGCAGCGCCCGGGAGATGCCGCCGGCTTTCATCAGCTTGATGTTGATGATGTCCGCGGCACGGCGGCGGATGAGTTCCAGCACTTCCAGCGGGCCAAACGCGCTCTCGTCGGCCATCACCGGCGTGTGTACGCGCGCGGTGATGTAGCGCATGCCCGCGATGTCGCGTGCCGGCACGGGCTGCTCGATCAGGTCCAGTTCAATGCCCACGCCTTCCAACTTGTGCAACACGCGCACCGTCTGTTTGGCCGTCCAGCCTTGATTGGCATCAAGCCGCAGCGACGCCCGGCCGGCGACCGCCGCATGGATGGCCTTGACCCGTTCGACATCGCTGCCGATGTCCTTGCCGACTTTGACTTTCAGCGCCGTGAACCCGCGCTCCACCGCCAGCAATGAGTCGGCCACCATCTTGTCGATGGCGTCCACACTGATGGTGATGTCGGTGGTGATGATCGGGTGGCCGCCGCCCAGCAATTGGTACAGCGGCGCGCCGTGCAGCTGACCCCACAGATCGTGGACGGCGATCTCCGCTGCGGCCTTGGCGCTGGTGTTTTTCTCCAGCGCAGTCTGGATCAGGCCGGTGAGGTGATTCAGATCGGCGATGTCCTGCCCGAGCAGACGCGGGAAGATGTAGTGGCGGATCGCATCAATGATCGAACCATGCGTGTCTCCGGTGATCACCGCTGTGGCCGGCGCCTCGCCGTAGCCAATGTGCCCGGTGTCGGTGTGCAACATCAGCACGATGTCTTCGATCGCGTTCACCGTGCGCAGCGCGGTCTTGAACGGAGTGCGTAGCGGCACACGGAGCATGCCCAAGGCCATATGGGTAATTTTCATGCGTCGGGTTCGCGCGAATGCGTGTTCATGCAATCGATGTCCTTGTAGCCAAGGAGTGCGCGTTCAACGGCGCATGCGCACGATGCTGGTCATGCGCTCCACATAGGTGTGCTGGTCGTCAAACAACAACGGCAACAGCGGTGTCACCGAGACCGCGTTGAGCTTGATATCAGCAATGCTGCCATTGGCCTGGCGATAACGCATGCGCGCGACGTCGTGAATGACATACGGCTGGCCATCGACCTGCCCCAGTACCAGCAGCACGTGGCCAGGGATGTAGACCAGGTCGCCTACCTGCAGTGCATGCACGGCGCGCATGCGCTCGGCGCGCGTGCTCGACGCCGTGAACGGGGTGCGCGTGAAAGCCGGGCTGGACGCCTGACGGGCGGTGTTGCGTGGCATGTCGACGCCCATGCTGGCATACACATCGCCGACGAAACTGCTGCAGTCGCGGCCTTCATACATGCCGCCCCAGCCGTAGCGTTCGCCCAGCAGCTTTAACGCCTGGCGGATGATATTGGCTGGGGTCAGCGGCAGATATGCTGCAGCCGTATCGGTGTTTTTCTGCAGCAACGCCGGCGTGAATTGCAGGCTGCCATCGTTCGCGCGCAGCGGCAATTGCAGAACATACGAGGTGTAGGAGGTCTGCCCGTTGACTGGCTGCGTCGGCGCCACGTCGGTCAGCAGCGGAACGCGCGTGCCCATATCCAGCGCCAAGCGTGACATCGCGGGTTGCTCCGGCGTGAACACGGTACGTTCGGTCGCGCCGGTGACGATCCGGTAGGGCGTGTGGTCAACGTAGGCGAACACCTGCGCCGCCTTCCCCTCGGCCACATCTGCGGCGGCCACCCACGCCGCATAGCGCGGCGTGAGCACAAACAACCAGGTGCCGTCGCGGCTGGCATGCGTAATCACTACCGGCGTCCCGGGCACTACAGCGGTTTCCTGAAAGCGATCGATGTCGGTGTCACCGCGCTCGTTAAACACGCGCAACGTGGTCGGAAACGTGCGCAGCGCCGCACGCCGCACGATCAGGCCATAGCGCGTTTGCTGTTGTGCGGGAATGGCGTCCAGCGCCAGGTCGCCAGCCAGTGTGTCCAGCATGGCTTCCGTCACCGGCTGACCAGCGCGGTCAAACAGTGGGTGTCGCGGACGTTGCGACAACGCTTCAATCCAGCCGGCGACCTGCGCGCGGTCGAGCTCTCCCGGCAGCGCGCGCAGATCGTGCATCGAGCTGTCCAGTTGCACCAGCTTCGCGTTTTGCGCCGCGGTCTGCGCGGCGTCCAGCAGCACGCGCTCTGGCTGCACTTGCTGTGCAACCCAGTACGCCGGCGTCAACTGCGCATCGGTGACACCGATGCTGCTGGACGCCGAAACGGGTGCCGACGCGGCGCCGTCACGCGCCAGCAGCGGCGTGCCGAGACCGGCCAGCACGAACGCGGTAGCCACCAGCCATGAAAATCGCATGCGCATGTTCCCTGCTCCAAGCCCGCTCACATCGTCGCCAGCATGGACATGACCGACGCCACGACCAATCCGAAGCCGGTACCCAGAATGTAGCCCAGCAGCGCCAGCAGGATACCCACCGGCACCAGCGCCGGTGAATAGCTCGCGGCCAGAATCGGCGTGGCCGCAACGCCGCCAATATGCGCCAGCGAGGAAATGCCGCACACATACAAGTCGAAATGAAACAACCTCGCACAGCCCACCAGCAACAGCGCATGCACAGCGAGAATGGTGAATCCGCACAGCACGTACAGCGGTGCGGCGCCGATGCCATGAAAATTGCTTTGTGACGCCAGCACGGCAACCACGCCAAGCAACAATGTAGCGGAGATCGTGCTGGCGCCGGGGTAGCGTGCCAGCGGCGTATGCGCGGCAACCAGCCCTGCGCTGGTGGCCAGCAGGATCGCCCACGTGGTCGGCGACAGCATGCTCGAAGTCGGCAAGCGCGCGGCCAGCCACGCCGAGCCCGCCGCCACCAGCAACGCCAGACCGAGCCAGATCAGCACGCTGTCGGCTGTAGTCGGCGCCCTAGTACGCACCGGCGCAACCGCCAGATCCGCGCTGGAACGGGCGCGCGTCCAGCGATTGAACGCCGGCGCCAGCCGGGCCACCGAAAACAAAACCACCACCCACATGGAATAGCCCAGCGCATCGGTCAACAACGCCATCGCCAACTGCGCGTCGGACATGCCAATGGCCTGCTTCACCGCAACCATGTTCGCGGTGCCGCCCACCCAGCTTCCGGACAACGCTGCCAGCGGATGCCATGCGTCTCCCGGCAACCACGCTCGGTAGAGCAGGAACGTGCCGATAAACGCGAAGAACAGACTCGCCGACGTGCACGCAAACACGCCGAGCACCCGCGGGCCGAGCGCAAAGATCGCGCGCAGATCGCAATTGATCATCAGCAAAAACAACAGCGCGGGAATCAACTGCGCGATCAGCAGATTCTGCGCCGCACGGATTTCCGCATTGATCTCCCACAACCCGATCACCGCCAACGCGGTCACCAGCAAATACGTCAACACGATCGGCGGCATCACCGTAAACAGACGCCACCCGTAGCGCCGTTCCAGCGCCGGAAACAACCCCGCCGCGAGCAACATCACCGCAAGATAAGGCCAGACGGTATGAATCATGGTGGCCCCGCAGCAGGGCGCGTCTGCCGTGCGGCACGCTCAAGGCCGACTTGGCCGCGACCAGACCCCACTGGTTACAAACCCTGCGCCGCTTGCGCCACCGCGCGGAACAACGCGCGCCCCTTGTTCATCGTCTCTTCCCACTCAGTCGCCGGATCGGAGTCGTAGACGATGCCGGCGCCGGCCTGCACATGCAAGCGGCCAGCGTGGATGACTGCGGTGCGGATGGCGATGGCGGTATCGGCATCGCCCCACCAGCCGATCCAGCCGATGGCGCCGCCGTAGATGTTGCGCTTGGTCGGTTCCAGTTCCTGGATGATTTCAAGCGCACGGATCTTCGGAGCACCGCTCAGTGTGCCAGCCGGGAAGGTGGCCTTGAGCACGTCCATGTAGGACAGGCCGGCGCGCACCGTGCCTTGCACTTGCGAGACGATGTGCATGACGTGCGAGTAGCGCTCGACCACAAATGAATCGCTGACCTCGACGCTGCCCGGCTCGCTGATGCGACCGATGTCGTTGCGGCCCAGGTCGATCAACATCACATGTTCGGCACGCTCTTTGGGATCGGCCAGCAGCTCAGCCTCAAGCGCCCGGTCCTCGGCGTCGGAGGCACCGCGCCGGCGCGTGCCGGCCAGCGGACGCACCACGACCTTGCCGTCTTTCAGGCGGGCGAGGATTTCCGGCGAAGAGCCGACGATCTGGGTGTCGCCGAGGTCGACGAAATACATGTACGGCGACGGGTTCAACGCTCGCAGCGCGCGGTACACGTCGACCGGCCGCGCGTGGAAACCCACGCTCAAACGCTGCGATGGCACCACCTGGAAAATGTCGCCGGCGCGAATGTATTCCTTCGCGCGCTCGACCATCGCCATGAATTCATCTTTTGTGAACGAGGATTTGAAATCGCTCTCGTCCACCGCCTCGGCATGCACCAGTTGTGGATACGCCGCGCCGCCCTGATGCAGCCGGTACACCAGCGCATCCAGTCGCCGCCGTGCCGTGGCCCAGGCCTGCGGCTGGGCCGGATCGGCGTGCACGATCAGGTACAAGCGACCTTTGAGGTTGTCGAAAACCGCGACCTCTTCAGCCAGCAGGAGCAATACGTCGGGCGTACCGAGTTCGTCGCGGCGATCCCACTGCGCCAGGCGTGGTTCGATATAACCGATTGTCTCGAAGCCGAAGTAGCCGACCAGACCACCACTGAAAGCCGGCAACTCGGGCAACCGCGGGACGTTGTACTGCTCGCGCAGCCGCTCGATCTCCGCCAGCGGATCAGCCACCTGGCGACGCTCGACGACTTCGCCGCAATCCTCTACTTCGAGATCGTGCCCACGCAGGCGGTACACGCGCTTGGCGGGCAGGCCGATGATGGAATAACGACCCCAGCTTGCGCCGCTCTCGACCGACTCAAACAGGAATGTGTACGGGCCGTCGGCCAGTTTCAGGTACACCGACAGGGGCGTGTCGAGATCGGAAAACACCTCACGCACCAGCGGAATCCGCGTGTGCCCTTGCGTCGCCAGTGCATCGAATTCGTCTTGGGAAATCACGTTGCAACTATCCACGGCCGGTGAGTTCGTCAAGATAGCAGTGCACGGTCCCACCCACACGCGTGGACCAGCGCGCTTTGTGTGCCGGCAAGCGCGATCCATTTTTTCGCCGGCGCCCCACAAGTGCGGTCGAACGTCCGCGTGCAATGCTGTGAGGATTGCGCACCGCGATTGTCGTGTTGCTCACGATGCTGGTCAGCGATTGCGCTCGGCAGATCCGACCGACCGTATTTCCAGGCCAACTTCCGTCACGTGTGGTTGCGTGCCTGACAACCCGCCCGGCGGCGGCCCATCCTGATCGACGTGGCGTCTGGCCTCAGGAACCAGGCGTAACGTCGCGTACATAGCGGGAAGCCATCACCACGCGCATGAACGCGGCAAGCAGCGCGTTGCGCGTCGGGTCGCCATCGTCCAGTGTCATTGACCAACTCCAGCGGATACCGCTCGCCTTGGCTGGTTCGCAGAACACCACGATGTCGTCGACGTGGTCGGTGCCTTGGAACAAAGTGGCCTGACACGGCATCGCCGGGTGGCGAATGGTGATGGGGCTGACTTTCGCGGCAGGATCAGCCTGCAGGTAATGCTTGCGGTCAGCCTCGATCTCTGCGGTCAGTGTCGGCAACTTGCGCGGCCACACGTTCAGCACCATCACTTGCTGCGGGTTTCCGCTCCACTCGCCGCGATACAGCACGAAGTTCACCCCGATGGCCTTCGCGTACGTACAGCAATCGGCGGTCCAGCCAGAAGGGGCGACAGCCTGGACAGTCCACGCCGGCACGTCGCCATCACGCGCCCCACGGGCAGCGAACGGTTCCCCGGCTGTCGCTGACTTGCCTGCAGTTGCCGGTTCCGGGGCTGCCGCAAGCGCGAGACAGACGGTCAGTAACGCCGCACACCCCAGGCTGCACGCCACAGTGCGCCGAAAGGCGGGGCACCAAGCCGGGGATCGACGGCTCCAGCGTTCAGCGAACGTATACATCTGCATTTTCGGCAGGCCTCTGAAGCAGCCCTGATGCGTATTCCGCGCCACGTGGCGCGGAATACGCCGGGCTGCCCAGGATGCAGCATACTCGCCGAGCCCGCGCCCTTGCTCGACTTACCCGGCCGGGAACCAAATCGCCTACGTCCGGTCTGAGTTGTTGATTGGCGACGTTCCATTGCCGTGGATCTGGCCTCTGCCGCCACCGGACAGCCTCACCGGTAGCGGCGGAGGCCATCGCCAATCACATGGTGTTTCCTCTCACGTCTTGACGACGTTTGTCCCGACGCGCATATACGCTGCGTCGGGACCTTTTCCATATATACGGCACAACGAATGCCCATCAACCGATGGCATGCCGCATCGCCGTGATCTCAGCGCGATAGTCTTTGGCATGAAAAATCGCCGACCCGGCGACGAACGTATCGGCACCCGCCGCGGCAATCGCGCCGACATTGGCTGGAGTAACCCCACCGTCCACTTCCAGCCGGATCGCATGACCACTGACGTCGATGCGCGCGCGCGCCTGGCGTAATTTTTCCAGCGTACCGGGGATGAACTCCTGCCCGCCGAACCCGGGGTTCACGGACATGATCAGGATCAGGTCGACCTTGTCCATGACGTAATCGAGGTAGTCCAGCGGCGTGGCCGGGTTGAACACCAGGCCAGCCTGGCAACCGGACTCCCGGATCAAGCCAAGCGTGCGATCGATGTGTTCGCTGGCTTCCGGGTGAAAACTGATGCTGCTGGCGCCTGCCTTGGCAAAATCCGGCACGATGCGATCCACTGGCTTCACCATCAGGTGCACGTCGATCGGCGCGGTGATGCCGTAACCGCGCAGCGCTGCCAGCACCATCGGTCCCATGGTGAGATTGGGCACGTAATGGTTGTCCATCACGTCGAAGTGCACCCAGTGCGCACCAGCGGCCAGCGCCGCGGCAGTGTCCTCACCAAGCCGCGCGAAGTCTGCGGCAAGGATGGACGGAGCGATGATGGGAGATTGCTTGGGCATGATGGCTATCGGCCAGGTCGAAGGAGTCTGATGCTGATTGTAGGGGCTCGCTTGCGCGCGAAGCTCCCGCTCGGGAGCAACGGTGGCGATCAAAACCGACAGTTTTGCCCGCAACCGGCTGCTACTTGAAACCGCGCAGATCCTTGATACGGTCGTACGCGGCGTTGATCTCGCTGGCGCGTGATTCGGCCTGCCGGCGCATATCCTCCGGCAAATCGCCAAGACGATCGGGGTGGTGTTCGGAAATCAGCTTGCGATAGGCATGCTTTACCGTGCGTTCGTCGGCGTTCTGATCGATCCCCAACACGACGTACGGGTTCGGCCCCTGCACGTTGCGCTGCGGTGGCACGTAACCATTGCCGCGTCCCCACCCGTAACTCTGGCTGCGCCCGCGACCGTGCGTACCCGCAGCCGCGTTCCACGCGTAGCCCTTCATCGCCAGCAACGCCATCAGCTCCATGTCACTGACGCGCAAGGCGAACGCCAACTGGCGCAGGATCGCCATCTTCTCCGGCGGCGGATGACCTTCCGCCAACACGGTTTCAATCACCACATCCAGCACGGGAAAAGCGTGGTCGCGGCGGGCGCCGGCCCAGCCACGCAGAGCATCAATGCTACCGGTGACATCAAACTCGGGTTGTTTGCCCACATTGAAACTGACCACCGCCTGCCGGCGCTGTTCGCCGGTCAGGTTCATCCGCGTCATCAGCCGCTCGGCCACGCCAATTTCCGCTTGCGACACGCGGCCATCGGACTTGGCCACTGCGCCGAGCAAAGTGAACAGCGGGCGGATGAAGCCACCGACCTCCGGGATCGCCCGGCGGCGCTGACTGTGGCGCAAGCTGTCCACCACGAAACCCAGCACCGCGCCCACGAGCGCACCGGGTCCACGGCCTACAATCATGCCGAGAAACGCCAGCCATAGCGTGTATGTGAAATTCACGGGCGACCCTGCACCAACGGTAATTGCCGGCTGTACCAAGCCGCCAGCGCGTCGAGTTGCGCATCATTTAGCGGGCCGACTGCCGCACGCATCACCGCCACGTTGCGTTGCCCGTTGCGATACTGGCGCAACGCCGCGCGCAGATAATCCTCACGCTGACCGGCGAGGTTTGGCACCCCGGGCATGCTGGCATGCCCTTGCGCACCGTGACACGCGGCGCACAAGCCAAGTTGGCTTGGCCGCGCCGGCGCGGCAACCTGCGCCGCAACGAGTGGACTGGCGACGGCGCACGCGCACATAACCGCCATCATCAAGATGTGCATCAGCAATAACGGCAACGGAAAGACCTGCGATTCTAGCAGTGCGTGGGAGCCTGTCGAACTTTGGTTGGCCGGTCTGCGAATCCACCGGTGTGGTCCATATCTGACCAGCTTCGCTGTTGTGAAGCGCTTCGCCGATTCCTGGTCCATAGAACCACGATGGACCGGCGAACCGTCGAAGATCGGTCCTCACCCAGCCGAATTCTCGCCTCGACCACCAAAGTCCCACAGGCTCCTGGTGATCCCTTTGCGGCACAACGGCTAGAATGCCCATTCTCGAGCCTGCGGACGTATCCAACGTGTCAACCACCCTCCTGCAATCCAACCTGCCCGGCCTGGAACTGATCCATCGTGGCAAGGTGCGCGATGTCTACGCGTTGTCCGACGATCGGCTGTTGATGGTGGCCACCGATCGGCTGTCGGCATTTGACGTGGTGATGCCCAATCCGATCCCCGGCAAGGGCGAGATGCTGACGCAGATGTCCAACTTCTGGTTTGCCAGAACGGCACACCTGATGCCCAACCACCTTGTCGACGTGCCGGTTGCCGACGTGTTGCCGGCGGGTGCCGACCCGGCGCTGTACGCCAAGCGCGCAGTCGTGGTGCGCCGCCTGCGGCCGGTCCCGGTGGAGGCCATCGCCCGCGGTTACCTCATCGGCTCGGGCTGGAAGGACTATCAGGCCAGCGGCGCGCTGTGCGGCATCACCTTGCCTGCCGGCTTGCAACAGGCCCAACGACTTCCCGAACCCATCTTCACCCCGTCGACCAAAGCCGCATCCGGCCACCATGATGAGAACGTGAGTTTCGCCAGCGTGGTCAGCGCGGTCGGCAGCGAGCTGGCCGGCCAGGTGCGGGATGCCACGTTGGCCATCTACCAGTGGGCCGCGGCATATGCGGCTGAGCGCGGCATCATCATTGCCGACACCAAGTTCGAGTTCGGTACCGATGCGGACGGCAAGCTGTATGTGATGGATGAAATGCTCACGCCCGACTCTTCGCGCTTCTGGCCTGCCGACCAGTACCGCACCGGTATCAGCCCGCCGAGCTACGACAAGCAATTTGTGCGCGACTGGCTGGAAACCCAGGACTGGGGCAAGACTTCGCCTGGTCCGGTCATTCCCGATGCCGTGATCGCGCGCACGGCCGAAAAGTATGCCGAGGCCCTGCACCGGCTCGCCGGCATCCGTCTGGCCTGATGAACGCCTGGTGGTTACTCGCCATGGCAATTACGGCCGAAGTGATCGCCACCAGCGCGTTGAAAGCCAGCGCAGGTTTCACTCGGCTGGCACCGAGCAGCGTGGTGGTCGTCGGCTATGCGCTGGCGTTCTACTTGCTCAGCCTCACGCTGAAGCACATCCCGATCGGCATTGCCTATGCCGTATGGTCGGGTGCAGGGACTGTGCTCATCGCCGTGATTGGCATGCTGATGTTCCGCCAGAAGCTCGATGTAGCCGGCGTTTGCGGGATCGCGCTGATCATCGCTGGCGTGCTCGTGCTCAATCTGCTATCCAGAAGCGGTGCACATTGAGCGCACGTGATATCCGAGGAGGGTGCAACCATGCGCAGCATGCAGGACTGGCTTGACAGTTACAGCGCCGACCATCGCAACCGGACCAACCAGATAGCCCACTGGTTGTGCGTGCCACCGATTGTCTGGTCGGTGATTGCCCTGTTGTGGATCATTCCGGTGCCCGGATCGTTTGCGCGTCCGGGCGCTTGGGCCGTGCTGGTGATCGTGCTGGCGTTCTATTGGTACTGGAAGCGTTCACATCGGCTGGCAGCAGCCGTGCTCATTGCGTTTGCCGTGCTCGCGCTGATCACGCATCTGCTGTTTGTCGAGCTTGGCACTGCGGGCCTGGCGTATCTGGCGATTGGGGTCTTCATCGTTGCCTGGATTGGCCAGTTTGTCGGCCATCATTTCGAGGGACGCCGACCCAGCTTCCTCACCGACTTGTCGTATCTGCTGATCGGTCCGGTGTGGTTGATGGCCAAGCTGCTGCGCAAACTGGGATTCCGCGAAGTCGTATGACTGCCGTACTCACGCTCGTCAGCACCGCGCTATGGTGGGTGCTTTACAGCTCCATGGCCGCGCTCGTGTTTGCGCTGATTGGTTGGTGTGTGCTGCGTTGGGCCGAAGGTGTGGCTGTGGTGTTCAACCGCCTGTATCTCGCCTGCCTGATCTGGGCGTTGATCAGCATCGCACTCCTTGCCGCAGTCGCCGCGGCCGAAGGCCACCTGCGCCCGCCGTATGCGCCGCTGTTGCACTCCGGCGCGCTGCGCTGGGCACTGATCGTCGACATGCTGGTCGGTGTCGCCCTCATCTGGCGCCTGACCCCGCGCCTCGACGCGCACCGCGTCCGTCCCGGGAGTGCGTGCATGGCCGTGGCCGCGATCATGGCGATCGGATTCGGTGTGGCCACCAGCCTGGCGTAACGCCGCACGTCCGCGTCAGTTCACGCTTCGGCGAGCGGTGCCCGCTCTACCAAACCGTCTGGTCGCAGCAATCAACGCAAGCCGCCCTGCATGCTGCCGAATATCAGCGCCATGGCCATGCCAACTACCAGCGCCAAGACGACACCCGCCAGCATGTAGGCCAATTGCACCAGGCACGCCTGGCCATAGCCGATGGGCAAGCCGGTTCCTGTGGGAAGTACGCGGTTGATGATCGCCGCGCCCACCAGAAACATCACCACGGCGCCAAGCAGGCGACCGGGGCCGCCGGACAGAACAAGTCCCAGCACAAACAGCGTCACCGCGACCGCCAGCCAGGTCAATATCACCGCGGCCAACGCGCGCAGGTACGAGGGCATGTGACCAACGACCAGGCGAAAAGCGAGGCTGAGTACCAACGCCCCCACCAGCGCTCCCACGACCGCCATCACCAACATGGCGAACATGCCCATGCCGGCCATGGCCGCGAACGAGAAAGTGTTCATATCGCTCCTTCCATCCGGAAAGCCCGTGATGGGATGCGCGCCCCGAAAGCCCTTGTCACCGTCGGCGAGTCTAACGAATCCGCGCGGGTCCTTCCCTCGTGCGCGACTTCGCTGCGTCGGCGTTGCCCCACACTCTGGCACCCTGCCACGACCTGAAACGGGGCCGCAGCTTTCTCACCAGGTTACGTAGCACACGCGCCATGCGCGGGAACCAAGCGCAGATACCGCGTGCGCACCACACCTGATACCTGCTCAGTGCACCAGTTCGTGATTCGCCGCCTGGACGGCGCCCACGAATCCAGCAAACGGAAGATCGGTGATGCTGACCAGGCCGAGATGGCTGTTTTCCCCATCCAGCAAGCGCCCGGTGACAGGCTGATCGGCGTACTGAAACCAGTGCGCGCCGACAATGTCCGGGTTGCTCGCGGCAGCCGCCAAGAAGCGCGCATAGGCTGAGCCACGCTCTGCCTCATGCGTCACCGCCACCACACCGCTGCCAAACGGCCCACGATCGGCGGAACCAAAGTTGAATTCACTGATCAGCACTGGTTTGTCCAGGCGATGCATCGCCGCCACGTCAAAGCCATGCTGGGGCAGGTCGGCGTACACGTTGAAACTGACCACGTCACAGAACTGTGCGCACGCCGCGACGGCTTCTGGCGTGTTCACCGCAAAACGTCCGCCGAGAAACAGGTGGTGTGGGTCCTGCTGATGGATGGCGTGGGCCACGGCGCGGAAATAGGTGTCGGCGTACAGGCGCAGCCACGCACTGTAATCGGCGGTAATCGCCGGATGCGTCGCGACCGGGAAGGGCGCCACGAAGCCCGTCGCGTTCAGCGCGTCCCATGAAGTGAGCGCGATCCCCCACGCACCAGCGAGCGTTTCCGGTTCAACATACTTCTTGCGCAAGATCGCCATGAACGCCTGCTTGGCCGGGCTGTGCGCGTCGCCGCGCAAGGTCCCGATGGCGAGACCCCAGCGCCCCTGCGCACCGGCGCCAGCCCACGCCAGTTCGTTGTCGGCAAAGTAACCGAGCAGATACGGATCATCGCGCACACCCCCGGAGGCCTTTTGCACGGCCGCGTTGGTGGCTTGCACAAAGCGCGGATCAAACGGATCGGGCATGCGCCCCCAGTAGTCGTAGCCGGTCGCGACATTCGCATAGTCGCCGGCGATATTGATCGAACGCGTGTACGCCACGCGATGCGCGGTGCCCAGGGCGGCATCGCTCCAGTTGCCGATGGTGTTGAACCCCCACGCCTGCAATCGATCCAGTGCACGCGTGCGCCAGTCCTTCAGCCAATTCTTGCCATCCACGCGATACAGATTGGCCGCCTGGAAATCGAACCAGCGGCCGTGGTTGTAGCCGATGCCCTGGCTGGCACCCTGGTCGGGCCTGCGACTGTCCCCGGTACCGTAAAACGCTGCCCACGTGTCGTCGTCGGGTGGCAGATCCTTGAACATGAACTCGCGACCTTCCACGTAACTGCGCCCGCCATCCGCGGCCACGGCATTGACGCCCAGCGAGAAAAACGGGTGGCCAGCAGGCGTCACCAAGTGCCAGCGGCCTGCGAGCTTCTGCGTATGGAACCAGCCGGTCTGAGCCAGCTTCTGGCCATCCAGACGCCCGCCATACACGTCGCGTGCGCCGGTAACGTCATCAGCAGCGGCCAATGCCGTTTGCTCGCGCGCATGGGCCGCACGCAGCGCCGCGTCTGAGTCGATCTTTTCCGGCCAATGCCCGCGCGTGGACTGGCCAAAACGATCAACAATGCCCGTATATGCGGCGCGCAACGCCGGCGCACCCGGTACCGTCTGCACGCGCCCGAACAACAGCGTTTGCGCCGACTGTGGCGCGGGCATGCTGAGCCGGATCGCACGCACCTGATGCAGATCCAGCGCACCTTCGACGCTGGTGGCAAGCAACGTCGGCTGGCCGTTATGGGTAAACGGCATCGGCGGGCCGACCTGCATGCCGGCGTTGCGCGGCGACGTCGCGTGCAGCGGGATCACCAGCGTTTGTGCGGGACCCGGCTGGACCCCAACGGTCGCGCGCAGATGATGCCCGGTGGCGTCATCAATCTCGATGTCCAGGGTCAGCGCCCAGGCCATCGCGTCCTGCACGCGCACCTGCAGCTCACCTTGGGTCGACCAGTCCCAGGTGCCACTCACTGACGCGAGCGTGATCTGCGGTTTTGCCGCGCCCTGAAACGCATAGCGCTGTTGCGGCACGCCATCGGCCGCGTGCTCCACCGCGCCAACCCGCTGCACGTGATCGAGAGTGGCCTGCACAGTGGCATCGGGCTGGGCCAGATCCGCCACGCCCGACGTTTCCGCGGCATGACACGCACTCAATGCCAACAGGCACAAGCAGAGCAAACCGGGACGATACATGGGCAATCAACCTTGCTGAAACGCCCGCTCATTATGCGACTGCCCGCTGAAGCGCAGCGCGCTGCGCGGTGCAATGGGAAAGCCCCCCATGGCGAGCCACACGTCAAACCCACCGCGTCGCACGTCGCGCTATGGCGCGCGCGGACCCGACCAGCGGCGCCAGCCGTAATACACCGGCAAGCCGAGCGCGACGATCAGCAAGCTCATGCCCGCATCGCCCGGAGCATGGATCGCACTGGCAACGATCACTGCAAACACGGTGATCACGAAAACCAGCGGCAGCAGCGGGTAGAACGGCACGCGATATGGCGCCGGCTCATCAATGAAATGCTTGCGGTACCAGAACAAAGTGGCGATGCCGAATATATGGCCGAACCACTCGCCGACCGTGGAGTAGTTCAGCAACTGGTTGAACGTGCCGGAAAGTGTCAACACGATTGCCCACGCGCCAAGCGCTGCCAGCGCAACTTGCGGTGCTCGCGTGCGTGGGTCAATGCGCCCGGCGGCACGAAAGAACACCCCATCGGCGCCCATCGTCTGCAACACGCGCGCGCCACCGGCAATCGCAATGCTGCAATAGCCGAAGGTTGAACAGGCAATGCCGATGGCAATCACCGTGGCGCCGCGCTCACCCAGCAGCTTGCGCATCAAGTCCGCTGCCGGCGCTGAGCTCGCACCGAGCCCGGCGTGTCCCAGCCCCGACAAGTACGCGAGGTTGGCCAGCACGTAGCACACCACGACACCAGCCATGCCCAGGCCCAGTGCGCGCGGCAGGGTGCGTTGCGGGTTGCGCACCTCACCGGCCAGGTCGTTGAGGTAGTGGAAGCCGCCGTAGGTAAACAGCACCGGCAACAGCGCACCGGCAAACGCCCAGCGCGACACTGGCCGCGTGGTGTCCGGCACCCACGCCAGGCCGGGTTGATCATGGGCCAGCACCAGGCCGGCAATCACCAGCAGCGCGACCGCCGCCAGCTTCAATACGGTAAAGATATTCTGCAGCCACGCGCCTGCGCGGATACCGAACAAATTGATGCCGACGATGAACACGATTGCACCCACTGCAATCGGCTTCACGTACAGCACCGGCTGCACTCCAAGAGCTGCGGACAGGTATTCGGCGAACATCGTGGCTACCGCCGCCACGCTCCCGGGATAGTTGATCAGCGCCATGGTCCAGCCAAACAGGAATGCTGGCAGCAGGCCAAACGCTTCACGCAAATAGACGTAAATACCGCCAGCCAGTGGACGCCGCGCGCCAAGTTCGGCGTAACACAGCACGCCGGCCAGCGTCAGCAGGCCACCGAGTACCCACAGCATCAGCACTTCGGTGGCGGACGCCGTGTTCCTGGCCACCGTCGCCGGCGTGAGAAAAATGCCGGCGCCGATGATGCCGCCGATGACGATCATCGCCGCGTCCCAGGAGTTCAGGCGGCGGGCGTAGGCGTTGGCGGGTTCAGTCGACATGGCGGCTACCTTGCCACTGCGCATGGCAGTTCTGCCAGTCCCGCGTGCCGCATGCATGCAGGATCGGCTGTCGGGCGCCGATGCCGGTCACGCGCCGGGGTGGCGCTCGACACGTTGCACGCGGCACACTTGCAACGCTGCGACCACCCCGACGCCGGCGCACCACGCGCACGGGGCATCCAGGCCCGGTTGCAGCTATCGCGCTGGGGCACAGACCGGGTGCTGGCGCTTCCTCGCTGATTCCTGGAGATTCTGTCATCTCAACGCCTCTCACACCGTATCGCGTGGCGTTCGCCACCTCGGCCGACTACCCAACGATCCAGCCTGATGACGCGCATCTCGCAGCGTCGCTGCAGCGCCTTGGCGTACAGCCAACCAGTTGTGTGTGGAATGACCCGCGCGTCGACTGGTCAACCTTCGACGCAGTGCTGATCCGCACGGTCTGGGATTATTTCAAGCACTACCCGACGTTTGTGCACTGGCTGGACCGGCTCGACCAACTTGGCACCGCCACCATCAACCCCAGCGCGTTGCTGCGTTGGAACAGCGACAAGCGCTATCTGCTGGAGCTGGGCAAGCTCGGCGTGGGTACCATTCCCTCGCAGCTCAGCCGCGCCAGCAAGCTGCGTCGAGTGCTGGCGGCCATGGGCGGTCAGCAAGTGGTGGTCAAACCCACCATCAGCGGCGGCGCATGGCACACGCTGCGCGGTGTCGTCGGTGATGCTGCTTTCGATCAGGCGCTGTCAGCACTTCCCGCCGAATACGATTACCTGGTGCAACCGTTCGTTCCCGAAGTGGTCAGCGCCGGGGAATGGTCGCTGTTGTACTTCGCTGGCGTGTTCAGCCACGCCGTACTCAAGCGCCCTGCGGCGGGCGACTACCGGGTGCAGGACGAGCACGGTGGCAGTGTCACACCCAGCGTGCCCGGCGCCGCCACATTGGCCGCAGCGGATCGCGCACTGGCGACGGTGGCGACCCTCGGCCACGGCGACCACGCCTACGCACGCGTCGACGGCGTCATCAGCGCTGGTCAGTTTCTGATCATGGAGCTGGAGCTGATCGAGCCGTTCCTGTATCTGGCCGCGCAACCGGCGGCGGCCGAACGTCTGGCGCAGGAGGTGGTCCGGCGCATCACGCAGCATCCGTCGCACCTGGATTAGCCGGGCGTTCCGCAGGAGCACATCCGATCCTGGCTATCGCGATCACCCGCCCGTGAAAGAAATCCGTGCTGGCATGTATCTATTCATGAAGGCGGCCATCCGGCGGCCTGCGCCGTCTGCAGACCACCCTTGCAAGCAAGTCCCGGCGTTCGCTCTGGCCCCGCCTGCGCATCGCCGCCGGCGTGGTTGCGCTGGCGCTGCTGGCGCTGGTGTGGTTGCTGCCGACCGTCATTGCCCAGCACCGGCAGACCAACGAACTGACCGCCGCGCTGCGTGCCGCCACCGCGCCGCTGGGCAATGCCATCCAGGTCACTGCCGGCGCAGCCATCAAACTGCCCAGGGGACACGCAGGCGTGCGCCTGTACCTCGTGCAATCGTTGCCGCCGGTGCGTTGATCAGGCGCGGCTGTACTGCGCGCGGAGAGCGCTGGCTGGCCGATCAAAAGACCACCGTCAGCGCAATGCCGCCACCCCCTTCAGCAACCCATGGTGCTATCTGCACGTGATCGTTGATCGGGTGCGTGAGCAGCCAGCCGCTACCGATTCCGATCGCCGCGCCGGCCGCTGCATCCCACCAACGGTGTTCGCGCGAGCTGACCCGTGCCACGCCGGTGAGTGTTGCAATGGCGTAGGCAGGAAACCCCACCTCCCAACCGTAGCGACGGTACATCGTGGTGGCAGCCGCGAACGCAAGCGTGGTGTGGCCTGACGGAAAACTATGATTGTCCCTGTGGTTCGGGCGCTCTTCGTGAATCAGCGACTTGCCGAGCAAGGCCACGCCTTCCGCGAGGGCGTTGCTGTAAGCGGCCTGGCGAAACCCCTGCCAGTCATCCTGCGCCGCCGGTACCGCAAGGGATGAAATCAGCAACACTCCCACCCCGATATCACTGGTCGTATTCCAGCCCTGATACTGGCCCGCAAGGGCGCCGGGCGACACGGTCAGCAACAACATCAGGGCAACGCACGACAAACGAGTTTTCATGGCGACGCTCCGCTTCGACCTCGTCGGGAACGGCTGCACGCGAGGACATCTTTACAGTACGCAAAGCAGCTCAACGAAACTGGCGAAACGGTCGTGGTTTTTGCTTCGCGACGGATCGGACGGCCGACCAAGGGAGCCTCCTGGTCCCTCAGCCACAGGGGCCCGCCTGGTACCCGGCGCCCGATGCGTGGCACCACCACGACGGGCCAAGGCGGAAACTCGGGAGTCGGTGTTCAGGTGTAAAAAACGTGCTCGCTGGAGCGAGTGGCAGCGGGCGGCCAACGCGGCCGGACGATGCCTGGCGCGCTGTGCTCGGTACTGTGCGCACGGGTCGAGGCCGGTTGCTTGCGGCCACTGATGATGCGATCGGTTCGAGTGATCACGCCGCCTGGTCTGGGCGCAGCCTGCCCGCTGCCTGAACCACACTGGCCGCACGCCCATCTAGAATCAGCCCATCGGCTCTTCCCGGTCCGCACCTTGTCCACACCAACGCGCAAAATTCTGCATATCGACATGGACGCGTTTTACGCGTCAGTCGCGCAGCACGATGACCCGTCGCTGCGCGGCAAGCCGATCGCGGTGGCGTGGCGCAGCACGCGTTCGGTGGTGCTCACCGCCAGCTATGAGGCGCGGGTGTTTGGCGTGCACTCGGCGATGCCCTCGGCGCGCGCCGAGCGGCTGTGTCCGCAGTTGACCTTCGTGCCGCCGGATTTCACCCGCTATCACGAAGTGTCGCAGCAGGTGCGCGCGATCTTCGCGCGGCACACCGCACTGATCGAACCGCTGTCGCTGGACGAGGCGTATCTCGACGTCAGCACGCTGGCCAGCGGCCTGCCTTCGGCTACGGCTACGGCGATGGCAATCCGCGCCGCGATCCTCGAGGAAACCGGACTCACCGCTTCGGCCGGCGTCGCGCCGAACAAATTCCTCGCCAAGATCGCCTCGGACTGGAACAAGCCTGATGGGCTTTTCGTGATCAAACCCGATGCGGTTGAGGCCTTCCTAACGCCGTTGCCGGTCGGGCGCATCCACGGTGTCGGCAAGGTCATGGATGGCAAACTCGCTGCACTCGGCATCCGCACGATGGGCGAGTTGCGCGCACGCGATGTGCGCGAGCTCGAAAGCCTGTTTGGGCGCTACGGTCGGCGCCTGCACGAGCTCAGTCTCGGCATCGACGAAAACGCGGTGACGCCGGATAGACCGGTGCAATCGATCTCGGCCGAAGACACCTTCGCCGAGGATCTGCCGCTGGCCGATCTCGAACCGACGATTCGCGAACTGTGCGTGAAGGTCTGGGCCGCCACACGCAAGGTGGATCGCGTGGGGCGCACCGTTGTGCTCAAACTGAAGACCCGCGAATTCAAGATTCTTACGCGCAGCTTGAGCCCGGCGACGATGCCCGATTCAGCCGAGGAACTAACGGAACTCGCACTTGCCTTGCGTGAGCGCGTGCAACTGGCCGATGTAACGCGCTATCGCCTGGTTGGCGTTGGAATCGGCAATTTCCGGGATGCTGATGAGCTCGGTGCGCAAGCCGGGCTGTTCGCAAGCTGAAGAATCATTCGGCACGCCGCGCGCGCCAGCGCTTGTACAAGCCGGTTGCCCAATGATCGAGGCGATCAAGCAGGCGTGCGGCGAACAGCGATTCCTGAGCGATGAAGGCTGCGCCAAGTGCGATGGCCAGCATGCCGGGGCCGGGCAGTACGATCATGGCGATGCCGGCAAGTACGGTCAGCCCGCCGAGTGCACTGATCAGCAGTTTGCGCGCGACTCCGCCACCTTGCGCGCGGCGCACGCGATGGCGCGTGTAGAAGCGACGCCCACACGGGGTCGCCTTGAAGTGCTGCCATTGTCTTCGCAGGCTGACCGTCATTGGATTCCTGTTCAACGATCCCGGTTCGATCGATCCTTTCGCCGAGGACCGATCTCAAGACATCGAGGCGGTGGCGCGATGATGCAATGGCCGAGTGAATCCTGCACAGATCGAACGGTTCGCTAGCGCAGGAAAGTTCCGCCCCGGGGTCACAGGCGGGACGTCGTATGCTGGGCCACTGGTTATTGCCTGGAGTCATCCATGATCCGTCTCAGCCTCGTCCTGCTTGCAGCGCTCTCGCCCATGACGGCGACAGCCGGTGATCGCGTAACCGGTGAATCGTTCGCGACCCGCTCGGAAGTGTTCGCCCAGCACGGCATGGTCGCCACGTCACAACCGCTGGCCACACAGATCGGCCTCGATATCCTCAAACGCGGCGGCAACGCAATTGACGCGGCGATTGCTGCCAACGCCGCACTCGGACTCATGGAGCCGACCGGCAACGGCATGGGCGGCGACCTGTTCGCCATCGTCTGGGATGCAAAGTCCAGCAAGCTCCATGGCTACAACGGCTCCGGCCACTCGCCGAAAAGCCTGAGCCTGGCGTGGTTCAAGGAACACGGTTACACGAAGATCCCGCCGTACGGTCCATTGCCGGTGACCACGCCGGGTGCGGTCGATGGCTGGTTTGCCCTGCACGATCGCTTCGGCAAGCTGCCGATGAAATCCGTCCTCGCGCCGGCGATTGGATATGCGCGTGATGGATTTCCACTGAGCGAGTTGATCGCCTACTACTGGGGACTGCCGGCGCCGCGTCTCGGCAAATATCCGGGCTTCACCGAGCAATTCACGATCGATGGTCACGCGCCCGCCAAGGGCGAAATATGGAAGAATCCAAATCTCGCGCATACGCTCGAGACGATCGCCAAAGGCGGCCGCGATGCATTCTACAAGGGCGCCATTGCGCACACGATCGCCGACTACATGAAAGTCAACGGCGGCTTTCTGTCGTATGAGGATCTGGCCGCACACAAGGGCCAGTGGGTCGAACCGGTATCGACCAACTATCGCGGCTACGATGTCTGGGAATTGCCGCCGAATGGCCAGGGCATCGCCGCGCTGCAGATGCTCAACATCCTCGAAGGCTATGACCTCAAGAGCTATGGATTCGGCAGTGCGGAAACCATCCACCTGTTTGTCGAAGCAAAGAAGCTCGCGTTTGCCGATCGTGCAAAGTTCTACGCCGATCCGGATTTCGTCAAGGCACCGGTGGCGACATTGATCTCGAAGGAATACGCCGCCGAGCGCCGCAAACGGATCTCGATGGACACCGCCGCGAACGAAGTCGCTGCGGGCGAATTCAAGCTCGATGGCGACACGATCTATCTGACCACGGCCGACCAGTGGGGCAACATGGTCTCGTTGATCCAGTCCAACTATCGCGGCATGGGATCGGGCATGACCCCGCCGGGCCTCGGCTTCATCCTGCAGGATCGCGGCGAGATGTTCGTGTTGAAGGAAGGCCACGCGAATACCTTCGCACCGGGCAAGCGTCCGTTCCACACGATCATCCCGGCCTTCGTCACCAAGGACGGCAAGCCATGGCTGAGCTTCGGCGTGATGGGCGGTGATACGCAGCCGCAGGCGCACACCCTGATTGTCAGCAACCTGATCGACTTCGGCATGAACCTGCAGGAAGCCGGCGATGCGCCACGCATCCTCCACGATGGTTCGACCTCACCCGAAGGCCAGGCCACCGAAATGACCGACGGCGGCGCCATCCAGCTCGAAACCGGCTTCGATTACTCGACCATCCGTGCACTCATGCGCATGGGCCACAAAGTAGAATTCGCCAACGGCCCCTACGGCGGCTATCAGGCGATCGGCTGGGACGAAAAGAACAAGGTGTATATTGGCGCTTCGGAAGGACGCAAGGATGGACAAGCGGCGGGGTATTGATCGCTCGATCGCGTCCAAACATGAATTGGAGAAAGCGATGCGCAATTTGAGACAATCATTGGTCGTTATCGCGGCCGTAGCAGGCATGGCTACAGTCGCCGCGGCCGTTACGATCGATCCTCCAGCCACCGAGGATTTTGACTCGGCATTCAAGCAGTACAACGAGACATTGATCGAAACGCTGGTTGCAGAGGGCACGCCGCATTCGATGACTCTCGCGGCAACAGCCATCACCTATGGCCGTCAGGGCGACGAGAGCAGCGTCGACCGGCAGCGCGCGCTATCGGCACGCGCGGCGGCGATGGCTCCGGATGATGCTTGGGTGCAATGGATCGCCGCCATGAATCTTCCGCGATCGGAAGTCGTCTCGGAACCGGCGCTGGCGCTGCAGCGTATCGAACCGGACAACGGTGCCGCATGGCTGTTTCAGTTGGCGGCCGCTTCCGAGGCCAAAGACGAGGCCGCCATCACCGAGGCGCTGGCGCGGATCGGTGCGTCGCGGCATTTCGACGAACACTTCGGCGACGCGATGGTTGAATGGCTCAAGGTTGTTCGCGCCGATCCAATGCCGCAACTTGCCACCGAAGGCTCAAAAGAAGCTTCCGAGCAAATGCAGATGATCATGGCGATCGGCCGGGCCGCGGCCATCTCCTTGACGGACTACACCAGCCCTATGCGTGCATGCAAACCAACCGAGCAGTCTCTGGCGGCTGATCGTCGTGAGACCTGCATCGCGACTGGTCGACTCATGCTCAAGGAGTCGAAGACAGTGATGTCCATGCAGACCGGCGCGGCTCTGCTTCGACTGGCGGGCGCCGAAGAGGCCGTCGAGGCCACCCGGAATGCCGACTACTTGATGAAGAAAGCCATTGATCTTTCCCGTTTCGCGATGTTGATTCCCGCCGAACTCGCGCGCTACCAGGCGGACTGGTTGCAAACCGGGAGCGAAGTCCAGGCGATGAAGAATCAGCTGACCCAAGCGGGTATCCCGCTGCTGCCACCCAAGGATTGGAACGAGGATCCCTATGGAAACCTGGCAAAGATGAGCGAGCAGAACAACGGCTGATTCCACCCTCCTCACCCAGCTGGTGTACGCTCTGCCTCGCTGTGCTCACCGACGGAGGCCGACATGCTGAAAGTCCTGGTAGCAAGTTCCAAGGGCGGTTGTGGCAAATCCACGATCGCGACGAATCTGGCGGCGCATTCCGCGCTCAAGGGCAAGGCGACCGTGCTCGCCGATGCCGATCGCCAGGGATCGAGCAGTCGATGGTGCGAGAAGCGCGCCGATCTCGATACGGCTGTGCTGCCAATCGATGCCACGCGCAAGAACTGGCAACAGCGCATTCCAGCCGATGCCGAGCGTGTCATCATTGATTCGGGCGCAGGTATTCGCGCTTCGGAGATTGCCGAGTTTCTTGATGACGTCGATGTCATCGTCGTGCCGGTGCTGCCTTCAGTCGTCGATCTCGAAGCAACC
>JBDSWR010000080.1:0-7390 GCA_039926605.1 Rhodanobacter sp. | reverse complement strand
GCTTGAAGTCCGTCCACAACGTCGCGCCGACGAAGCGCACACCGTCGATCACCTGCACGTCTTCATCCAGCAACTGGACGCCGTGCTCATGCGCACTGCGTGCCAGCTCCCGACGCACATCGGGAATAGACCCACCGTAGAACTCGTGATTGCCCGGAACGTACAGCACCGGCCGCCCCAGACTGGCAGCCCACGTCATCGCCGCGGCAGCCGGGCGCAGGATGTCGCCGGCGAGAATCGTCACATCGGCGTCTACCGCGGGCGGCGACATACCCTGCAAGCCAAGGTGCAAGTCCGACAAAACGTGCAGGCGCATGCGATGCTCCGTTCATCATCAAGGCGGCGCACAACGCCCCGCTACCGGGTAACCGAACCGGCGAATGACGAATCCGGCGTTGCTTCTGCCACTCTAGCGCAACCTCGTCTTCCCCTTCATCTACAGCCATAACGCAGTTGCTGGTGGCCCGTCACGCCCAGACACGACAACCAGGGCCGCAAAGCAGTCCGCGTCAACTGCGACGCATCGGCCTGCGCAAGTTGTCGTGGAAGCCGCGGCACCGACCTGCGGGAAGCGGCGAGAGCCGCCGCAATACTGGCCCATGTGACAAGTCTGAGCGGACAGGTGGCCAGTGTGCGACAAGCAAGCGGAAGGTCAACTTTCGTGGCTCAGCGCCCCGCCGATTTAAACCCTGCGTATGCCGCTGCGCCGAAGGCAAACCTGCGGAGTTGCGGCTCCGGCAAAAATACTCACCCGCGATCGACGCGACGCCCCGCCGTCACCACTCCGCCACATCGTACTGCGCATAATCCAGTCACACGTCCGGCGTGCGGAGGTCGACTTGCGCATTCTGATCACTGGTGCCACGGGCCTGGTAGGCCAAGGCGTCTTGCGCGAGTGCCTGCGCGCCGCCGACGTGGCCCAGGTCGTGGCACTCGGGCGGCGGACTACCGGAGTGCACGACCCGAAGCTGGAAGAGGTGATCTGCGCCGACTTTTCCAACCTGACTGCCGTCCATGAGCGTCTGGCGGCGTTCGATGCCTGCTTCTATTGCGCCGGGGCACCTCCGATCGGCACCGCCAGGGCGGACTATCGGTACGTCACCCTGACTCTCACCGTGCACGTCGCCGAGGCGTTCGCGCAGCGCAATGACCGCGGGAAATTTTTGTATATCTCCGGTGCCCACGCCAATCCGCGCAGTCGGATAACTGTGCTCAAGGCCAAGGGCGAAACCGAGCAGGCCTTGGCTGCCCTGCCAATCACCACGGTCATGCTGCGCCCCGGCGGCATCCAGCCGGTGGACGGCGTGCGCTCACCGCACCGTCGACTGGCGCAGTTCTATCGCCTCGCCGCCCCGGTCATGGGGATGGCCCGACGCCTGCTGCCTGGCCAGGTGACCAGCACCGCCGAGGTCGGGCGGGCGATGCTCGCGTTGACTCGCGCGGACACCCCACCGGCAGTTGTCGAGAATGCCGGCATCAACCAATGGGCGGAACGCTGACCAGCCCGGCCGGACCGTTGCCACTTGCCAGTACGCGCACGACGCTCCTGCCGGACCTTGCGGCGGTGCTCTGCAAACATTGCACGCCGTCTGCGGCAGCCGACAGTTGGCTCAGGCGTCGAAGATCACGCTGCAACAGGTCACCCCGCCTTCAGCCTTTTCGGTCTCCGACATGTCCAGAGAATCCACGTGCACGCCGGCGCGCCGCAATACCTCCGCGGTGCGTGGAAAGGCTGCCGAGTACAACAACCGGTTCCCGACCAGCAGTGAATTGGCAGCAAACGGCTCGCTCGGGTCCACAGCAACGGTGTGATACCCCGGGAAATGTCGCGCATCGACCCAATCGGGATTGAACAGCAACAAATTGGCGGCAATTTGCGTGACTGCGCTTTTCAAATGCAGACACCCATGCAATGGCACCGTCTGCACCCGGTAAGCAAAGGGCGCAACCAGCAGCGCAAGTTGCTTCATGCCGTCGGCGTTGCTGCGCGCGGAGGCACCAACGTGCAACACGCGATCCAGACGCAACACGTCGCCCCCATCCAGCGTCGCTGGCGCCGCGATGCGCCGCACCTCGCGAAATGGTGCCAAAGCGATCGCCATCGACTCGATCTCGGCACGTCGCGATGCGGCCCCTGGCCGCGTCAACACCGCTACCTGCTCCAGCATGATCACCGTGTCCTCGACGAACACCGAGTCAGCAAGATCTGGTTTTTCCGGAAGCTGGAGGACGTCACACCCAGCATCGCGCAAGGCGTCTGCGTACGCGGCATGCTGCGTCCGTGCCAGATCGACGTTGATCTCGCGGCGCGCAAGGTGGGTCAGTTCACAGCGCCCCAGGGCACGGCTGACCATTCGCGTCAGGGCAATTCTGGCCACAACGGCAACCTCGCTCGGTGATGACGAATGGCGCAAGGATAGCTTGCACGTCCCGCCAGTCCGGTCCACGCAAACGTTGACGGCTGCACGCTCCTCGATGGATAGCGCCGCCACGCAGTACGCCACAATCAGGCCAACGTGATGACTGGCATTGGCCCGCACGTCCAGGGCCGAAATCTCATTTCCCCGGCGTTGACAGCATCAACGGCGCGGCACACATGCTGTGTGAGGGCGGGATGCATCAACGTGATGATCTAAAACCTGCTGATCCAGCGCTCCGTTTAGCGGCGTTGCACCAATCGAACTGCAAGTAAGCCATGACACCTGAGTCAAGCCGGGCCGCGCAGCGGCTTCGACGCAAATTACTTATCAGGCTTCTGCGAGTTATTCAACAGAATAGCGCCGGTAATTCGTGCAATCTCGGCAAGCACGGCGCTCTTTGCCTCTCCGGATGAAGTAGATCCCGAGTAGTAAACGGTGATGATGAAAGGGGGCATTTCTCTCGGAAATACAATTGCTACATCATTGCTGGCTCCGTTTTCCCCGCTTCCAGTCTTGTCTCCGACTATCCACGATTTATCAAAGCCTGCTCTGAGTTTACTATCGCCAGTAGTGTTTCCGAACATCCAGGCTTGCAATTGCTCCTTCGATGCCGGTGAAAGGTACTTGCCGGTCAATACTTTGCGAAGCGTTTCAGCCATCGCCTGTGGCGTGGTGGTATCCCGCACGTCGCCTGCCATGTTGGTGTTCAGCGATGGCTCGTTTCTGTCAAGACGAGTTGTCACGTCTCCGATCGACCGAAGGTACTGCGTAAGGCCGCTGGGGCCTCCGATTATATTGAGGAGGAGATTTGCGGCCGTATTGTCGCTGTGCTGAATTGATGCCGCGTTGAGGTCGGAGACCGTCATGTGTCCCGCAGCCAGGTGGTCTCTGGTAATGGGAGCCCAGTCAAGCATGGCCGATGAGTCATAGGGTATCGATCGATCCAATGACTCAAGAATCGAGTCGACGCGCGCAAGCACGGCCGCACCCAACAGGACTTTGAACGTACTGCAAATGGCGAATCGTTCGTTGGCGCGATATGAGAGAAGCGGAGCGCCGTCAGTTGAAATCACCGCGACACCAATCCGTCCGCCATTATCTTTCTCAAGCGCAGCAACTCTCGACGCGAACAAGCTTGTGGCAACCTCCGGCTCGGAAGCCGCAGCAACCGAGTTGAGAAGCAGCAAAAGTAGAATCAACATATATCGCAAGACAAATCCTTGGGCTGTTGAGGGCGAGCGCTGAAGTCTGACGCTGGAATTGAGCGGCGGCGCAGCCGTCCGCGTGAACGAGTCAAAAAGAGACTTCCTACCGCTACCGCCTGGAGGGCCATGATGGTTTTGCGACACAACCGTCAACAGAAGAGGAAGTCGCCATGCGCACTATAACCATCGGCGTGGATTTGGCGAAGAGCGTGTGTTCGATGTGCGCAGTGGACGCTTCAGGGCGAGTGTTGCGGCGGCAGGATCTGCGCCGGAATGCGTGCAGCGTGTGGTTGGCGCAGGTGCCGGCGGGTACGGTGATCACGATGGAAGCGTGCAGCGGATCGCAGCACCGGGCGCGGCGCTGCCTGGAACATGGACTGCAACCTCGGTTGAGTACTAAGTGACTTGATGTGTCCGGTCTTTTCCAGACACGTCCTTGCCGCCGACCCAACTTCTTCGACCGCGACGTTGGCTGGACCGCCGCAGCCGATCGAGCCTGCTTCATCGAAGCGCGGCTGCGAGCAGGCGCCAGAGTCGCTCTTTGCCAGACGCACACGCGACCTGGCGCTTCCCTTATGCTCCTCCCCGTTTTCGACAGGATCAGAAATGACGGGAGATTACCGCGACTTAACTTCCGCCGTCCCGCTTTCAAGTACCGTCCTGCGGGCCGTTTGCGTGATTTTCGCGTTGCGCCTCCGCACCATTCGCGCATGACGTTCGACACCTGTCGCGCGGCGCGAGTCGGCGTATCGTCGGCGCCGCATGCCGCCGGGGCTTTGCGCGGCTCACCCCCCTTCAGTCATCACCGCCCTTCCGGGCCGGAGTCCTGCATGAGTGCCAACAAGCCGCAAGTTCTGTTCCTGTCGCTGGCCGTGGGTCTGGCCCTGTCCGCCTGCACTAGTCAGGGCGATGGGAATCCCGCCGCCAATACCTCGCCGGCCACATCCGCCACGACCCCCGTCACTCCCGCCACGACCACCACCAAGGCGCTGACTCTGGACCAGAGCAAACTGCCGCCGGTGATCCGCTTCTCGGTTGACGACCTGGACAAGAGCAAATTGGTCTGCAAGGACTTTGGCGGCTACGTCAATGACAAGTGGATCGCGGCCAATCCAATTCCCGCCGACCGCAGCAGTTGGGGTCCGGGCGCGGTACTGGCCGAACGATCGCTGGCCGTGCAGCAGCAGTTGGCCGAACAGACTGCAGCCGACAAGAACGCCAGCGGCGTCGAGAAGATCGTTGGCGATTTCTGGGCTACCGGCATGGACAAGGCGAAGATCGATGCGCAGGGCATTACGCCGCTGAACGATCGGCTGGCCAAGATCGATGCGCTGACCGATCCGGCGAGCATTGCCGATTACCTGCGCACCTCGGCGGCCAGCGGCGAAGGTTTTGTTTTTCAATTCGGGCCCGAGGCTGACTTCAAGGACTCGTCGATGAACATGGCCTATGCCGTCCAGGGCGGCCTCGGCCTGCCGGACAAAAGTTACTACGTCGACAAGAGCAAGGCCGACAAGCTCGCTGCCTACCAGGCGCATGTAGCCAAGGTGCTGGAGCTGTCGGGCATTGCCGCGGATGCGGCGGCACAACAGGCCAAGGCCGTGGTGGCTTTCGAAACGCGGCTGGCCACGGCTTCCAAGTCCAGCGAGGAAATGTCACGCGATGTATCGCTGTACTACAACCCGGTATCACCGGCCGATGCGGACAAGCTGACCCCGAACTTCCCATGGGAAAAGTTCTTCGAGTCGCAAGGCGTGGCAATACCGAAAACCTTCTCGCTGGCGATGCCGAAGTTTCACGAGGAAGTCAGCAAGATGATTGCCGACGAGCCGGCTGACGCGTGGAAAGCGTACCTGCGCTTCCATACCGTCGATGGCGCTTCGCCGTACTTGAGCGAACCGTTCGTGCAGGAGCGCTACGCGTTCTACGGCAAGACCATGAGCGGCCAGAAAGAGCAGAAGGCACGCTGGAAGCAGGTGCTTGGCGCGATCAACGACAACGTTGGCATGGCCATGGGCGAACTCTACGTCCAGGTCGCGTTCCCGCCTGATTCCAAGGCGAAGATGGAAACCCTGGTGAAGAACCTCGGCACTGCGCTCAAGGGACGCATCGAGCACCTTGAGTGGATGAGCGACGCCACCAAGGCCAAGGCGCTGGAGAAATGGGCGACGTTCGACCCGCGCGTTGGCTACCCCGACAAATGGCGTGACTGGTCAGGGCTGGAGACCTCACGCGACAGCTACATTGGCAACGCGTTGGCCGCCAATGCATTCAACCACAAGTGGGAACTGAGCAAGATCGGCAAGCCAGTGGACAAGACCGAGTGGGGCATGACCCCGCAGACGGTGAACGCCTACTACAACCCGCTGGCGAACCAGATCACTTTCCCGGCCGCGATCCTGCAGTCACCGTTCTTCGACCCGGATGCTGATCCGGCGATGAACTACGGGTCCATCGGCGCGGTTATCGGCCACGAGATGACCCACGGCTACGACGACCAGGGCAGTCGCTTCGGACCCACCGGAAATTTCGAGAATTGGTGGACGCCCGCCGATGCCAAGGGTTTCACGTCGCGCACCGACAAGCTGGTCAAACAGTTCGACAGCTACGAAGCCCTGCCCGGCCAGCACGTCAATGGCAAGCTGACGCTCGGCGAGAACATTGCCGATCTGGGCGGCCTGGCGACTTCCTACGATGCGATGCAGATCGCCACGCAAGGCAAGCCCGACCCGATGACCGACGGACTGACGCGTGACCAGCGCTTCTTCCTGAACTTCGGCACATCGTGGCGCGGTGAAAGCACTCCGGATGCAATCAAGGTGCAGCTTGCTTCCGATCCGCATGCGCCGCGCCAGTTCCGCGCCATCGGCGCGCCAGCCAATCTGCCAGCGTTCGCCAAGGCGTTCGACTGCAAGCCCGGCGACCCGATGAACCGCACCGGCGACAAGCAGGTGGTGATCTGGTGATCGCAGCCAGCGCTTGCTGCGGGCCCACACGCATCTGACGCTTGCGGCCGTCGCGCCTGCACGCGGCGGCCGCGCTGTTTACCCGCGGCGATCTCACCTCCAGCCAGAGTAAAGTTCTGACAGGACCGCATGCGCTCGAACCGCCGGCGCTGCCCGGCGCGATCGCTGCGCCCGCACAAAGCCCGAACTCACCTGAACTTGCCCTCGACCTTGCGTCGCCGATTGACGCATTCTGGCTGACGGTAATTCAGGGTCGTCCGGCGACGTGGATGACCACCCCACGCTTCGCAAGATTCAGTTGCTTCCCAGCGATGTCGTAGCAAACGGGGCATCAAGCGTCTTCAGCCACGCGGATTTTTGTCACCTCACTGCGGCGGCTGCTTCCTCGATCAACGCCACGACTTCGGCAGCGTGCGAGGCGATGGAGAAGTGGCTCGACTGCAACGTCAGCATCTTTCTGGCGTGCATCCGCTGTGCAAACCAGCGCTCGGTTTCGGGCGGAATCATGCAGTCATCCGTGGAGACCTGATACCAGCTCGGTTTGGACTTCCATGCCGCGGGACCAGAGGTGCCCTTGAAACAGCGAGCCGCCGTGGGTTTTTGCACCACGGCCATCACCAATGCCTCCGTCGCATCAAGATCCGGGCACAAGTTCTCGTGGAAGCCTTCCCGCGCCAGCCAGAGCAGTCCATCGGCATCCCTGCGGATGCTTGCAGAACCGGACGGAGCTTCCCGCAACGCCATCAGGTCGGCGACGGATTCCCCTTCATCGGGCGCGAAGGCAGCAAGATAGACCAGG
>JBDSWR010000079.1:0-16914 GCA_039926605.1 Rhodanobacter sp. | reverse complement strand
CGCACCGAAGGCCTGCGCTGGACCAACCCGTTCTACAGCAAGAAGCGGCTCTCGTTGCGCGTGCGCAACTTCGAGAGCGGCAAGCTCAAGGTCAACGACAGCGACGGCAACCCGATTGAAATTGCCGCCGTGGTGGTGTGGCAGGTCATTGACACCGCCGAAGCGGTGTTTTGCGTCGACGACTACGAAAACTATGTGCACATTCAAAGCGAATCGGCGCTGCGGCAAATGGCCCAAAGCTACCCTTATGACGCGCACGATGACGCGCAACCGTCGCTGCGCAGCCATGGCGACATCATCAATGCGCACCTGCGCGATCAGATCCAGACGCGTCTGGGCAAGGCTGGTGTGCAGGTTGTCGAAGCGCGCATCAGCCATCTCGCCTATGCCCAGGAAATTGCCCAGGCGATGCTGCAGCGCCAGCAAGCCGGAGCCATCATCGCGGCACGCGCAAAAATCGTGGAAGGTGCCGTCGGCATGGTGGAGATGGCACTGGAGCAACTGGGCGCACGTGGTGTCGTGCAACTGGACGAAGAACGCAAGGCCACGATGGTCAGCAACCTGCTGGTGGTGCTTTGCAGCGAACGAGGCACCCAACCGGTAGTGAACACCGGCTCGCTGTACTGATGATGGTGCAGGACATGCCGGACCGCGCTGCTGCCAACGGATCGAACACGTCGGTGGCCACCGGCAGCATCAGCTGCGGTAATGCATCGCGTTGAGCGCCATGGCCCACGACAAGAAAGCCTATCCGCTGCGAATCAACACCGCCGTGCTGGAAGCGGTGGAGCGCTGGGCCAACGACGATCTGCGCAGCGTCAACGCGCAGATTGAATACGTACTGCGCGACGCGCTGCGCAAGGCTGGTCGGTTGCCGCACGACAAGAGCGAGCCCGTTTCGCGACACAAGTGATTACAGCCCGGAGCAAAGTTGATGAACCCAACGTGGGAGTACAAGACGATAACCGTCAAGAACGAGCGAGGAATGCTCAGGCTCACTGAAAAGCCCAGTGACGAGGAGTCGACCAGCGCACTCAATCGCGAGGGGGCGTTGGGTTGGGAACTGGTGAATGCGGTATGTCTTGTCGGGGTGGCGGGCGGTGTCACGTTCTACTTCAAGCGCCCACGCTGAGCACACACCCACCACCGATCCGGCGCAGGGATGCATTGATTCGGGGCGATGGACACTAACTGGCCAGCGACGCCACCCGGTTCAGGCCGAAAAGAGCCAAGCGTCACTGCTGGACGCCAGCTGTTGCGCGCGCGAAAAAGCCGCCCTCGGGCGGCTCTCAACCCGTCCGGCAGAGTGTCCCGCTTCAGCCGTTATCAGCGGCCGCGACAATCCCTGACGGGCGCTTGGCACCGGCAAAGTGCCGGGCCCAGTAGGATTCGCGCAGGCTGGACACCTGAACGGTCTTGCCCGTGGCCGGTGAGTGGATGAAGCGACCATTGGAGAGGTAGATACCCACGTGCGACACCTGGTGCTTGCTACCGGTGCGGAAGAACACCAGATCACCCGGTTTCATGTCCGCCCGGTCAACTTTGAGTCCGGCAAGAAACTGTGACGCGGAATTGGTCGGCAGCTTCATGCCAACCGCGTGCGCAAATACGTAGCGAACAAACCCACTGCAATCGAATCCGGTGGCAGGATCGCTGCCGCCGCGCACATAGCGGGTGTCGCGCAAATTCATCGCCAGCCCGATCAACGCCTTGCGCAGGTCGGTGACCTTCCCCGCGTTGTCCGAGACCGCATCAGCGTTGCCATCCGCAACCTGATCCGTAGTTTTCGCTGCGTCAGCCGAACTTGCTGGCAGAGCCAACGGCCCGACATTGAAGGTCAACTCTGCAATCTGCGGTGCAGACAGCGTTGCCGGCTTGTCAGCCACCATGGCTGCACTGTCGACCGACGGCAGCGTCGTGGCACTCGCAATCTTGGCAACGGGCTTGTGGTGGCTTTTGCGCACGACGTGTGCATGCGTCTTGGTGTGGTGACTCTTGGCGATCGTGTGGAGCGTTTTGCTGGTGCCGTGGGTATTCGCGACGGCATGCGACTTGGCGGTTGTGTGCGCTTGGGCCGGGGCGTGGTTACTGCGCGCAACCTGAGTGCTGGCCGGCGGCTGGGGCTTTGCGCTGCTGGCAACTTGCGCCTGCAGCGAACCCGCAGCAAGCAGCATCGACGCGAGCGCGGCGGCAACAGTCAATCGGCTAATCGGCATGCGGCAAGAATTCCTTGGAGGACACGAACGCCGATCGAAACGCGGGTCGGGGACGTGAGCAAGCCGTGAAGTTAGCAAGAAGCACCAAGCCGGATGTTCAATTGAGGTTAACTGAACTACAGCGTTTCGAGTGCGCACGACGCTGCCGCGACTTATAATTAATTGATAATGCAGTACTTTTCCAAACAGTATGCCAAACGGGTCACACATTTGGTGTGCCGACGAACTCACTCGGGCCAGTAATACGAGTCCGGATAGGGGCGCTTGCCAAAGATCGCGGTACCGATCCGCACTTCGGTCGCACCCTCCGCGATGGCCAGCGGAAAATCGCCGCTCATGCCCATCGACAACCTGGGCAGGTCATGCCCGCGCGCCACCGCCTGATCCCGCAGCTCGCGCAACAGGCGAAAGCAGCCGCGCACGGCTTCGGGCGTGGTTGAGTTGATGGCCAGCGTCATCAGGCCACGTACCCGCATGCTGTCGTAACCGCGCAGCGTGTCGAGAAACTCCGGCAGATCGGCGGGCGGCAAGCCGTATTTGCTCGGTTCCTCCGAAGTTTTGACCTGGACCAGCACGTCGATGACGCGACCTTCCAGTTGCAGGCGGCGATGAAGCGCGGCAGCCAGCTCCGGGCGATCCAGCGACTGCACTTCGCTGACCACGCGCGCGACGTCCTTGGCCTTGTTGGTCTGCAAGTGACCAATCATCACCCAGTCGATCCCGCAGTCGGCAAGCGGCACCGACTTGTCGCGGATCTCCTGCGCCTTGTTCTCGCCAAAGCGGTGCAATCCCAACGCGACGGCAGCCCGGATCACCTCCGGGCCAAATGTCTTGCTTACCGGAAGAATATTGACCTCGGCCGGATCGCGCCCGGCGGCGCGACAGGCCTCGGCAACGCGGCGCTTGATCTGCACCCAGCTCGCGCCCAGCCAGCTCGTGTCAATGTGGCCAGTCTCCTGCTCAGCCATCAGTGACCCACACGTTGCCCGTGCGCGTGATGCTGCGCGACCACGTCGGCAACGATCATGCTGACCTTCTTGCCGGTGGGGATATGCAGGAACTCGTTCGGGCCGTGGGCGTTTGAATGCGGACCGAGCACGCCGGTGATGAGGAACTGTGCGTCCGGGAATTTCTCCCCGAGCATGCCCATGAACGGGATGCTGCCGCCCTCGCCCATGAACGTCGCCGGTGCCCCAAAGTATTCGCGCGAAGCATCGTCCACGGCCTTCGCCAACCACGGCGACAGCTCAGGCGCATTCCAGCCGCTGCCGTCCTTTTCCAGTTCAAACGTGACCTTGGCCCCATACGGCGGATCTTTTTCCAGCAGCCGCTTGAGGAACGTCCCTGCCTGCGCGCCGTTGAGCGTGGGCGGCACGCGCAAGCTCAGCTTGGCCGAGGTCAGCGGACGCAACACATTACCGGCGCTTTCGAGCGCTGGAATGCCATCCATGCCGGTAATCGCCAACTGCGGCCGCCAGGTGCGATTGAGCACCAGTTCGGTCAGATCCATGGTTACCGGCTGCATGCCCTTGACCCACGGAAACTTGTCGTAGATCTCCGTGCCCAGCACCTTGGCCGAAAGTGCCGCCTGTTCGACGCGCTCGGCGGGGACTTCCACATACAATTCCCTGGGCTTGATCTGGCCCGTGGCGGCGTCCTCCAGACGCGACAGCAGGCTGCGCATGATGCGGAAGCTGTCTGGCACAACGCCCGAGGCATCACCCGAGTGCACGCCTTCATCCAGTACTTGCACGGTGAGGTTGCCACCCGTCATGCCGCGCAGGGATGTCGTCAACCAGAGCTGGTCGTAATTGCCGCACCCCGAATCCAGGCACACCACCAGCGTCGGGCTGCCGATACGCTTGGCCAGCAGGTTCACGTAGTACGGCAAGTCGAGGCTGCCGGACTCTTCGCACGCTTCGATCAGAACCACGCAACGCGCATGCGCCACGCCCTGATCGTGCAACGCCAGCAACGCCGACACCGCACCAAAGATCGCGTAGCCGTCGTCCGCGCCGCCACGGCCGTACAGGCGGTCACCCTTGATCACCGGCGTCCATGGCCCCAGACCTTCGCTCCAGCCGGTCATCTCCGGCTGCTTGTCCAGGTGCCCGTACAACATGACTGTGTCGTCGCCGACACCCGGCACCTCGATATAGATCAGCGGTGTGCGACCTTCTGCCTCCAGCACCTCCAGCGTGGCCCCCGGCAACGCCGTCAACTTGGAACGCGCCCAGGTTTCCATTAGCTTCAGCGCCGCGTCCATGTGCCCGTGTTCCTTCCACTTGGCGTCAAACATCGGCGATTTGTTCGGAATACGGATGTACTCGACCAGTTGCGGCACGACCTCTTTGTCCCACAGGTCACTGACGAAGCGGGAAAGACGGGCGTTATCCATGGCAAGCTCCAGCGCAGGCAAAAAACGTATTGTACTGGCGTGGTACAACGGCTGTCGCGCGTCCGGCCAGCCGTCGGCTGCTCGCACGTGTGCGCTACACTCGCGCGCCTCATCAACCCACCCGTCGTGCCTGCATGATCCTGCCGCGTTATCACATTGCTGCTTCCGCCATCGCTGGTGCCGGCAAAGGGCTGTTCGTGGATGAAACGGTTGCTGCAGGCCGGGTCATCACCGCACCGGATGAGATCAGCCAGACGTTTGCGCTGGCCGAGATCCTCGCTTCGACCGAACTCAGAGCGCAGTTTGCCGCCAGCGCGCGCTGGTTCGAGGATCGCTACACCTTGTCACCGGAATGGCCGGACGAGTGCTTTATCAACCACAGTTTCACCCCGTCCGGTCTGTGGCATCTGGGGTTCATCTTTGCGTGGGCGGACTTGCCTGCCGGCAGCGAAATTACCGTGGACTACCAACACTTGTTACCGCCCGGTCAGGCCGAGGATTTTGTCGATTCGGCCACCGGGAGGATAATCACCGGCTCCTCATGGCACGACAGCCTCACCAGCAGCACACGCGCGCTGGCCGAACTGCTGGCCGCACAGCGTAGATGATGATGCCCGAAATACCCACAATTGAAACCGCGCGGCTGCGCCTGACCGCGCTGACTGAAGCACACTTTGACGACTATGCCGCGATGCTGGCCGATCCGGAAAGCACGCAGTGGGTCGGTGACGGTCAGCCGCTGGATCGCACCAATGCATGGCGCTCGCTGGCGATGCTGCTCGGCCACTGGCAACTGCGCGGCTGCGGCATGTGGGCGCTGGAGCTCAAGGGCAGCGGCGACTTCATCGGCCGCGCCGGGCTGATGTGTCCCGAAGGCTGGCCGGGCCTGGAACTGGGCTGGATGCTCAAGCCGGAATATCGCCATCACGGTTATGCCACCGAAGCCGGTATGGCGGTACTGGAGTTTGCCTGGCACCACTTGCATGCCCAACGCGTGATCAGCCTGGTACGTGTCGGCAACGAAGTATCCGATCGCCTCGCCGAACGCCTGGGCGGCGAGCACATCGAGGACATGGATTTTTACGGCAGCAGCCGCCACGTCTTCGCCTACTACCCGCCGCACACGGCCAAGCAACGCGCATACGCGTAGACCCTTGACGCGCAGCAAGCGCGTCGCGGGGTGTTGCGCACTGGCGCAAAGACCAGCGGTTGGTATTACGCACCTGCCACGAGCGGCGGTGGCACGGCCCGGTCAGCCTTTTGCCGTACGGGCAAGGTGCGCGCGATCGCACTCAAGGCATACAGGCGCGCGATGTGCACCCAACCGACCGCCAGCACAATGCATTGTGCCAGTACCAGAGCCAGCACCAACCCGGTGACGCTGCCGCGTTCCAGGGATAAACGCAGCACACCGAGCGCAAGCGCCACCCCGTACCCGAGCACACTGACGCCGAGAAAATACGCGAGCGTGGACGCTGGCCGGCGCAACAACAGCAGCCAGCCGCGGCCAAACGCGCGCGTCGCCGAGCGCAGGCGCGCGTCCGCCATGAACGCCGCCCGCGTGCCCTCCAGCACAAAATTCGCGATGAGCCACAGCACCGCGATTGCCAACGCGGCCCACCGCGAGGCATGCTCGGCACTGGATTCCAGCACCGCGTGGTGAGCGACTTTGTCGGCAAAGCCCAACGCCGCACTTGCTGCGACCAGCAGCACCACGTAGAGCGCGATCGACCACAGCAGCACGCGGAACATGCGCGCATATTCGACCACGCCACACTGCAGCAAATGGCCAAAACCAAGCGTGCGTCCGGACAGTGCGCTCCCCACCACCATGCCATTGAGGAATGGAGTCAGCAGTCCGGTCAACGCGATCGCGACCAGCGCGCTGCCAGCAAGCGCAGAAGATACCGGCGCCAGCGCCGCGATGGTGTCACCAAAAGCCAGTGCATCGACGCCCTCGGCCCACGCCCGGGCATGCACTGAGTGATCCAAGATGCCGCCCAAGGCCCGCCACAACGGCACGCTGACGATGGCCGTGGGGATCAACAGTGTGCCGACCCAGAGCAGCAGCAGGCGCCACTGCGTGGCAACCCCTACGGCACGCATGACCGCACGGTGAGGGACCCGTCGGGTTTGCACGTCAGCCATCACAGTGACCCCCCCAGCGAGTGGAAAACCTGTACAAGCGCGGCGACATCGGCGCTCCAGCGACGCGCGGCGGCGCCATCGGACTTCGTTGCGTAACTGTCGTTGAGCTTGTTGCCATCGAGCAGCACCGCGTGTGCGGGGTCCAGCTCGGCAGACACCACTTTGGTCGGTGCCGAAAATTCGAAGCGCGCCCAGCGGCGTTGATCATTCCAGCGCACGTCGCGGCTACTGCCATCGGCAAATTTCACCCGCAATAACTGGGCGACGGGCGCCCCGTCACGCATCACCGTGACCGTGCTGTGCCAGGGAAACGCCCCGCTGCCGTCCTTTGTCTGCGGGTGAGCCTTGCGCCAATCAGCCCGCTGCCTGGCGATGCGTTTGCCGCGTTCCATGGCAGTCCCTTCAGCACGCTTGCCAGCTTGCACGAAAGTCCCCGCCAGCGGCAGCACCTCACGCGTGTCGATGCTGCTGACGCGGTCGTCGATATGTGCCGTGCCGTACACATATTGATCGAAAATCTCGTTGACGTTGCGCGCGTCGCCCGTGCCGGCGATCAACGCGGCGCGCAAATCAGCGGCCGACGGGTGACGGAAGCGCCAGCGTTGGTAATACAAACGCATGCCGCGGCCCATCGCCGCCTTGCCGACACGCTGTTCCAGGTCATGCATGGCCGTGGCAGTACGGGAGTAGACCGTGCCATAGCTGCTGCTGGACAAACGATCATAGCTATTCTCGCCCAGCGGATCGACGGGATGCAGCAATCGGGCGTCGAGGCGATCCATCATGAAGCTCCCCACGGTCGGTGTGATGTCAAGACGCTTCATCCACCCCGTACCCAGATGCAACGACTGACCGCGATCGTGCAGCATGCGATCGTCCCAATACTGATTCATGCCCTCGTCCAGTATCGGCTCCTCAAATTCGTTGGACGCCAGGATGCCGTAGAAGTAGCCGTGGCCGAATTCGTGGATGTTGACGAAGTCGAACTTGTACTGTGCGGACGTGCCAGGCTCGACCTCTGCGTAGCCCTCAGCGGTAAAGAACGTCGGGTACTCCATGCCGCCGGCTTCGCTGGCGTTATACGGAGGAATGACTACCGTCACGGTCTGGTACGGATACGCACCCAGCGTCTGCGAAAAGTATGTGAGCGCATCAGTGGTGGCGCGCAACGACGGTGCAGCGCTGGCCACGTACTCGGCTGGATAGATCACGCGCACGGTTACCAGCGGGCTGCCCGGTCCCTGCCAGTGGCTAACCGCGCTGCTGAAGCCCTTCGCCGCCACCCACGCAAAATCGTGCACGTCACCCTGCACAAAGTGATACGTAACCTTGCCATTGGCCTGTTGCGGCGCACCTTGCTGTTTGCCCACGGCGCCTACGGTATAGCCATCTGGCACCGTTAGCCGCACGTCATACAGGCCGAAGTCCGCGTAAAACTCACTGTTGAAGTGAAACTCGTGCACGTTCCAGCGCGGTGTCGTGGCGCCACGCTCACCAGGCAGCTCCAGTACACCGATCTTGGGAAACCACTGCGCCACCAGATTGAAATCACCGAACCAGCCGGTGCGCTCAACCACCCGTGGCAACTGGCTGTGAAAATCGATATCCAGCGTCAAGGTGCCGCCGGCCGGTACGGGCTCGGCCAGATCCACCTGCGCAACGGTCAGATCGGTCGCCGGGCCACCGTCGGGATGGACGAAGCGCCACTTCAGCGGCACTCCGCCCTGACGGATTTGCTGCAAATCGATCCAGCCCCACTCATCGTTTTTCCATATCGCCGCGCCGCGTGAGCGCCCGTGGGCAGTAAACACCTTGCGTTCGGTGAACCAGGTGCTGCCATTGTTCTGAAACGCATTGAGATACAGATGAAAATACACCCGCCGCACCGGCCGATCGCTGCGATTGCGCCACGTCATGTGCTGCTTGCCCTCCACCGCATGCTTCGCGGCGTTCAGCTCCGCATCAATGCTGTAGCTCACGACGCGATCGGACAACGTCGCCTCATTGCTCGTGCGCTGCCCACCCCAGGCGTCCGCCGCACTGGGCACCCGCGGCGCAGCGGCATCGGCAGGAGCAAACGGGATTTCCGCGTAGATCGCACTGGGTGCCACTGCATGCGTCACCACGGTACTGGTGTATGTCGATTCGGTGCTGGGTGCCTGGCCCTGCGCCGCAGCGACGCCCGCCGACCCCGCCAGCACATACGTCGCGCTGCCCAAAGCGACCGCAATGATGCCTCGATGGTGTATCCCCCACATGCCGACGACTCCCCTGTGGAATATGGCTAGGGTGACACTTGATGCACGACGACTGCAAAAGCCGAAGGTCATCCGCGGGCGTTGCCCGAGAAAACATGACACTGGCGCTGCCGCGCCACCAATGCTCAGTACACGTCGCGCCGGTAGCGTCCGGCAGCGCGCAACTGCTCGATTTGCTCCGTGCCCAGCACCTCGCGCAATACTTCGTCGACTGCCGGCGCCATCCCCGCGAGACTGCCGCAGACGTAAATCGCGGCGCCAGCGACCACCCATTGCCGCACGTCGTCGGCGGCTTCGCGCAACCGCTGCTGGACGTAGACGCGCTCTGGCTGATCGCGCGACCATGCAAAGTCCGCGCGCTGCAGTTAACCATCGGCCAGCCATTGCTCGATCTGCTCGCGATAGTAGAAGTCACGCGTGGCCTGGCGTTCGCCAAACAACAACCAGTTGCGCGTTCGCCCCGCCGCAATACGCGCCGCCAGCAACGCATGCAGCGCCGCCATGCCGGTACCGTTGCCGATCAGGATCAACGGGCATGCATTCGCCGGCATGTGGAAATTGACATTGCGGCGCACGCGCAATGCAATCTCTGCACCGGGCTCTGCGTACTCGGTGAGCCAACCCGAACCCAGACTGGGGACGCCATCTGGCGCACCCTTCCGCCGCACCAGCAGGTGCAGCGCACCATCTGCAGGCAGTGAGGCGATGGAATACTCGCGGTGCGGCAAACGCTGCACGAGCGCCGCCACGGCGTCGGCGTCCAGCCCTGTCACGGCGTCTGCGGCCGGCAGGCGCGAGCGCGCGAGCAACGCCGCCAGTGACAGGCGCTCGCGCCCCGCGGTCACCAGTGCGGCACCGTCCAGCCCCTGCGCGGCCAGCCACCCAGTGACTGCCGAGGGCGCATGACACGGGCCGATTTCGACCAGATCACCCGCTTCCCAGCGCATCTTGCCCTGCGCCGGCCGCAATGCAATCTGAAAGCATGGTTCGCCGGCGCTGCCCGGATTGAGCACGTGACGTTCGACCAATTGCCAGCACTGATAACGCGGGGTCTGCCAGTCGGGCAAATACGTGCGGCCGGAGAGCAGCGCTAGGCGATGTTGCCACTGGCGCAGCGCGGACTCGTCTTCGCTATCCACTTCCACCAGGTCGAACAACGCCCGCGCGCCATTGGCCCGCAGCCACTGCTCCAGCTTGTGGCCGAAGCCACAAAACGCGTCGTAGTCACTATCACCCAGGGCCAGCAAACCAAACTGCAGACCGGACAGATCAGTGGGTTGGGCCATGCACTGGCGAAAAAACGGTTCCGCAACGTCGGGTGCATCGCCATCACCAGTGGTGCTCACCACGAAGAGGGCACGGCGTGTCGCCTGCAGATCGGCAATCCCGAGCGTGCCCAGACTGTCCAGTCGCGCCGCCATGCCCGTGCTGCCCAATGTCTGTGCAGTCTGGCGCGCGAGCTGTTCGGCAAAACCGGTCTGGCTGGCAAACACCACGCGTACCCCGGTTCGGGTGAAGTCCGCGTTTTTCGCAGCTACCTGCTCGTCGCGAACCACCACCGGCGCAGTATCAGCGTCTGCGGATCGATCGGCTACTCGCGCAGGCGCAGGCACAAGCACAGGCGCGCGCGCACGCGGCGACAACCGTGGCGGGTGCCGGCGCAACCACGCCACGACGCCCAGCCACGTCAGGGCAACGGTAAACGACGCGATCCCTGCGACCTGCCAGTGCAAAGCCTGCTGCTGGACCAGTAACCACCCCAGCACAAACACACCAGCGCTGAGCGCATACCATCCGCGCACCGGGGTCGGTTCGGCGACGTGCGTAAACTCGTGGTTGGGCATTGATGATGAGGGTGACTGCATGTTCGTCCACGGCTCGTCAGGGCGCGACTTGGCGCGCCTGAAGCACTACGCTAGCGGGATGGATGCGCCCAGGCCAGGCGGCAAGGGCGACTGCCGCCATTAAACTGCCAACGAGAATCGATCTCAACAAGTAATCACTCAGCGACCCATCGTTGGACTGCAAAGAACTGGAGTTTCCATGCGCATGCTGGTTGCCGAGGACGACCGTTCCATTGCCGCGGGCATTTGTGACTCGCTGCGTCATGGCGGACATGCGGTGGACCATGTCGATAGCGGCAGCCTGGCTGACACGGCCATGCGTGATCACGAATATGACCTGCTGGTGCTCGATCTGGGCCTGCCGCAGCTTGATGGCAGCGAAGTGCTGCAGCGCTTGCGCCAGCGTGGTGCAGCCTTGCCAGTGCTGGTGATCACGGCTCGCGACAGTCTTGCCGAGCGGGTCCGGGTGCTGGATCTGGGTGCCGACGATTATCTGGTGAAACCATTTGCACTGGCCGAGTTTGAAGCACGCGTCCGCGCGCTGCTGCGCAGGCGCAACACCGACGGCCGACCGGAGTTGCAACTGGGACAACTGCGGCTGGATCTGCCTGGACATCGAGCGTGGCTGGGCCGCGCAGCGCTGGAACTCACCGCACGCGAATTCGGTTTGCTGGAAGCACTCGCCTTGCGCCCTGACCGTGTCACCAGCCGCGCGCAGTTGGTCGAAGCACTCTGCGACTGGGATCAGGAGCTCACCGACAACGGTCTGGACATTGCCATCCACCGCCTGCGCCGCAAACTGCAGGGCAGCGGTACCAGCGTGCGCACTATTCGCGGGCTCGGCTACCTGCTCGAAGAAGCCGACGCAGCGCCCGACGGCGGTGCCGCATGAGTTGGCTGCGCCGTAGCCATGCGCGGCCGAGCCTGCGCCGCCGCTTGCTCGGCTTCCTGCTTATCCCCATGGCCGCGCTGCTGCTGCTGGATGCGCTGCTGACGTACAACGTTGCGCTGAGTTACGCCAATCGCGTGCATGACCGTGACCTCAGCGATGACGCCCTGACCCTGGCGCGTATGCTCGGCAACAAGGACCTTGGCAGCACGTTGGCGCCTCAGGCGCGTTTCCTGCTCGAATACGATCCCGACGGGCGGGACTATTTTGCCGCCAACAGTGTCAAACACGGCTTGCTGGCAGGCAATCGACAACTGGTCACCGTGGTTCCAGCGCCGGCGCGCGGCACCGTACCTTCGCTGTACGACGTACGCATGGGCAAGCACGCGCTGCGCGCTGCCACGGTCGCGGTGGCAGCGCCCGAAGACGCGACGGATACCCTCACCATCACCGTCGCCGAGACCTTGCGCGCACGTCATCTGCAGGCGCGGGAAATCCTGCTGCTGGCCACCTTCATGCAGGCTTTCCTGCTGGCCTGCGTGTTGCTGCTGGTCTGGTTTGGCGTCAGCCGGGGATTGCGCGTGCTGGACCCGCTGTCTGCGCGGCTGACCGCGCGCTCGTACGAATTGACCCCTATCAGCGGCCCGGACGTGCCCGAGGAAATCCTGCCGCTGACGCACACAATCGACGCTCTGTTCGGCCGCTTGCGCAGCATGCTGGCCTTGCATGATCGTTTCATCGCCGACGCCGCCCACCAACTGCGCACACCGCTGGCCGGGCTGAGCCTGCACGTTGATCGTGCGCTGGCAGACCCGCGTCCGGAAACCGTGGCCGACGCGTTGGCCCACATTCATCGTCTGACCCAGCGTGCCGCGCGCACCACTTCGCAGCTTCTGGCGCTGACGCGTGCCCAGGTGCCGGTTGACGACAGCGCCGCATTGGACCTGGTGGACCTGTCGCAGCTTGTCCCCAAAGCCGTGTCGGTGCGTGTGCACGAGGCACTGGGCGCCGGTGTCGATCTGGGATATGAGGCCCCGGCTAAGCAACCGCTATGGATTCGCGGCGATACTTCACGCGTGCTGGATCTCCTGGACAACCTGATCGACAACTGCCTGCGTTACGCCGGACGTGGCAGCACGGTAACGGTCAGCCTGCGGGCGGACATCAACGGTGCCGCCACGCTCAGAGTCGAGGACAACGGGCCCGGGGTGCCCCCAGAATTGCTGCCCCGCCTGAGCGAGCGGTTTTTTCGCGCTCCGGGCAACCGTGACGAGGAAGGTAGTGGCCTCGGGCTGGCGATCGTCCAGAGCATCGCTACGCGCCATCACGCCCACGTGAGCTACCAACTGGCTGTCGACCATGGCCTGTGTGTGGAAGTCCGTTTCCCGCCGGTGTAACCGGCCCCGGCCTGGTCCAGCCTCAGGCATTTCCCGGCGCGCGTGCACGTCAAACATGCGTTCTGGTTGCGTCAGCACATTTCAGCGGCACAATAGTGGCTCCACGGTTGTCCATGATCGCGACCCATTTGAGCACCAGCAGCGCACCTTGATGGCATCCCCGCCAGAGTAATCAATACACCGTGCGATTCCCTTTCCTGCACCAAGTCATTCGCCGCAATGCATCTGACAGCCGCCTGGTTGCCGGGTTGCTTGGCGTGCTTTTGACGGCGCTATCCGGTTGTGCGACGCCGCTGCCAAAACTTGCGCCGCCAGTGCCTGTGCAGTGGCAGCATGGCGGGGGCACAGCCGCCGCCAAACCGACAGATTTGCACGGCTGGTGGCAAGCGTTTGGCGACCCGCAACTGGACGCGCTGGTTGCGCGTGCGCTCAGCACCAACCTTGACGTGGCGCAAGCCGTGCAACGCCTGCTGGCGGTACGTACACTCCAACGGCGTGCGCAAGCAAGGTTTCTACCATCCGTGCATGCCAGCACCACGCAGATGATTGATCCGGACGCCAGCGCGTCATTCCTTGTCGCCGGCTTCGATGCAAGCTGGGAATTGGGTCTGTTTGGCAAGCGCACCGGCACCCGGCGCGAAGCGCAGGGACAGCTTGATGCCAGCACTGCTGACCTGCGCTCGGCCCACGTCACCCTGGTGGCCGAAGTGGTGCGCGAATGGATTGAACTGCGCACGGCGCAACGACACGAGCAACTGCTGTTGCAGGTCAATCAGGCGCGGCAACAGCAATGGCACGCACAGCAAATCCGCGACCGTCTGCAACTGGCAACCGCGGGTGCGGCGGACCAGGCGCAAGCTGCCTTCGCCCAATCAACCGCCGCGTTGGCCGCGCCTCGCCAGGCCATCACCAGCAGCGCGCAACAACTGGCGGTGCTGCTTGGTCAGAACGAACCCGACCCGACATGGCTGCAGCCCGGGCCGCCACCAGAGCTGGGCGCCTGGCGCCTTGCCAGTGCACCAGCCGACCTGCTCCGCACGCGGCCGGAAATAGCCCATGCGGAAGCCGAGGTGTTGCGGGCCGCCGGTGAGCTCGGCCTGGCGCGAGCCAACCGGTATCCCAGCGTAGGTCTGGGCGGATCGTTGATCTGGTCCACGGACCTCAACAACAACCGCCGAAATACCGTCAACAACACGATTTCCTCGCTGGGACCCATGGTGGATATTCCCCTGTTCGACTGGGGGATGCGTGCCGCCGCCGCGCACGCCAAGGATCACGAGTTGCAGGCCAGCGTGCTGGCATATCGCCAGGCGGTATTGCAGGGTGTCGCTGAAGTGGAGACAGCGCTTGGCAACTTGCAGCAACAACAACAACGTGAGCACCAGGACGAGATCGCCTGGCAGGCGCTGCAACGCACCGAGCAAACCATGCGCACGCGTGTTCGCTTGCGTGTGGGCAATCCGATTGACCAGGCGGAGAGCGAAGTTGCCGCGGCCCAGGCCGCCCTCGAACTGGCCGATGCGCGCGCCACGCGCAGCCTTGCGTACGTGGCATTGTTCAAGGCGCTTGGTGGTGCGCCGCTACCACCGGCAACGCCGGCAGTGACGAGCGCGGCACCTTCCCCCGTGCCGGAAACGACCGCCGATGAGGCACGCCACTGATGGTCGCGCTTGCGCGCAAGACGTTGCTCCACGAGTGGCGACGCTTCCTGCCCGCCATGCTGGCAGTGGGATTCGCCGGTCTGCTGCAACTGCTGCAGATTGCCCTGGTGCTGGGAATTTTCGGCAGCACGAGTCTGTACATCACCGCCTCATCGGCGAACGTGTGGATCGGCTATCCGGGAACCCAGAGCGTCGGACAGGGGCGCTCGATCGACGCAAATGTGGAAGCGCGCATCCTGATGGATCCTGCCGTCGAGCGCGTCGAACCGTATCTGTGGGTGGATGGCGACTGGCGGGGACCGGGGCAGAGTGGCGCGGTCACCGTGTTTGTCTCCGGGATCGATCCGCACGCCGATGGGTTGATGTTTTCCAAAGCGCTGGCACCCGATCTGCGCGCGCTGCTGCTGGCACCGGATGCTGTCGTGGTCGACCGCTCCGAGGTCGCCCAGCTTGGCGTTGCCATTGGCCAGGATGCCACCATCAACGGTCACAAGGTGCACGTCGTCGGCATCAGCAGCGGGTTGCGCGCGTTGGGTGGGGTCAACGTACTTGCTTCACTGGAGACCGCGCGCCTGCTGGATGGCGACCCGTCCAACGACAGTCCTACTTATCTCGTGGCGAAACTGCGCGACCCGAACCAGGCCGAGGCAGTGGCGGCCCGCCTGCAGGGAAGTACCGGTTTTGGCCCCTACACCACGTGGACTGCCCGGGATTTCGCCAGTCGCTCCGTGCGCTATTGGCTGTTCGACACCGGCGCCGGAGCCGGGGTGCTGTTCCTGGCCGGCATTGTATTTCTCGTTGGCGCAGTGATCACCAGCCAGACCCTCGTCGCCGCGGTCAATGGATCGGTGCGCGAATACGCCATGCTCAATGCGCTCGGCGTAGGGGTCGCGGCGCTTCGCCGGGTCGTGCTGGAACAGGCGTTATGGGTCGGGGCCCTCGGCTTGCTTGGCGCGGGCGCACTCGGCACCGTGCTGATGTTGGTGGCGCGCAGCCAGGACGTACCGGTAGTGTTGAACGCACCGGCCGTACTGGGATGCATCATCCTGGTTCTGGGGCTGGCCTGCGTGTCCGGGCTGGCGGCCATGCGCAGTCTGCGCCACGCCGATCCCGCGACGCTGTTGAGGTAGGCCACATGTCTGCCGTCATCACGCCCGCAGCAGCCACTCCAGCGTTGCTCGCCGAAAACGTCAGCAAGGCGTTCGGGACCGGACAGCAGCGTACCCAGGTCCTGGACCGGCTTACATTGGGTATCAACGCGGCCGAACTGACCCTGATCTCCGGGCCATCCGGCTGCGGCAAAAGCACTTTGCTGGCCATACTCAGCGGCCTGCAAAAGGTCGACAGCGGCAGGGTGCAGGCGCTCGGCAGCGAGCTGGGGCGACTTGATCTACGTGCGCTGGAGCGCTTCCGGCTGGAACACACGGGTTTTGTCTTCCAGGGCTTCAATCTGTTCCCTGCACTCACCGCCCTGGAGCAGATCGAGCTGCCGTTGAACTACATGGGCCAATCGCGTGATGCAGCGCGCGAACGCGCTCGCCAGTGTCTGGAGGAAGTGGGTCTGAGCCATCGCAGCGGGCTGCGCCCGGCGGAGCTGTCCGGGGGCGAAAAGCAGCGTGTAGCGATCGCCCGCGCGCTGGCAAAGAACCCGGACCTGTTGTTTGCCGACGAACCTACCAGCGCGCTGGACGCAGCCAACGGTCAGATCATCATCGATATGCTGCACCGGATTGCGCGCACCCATGGCACCACCGTGTTGTGCGTCAGCCACGACCCGCGACTGGTGATTCACGCCGATCGCGTGCTGGCAATGGAAGATGGCCGCATTCTCAGCGACCGCCGCCATGCCACATCAGCCGCCGTCAATTAGAGTGACCGCATCATGAAGTGTTTCCGCTGCTTGTTGTGCCCGCGAGTACCCTCCAGTTCCCTGCCGTGGCTTGGCGCTACGGCACTGGCCCTGATCATGCTGTTGTCGGCGTGCTCCCCTTCGACCAGTGTTCCAGTCGCCGCCGGCAATACGCCGGATCCCGCGCTGGTCGCTGTGGCCCGAGGGCGCGTTGACATTGAGGGCGGTCTGCTTGCGCTGGTCACACCGCGCGA
>JBDSWR010000078.1:0-19490 GCA_039926605.1 Rhodanobacter sp. | reverse complement strand
CGCATGCGCCGATGGTAGTGTGGCTTTGCCATGCAAGAGTAGGTCACCGCCAGGGGTTTTATCCTGAAACGCCCTCACCGGCAACGGTGGGGGCTTTTCTTTGCTTGCTGTTTGCTGCTGGGGCGATCGCAAATCGGGTTTGCAACAGGCCACCGTCCGCGGCGCTATCCTATTCGTTGCTTGCGCGACCGCCATTGCCGCAGGATGCACCCACGAAATGGCGCGGGGCATGCGCCGGTGATCAAGCCATGTATCCCTTATCATCAGCGGCATGTCGTGGTGTCGCGACGGTGCCGGGAGTTGCTGGTGTTTGTGCACGTGGAAACCCGCCGCCGGCCGCGCTGGCATTGGGCAACGTTGCTGATCGTCAGCGTCTGCGTGTTGTGCTTCGTCGTGCTGTCGCTGACGCCACCACCAGAGCGCATGGCCCTGTTGCTGCAATGGGGCACGGTACCGGCCAATATCTTCCGCGCCGGAGACCCGCTGCTGCCACAGCTGGTCGACCCGGCGCTGTTGCGCCTGTTCACCGCCTTGTTCATTCACGTCACGTGGTTGCACCTGCTCAGCAATCTGCTGTTTCTGGTGATCTTCGGACTGCCGGGCGAACGCACGCTGGGCTCGCTGCGCTTCCTCATGTTGTTCATCGTCGGTGGCATCGTGGCGAACCTGATCGGAGCGTTCTCGCTGGCCGGCGTGCGTTTGCCCATCATCGGCTGCAGCGGTGCGGTATCCGCCGTGGTGGGCACGTATGTCGCTCTCTTCCCGCGTGCCCGACTGGGTTTGGTATTGCCGTTGGGGTTGTATCTGGAGTTTGTACGCGTGCCCGCGTTCCTGCTGATCGGGTTGTGGGTCTTGCTGCAATTGTTGTTCAGTTACGTGGGGCCAAGCTACGGCGCCTACGTGTGGTGGGCCCACATTGGCGGCTTCCTGTTTGGTTTGGTGTTCGCGCTCATATCGCGAGATTCGATTGCGCGCCGTTTACGCGGTTGAGCCCGGCAATCGACTTGCCGACCAACTTGCGAGTTAGTCAGCCCAGCCATGGCGGCGTGCAAACTGACGCAGCAGGCCGCGTGCCCCAGGTGTGGCGGCCACTTCACGAAATTCTCCCAACCGTTGCAGATCGGCGTGGCGGGTTCCGCCCAATTTGCGCCGGACGTAGGCGCGCATCACCTCGGCGCTGAATTCAGGGTGGAACTGGGTGCTTACGGCGTTGCGCCCGTAGCGCAGCATCTGGTGTGGATCGCGTGGTGACCGCGCCAGCACGACGGCGCCATGTGGCGTCTCCAGCACGGATTGCTCATGCGTCGTGTGCGCACGAAAGGTTGCCGGCGCCTTGGTCGCAGCTACATCGCCTGCCGCAGCTGGGGAAAGCGTAATCGGTTGGGTCCCGATCTCGCGCCCGCCCGGCAGATAGTCCACGCGGCCACCCAGCGCGTGCGCCATCAACTGATGCCCGAAACACACGCCAAACAGTGGCAGATCAACATCCATTGCCTCGCGAATCCAGCCTGCGGTTTGCTCGCTCCAGGGCTGGCGCTCGGTCACCATGGCGCCGGACCCGGTAATGATGGCGCCAGCGACGTCGGTGACCGGAGGCAGTTCATCGCCAGCGGCCACATCGATCACGCGCACGCGCGAGCGCGCAAGACGGGCGGCGTGCTGGAACCACTGCGGGAAGTCGCCGTAGCGTGCGCGGATCACATCCGGCGCGTGGCCGGTGCCAATGATCAGTACGGGTTTCATGCAGGCGTGTCGGTGGTCAGTGATGGTGTGTCGTCAAAACCTTCAACCGGCGGCAACACGCTGAGGATTTCCTGCACCGTGGTGACGCCGCGAGCAACCTGGGCGGCAGCGGAGATGCGCAGTGGGCGCATGCCTTCGGCCAATGCCGCCTGGCCGAAATTGCCCAGATCCAGTTGCGCGGAAATGAGCGAACGCAAATGCGGCGACAGCCACATCATTTCGTAGATGCCGGTGCGCCCCATGAAGCCGGTGTTGCGACATTCCAGGCAGCCCACTGGCTCGTAGACCTTCTCCGGCACGGGAATGGACCAGCCGTGCGTGAGCACTTCCCACGCATGTGCATCCTGGGTCGTCGGTTCCTTGCAGTGCGGGCAGAGCGTGCGCACCAGGCGCTGCGCCACCACACCGGTGAGGGTCGACTGGATCAGATAATGCGGCACGCCCAGATCAAGCAGCCGGGTGACGGCGCTCGGGGCGTCGTTGGTATGCAGCGTGGACAAGACGAGATGGCCGGTCAGCGACGCCTGCACGGCCATCTGTGCCGTTTCCAGGTCGCGGATTTCGCCAACCATGATGATGTCTGGATCCTGGCGCAGCAGCGTGCGTACGCCGGCGGCAAAGTCCAGGTCAATGGCCGTCTGCACTTGCATCTGGTTGAATTCAGGCGCGACCATTTCAATCGGGTCTTCCACCGTGCACACGTTGATCTCGGGCGTGGCCAGATGCTTCAGCGTGGAGTACAGCGTGGTGGTCTTGCCCGAACCCGTCGGTCCGGTCACCAGGACGATGCCGTGCGGGCGTTCGACCATGGCGCGCCAGTGCTCGCCCTCGCTTGGGGAAAAGCCGAGCTGGGCGAAATCCTTGACCACCAGATCCGGGTCAAAAATACGCATCACCACCTTTTCGCCAAACGCGGTCGGCATGTTGGAAATGCGCAGTTCCACTTCGCGCCCGGTAGCGGAGCGGGTCTTGATACGCCCATCCTGCGGGCGACGTTTTTCCGCTACGTCCATGCGCGCCAGAATCTTGATGCGCGCCGTGACCGCGGTCATCACCGGTGAGGGCAGCTCGAATACCTTGTGCATGATGCCGTCGATACGAAAGCGGATTTGTCCGGTTTCGCGGCGAGGCTCGAGATGGATGTCAGAAGCGCGTTGCTCAAACGCGTACTGCAGCAGCCAGTCCACGATGTGCACAACATGCCGGTCGTCGGCACCCACTTCACCGGCTTTCCCCAGTTCCACCAGTTGCTCGAAATTGAGGATCGCCGACGACGGATCGTGCGCGTTGCCCTTCGCATCCTGGGCAAGCTGAATGGAGCGCTGGACGCCGTAAAACTCCTGCAGATAGCGGTTGATGTCGATCGGGCTGGACACCACCCGATGCACGTCACGGCGCAACATTTGCGCCAGATCCGTTACCCATTCCATGTTGAATGGCTCGCAGGTGGCGAACGTCACCTGTCCGGGCGCCGCCGCAATGGGCAGAATGCGGTGGCGCTGCGCGTAACCGTGGCTCACCACCTGGGTTACCGCGGCGGCATTGATCTTCATCGGATCTATCTTGAGGTACGGCAGGCCGGCGTGTCCGGCCAGCCACTCGGTCAGTGCTTCAAGGCTCAGCGGGCGCCCGGGTTCGTGCAGGTTGTCGAGCTTGGCATTCGCGATCAGCACCAGCGGATGCAACTGCACGGTAGTGCGCCCGTCACGCGCACCAATGCGCACGCGTTTGGCATCCTCGGCGAGCACGTAACCATCAACTACCAGCGCGGCCAGAACATCGTCCAGTTGCAGGCGATCACGATTGCCCAACAGCGCTGCAATTTGTGCTGATGCCGCCATTCAGATGGGTCCTCGAGTTGCCGTGCCGGCACTGACCGGGGTGGCGAAATACGCTGGGGCTATACTAACGCGCTTTACCATTTGCCCACGGCCAGCCATGTCCGCGCTCTCATTCCAGGATGTTATCCAGACCCTCAACAGCTACTGGGCAGCGCAGGGTTGCGTGCTGCTGCAGCCGCTGGATACCGAGGTGGGCGCCGGCACGTTTCATCCGGCTACATTCTTGCGCGCCCTCGGCCCGGAGCCGTGGGCGGCGGCGTACGTGCAGCCTTCGCGTCGTCCAACCGACGGCCGCTATGGCGACAACCCGAATCGCCTGCAGCACTACTACCAATATCAGGTGGTACTCAAGCCGAATCCCGAAGATATCCAGGAGCTGTACATCGGTTCGCTGCGCAAGCTCGGTGTCGATCCGCTGGTGCACGATCTGCGCTTCGTCGAGGACAACTGGGAGTCGCCGACGCTGGGTGCGTGGGGGCTGGGTTGGGAAGTGTGGTTGAACGGCATGGAAGTGAGTCAGTTCACGTATTTCCAGCAAGCTGGCGGGCTGGAGTGTCGCCCGGTAACCGGTGAGATCACCTACGGGCTGGAACGTCTGGCGATGTATCTGCAAAACGTCGACAGCGTGTATGACCTGGTGTGGACCGACGGTCCGCGCGGCCGGGTGACCTATGGTGACGTCTTTCACCAGAACGAAGTTGAGCAGAGTACGTACAATTTTGAGCACTCGAACGTGCCCGAGCTGAGTCGCTGGTTCGACGTGTGCGAGACCACCGCCAACGAATTGATTGCCGTCAACCTGCCGCTGCCCGCCTATGAGCAGGTGATGAAGGCCAGTCATACCTTCAATCTTCTGGATGCGCGGCGCGCCATCAGCGTCACCGAGCGGCAGCGCTATATCCTGCGCCTGCGCGCGTTGTCGCGATTGGTAGCGGAAACCTATGTCGCGCAACGCGAGAAGCTCGGGTTTCCGGGCCTGCACCAAGTGAAGGAGCCGGCACATGGCTGAGCGCAAACCGCTGCTGGTCGAACTGGGTACTGAAGAGCTTCCGCCACGTGCGCTGGACGAATTGGCGGTCGCGTTTCGTCGTGGCATCTGCGACGGCCTGGTCAAGGCGGGCATCAGCGCTGACGTGGATGCCGCACAAGCGTACGCCACCCCCCGGCGGCTGGCCGTATACATTCCCAACGTGGCAATGATGCAGCCGGCACAGACGCTGGAGCGGCGCGGTCCGGCGCTGGCAGCAGCGCTGGATGCCGATGGGCAGCCGTCGCGTGCACTGCTCGGCTTCGCGCATTCGTGCGGCGTTGACGTGGCGCAGTTGGAAAAACTCGAGACCGACAAGGGCGCGTGGTTTGTCTTTCGTGCAGTCCAGCCGGGCCAGCCGGTGGCCGCACTGTTGCCGGGCATCATCGATACGGCGCTCAAAGGCCTGCCGATCCCGCGACCCATGCGCTGGGCTGATCACGAGCACAGTTTTGTGCGCCCGGTGCACTGGCTGGTGATCCTGCATGGCGCCGAGATCGTCGATGGTGAGGTGCTGGGCTTGCACAGCGGGCGCAAATCGCGCGGTCACCGGTTCATGCATCCACAGTTGGTCCATGTGGCCGACGCTGATGGCTGGCTCGACGCGATGCGCGCGGCCAACGTGCTGGCGGATCCACACGAGCGGCGCGAGCGCATTCATGCGCAGGTTGCGGTGGCCGCCCGGACCACCGGTGGCGTGCCGCGTCTGGACGATGCATTGCTCGATGAACTGGCCAATCTCACCGAGTGGCCGGTTGCGATCGCCTGCACGTTTGATCACGAGTTCCTGAGCGTGCCGCCCGAGGCGCTGGTGACCACGATGGTGGCCAATCAGAAATTCGTTCCGGTGTTCGACGCCGACGGCAAGTTGACCGAGCACTTCATCGGTATCGCCAATGTCGAAAGCAAGCAACCCGGCGAAATTCGCAAGGGCTATGAACGCGTGATCCGGCCGCGGTTCGCCGACGCGAAGTTTTTCTGGGACGCCGACCTTAAAACCCCGTTGGCGGACTGCCGCGAGCAACTCAAGGACGTGACCTACCAGCAGGCGCTCGGCAGCCTGTGGGACAAGAGCTATCGCGTGGCCGAGCTGGCGCGGGTCATTGCCAATCGGGTGGGCGTGGATGGCGGCGAAGCAACGCGCGCGGCGAGCTTGTGCAAATGTGACTTGCTGACGCGCATGGTGGGTGAGTTTCCCGAGCTGCAGGGCGTGATGGGCCGGTATTACGCCGCACATGGTGGCGAATCGGCGGCGGTGGCCACTGCGCTGGACAGCTACTATCAGCCGCGCTTCGGGGGCGATGCGATAGCCGCCGATCGGCTTGGTCAGGTGCTGTCGGTGGCCGATCGTCTGGATACGCTGGCGGGCATTTTTGCCGTGGGCATGAAGCCAAGCGGCAGCAAGGACCCGTTTGCACTGCGCCGTGTGGCGTTGGGCCTGGCACGCACCTTGATCGAGGCCGAACTGGAACTCGATTTGCACAGCAGCTTCATCGAAGCGCTGGAGCTGTTGCCGGATGCGGCGCTGACGGCAGGCATCAAGCCGGGCAAGGACGGCAAGCGTCCACCCTTGAACGTTGCCCAGCGGCGGGCGATTCTGCTCGATGAATTGCTGGCCTTCGTGGTTGACCGCCTGCGCGGTTACTACGCGGAAAGGGGTTTCGACAACGCCCAGTTCGAGGCGGTGTTGGCGGTGCAACCGCAAAGCCTGCTGGATTTCGATCGTCGCCTGCGCGCAGTAGCCGCATTTGGCCGTCTACCCGAGGCAATCAATCTTGCTGCAGCCAACAAGCGCGTGGCAAACATCCTGCGCAAGCAGGCCGAAGAAACCGGTGTGGTAGCGCCCCGCCAGGTCGATCCGGGCTGTTTCGAGGCGGATGCCGAGCGTGAGCTGGCCGCGGCGCTGGAGGCGGCGCGGCACGACACCGGCGACGCGCTGGATGCCGGTGATTACGCCGCTGTGCTCGAGCGGCTGGCCCAGTTGCAAGCGCCGGTGGATGCGTTTTTCGAGAATGTGCTGGTCAATGCGGACGACCCAGCGGTGCGCGCCAATCGGCTGGCCTTGCTGGCCCAATTGAAAGCGCAATTTGCGACCGTGGCCGATATCGCGTTGTTGTAGCCTGCAGCGCGGCTGCCCGCACACTGCATGGGTGCGTTGGCAGCCGTCCGGGGAATTTCACCCGATGACGCGTAAACGCGCCGGGTCTGAATTCAGACCGTGGGCTTGGTGCGCTGGAGGCGTTGCGCCAGACGCTGGTTGAACTCCACAATCGCGGTCGCGTCCGCTTGCGTGCCGGCCGGCCCGATGATCTCGTACAGTTCGGTGAGCATGTCCGGGTTTTCCGCGAGGCTCATGCCGCTGTTCGTCAGCGCAAACTCCGATTGCAGCAGCCGCATGGCCGTGCTGAGACGCTGAGTGTCCACGCCGCTTTCAGTCATCGATGCCACGCCGCTGACGCCGTGTACCGAGCGCATCGGCACGGTGCGTTGGGAAGACGGCAAGGAGCTGCGTTGGTCGTCCACGGTGGCGACGGTCGGATCGATCAGGATGGAGCCTTCGCCGGCAACCAGCCACATCAGCGAGATGCCAAGCGTCCGCGCAAGAGTGACGCAGCGTGCGCGTGACGGGTCGGTATTGCCGTCGCGCCAGCTACGCACCACGCCCTCGGAAAAACCGCACATGCGGGCGATCTGGGTGACACTGCCGACGCGCTGGATCAGTAGTTTGACGCGATCGGCGAAATTCGTTGCGATCGCACTGCTCGGGACCGTTGGTTGCGCGTTCATGCAGAAATGGCCAGATGAAGTGAGTGATGCTGTGCTGCGGCCAATTGAATCAGCCCGTTGACGCGAGGCTGCAATATTTTGCGCCGCAGAAAGTCTCTCGTAAATACCTGCATGCGCGACTCCAGCGCAGGGCGGCCAGGATCATTCGGCGCATCCCTGGCCGGAACCAGGCCCGCCCCTTGGAGCGCATGGCAATCGAAAAGTTTCCGACAATTGAGGCGCGGCGCCGGACATCTCCCTGTCCTGGCGCGCAAGTTGGTGCTCAAGTGAAGGCATACTTGCCCACTTGTTCGCTCGGACCCCGCATGAACCAATTCCGACTGCTGGCTAAACGGCGCTTCGCACCATTCTTCTGCACCCAGGCACTGGGTGCGTTCAACGACAATGCCTTTCGCAATGCGCTGGTGATGCTGGTGGCGTTTCACCTGGGGCTGGGCACCCATGCCGTGGCGCTGTATACCAATCTGGCGCCGGCATTATTTATCCTGCCGTTCTTTCTGTTCTCCGCCACTGCGGGCCAGCTCGCGGAGAAGTACGAGAAGAGCCGCATCATCCGCTACGTCAAACTGTTCGAAATCTGCGCCATGGCCGTGGCGCTGTTTGGTTTCTACACACACAACGTGGGCTTGCTGCTGACCGTGTTGTTCTTGATGGGTGTGCATTCGGCGACGTTCGGGCCGATCAAGTACGCCATCCTGCCGCAGGCGTTGCAGCGCGAGGAGTTGCTTGGTGGCAACGCGCTGATCGAGACCGGCACGCAACTGGCCATGCTGCTGGGTCTGATCGTCGGCAGTGCGCTGATCGAGGTTGGCAGTGCCGGCACGCTGTGGGCAGGCACGCTGACGCTGACCGTGGCGGTGGTCGGGTATCTGGCCAGTCGGCAAATCCCGCTGGCACCGGCGACCGCTCCGATGCTGAAACTCAATTGGAATCCCCTGACCGAGACCGCGCGGGTGCTCGCCATCACGCGCGCTGATCGCCTTGTCTGGCATGCCGTGCTGGGCATCTCGTGGTACTGGTTCTACGCCACGGTGTTGATTGCACAGCTCCCCAATTACACCCGGCTGAACCTGGGCGGCGATGGTTCCGTGGCGATTTTCGTGCTGACCTTGTTTTCCATCGGCACCGGAGCCGGCGCGCTGCTGTGCGAGCGCTTGTCGGCGCGGCGCGTGGAGATCGGGCTGGTGCCGCTGGGCGCGCTGGGGTTGGCGATATTTGGTATTGACGTGTATTTCGCCCGCCCCGGCCTGGCGTTGCAGCAAGGCGTGGATTGGCTCGGGTTCCTGCATACCGCGGGCAGCCTGCGCATTGCGCTGGATCTGACCCTCATCGGCACGTTTGCCGGGGTGTTTGTCGTGCCATTGTTCGCCTTCATCCAGCAGCGCACGCCGGCCGATCGACTGTCGCGGGTGATCGCCGGCAACAACGTCATCAACGCGCTGCTGATCTGCACGGGCGCTGCATTCGGACTGGGCATGGACGCGCTGGGGTTTGGCGTGCCGCAGATCTTTCTTAGCGCGGCATTGCTCGGTGTGCTGTATGTGGGCTTGATCTTCGTTCGGGTCCCGGAGTTCGTGACCCGCTTTGCCATCTGGGCGCGACTCGCCCGGCGTCAGCGCTGACGCGCCGACCTGTAGTGGCTGGTGGTCAGCGCATCCAGCCGCCGATCACGATCAGCGCGACGACACTGAGCCAGGCCAGCAGCGCGCGCAGCAAGGTACTGCGCAAGCGCACGAGTTCGACGACCGGGTCGCTGTGTTCCTGGCTGTAGCCGTCGCCGCCTTCGATGTCGCTCTGCACGTTGGCGCGCGCGGCAGCGCCGAGAAAGTCCGGGCCGCTGCGATACCAGCTCGTCGTTTGCGCCTGGCTGTGCCAGCCGCGCCACGCGGCAATCACCGCTTCCCAGTGACCGACAAGCGCCAGCGTGAACGTCAATAGTTGTGCCGGTACCCAGTCCGCGGCGTTGGCGAAGTAGCGCGCCGCGGTTGTGTCGTTGTCGCGCTGCAGTCCGGCATCGCGTGCCAGCGTTTGCGCCAGCCGGTACGCCAGTGCGCCCGTCGGTCCAAGCAGGAAAAACCACAGCAACACGGCAAACCGCCGGCGCAGCGCGGCATATACCGTGGCGCTGCCCAGCGCGCGTGCGCTCCACGCCACGCGTTCGCCGTCGTCGGCCAGCTTTTGCGCCGCCACTTCGCGGCTCACCCCGTCGGGCGCATTCAGGATGGCTTCGACGTCAGCCTCGAAATCGCGCGGCCCGAAGCAATACACCAACACGATCAGGGCAAACAGCGGTTCCAGCAATGCACCGCTCACACCACGCCCAAGCAGCACCACGATCAGCACGCACAACGCCACCGGCGGTAGCAGCGCCAGCAGGACCCGGCCTGCTCCGCTGGTGTCGTTCAACTGCCGCACCCAGCGACGAAACAACTCATCACCGCGCCGGCTTGCAAGCCGCGGCCACAGGTGCAGCAGTGCCAGCGCAAGGAGTGCAACAAGCAAGTGGATGGCCATGGCTAAAAACTCATGAAGGTGGTCGTATTGTACGTGGGGCGCAGCGTTGCGCAGTGCGCGGTCGGTAGCAGCCGCACCCGGCCCGCCTCAATGCGCCGGTGCGGTCGCAGCCAGCACCGCGCCCAGATCCAGTCCGGCGCGCCATCGCAACCAGTCCGCCAACAGACGGTGCGAGATCGACACCGCGCTGGATGGAATAAAGCTGCCGTCGGCAATGCCATCCACAATCTCCTGCGGAGTGAACCAGCGTACGGCTTCCAGTTCGAGATCGCGCATGGCGATGGTGCGCGATACGGCGGTCGCCATGAAGCCGACCATCAGCGATGCCGGCAGTGGCCACGGTTGCGAAGAGTGGTAGCGCACCTCGTCGACAATTACGCCGGACTCCTCGGCGACCTCGCGGCGCACAGTATCTTCCAGCGCTTCGCCCGGCTCCACAAAGCCGGCAAGCGTGGACCATACGCCCGGTGGCCAGCCAGTCTGGCGCCCGAGCAGGCACGCGCCGTCGTGTTCCACCAACATGATCACCGCCGCATCGGTGCGCGGAAATTGCAGACGCGCACAGTCCGCATTGGTGCATTCTGCGCGATGGCCAGCGGCCACGTGGAGCAGCCGCGCGCCGCAGTAGGGACAATGCCGCGTTTCGCGTTGCCAGTGCGCAAGACCCTTGGCGTAGGCGAACAAGCCGGCCTGCTCCGGACTCAGGCGCAGAGCGGCAGTGCGCAGCGTCGTACGCCGCGCATCCAGCGTGGTCGCCAGAACTGTGGGGTCATCGTCGGCGTTCAGCGCCAGCAAGAACCACGGGCAACCATCCAGCAGGCCGAGCAAGCTGGGCACCAGATGCTCCAGCAAGCGCTGGCGTTCGTCGTCATCCAGTGTGCGCAGCGCAGCGTGGTCGCGTTGCATGAACGCGTCGCCGTTGGCGTCCAGCAGCAAGTACTGCGCCTGTGCGCTGTGCGTCTGCGCGGCAACCCACTGCGCGTCGCTGCGATGCTCGGAGCTGCGATCGAGTATGCGGCCCAGCCCGGTGAAGCAGTTGGGGCGCGCCGGCGGAAGCAGATCCACGCCGTGGCCTCAGGCAGTGAACGACGAGCCGCAGCCGCAGGTGGTCTTGGCGTTGGGGTTGCTGATCACGAACTGTGAGCCGCTGAGGTTTTCCGTATAGTCGATCTGCGCGCCGGACAGGTATTGCAGTGAAAGTGGATCGCACAACAGCGTCGCGCCTTCGCGTTCGACGGCCAGATCATCCTCGGCCTGGGCTTCGTCGAAAGTGAAACCGTACTGCAAACCCGAGCAGCCGCCGCCGCTGATGTATACGCGCAGTTTCAGCCCGGGATTGCCTTCCTCGGCGACCAGTTGCTGGACCTTGTGCGCAGCAGCCGGAGTGAAGCGCAGCGGCGCTCCGGTGTCGCGGTAATCGGGAACGGCGAGAAGACTGTTCATGGCACCAAATGTGGGGTCAGTATGCATGGGTGCAAGCATACTTGGCTCAGGCGGCAACGGCACCGTCTGCGATCTCGCGGTCCGCCGCCTCTGGTCCGCCCAGTTCGCGTGGTGCGGGTTCGGCTTGCCTGGCAATGTGACCGTTGACCTGCGCGCCTGCCGCCATCTCCAGCGTCCGGTAGCAGAGGTCACCATCAATGCGCGCCAGTGCCGCCAGTTGCAGCCGCACGCTGACCGTCACGTTGCCGGTGACGTGGCCGTTGATCACGGCCTGCGGTACGCGGATCTCGCCGTCAACCTGGCCTTGTTCGCTGACCGTGAGCAGGGCTTCGTCACTGGTGGCGACCACGCTGCCCTCGATGCGACCATCCAGGTACAGGGCGCCACTGAAATACACGTCCCCGCGGATGACAGTGCCGCGCGCAATCAAACTGGTTTCGCTGCCACTGGGAGCAGGCGCGGCAAGCTTACGATGGAACATCGGATTCTCCGGAAGTAGGTAGATGGTGACCACTCAATGCGTCGGCCCATGACACGATGCGGGTGAACGCCTCACCGCCGGTCGGCTCCAGGCGGATGCGCACGCGTGTCGGGCGAAAGTCTGCCGGCAGCACGATCGTGCCGTGCAACTGCTGAAAATACCTGAAGTGAAACTGCAATCCGTTGGCGTTCTCGGTGTCACCCAACTCAGCCCAATCCAGGCGCGTCACCTTGTTGCCACGCAAACCTTCCACGCTGACCGTGGCCGAGCCGACCGTGGCGTCGTCGCGGCGCACGTTCTGGGTCAGGCTCAGCGAGAGATTCCAGCCGCGCGAGCCAGTAATGGGCCGCAGCCGGACTTCCTGCAGGCGCAAGCCCTGCCGCTGCGTATCTCCACCCACCAGGCGGGTGTAGAAACCCAAGTCTGCGCGTAGAGCACTGATCTCTTCGTCGCGCTGCGCAATCGTGCCGCGGAGTGAGCGCGTGGCTACGGCGTCAACTTGTGCGGCGCGTTGCAGACTACCCACTTGTTGTTGCAGCGCGACCACCTGCGTCCGCGCTGCGCGTGCAGTCTGCGTGTCGCTGCCGCTGGCGCGTCCACCGAGCCAGACCGCCAGCCCGGCAACCAGCAACAAGCTGGCCAGCCAGACCACTCCCAGCCAAATCAGATGTCGGCGCTGGCCGACGGCATCGTGTCGGCGCACGACGAAGCGTGGCGGTGGGCGAAGGTCCATGCGGGCCGTCTGCGGGATACGGACCCATGGGTATAGTCGGCAGATGTCGACGGCGTCAAGTCAATGTCCTGCGGCATTGCACAAGATGTGACGCAGGTGACGTCCCGCCAGGAGCGTGGGCGGTTGAAAAGTTCGAGGCGGAGAGTCAGCTGCGCGAGGACAGTTTTGACCAGCTTCGCTGTTGCGAAGCGCTTCGCCGATTTGCCGGCCCATAGTGGTTCTATGGACCAAGCAACGGCTGGACAATGGACCACACAGGCGGATTCGCAGACTGGCCAACCAAAGTCCGACAGCCTCCTAGCTGTGGATCTTGCCCTGGAGGTAGCGCTCCAGACCGACCTCGGCGATCAGCCGCTGTTGGGTTTCCAGCCAGTCGATGTGCTCTTCCTCATCGTGCAGGATGCTGCGCAGCAACTCGCGGCTGACATAATCGCCGACGCTTTCGCAGTGGGCAATGCCAGCGCGCAGGTCCGGCGTCGCGGCCATCTCCAGATTCAGATCACCCTGCAGGACTTCAGGTACGTTTTCGCCGATGTGCAGCTTGCCCAGATGTTGCAGGTTGGGCAGCCCGTCGAGAAACAGGATGCGCTCGGTCAGCCGGTCGGCGTGGCGCATTTCCTCGATCGATTCCTTGTATTCGTGCTCCGCCAGCTCGGCGTAACCCCAGTTCTTCAACATGCGTGCGTGCAGGAAGTACTGGTTGATCGCGGTCAGTTCGTTGAACAGTGCCTTGTTCAGGTGCTCGAGGACTTGTTTGTCGCCTTGCATGGCACGCTCCCGTATTGCCGACAGATGTCCGCACTATACAAAGTCAAGGCGTGCACTGTGCGGTAAAGAGGGGAGGAGGTACTTGCGTGCACGGCGGCACATGCGCATGAGCTGCATGGAGGCGGGCTGCGCGCAGGTAGTGAAAGCGGCTTCAGGCGGTGGGGGCGGTCATGATCGACAGCGTGCAGCGCACCTGCTCGACGGCCTTCGCGAACGTCTCGCGTGCCTCCGATTCACAACAACCACAGCAATCCGAACAGCCGGTACGTTGCTGTAACTGGGCAAACGATTGCACCCCGTCAGCCACCTCGCGGTGGATGTCGTGATCGGTGACGGCGTTGCAGCTACAGATGTACATGGCGCGTATGAGAACGCGAATGCGAATGATTGTCAACACTGTAGTTGCAAACAGGTACTGCGCGTTGGCGTAAAGACAATAAAAAACCCGGTGTGAGCGGGTTGGACAGCCCTCCGACCGCCTTGCGCTGTGCAGTGGTGCGGGGTGACCTAACAATTAACGTCGCGGTCATCCGCGGCGCGGTCAAGCCGGCGCGCGACCACCTTGCGCAGCGCCAAGCGGGACTGCCGGCGCGACAGCACGCGGCGGCAACGTGCCCAGTTCCACACTGAACAAGTCTTCCACCAGCGGCGCAAACTGCCGCAGCGCGCGCTCGTACACCTGACGCTTGAAGTTCACCACGTGCGCCGCCGGATACCAGAAGTCCACCCAGCGCCACAGGTCAAACTCCGGCTTCGGGCTGGCGTCGAGCTGCAGTGCGTCTTCGTCGCTTAGCAGCCGCAACAGAAACCACACCTGCTTCTGCCCGATGCAGGTCGGGCGCTGGTGCCGGCGCACGTAGCGGTCAGGCAGGCGATAGCGCAACCAGCCATGTGTGGCCGCAACGATCTCCACGTGGTGCTGCGCCAGGCCGGTTTCCTCTTCGAGCTCGCGAAACATCGCCTCTTCGGGCATTTCGTCCGAGCGCATGCCGCCCTGCGGGAACTGCCAACCGTCGCGGTTGATGCGCCGCGCCCAGAACAATTGCCCGGCGTTGTTGAGCAGCACGATGCCCACGTTCGGTCGGTAGCCATCAATGTCGATCATTGTCGCCTCCGGTCCGTGCGGGGGTCGGGCGCAAACATCCAGCGCGTAGTTTGATTCAACCATACCGCACACGGCCACAGCAAGCTCGCAAGCTTGAACCAACCCCGCGCGCCCACTACACTTCCCCGCCCCGTCCGCTCCCTTGCGTAGCGGCTCTGTCGGGGATCCCAAAGGCTATGTAGCTCAGCTGGTTAGAGCACAGCACTCATAATGCTGGGGTCGGTGGTTCGAGTCCACCCATAGCCACCAAAATCCTGTTTCAAGACGTTCAAAAAAGGCCGATAAACCCAATGACAGCAAGGGTTGCGGCCTTTTTTATGCCCTATAGGTTCCTAGGACGTTCATTGCAATCTACCGTCAGGTAACGGTAGATTTGCCGGTAACTACCTACCGTCAAAAGCAGTTACCGTCGAAGGGCTACCGTCATGTCACTTACCGACACCGCGATTCGGAACGCCAAACCCGCCACCAAGCCACGAAAGCTGGCAGATAGCGAAGGCTTGTACCTGCTTTTGAACCCCAATGGCTCGCGCTGGTGGCGCTTTGATTATCGGTTTGACGGTAAGCGCAAGACCCTGAGCATGGGTACCTACCCAGATACTGGTTTGAGGGACGCTCGCGACAAGCGCGATGCGGCGCGCAAGCTGGTTGCCGCGGGCTCCGACCCCGGGGCACAGCGCAAAGCGGCCAAGGCTGCTGGGCAGGATCGTGCGGCGAACAGCTTTGAAGTAGTGGCACGTGAATGGCTGGCGCTCAAGCAGGGCGAGTGGACCACGGGCCAATACGCCAAGGAGCGCGATCGCCTGGAGAATCACGCGTTTCCTTGGGTGGGTCACTTACCTGTGGCCGATATAGGCGTGGCGGAAATTCGTCCACTGCTGGCGCGTGTTGTGAAGCGTGGACATATCGAACAGGCCCATCGCCTGCGACACCAGCTGAGCCGGGTATTCCGCTTCGCCGTCGCGACTGAGCGCGCCAACCGAGATCCAGCGGCGGACCTGCGTGACACCTTGCCTGCGCGCCAGCCGAAGAATTATCCGACCATCACCGATCCGGTGAAGGTTGGTGAGCTGCTGCGCGCCATGGACGGGTTCACCGGCACCTTCGTGGTGCAATGTGCGTTGAAGCTCGCGCCGCTGTGGTTTTGCCGCCCCGGTGAGATTCGCATGGCGGAGTGGGCTCAGTTCGATCTGGACAGTGAGCAGCCGGCCTATACCGTGCCGCCGATCATCCGCAAGCTCCGCAAGGCGGAGAAGGAAAATCCCAACACACAGCCACTGATTGTGCCGCTGTCTCGGCAGGCAGTAGAGATCCTGCGCGAGCTGCACCAACTTACCGGGCGCGGCCGCTATTTGTTTCCCGGCGCGCGAAGCGTCAGCCGCCACATGTCGGACGGTGCGGTGAATGCCGCGCTGGCACGCATCGGCTACAAAGGCATCATCACCGGGCACGGCTTCCGTCACATGGCCCGCACGCTGCTCGGTGAGATGGGGTGGAACCCTGAGGCGTTGGAACGTCAGCTCTCGCACAAGGAGTCAGGTGTCGCTGGTGTCTACAACAAGGCGCAGCACCTGCCAGAGCGTCGGAAAATCATGCAGGAGTGGGCCAACTATCTAGACGCATTGCGTGCGGGTGGCAACGTGGTTCCACTGCAGAGAGTCACGAAGTTGGCACCGCAAAACGAATGAATGGGTGCGCCACGTAGAGTGCATCGATGAATTGACCTTCGGTAATCGGGCATTAGGGGAAGATGACGGGCTTCCCGTGATGTTGGATTGCCGCTTCCTCCCGTCGCTGACGGTCACTTTCGGGAAGTGCTTCCGGTTCCGAAGTCAGGTCGGTCCCTGCCGCGCGCGTCGATGGTGCGGCTCTCGTGCCAAGGCTCGCGGCGCTTTGAGGTAGCTTGGACGCCAGTCGATAGCGCAGTCTCACAGCTCCCCGATCGTATCAATGAGTCGCAACACGAAGTTGCATCACTTGATATTTATGTCAATAATCACCAAGAACCGACTCAGACTTGATGTAAATATCAATATGCAGACTCTCGCAGAACTTGGTGCGGCTGCTGCTGCCAGGCGCAAGACGCTTGGCCTAAGGCAGACTGTCGTCGCCAGCAAGGCTGGCGTCACGGCGGAGTCCTTGTCGCGCTTCGAGCGTGGTCGTTCCGCGGAGTTCGGTTCGCGCAAGCTGCTCGCGGTGTTGGCTGTGCTGGGCATGGAATTGCAGTACACGGAGATGGGTACGTCCGGTTCGCTGGACGTGCTGCGCAAAGAGCGAGGTGGCGCATGAAGCTCTCCGTATACGTGTTGGGTCGCGATGTTGCCGTGCTGGAGCCGGTTGGCGATTTCCGCAGCGTACTCAGCTATCACGCAGGCACCACACCGGATGATTTCATCTCGTTGACCATGCCGGTACGCACCGAATCATGGAGCTGGGACGACACCCTGCCGCCCGTACTGCAAATGAATCTGCCCGAGGGCTACTTGCTGCAGATGCTGCAGGAGCAGTTCGGGCCGCACATTGGTGCCAGCCCGATGGCCTTGTTGTCTGTCGTGGGTCGCAACATGGTCGGGCGTCTGCAGGTGGCGGCGCCGGGTGCCAAGCTGGATCGACCAGCCGAGTTCGTCGAAGTGTCAGCGTTGTTGCAGGGCGACAACTCCGAAGAGGCATTCGCCGAACTGGTGCGCCAGCATGCGGCCAGTGGTGTATCGGGTGTGGTGCCGAAGTTTCTCGACGCACAAGACGAGAGCGTTACGTTGGGGCCGCACAAGAAAGTCACGCTGCTGACTCGGCGACACATCATCAAGGGATCGTCGCGCCTGCTGCCGTTCGTGGCACTGAACGAGCATTTGTGCATGCAGGTGGCGGCCAAGGTCTCACCCACGGCACGCACTGAAATTTCCAGTGATGGACAGGCGCTGGTGGTGCATCGCTTTGATGTTGACGAACACGGCCAACCACACTGGGGCATGGAAGATTTTTGTGCACTGTTGGGCCTGCGCCCGGCGGCAAAGTACGAGACCACATGGGAGCGTATTGCCAAGGCTGTGCGTGACCACGTACCTGGCCCCCGGCGGCTGGATACCTTCCGCCAACTGGCGACTACGCTGCTGCTGACCTACGCGTTGCGCAACGCCGATTGCCACGCCAAGAACATTGCGTTGCTCTATACCTCGCGCGCCGATGTTCACCTTGCGCCGGTGTACGACATGGTCACCACCGGAGTCTATGCCGGTTACCAAAACAATCCGCCCGGCATTGCCTTCATGGGCAAGAAGACCTGGATGCCCGGCAAGAGCCTGCAGAAGTTCATCACCGCCACGTTTGGCGTCGCCGTGAAGGAACAGCTCGAAATGGTCGAGGCCATCGGACAGGCCATCAGCGAGGTGGCGCCGTCCGTACGCGCCGCCATGAAGGAGCATCCAGCCTTCGCCGATATTGGCAAGCGCATGCTGCAGGCGTGGCAGGAAGGCGTCGATGGTCTGCGTAGCAAGCGTGTTTATGCGCTGGGTGAGATATCGCTGGGAGATGCCTTCAGCGGCTTTTCCGCTCCGCCGAAGTTGATCACCAAAAAATCCGTCGTTGGGCGATCTGAACTGCTTGGCTCAAAGAAGTGAGGTTGTTATCTGCCGACGATGCGCGCTACCCCACCGGTATCATCACCGGTCAAGGCTTTCGCCTTATGGCTGGCACGCTGCGAGGTGAGATGGGGTAGAACCCTGAGACGTTGGAGCGTCAGCTATCGCACAAGGAGCCAAGCGTCGCTGGCGTCTACAGCAAGGCACAGCAAGCACCTGCCAGAGCGCCGGAAGATCGTGCAGGAGTGGGCCGACGCCTTGGGCGGTCTGTGGGCCGGTGGTAACGTGATTCCGGTGCTACGGAGCACCAAGCCATCTTCCTGAACAGAACAAAGTACCCCGCTATCGTATAAACATCAGCCCTAGTTCTTCCTCGATACGTCGCCATAAATCGGCGATCAAAGTACGCTCCGCGCTAACGATGGCGCGATTTCGCAGGTCGTCGAGCGGATACCAACACTGGCCTTCCTGGTAGAACACCCGCTCGTAGATGCTGCCCGTGTGAGCCTGGCGCCAGGTCTCGAACTGCTCAGACAGCAGTGTGAAGGCATGGTTGAGACTTTCCGCGCGTTCCAGCCCAGCAACATTCGGAAGCTGAATCATGCTGGCCTCAAGATAGCGCGGCTCCATACCTTCGAGGGAGAGCCAAAGGCCGCCCCGAGTTTCGTTTCTTTTTTGCTGCGTATCAGTAGGACTGCCCAGCCAGATCGACACAAACCGGCTTGTGGAGCTGATTTTGGCCGTATTGCTGTGTTTTGTGGCGTTGGGGGCCAAGACATACTTCCCCTTCTCTGCGTCTAGCGCTTCTTTGATCGTCAGCGCCACTCGAAGCTCTACCCCTTCGTCAAGAATCTTGACGTTGGTTTTCTTCGACACTGCTTTGAGGAACTGCGCGTCTTCGATATCCGATGCGTCAAGCCTGAGCTCCGCCAAAGCGCCTTCCTTTGCAGGCACCGCCCCACCATACAGCAGCTCCCAATGGCCGTTTACCCATCTCATTGGGACTCTAACGGTGTTGCTACCTATGGGCATGTGTTGGTCCCTCCATTGACCCGTTGGTGATGGTTATAACGCCTAGCCTGTCGACGGTCACGCCGCCATGGCCGTCGCACGTATCCCTGCAAGCACCGCAACCAGCTCATCCACCTGCGCCGACGTGAACAGGCTGTCGGGCCCCTGCGGCGCCATATCGACGAACGGCGACTCGTAGAGCAGCGCAGCCTCCATCACGCCGTGTTCGGTGAGGTGGTCGACAATCACGTCGAGGAACTCGATCTGGCTGGCGTTGAGGGTTTTGCCTTCCAGGAAGCTGCCTAGTGCTTGCTTCGCTGCTTCACGGTCCATGCCTACGAGCATGCGCACGAACAGGCCCAGGCCTTGCGCTTCTTGCTCGGCCTGCTTCAGCTCGTCGGCGTTGCCGATGCCGCTCTCGGCCAGCATGCGTCCCAGCTCAGCGAGGTCGGCGGCGGT
>JBDSWR010000077.1:0-62411 GCA_039926605.1 Rhodanobacter sp. | reverse complement strand
AATGTTGCCAAGCCCGCAGTCGCCGACTAACATACGCCGCTCCCTCGGGGTGTAGCTCAGCCTGGTAGAGCGCTACGTTCGGGACGTAGAAGTCGCAGGTTCGAATCCTGTCTCCCCGACCAAAAATCACAGACATTCAGGCCACCTTTGCGGTGGCCTTCTTGTGTGCGGTGGCCGAGCGCACGGAGGCCTCGCACTTGCCACAGCGAATGTGAAAACTTCGCTACAAGCGCATGCCGTGCGGAATCCTCATGGTTCGTTGACGATTCGCATGCACGTTCTTCAATTGTCCCGTCGCAAGCTGGCGCACGAGCACTGACTGCTCGCGTGAGGAATGTTCAACCCGCCTGCTGCCACACATCGTCTCCCGCAAGACGTTAACCGGCGCTCGCCAACGCGTAAAAATTTTTCCTGTTCTCCTCGCCGGCCGGGTCTGTCGACGATTTGACAGGTCTGCGGCGTACTCACGCCCCGAAGCCAGAGGAACTTGACCATGGAAATCGATCACCCGTGTGCGCGCGATGCATGCAAATGCATGGTTGCCGAAAGCGGGAAATACTGCAGTGACCATTGCCGCGAGACCGACAAAGCGCGCGATATCGGCACCCGCGACAGCGAGTGTCGATGTGGACACGACCGCTGTGCCCCAGGTGACGACGCCGCTGACCGCCCGAAGTAGCGCCTGCTCACCGGGGACGCCAATGGCAGGCCTTCTGTCGCCATGCTTGCCCTGCTATGACTTGCTCCCTTGCAACTGCAAGCGCGCAAGTATCGGTCATGCCTGATCATGCGGACTGCACACTATTTGCGCACGAATGACGCCGATGGCTCGGGGCCAGTTCTCCCGGAGAACGGCTGGTTTGGTCGGGCCGAATCGACCGAATCGTGATTCACACCCTGCTTTGGCACGACGCCGGTCAATGTGCCACTGCTTGACCCCCGAACCGGTTCTTGAACGAGATGTGTCCAATACTGTTCCCCCGTTTCTTGGTTCCCAGATCGGTTCCCTGCCCGTACTCACTTTGAAGAAAGCGAGTGGAGCTTGGCGTCGCGTGTCGCCTCGCGCAGCAACCTGACCGGCATTCCCGGCATGGCACCCAGACGCCCGGGGACGCTCTCGATTACGCCAATCCGGTGCGCTCGATTGCGTCAAAAGCGGGACACGCGGGGGAGCGCTTTCACATGCGAGGCGCAGGCACCGGTGGTTCCTGTGGGCTTGTGGGTGGCAACTCGGGATTATCCAGAGGCCTCGGGTTGGGATCGGTCGGCTCCGGGTACGTCGGCGGTGGCGGATCCGGCGGCTGATGCTCGGGATCAGCGATGGGATGCGTTGCCATGGTCGGGGAGGCGGGCGACATTATTGCTGACGATATGGGTAAATTCATGCGGCTGGCTCGCGTGGCAAGGAGGCTGACCATCGCTCATGGCGCGCCAAGCTCGAGTGATATTGGTGCGATGCCCATGTGACGTCGACTGCCCTGACTGCTGAATCGGCCAGGTATTTTCATGCCGGCATGGATTCGGGTCGCCTTGCGGAGAACGGGGTGGCTGCTCAGGGCCCAGCACCATGCTCAGCCATCGCCTGTTTCACTCCGCGTGGTCGTTCGACACGGCAAACTGCCTTCTTCCGGCTCGGCGAAAAGCACACATGACAGAAGCTTCGTCCATGGCGATCTGGCGCAAAGTGGTGGCGGTGCTCCCGCGGCACTCCTTGCACCCGGAAGGCGCGTGGAAAATAAAGTTGCGCCGCCTGACCGGGCGGTTGTTGTGGACCGCATGCGGCTTCGGTGACCAGATTCTCGTCACCTCTGCCCCTCATCCGACGGGATGCATCCAGCCGGTGTATCCGGGCAACGCCAGTGGTCACGGTCGCTTCTGCATGCGGCGCAAGAAACTGCATTTCATCCACTGATCCATGGCCGCCTCCAGTTCCCACAAGGTGGTTTACGTTGCCCTTGGCGGCAACCTGATGATCGCGATCGCGAAATTCGTGGCCGCCGGATTCTCCGGCAGTTCGGCGATGCTCAGCGAGGGCGTGCATTCACTGGTCGATACCGTCAATGAGCTGTTGCTGTTGTTTGGTTTGCATCGTGCCGGCATGCCCCCTGACCGTACCCATCCGTTCGGGCATGGACGCGAGCTGTATTTCTGGAGTTTCATCGTTGCGCTGCTGGTGCTGTCCATGGGCGCTGGCGTATCGTTTTATGAGGGCGTGATGCATATCCGTCACCCGGAACCGATCCAGTGGCCGCTGCTGAACTACGTGGTGCTGGCCGTATCGTTCCTGTTCGAGGGAACCTCGTGGTACGTCGCGCTACGTGAATTTCGCGCGCGCAAGGGTCGGCTGGGATATTTCGCGGCATTCCGGCAAAGCAAAGACCCAAGCACGTTCAGCGTCTTGCTGGAAGACAGTGCGGCGCTGCTTGGATTGTTGATAGCGCTGGCCGGGTTGATCGGTGCGCAGATCCTGGAGCAACCCGTGCTCGACGGAGTCGCCTCCGTCGGCATCGCCACTGTGCTGGCCATCGCCGCGATGCTGCTGGCGCGCGAGACCAAGGGTCTGCTGATTGGTGAAACCGCGCACCCGGCGGTGAGCGAAGCGATTCTCGCGATTGCCGCGGCCGACGAAGGTGTGCGCTGCGCGAACGGCGTGTTGACTGTGCAGATGGGGCCAAATCAGGTCGTGGCCGCGCTCAGCGCCGAGTTCGAGGATGCGTTGAACACCACGCAAATTGAAGCTTGCGTGAACCGGATCGAGCGGCAGGCAACGGCGACGCATCCGGAAATCATCTCGCTGTTCGTCAAGCCACAAACGGCCGAAGTGTGGCGTGCACGCCGCTAACAAATCGAGACCAATGCGCAGCAACTTGACTCGTGAACACGCCGGGACCTGCGTCGGCCGGGCGTGACCGGCTCGCGGCCGAGCATAGCGGAAAACCTTCGGGGCATTCTCATTTTGCGCGACATGTGTTGACCCCCGCTTTACGACCTTGCCGCTGCCCGGCTGCCGCGGCGTGGAACGCGGAGTGAGCATGCTCGAGTGCGTGGAAGCGCTCGGTCATCCGGCCTTCCGCGTCTTTGCACCTGCGGCGGCTTTCTTCGTCGCAGTCTTCTTTTTTCCTGGCGCCACAGAAGACTTTTTGCCGGAGGCTTTCTTGCGGGCTGCTGGTTCCGGCTTCTGCTTTGCCGGCGTACGCTTCTTGCTGGCCAGGCTCTTTTGCAGGAGCGCCATGAAATCGACGACGTTGGTGGTGGCATTCTCCGGGGTACCGGCATCGTCTTCTGCTTCAGTCGAGACTACACCTTCGGATTTCATCCGTTTCTCAATGACCTGGCGCAGGCGATCGCGAAACTCGTCGCGGTAGTCCGCAGGATTCCAGTCATCACTCATCGAGTCGATGAGTTGCTCCGCCATCTGCATTTCCTTGGGCGAAATCCGGTATTGCGATGTCGTATCTTCCGGAATCTTGTACTCGTGAGCATCGACCAATTCTTGCGGATAACGCAACAACAGGAGCATCAGCGCGTTGCCGCGCGGCATCACTGCGGACAGATACTCACGGGTGCGGATAACTACCCGCGCAATACCAATCCGACCCGTGCGCTGGAGCGTCTCGCGCAGCAGCACATACCCCTTCTCCGCCTTCTTGCCCGGCACCAGGAAGTACGGCTTCTCGAAAAATTCCGGACCGATCGAATCGGCTGCTACGAAGGCCTTTACCTCCACCACTTCGTGCCCGTCGGAAGCCGCAGCCTTGAGGTCCTCGGGCGCCAGCACGACGTAGCTGCCCTTGGCGTACTCGAACGCCTTGACGATTTCCTTCCACGGCACCTCTTCACCGGTTTCCGCATTGACGCGCTCGTAGCGCACCGGCGTGTTGTTGCGACTGTCAAGCATGCGGAAATGCAGGTCAACGCTGCGTTCGCCGGACATCAGCGCTACCGGCACATTGAGCAAGCCGAACGAAAGAGTTCCAGTCCAGATGGGACGTGCCATGGCTTGCGCCCTCAGTTGATGATGATTCGATCAGGATGAACGCCGCGCGCGTACCGGCGCTGCCGGTCGCGCCTGGAGTCGGCTGCCGTCGTGCGTGGTAGGGCTGACCTGCGAAGCCAGGCGCCAGCAATGCAACAACACCACATCCGGACTATCCCGGGCTCGGTGTACACGTGCTGTCAAATACGTCGTAACCGGCACTTCACCTGTGGCGTACGCCACTGCGACTAGCGTTTGCCACATTCGCCCCCGACGGAGTCATGCAGCATGGCCACCACTACCTGCGCCGCGGCGACGGTGCAACGCCAGGGCGCGAGCCGGCCAGTCCCAGGCTGCAACGATAAACCCGCAACAGCGCCTGCGTTCGGCAAGTGCTCCGAAGTGACGAACCGCGTCGCGCTCCAGAATGATGCCGATGCACCCGGACCCAGCACCGAAGCCGATCTCGACGCGACGGCGCGTACCAACCTGGAGCGCTATTTCCTCGTGATCGGCGGCCCGACCGGCTAATCATGGACAGCCTTCGGGATTACCGGCGCAAGCGGGATTTTTCCCGGACACCGGAGCCACCGGGCAGCACATCCCGCAGAACAGACCAGCGAACGATTTTCGTGGTGCAGTTGCATCATGCCAGCAGTCGCCACTTCGATTTCCGCCTGCAGCTTGGGGATGTATTGAAGAGTTGGGCGGTGCCCAAAGGGCCCAGCTATGACCCGCAGGTGAAGCGTCTGGCGGTGGAGGTGGAAGACCACCCGCTCGCGTACGCGGCTTTCGCAGGTGACATCGAACACGGCTATGGCAAGGGCCACGTCGATCAGTTCGACTCGGGCGTGTGGACGACCGAAGGAGATGCAGCAGCACAATTGGACAAGGGACACCTGCGCTTCGAGCTGTTCGGGACCCGCCTCAAGGGCGCTTGGGATCTGGTGCGCAGCAGCCGCAAGCAACGCCAGCCAGCGTGGTTCCTGATCAAGGTCAAGGATGCGTTTTCCGGAGACGTGGAAGCTGACGACTTGCTTGACGCAAACATGCGCCGCAGCACTCATGCCGCCGCAAAAACGCCAGCCACCAAGGCCGCTGCGAAAAAATCCATGGCGCGCACGCGGACCGCCCCGAAAGGGCGCACGGCACCGCGGTTACGCCTGGCAAAGGCTGCCTCGGCGCTGCATGGCGCGCGCACGGCACCCGCGACCAATGCGTTCTTCAGGCCGCAATTGGCGCGCCTGCGCGACACTCCGCCCGCAGGCGAACAATGGCTGCATGAGGTGAAGTGGGATGGTTATCGCATCCTCACCGCGATCGCCCGCGGGAAGGTAAAATTGTGGTCACGCAACGCGCTGGCGTGGAACGATCGACTACCCGATATTCTGCAAGCGCTGGAGACCTTGGGGCTGCATTCCGCGCGCCTCGATGGTGAACTTGTTGCACTGGATTCGCGTGGACGCAGCGACTTCAACGCTCTGCAACAGACCCTTTCCGGAACAGCTCAGTCGGCACTGGTTTACGTGTTGTTCGACCTGCCCTACCTCGAAGGCAGCGACCTGTCGCGGGTGACTTTGCTGGAACGCAAGGAACTGCTGCGAAAATTGCTGATGCATGCATCAAAGCGTCTGGCCTTCAGCTCGCACGTGCTCGGCGATGGCGAGGATGCATTCCGCATGGCGACTGGGGAGCAACTGGAAGGCATCATGTCCAAACGCGCCGATTCCGGTTATCGGCCTGGGCGTGGTGACGCCTGGCTGAAGATCAAACGGGTGCAAAGCGACGAGTTTGCCGTGGTCGGCTACACCGCGCCCAAGGGCAGCCGCAGGGGCTTCGGTTCGCTACTGCTGGCCAGGCCCGATCCCCAGGTGGCGACCGGCTGGATCTATGCAGGCCGGGTCGGCAGCGGGTTCTCGGACGAACAGCTTCATCGTCTGGGTCAGAGTCTTGCCAACACCGGCAGCAAACACCCGCCCCCCAACCTCACCGCGATCGACCCGTTGTTGCGCGACGCGCGCTGGGTCGAGCCAACCGCAGTGGTCGAGGTGTATTACCGCGGCATCGGCAACAACCACTTGCTGCGTCAACCGAGTCTGAAGATCATGCGCACTGACAAGACGCCTGCCGACCTGACCGATTCCGACCGCACTCCGTCCGTCGATGGCGCGAAACCGGCCGCACGGGACAAGAGCAGAAAAGCCGGCAGCGCTGCGCCCGATATCGTCATCAGTCATCCGGAACGTGTCGTGTATCCGGACAACGGCATCACCAAGCAGGACGTGGCTGACTACTACGCGAGCGTGATGGAGTGGTTCCTGCCGGGGGTGGTTCATCGCCCGACGTCGGTCGTTCGGTGTCCGCAGGGCACTGCGCGCGCCTGCTTTTTCCAAAAGCACGTGATCCAGGGCTTGAACCACGTCGGCATGGCAAAGCTGAAGGAAGAGTCCGGCGCTCAAGCCACCTACATCTATGCGCTTGATGCCCGCTCAGTGCTGGAGCTCGTGCAGTTTGGGACGCTGGAATTCCACACGTGGGGGTCGACGATCGAGCAGCCGGACCGTGCTGATCGCATTGTGTTCGATCTCGATCCCGCTGCAGACGTAGCCTGGAATCGGGTGGTGGCAGCGGCGCGCATGGTGCATCGACTGCTGACGCGGCTCGGACTGGAATCGTTCGTGCGCACTACCGGCGGCAAAGGCCTGCATGTGGTGGTGCCCCTGCGTCCCGCCTGCCTCTGGCCGCAGGCGAAGAGCTTTGCGCAGGCGTTCGCCAGCACATTGGCGCAAGCCCATCCGCTGCAATTCATTGCCACCGCGAGCAAGGCGCAGCGGCGTGGTCTGATCTACGTGGATTACCTGCGCAACAGTCGTGGCGCAACCAGTGTGGCGTCGTACTCACTCCGCGCGCGTGCGGGCGCGCCGGTGGCAATGCCGCTGCGCTGGAGCGAACTTGGCAAGCTGAAAAGTGGACACGCGTTCGACATCCACTCCACCCCCAAACGGCTTGCGCGCCTGCGCACCGACCCGTGGTCCGGCATCGACGAGCTCCGCCAGGACCTCGATACGGTCACGCAGAAGCTTCGCTGAAGTGTCTCTGCGCGGGTAATCGGTCGCTTCACATGCGATGGTGACGACGTCGGCGAAAGTCGGCATGTCACGCCGCCAGCGGCTGCTGAGTGACTGGCCAACGCGCAGGCTTCCCGGTCATGCCAATGCGTGCCGGCATTTGCCATTTTCCTGCGCAGTGATGACCATGACCTTGCGGTCCCAGGCCGGGTCTGGCTCGGTCAGCGTCCACTGGCCGCAGCAGATCGCCGCCAGCATTCGTACACAGCGTTTCGCTGGCGTACGCAACCAATATTTTCCCGCCATGAGCAGCGCGCCACCCGGTCCGCAGCGACATGCGTTGACAGTGCGTCCACCAATCGGGTGCGACGGTGCGCATGTCGCGATATTCCATTCGTGACGGACCTTCGAACTCACGCTAAAAGGAAATACGACAATGTCGATTTCACTGCTGGTAGTTATCGTTCTGGTGCTGCTGCTGATCGGCGCTCTGCCCACGTGGGGATACAGCCGTTCATGGGGCTACCGCCCGATGGGAGGCATCGGCGTCATCCTGTTGATCGTCCTGGTGCTGTGGCTGTTGGGAGTGTTCCGCTGACGATCGCGCGCCACGCATGGTGCCCTGCCAGGGTTGGGTTCACACCATCGACTCGGCATTCATGGTTACTCGCGAGTTGGGCGGGGTGAAGAAAGTGGCAGTCGCCACTCGCTTCATTCATCCCTTCCGCGCAGCGGCCCATATCCCGGAAATGCTGATTGCCCAACTGCTGGAAGCTGAAGTGTGTCCGCGAATTATCGGAGCTCTCACTCCACTCGTTTGCGTGCGTCAGTGGTCAGGCACGGCTGTGATCAAGTCTTGCAAAAGCCGAGGCGCAGCAAGGTGCTTGTGCAGCAACTCACTGATGCGACGGAGCACCGCGGAGCGGTTGTTCTGCCAGTGCGCAAGCCCCGCACACGGCAGCGACTCCCAGCACCGGTCGAGACGTCGGCGGCACTGCAACGCTTCTGGAAACCTTCCCTGCGCCATCACATCATCCCGCCGCGCTCGCCGGGGAAGTGCGGAGGTGCTCTCAAGTCGCAACGCACCCGCCGTGGTCCAGATCCCCACACGCCCACGCAAGGAGACAACGCATGCAAAAGATACCCGCCGGAACATGGGTCATGGTTGCCAATGGTAAAGAGGCCCGCCTTTTCCACAACGTCGGCAGCGCCACCAGGATGTCACTGAAACAAGTGGAGTTGCTGAAACCAACGCAGATGGACGACGAAGGTCCGGCTGGTCATCGACCGCCAGAATCAGACGCTCAGGCGACGGACGAGGCAACATTCGCCAAACAGGTGGCGCACCGTCTGAACGCTTCGGCATTGAACAACGAATACGAAGGCCTGGTGCTCGTCGCCGATCCGCAAACCCTGGGGCAGATCCGGCCCCAGTTGCACAAGGAAACCGTACGGCGCCTCATCCGGGAGATCGCCAAGACCTTCACCAATGCACCGGTGGAAGTCATCCAGGAAGCCCTGCTGGCGTCGTGACGGACTTCGGGGAGGTGCTGCTCACGGTGGCCCGATCGCTGCTCCGGCTCATTGCTATCTCCATGGCTGCCTGAGCTTTGCCCGTTTTTTCGCGCAACGTGACAGCGACCTGCGGCGGGCTTGCCTGAGCGGCGTTGGCACTGCACTATCCGGTGGGCCGTCATTCGCCATGCAACTGCTGCGGCGTACCCACAAACACAGTCACGAGCAGAACTTGTCAGCAATCCCACCACTGGCGCGCGGCCCCACCGGCACACCTGCGCTGACTGCGTACCGATCATCGTGCAGGGCGGTCTTGCTCACGCGCAAAGGAAAAGCCGCCTTTCGGCGGCTTTCCATATGGCACATGTCGAAGCAGATCAACTCACGTAGTAGGCACGCATCTTGTCAGTGAATGCCTGGTCCGCAAAATTCGGCCAATGGTCCTTGTCGAAGCCAGGTGCATCCTTGAGCTTTTCCTTGTCAACATTGAGCAGTAGCTGCTTGTTGGAGCCGTCGACCGTCAGCGCGTCCCAAGGCACGGCGAACAGCTTTTCGCCCATCCCGAGCACACCGCCAAACGACAATACGCCGTACGCAACTTTGCCGCTGGTCGTATCAATCATGATGTCCTTGAGGTCGCCGACGGACTCGCCCTTGTGGTTCTTGACGGTGTCGCCGTTCAACGTGGAAGCCGACAGGAATCGTGGGTTCTGAGTCATGGTTTTTTCCTTCTTGCTTGGCGTGAGGCGGTACGTACACCGCAGGTAACATCACTATGCCAAGCCATCCGTCGTCGCACAGTCAACGATTCGTCCACTGTCCGTCACGCGAGGATGCGCTCACCTGCCCCATCGCCAACCACGGTGCTTGCCAGCGGCGCGCCACCATTGCCGCGGAACGGCGCTGGGTGATGTTGGTCGTCCTCCGGCACGTTCGGCTGTGTCCGTCCGAGTGTGATGTTCTTGCCTGCACGCACGTAACGGTTGGCGTACGTCCAGATCTCTCCGGTCTGTGTAATCAACACGGTCCAGTAAAGATCGGACTCCGGACCATAGTCGAGCAGAACGTGCGCAAAGCCTTCGCCCTTGGGCGTCACCAGTGGAATGGGCGGGTCAAGTTGCAACATACTCATGTGCGTGTCTTCCGGGGTCTTCGCGTCAACGAGGATCAGCTTCTTGGTGCCGCAGGAGAGCCATGGCGCGCTCTCCTGCCTGGATATTGGCAAGTTACACGACCTGACGCGTGCGCGTGGGATAGTCGCGCAGATGGTAAACATGATGGACATGGCCGGCACCCAGCCAGCCACCCAGCACGGCGGCAACAAGGGCCAGGAACGCACTGATGAAGGCTATCCAAAGGGTCATGGCTGCATAGTGCGCGGCTTTGTCTGCAGCCGCTTTCGCGCTGCGCGTGGCAGCCTGAATCTCCGGAGCAAGTCGACCCAGCTCCGCGGCCGTGGCTGCTTGGGGCGCACCGATCCGCGCCGCCAACAGGGCGTTTGCGGTGTCATCGTGGCCGGCGACAAGCGCTGCAGTGACAGGCGCCGACCAACTGCTGCGGTCTGAACCGTCTGCGGACATCAATCGCTGGATATTTGCGTCAAGCACCATCACCGCTGCAGGAGCAGCCGGCGCCGCCGTGGTCGCTCCTGCAGCCTGCGGAGCGTGCATATCCGCTATGGCACCGTGTGTAGTGACGGCCTGGGACAGTCCGAAGGCCAGCCAGATCGCCGTAGCCACCATGGACACACCCCACACTGCCACACCCTGGACGGCGCCGGAGGTGTCGTCGTTTCTACCGTCGAACCAACTGGCGAACATGCCGCCCAGGAACAATGCTGCAGCCCAGGTGAGGACCATCCAGATGCCTGTCCCGATGCCGATGCCTTTGGCGCTGTCTGCCGCATCCCACGCGTTGAAGCTCGAGAACCCCAGCGCCAGGCCAGCGAGGTAAAGCAGAGCGGCGACGCCGGTGGCGATGAACCAGCCGGCAAATATGGCCTTGAAACTGAGTGAAGGCGTAGCGAAGACATCGCGAGGGGTCGCCACGGTATCGACAACGGGCATGATTTTCTCCTCAATGACTAGTATGGAGGGGTGCGGAGGGCCGGACGCTATGCGCAGCCGCGAAGCAGCGCGAAGATGATGAGGAGCGGAATTGGCACGCCCAAAAGCCACATGAATATGTAGCCGATGCCACCCTTCTGACTTTCGGCGTCTGCGCCGAATTTGCGATTGCTTATGCCCATAACTTTCTCCGCTAGTGGGGTCCGTAGCAGTGTCGTTGACGATGGGAAGATGCACGCGGGTTTGTCGAGGCAGCGTGATCGAGCGAGTGCAGCGGACATGATGCAAACAAACCGGGGGGAGCAAATGGTATGACTCCGCCATCATGTCGGAAGCGATTGGCACGCGAGGGCCGTCCAAACAGAGGTATCGGTGCGAGCTTGTCTTCCCGCCCCGGGGCCATCCACGTCTTGCGGCCTCGACGGATATCCGTCCGGCGCTGCGAGCCCGGTGTGCATACCGGGACGAACTTGCCGGTGTCCAGGCACGCCAGGAACGCGGCTCCGACGACCTGATCGCACTCTCAGCTCCGCCCCAAAAACTTCCGGCGAGCCGATGACATCAGCTGAGGCGATCCGTTCTGGATCGTGCGCACGTCTCCGGTATCCGCCAGGGCACGCCGATCTCACCTGGTGCCAAGGGCCAGGGCAATTGCGTATTGAGTTCGCCTTTGCGGCGGCTCGATCACGTGGAACTTCCGCAGACGGAGTGACCCAAGCGCCACCTTGCCTGTCGACGGCGGTCCGCCCCGGTTCGGGATTCCACACTTGCCGCGCGCTAGGTACCGCTGCTTGCCAACGCCGTCAGCCGCGCGAGCTCAGCGTCGACAAAGCCAGCTTCGCGGCGTGCCGGCAGGTTGAACGGGCCGCGCAGGTTGACGCCCATGTATTCGTTCAACAACGCGAAGAAGGTATCCACTGGCTCAAGGCCGTCGCGGATACAGCAGTAGCGATACCAGCGCGTACCGGCGGCGACGTGGGCCACTTCCTCACGCAGGATCACTTCGAGGACGGCAGTCGTGCGGGTATCGCCAAGCTGGCGCAGACGTTCGATCATGCCGGGCGTCACGTCGAGCCCGCGAGCTTCGAGTACCCGCGGCACCAGCGCCATGCGCGCAGTGTCGCTGCCGGCGGTTTTTTCCGCCATCTGCCACAAGCCGTCGTGCGCGGCGAAATCACCGTAGACGTGGCCCAGCTCCTGCAGCCGACCCGCCAACATGGCAAAGTGTCGCGCTTCGTCAGCAGCGCAGCTCGCCCAATCACGGTAGTAGGCAGCGGGCATGCCCCGAAAGCGGTACACCGCATCCCACGCAAGATTGATGGCGTTGAATTCGATATGCGCAATGGCGTGCACCAACGCCGCACGACCCTCCTCGCTGCCCAGCCCGCGCTGCGGCACCTGTCGCGCATTGACCAGCACTGGTCGCGCCGGGCGACCGGGTGCGCTGATCGGCTCAGGCGGCAGCGCCACAGGGTCGGCGTGCAGCTCTCCGGCCAGGACGGCTTCCCAGGTTGCCCGAGTGAGGCGCAGCTTTTCATCGGGTTCCGCAGCATCGAGACACTGCCTGGCGGCGGCGTGCAGATCGGTCATGAATCGGTTCCAGTACAGGAGCCATCTGGCGGGCAATGCAGCGTCGGTCGCGGATTGTCGAGCAGATACATCGGCCGCAAGCAGAATCCGGCATTCGCACGGCTGAAGTTCACATCACTTGACGCGCGGTCTTGGCCTCATCCGAGCGCAGCAGTTGAATCTGTTCCAGATAGTGTGGATCCAGGCCGGTAATGTACTCGCCGGAAAAGCACGACGTGTCGAAGGCAGTGAGCTCCTCGTTACCTTCCTGGACGGCACGTACCAGATCAGGCAGATCCTGGTAGATCAACCAGTCCGCGCCCAGCACCTTCTCCACTTCCTTCTCCGAGCGCCCGGCGGCAACCAGTTCAGCGGTGGACGGCATGTCGATGCCGTAGACATTCGGAAAACGCACTGGCGGCGCGGCGGAAGCGAAATAAACGTTTTTTGCACCGGCATCGCGCGCCATCTGGATGATCTGCCGGGAGGTCGTGCCGCGCACAATGGAGTCGTCCACCAGCAGCACGTTCTTGTTGCGAAATTCGAGCCCGATGGCGTTGAGCTTGCGCCGCACGGACTTCACCCGTTCGCCCTGTCCGGGCATGATGAACGTGCGACCGATGTAACGATTCTTGACGAAGCCTTCGCGGAACGGCACGCCGAGCACCCCAGCCAGCGCACTCGCCGCGGTGCGCGCAGTGTCTGGAATCGGAATGACCGCGTCGATGCCGTGGTCCGGCCGTTCGCGCAGGATTTTCTCGGCGAGCTTCTCGCCCATGCGCAGGCGCGCCTTGTACACCGACACGTCTTCGATCATCGAGTCCGGTCGGGCCAGGTAGACGTATTCGAAAATGCACGGTGTATGCGCCACGCGTCCGGCGCAAAGGCGCGTATGCAATTGGGCATCGTCGGTAATGATGACTGCTTCGCCGGGCGCCACATCGCGGATACGGGTAAAACCGAGCACGTCCAACGCTACCGATTCCGATGCCACCGCGTACTCACGCGCGTCACCGACCAGCCGTTCGCCAAGCACCAGCGGGCGAATGCCATGCGGATCGCGGAACGCCACCAGCCCGTAGCCCAGGATCAACGCGATACACGCATAGCCACCGCTCGCGCGCGCATGCAAGCCCGCCACCGCCTTGAAGATGTGATCGGGGGTGAGTTCCATCCGCTCCTGAATCTGCAACTCGTGCGCGAGTACATTCAGCAGCACTTCGGAATCGGACTGGGTGTTGATGTGACGGCGGTCGTTCTGAAACATCTCGCGCCGCAAGGCGTCGGTATTCACCAGGTTGCCATTGTGTGCAAACGCGATACCGTACGGGGAGTTGACGTAAAACGGCTGCGCCTCGGCGGGGCCGGAGGTGCCTGCGGTGGGATAGCGGCAATGGCCAATTCCAATGTGCCCGCGCAGTGAACTGATGGAGTCCTGATGGAACACATCACGCACCAGGCCATTGTCCTTGTGCAGGCGCAAGTGCGCGCCATCGACCGTGGCGATGCCGGCGGCGTCCTGGCCGCGATGTTGCAACACCGTCAGGCCGTCATACAGCGCCGGTGCCACATCCGTGGTGCTGACTATGCCAATGATTCCACACATGGTGTGCTGCCTGTATCAAGAAATCGGTAGTCGGGAAAGACGTTGCCTCGGGTCCATGAAGCTGCCAGCAGCGTGCGGCCTGTGGGTGGTCAATGCTGGGTACGCGCCGATGAGGGAGTGCGTGCAGGCGCGGCGGGCGCACTGATCACGGATGTCGCTGGTGCGGGCGCCGTCGCCCCCGATATTGGGTGCACAACCGGCGCGTGCAAGCTTGGCAAATGCTCCAGCACGCGCTGCGGATTCAAATATTTGCCAACGTCCGCCGGTACCCGCTGGCCTATCCACGCGGCTACCTGCTGAAAGTGCGGCAGCAAAACGGATTGCTGCCACCATGGATCGCGCGTGGATGCAGTGAAGCCAAGCAGAAACACCAGCAACGTCACCAGCAGCACGCCGCGCGCAAACCCGAACAGCATCCCGAGCAATCGATCGGTACCGGACAAACCCGTGCTCTCGATCAGCCGGCGGACCACGAAGCGCAGCAACGCACCAACAATCAATACTGCGACGAAACAGAGCATGTAGGCAAAGATGATGCGCGCCGAGGGCAACTCGATCACATGTTCGAATCTTGCCGCGACCACGGGTCCGAACCACCAAGCCACCCAGAACGCGGCGACCCAAATGACCAGGGCCAGCACCTCGGACACCAGTCCGCGCCATAACCCGACCATGATGGACAGGCCGAGAATGCCGATGATGGCGTAGTCAGTCCAGTTCACGCGCCTGTCCCGATCTCGACCTGCAGCATGGCTTCACGGAACCTGGCGCACGACACCGTCGATACCCAGCTTCGCCTTGATCTGATCTTGCACGCGCTGCGCATCCGCGCGTTGTGTCTGCGGACCGGCGCGCACCTGCCACAGCTTTTTGCCAGCCGCTTGTACCGGGCTTACGTAACCATCAAACCCACTGGCGCGCAGTTTGTCGCGCAACGCATTGGCATCTGTCTCACTGCTCAGCGCCGCCAACTGGACCGCCCAACCGCCTGCCTTCGAGGCAATCTGGTTTCCTGCAGGCGCTGCCACCTGGCGAGCAGTCTGGGTTGCCGCAGGCGCTGCGACCTCACGACTTGCCTCTTGCTCCTGCACACGCGGCTGCACACCGGGGACAGCCTGGGTGATTTTCAAGCGCGCGGCTTCGGCAGCGGTACGCGTGGCAAACGGGCCGGCGCTTACCTGCGTAAGCTGCTTGCCCGCTTGGCTGATCTGGTGACTGCTCGCGCTGTAGCCAAGAGCCTGCACGCGGCGTTGCAAGGCGGCGGCGTTGGCAGCACTGGCATAGGCGCTGAGGTTGAGTGTGTACCGGCCATTCTCGGTTTGTGCCGGAGCGGACGCTGCAGCAGGCGCAGATGCCACCGGCGTTACCTTGGGCACGGGCTTGGCCGCCACCGGTGCCGTGCTTGCTGGCGTCGGCAGCTTGCCGGCAGGCGGCATCGGTGCAGTGGCACCTTGCATGGGAATGACTGGCTGCGTCGGCGATGCGCCGGATCCGGTGGTGACCGTGGTCGGTACCGGCGGTTTGCCGGCGAGCGGGTCTGTTTCCACATCACGTGGGCGCCGAGAGCCAATATTCACCGTGGCCAATTGATCGCCCGATGCGCCAGGCGCAGGCGGCGTGGATGGCAGTGGCGCGGTCGCAGCAGAGCTGCTGACGGCGGCATCCGGATTCAGGCTCATGGTCTTGGTCTGCAACTCACGATCGGGTGCCTGGGGTATCGCCAGGTTCACGGCCTGGTCGCCCGGTGCCGGTGGTTTGCCGGAAAAGAACATCGGTACAAACAGCACCGCCAGGGCAATGAGGACGGCAGCTCCCAACAGGCGTGTTTTCAAGTCGTGGCTCCAGGGCGGTAAACGCTATACGCAACCGGGCGATTATACCTGCGCAGGACGGCTGGCACGGAGCGACAGCCCACTCGGCATCCCTGCGTTCATCGCGCTGAAGTCAGCGCCGCCGCAGCAGACCGGCAAACTGACAGCCATACCCACCGGCAAGATTGACCACGAACGGCCTGCCAGCGCACTGCGAGGTGCGCGCGCAAGCACCGATGCGATGCACCCTGGTGTCCGCCCTCGCCGGATGCCAGCGCAGACTGGCTCAGGGCTGTCCCTGGTTGGCACTCACGACTGCGCGCGCGACGTAAAACGAGCCAAACGCCAGAATGCACTCACCCGGCTGCGCCAGGGCGCGCGCCGCAGCGAGCGCGCTCGGGATATCTGCATGGGCATCACACGGCGCCAGCGGCAGCGTCTTGTGCAGGACATCGACCAGGCCACTGATGGCCATGCCGCGGGGTGTCTCGCGCTCCAGTCCACCCAGATGCCAAAGCACGACGCGGTCACCCAGCGCCGCGATAACCCCGGCCACATCCTTGTCAGCCATGGCGCCATACACCGCGTGCACGCGTCGTGGCGGCTGCGCATCGAGCCATTGCGCCAATGCCCGCGCGGCTTGTGGATTGTGCCCAACATCCACGACCAGCACCGGATCACCGCCCAGCACTTGCAACCGCGCAGACACCCGCACCTCCTGCAGACCATGCGTCACGGCGGCGAACAGTGCCGCCGGCGTGAGCCAGCTTCCATCGGCACACAACGCGTGCAGCGCCGCGACCGCCGCCGCAGCATTCTCCCACTGCACCGGTGCCGCGAGGGCCGGGTCAGGCAAGATCATCCCAGTGCCGTCGCGGTGTATCCACGACCAGCCAGCGACACCACGTTCCGCACGAAAATCCACACCGGCGCGCTGCACCTTCGCGCCGATCGCCCCCAGCGTATCCAGCAGTCCGTCCGGAGGATCCAGTTGGCCCACGATCGCTGGCCGGCCTGCACGGGCAATGCCGGCTTTTTCGCGGCCGATGCTGTCCCGGTCCGGACCCAGCCATTCCATGTGATCGAGATCCACAGTGGTGATCAACGCGAGATCAGCATCCACGATGTTGACTGCGTCCAGACGGCCTCCCAACCCCACTTCCAGCACCGCGACGTCCAGTGCGGCGGCACCGTTGAGCGCGCGGGCAAACACGTCCAGCGCGGCCAGCGTGCCAAACTCGAAATACGTCAATGGAATGTCGCCACGCGCCACTTCAATCCGCTCGAACGCGGCGACCAGGGTCGCGTCGTCCACGTCCGTGCCGTCCACTCGCACGCGCTCGTTGTAGCGCAGCAGATGCGGCGAAGTGAAACCGCCGACGTGCAGGCCCGCGGCAAGCAACATGGCTTCGAGCATGGCTACTGTCGAGCCCTTGCCATTGGTGCCGCCCACCGTGATCACGCGGCGCGCCGGCGCGACCGCGCCCATGCGCTGCCAGACCCGGCCTACGCGGTCCAGCCCCAATTCAATGCTGTGAACGTTGACGCGTTCCTGATAGGTCAGCCATTGCGCAAGTGTGCGAGACATCGATCAGTTTCTTCATGACAAGGAAAGCAAGCGCCCATTGTGGTGGACGCCGACCTGAAATGCGGGAGCGAATTCATTCCCTCCCGCCGCGCTTCTGGTCCGTCCAGTCACAACGCCGCGGTGCGCAGGCGCAGCGCATTGGTGACGACCGACACTGAGCTCAGGCTCATCGCCAGCGCGGCAATCATCGGTGACAGCATCACGCCAAACCAGGGGTACAACACACCGGCCGCCAGCGGGATACCAAGGGCGTTGTAAATAAAGGCGAAGAACAGATTCTGCCGAATATTGCGCACGGTTGCCTGTGACAAGGTACGGGCGCGCACGATTGCCGTCAGATCCCCCTTCACCAGTGTCACTTGCGCACTTTCCATCGCGATGTCGGTGCCGCTGCCCATCGCGATACCAACATCCGCTGCAGCCAAAGCGGGCGCGTCGTTGATTCCGTCGCCGGCCATGGCGACGCGCCGGCCGTCCGCACGCAAGGCGTTCACCACGGCGGCCTTGTCGGCCGGCGAGACGTCCGCATGCACCGTGTCAATGCCCAGCTCCTGTGCTACAGCATTCGCCGTGGTGGCGTTGTCGCCGGTCAGCATCACGATCTTCAAGCCGGCTGCATGCAGATCGTTGATTGCCTGCGACGTACTTGGCTTGATGCGATCGGCCACGGCCAACAACGCCGCCAGATTGCCATCGATCGCGAGAAACATCACCGTGGCGCCGTGGCGACGCAACTCCTCAGCCCGCGCTGTCGCGTCCGCGTTGATCGCGACGTGCGCCTCGGCCAGCAGACGGGTGTTTCCCAAAGCGACCGGCAGGGCATCCACCGTGGCGGTGACCCCGCGGCCGGTGAGCGAACGAAAATCCTTCGCCACGAGCGTCGGCACCTCTTCCGCCTCCGCCCCATTGACGACAGCCCGCGCCAGCGGATGCTCACTCGGACGTTCCAGCGCGGCGGCAAGCGCCAACACGTGGCTGCGCGTGGCCGTGCCAAAAGTGACTACTTCAGTCAAGGTCGGCTTGCCTTCGGTCAGCGTACCGGTCTTGTCCACCACCAGCGTATCGATATCACGCAGCGCCTCGATCGCAGCGGCGTCCCTGAACAGTACGCCGTTTTGCGCGCCGCGCCCGCTGGCCACCATGATCGAAATCGGCGTGGCCAAGCCCAGTGCACACGGACAGGCGATGACCAACACCGACACGGCGGCAATCAAGGCATGCGCGAGGCGCGGCTCCGGCCCCAGTACGGTCCACACCACAAACGCCAGCATCGCGATCAACACCACGGCCGGCACAAACCACGCCGCAACCCGATCGGCAACTCGCTGCAGCGGCGCCTTGCTGCGCTGAGCCTGGGCAACCAGCGCGACGATCTGCGCCAGCACCGTTTTCGCGCCAACCTTCTGCGCGCGCATGGTCAACGCACCGTCCTGATTCACCGTGGCGCCGGTGAGCGTATCGCCGGCCATTTTCGCCACGGGCAATGGCTCGCCGGTGAGCATCGATTCATCGACGTGGCTGGAACCTTCCAGCACCACACCATCGACCGGAACTTTCTCGCCAGGGCGCACGCGCAGCACATCGTCGGCGTGCACGGCGTCAAGCGGCACATCCGTTTCGCTGCCGTCATCGGCAATGCGTCGCGCAGTTTTTGGCGCCAACCCGAGCAACGCCTGCAACGCTGCCCCAGTCCGGCGTCGGGCACGCAATTCGAGAAAATCACCCAGCGTCACCAGCGTGACAATTACCGCGGCAGACTCGAAATACACACCAACGTGACCGTGCATGTCACGAAACCCGGGCGGAAAAATCTCCGGCAGAAGGAACGCCACGGCGCTGTACAACCAAGCCACGCCAGTACCCAGTGCGATCAGCGTGTACATGTTCGGATGCCACGGGTGCAACGAGCGCCAGCCGCGCGCAAAGAACGGTGCACCACCCCACAGCACAACCACCGTCGCCAACACCGCTTCAACCCAGAGAGCCATGCCACCCCAGGGCGTCGGCAACTGCCAGCCGAACATGTGCGGACCCATCGCCAGCGCAAATACTGGCAGCGTCAGCGCGACCAGCAGCCACCAGCGGCGTTGCATGGCGGTCAACTCACCACCATCGTCGGCGACGGCACTGGGCAACAGCGGTTCAAGCGCCATTCCACACTTCGGGCAGGCGCCCGGACCCACCTGCTGTACTTCCGGGTGCATCGGACAGGTGTAGATCGCCCCCGGCGAGGCTGCCGGTGCGGCAGGGCGTTCATCCAGATAGCGGGCTGGCTCGGCGAGGAATTTCGTGCGGCAACCGGCGCTGCAGAAATAATACGTTTGGCCCGCATGCTCTGCCTGATGCCTGGCCGTGGCCGGTTCCACGGACATGCCACAAACCGGGTCCTTCAGCGCATCCGCATGGTGCCCGCGAGGCAATGGCGTCGCCGATCCCGGTACAGTGTCCGAGGTGACAGTTTTCATGACGCGACCCTCTGTGCTACAGGCCATGCGGAAGGCGCATGGGGGCACCGCTTCCGCGCAGCCTCGGACTGCATCTCACGTCTACCGCTCATGTCGCCTCCGCCTCACCCGCCAATGCACCCAGTATTGGGCACTGTTCAGGGGCACCATGCCCCGGACATGCGTCGATCAGGGTCGCCAGACCTGCGCGTACCCGCTGCAAATCGGCGATGCGCGCATCAATACTCAGCAGACGTTGCTGTGCGCGCCGCTTTACCGCTTTCACGCCGTGTTGGCGATCGCGGGACAGCGCCAGCAGGTCGCGAATTTCATCCAGGGTGAATCCCAGGGTCTTGGCCCTGCGAATAAAGCGCAATTGGGTGAGCGTGCCTGCGTCATAGCTGCGGTAACCCGACGCGCGCCGTGCTGGCTCAGGTAACAGGCCTGCGCGCTCGTAATAGCGAATCGTGTCAATCGTCACGCCGACGCGCCGGGCGATGGCGCCAATGGAGAATGGAGCGGATTGCGTGTTCATGATCCGAAGTCTAAACCATGGACCATGGTCCAGAGTCAAGCACGGCGTGCCATGCACACAATCCCTGGTTGGAGACGCGCGAGCAGGTCATCTGTGCCGAGCGGTATGTTCGCCGCACGGCCGCGACCCCGCCATGAATTGAGTGCGCGCCTCTCGCGAGCAATCTCTTGCCGACGCACGACGCACGCACCGGCTATCGCGGCCGGCAGGCGCGCGGGCCGACGGCGAGTCAGGAACACGACGGCCTGCCCCACCGTCAGGTTGGCGCCGACAAGCTCGTTTGGACTTGTTGAGAGCGCACCAGATCGATCGTGCTCTCGCCATGGAAATGCCGCTTGAACTGCACGCCTTCGACCACAGGTTCTTCCAGCGTGCGTGCATAGCGGTGCCCGGCGTAGACCGCATGCACGATCAACCCGGGCGCCTCGGCGTCGCCAATGCAACCTACCGATCGCACTCCGGCCGCCGACCATTCCGCGCTGCGCCCCACCAGTTCCAGATACAGCGCGTCGTCGGGTACGCGCGCGGTAATGGCGACGACTGCATCGCAGGACACTTCGCGTCGCGTCGCGTCCCAGACATTTTCCACCAGCAACGTGGTGTCAGTGAAGCTGACAATGTTGTGTGACACCAGCGCGGCGATGTTCAGTGCAGCCATGCGCTTGCGAATATGGCGGTAGCCCAGGGTGTTCTGACTCCACGACGCGATGGTGTCGTCCGGCGTCATGTGGACCACCTCGCAGCCGTGCTCATGCAGCAGTTCGGCAGCCACGCTGCCGTAATAGAAACCGTCATCGTCATACACGACTACATGACCTTCCGGCACGCGACCATCCATCAGGTCGTCCAGCGTGAACACGCGCGGGTTGTCCGCGAAGTCAGCCACGCCAAAACCATTGCTGCGCCCGTAACCGTCGCGGCGCCAGTGGCAGCCGGTGGCCAGCACCACATGGTCAGCGCCGAAGTCGAGCACGTCCTGCGGACTCATCGTCGAGTCGCGATAGACGGCCACATTCGGGAGCTTGCCGATCTGGCCGACACGCCAGTCGCGCACCCGCGCCCATTCGGCCAGGCCCGGCAGGCGCGCTTCGCGGCTGACGCGTCCGCCGAGTTCCTTGCTTGCCTCGGCCAGGCTCACGGCGTAGCCACGCTGACCCAACGCACGCGCTGCTTCCAAGCCCGCCGGGCCGGCCCCGACCACCAGCACCCGACTAGCCGAGCGCTTGGGCGCGATGTGCTCAGGGTGCCAGCCTTTGCGCCACTCCTCACCCATGGTCGGATTCTGCGTGCAGCGAATGGGCGAGATGGTCATGTCGCCCGCCACACAGATATTGCAGCCGATGCATTCGCGAATGTCATCGCTGCGGCCCTCTTCGATCTTGCGCGGCAAAAATGGATCCGCGATGGACGGACGCGCGCAACCAATCAGGTCGAGCACACCCCGCTTGATCTGGGACACCATGGTATCTGGCGAAGTAAAACGCCCGACGCCCACGACCGGCTTGCTGGTGATGTGCTTGACGAAGTCGATGAACGGCTCCTGCGCACCTTCACTGGCGAAGCGCGAAGGCACTGAATCATTATCCCACGCAGCGACGTTCACATCCCACAGATCCGGGAATTCGGCCAGCATGGCGACGATGTCTTGGGCTTCGTGCACCTCCATCCCGGAAGGCCCGAGCATCTCGTCGGTGGCAAAGCGCAGCGCGACGGCACAGGTATCCCCGACAGCATCTTTTGTGTCTTGCAGAACTTCACGCAAAAGCCGCACGCGGTTCTCGAGCGAACCACCGTATTGATCACTGCGCTGGTTGCGACGGCGCTGCAGGAAGTGCATCAGCAGCGTCAGGTCGTGTCCCGCATAGACATAAATGATGTCCATCCCGGCGCGCTTGCCACGCACCGCCGCTGCACGATGCCAGCGCCGGAACTCACTGATGTCGTGCAGGCTCATCGCGCGCGCCTGCGCCGGGTAACCGTGTTTGGACGGCTGGTGCGATGGCGCCAGCAAGGTCTCGCGCGAATACAAGTTCGATGCACCGACACCGCCATGCACCAGTTGCAGCGCGGCCAGAGCCCCGTGCGCGTGGACCTTGTCGCACATCAGCGCCAGTGCCGGGATGTCCTGATCGTCCCACAGGCGCTGCTCCACATACGGCGTGAGATCGCTGCTCGGATGGATTTCGCATTCTTCGGTGGAGACCACGCCCCAGCCACCCTCGGCCTTGGTTTCGCGCATTGCGGCGTGGGCCATGGGCATGGCGTGGCCCATGCCATTGCAATGCGGAACTTGATAGAAACGGTTCTTCGCCGTGACCGGGCCGATCTGCAGCGGCGTGAACAGGATGTCGTAACGTGGATCTCTCATTCGTGGATCACCTCGACCGGCGCTGCGTTCCTGCGGCGCAGGCGCATCAATGCATACAACGGCAACCCGGCGGCGCATAACGCCAGCGCATACAGGAACGGCTCGCGGCCGGTGCCGACAAAGACGAAGGCCACGAAAGCCACGCCAACGCTGGCGGCAAGCAGCGCGCCGCGGCTCGCGCACGTTGGCGTGCGGCGTCGCCACAGCACCAGCAGCGCAAGCGCGCAACCCAGATACGCCGGCAGGTTTGCCGCAGTCACCACCAAGGTGAGAAAAGTGAACGCTGCCACCAGCGACTGGCTGTGGCTCATCCAGATCATGGCCGACGCCAGCAACCCGGTAACCAACAGCGCAGCGACGGGCGCGCCATGCCGATTGTCGCGCGCCAGTAGTGCCGGCAGCACGCGGCGACTGGCCATCGTGCGCGTCAGCTCACCGACCAGCAAAGTCCAGCCATTGAGTGCCCCCAATCCGCTGATGACCACGAACAACGCCAGCCAGCGGCCTGAGCCGGCGGCACCAAAGCGTTCCAGCAACAAGGCAAATGGCGCACTGGCCGCACCCAATTCCTGCTGCCCGAGCAACAGCAGCGGCACCGCCGACACGATAATGTAGATGACCGCCACGGTGATCGTGCCGGTCATGGTGGCGCGCGGGATGGTGTACCCCGGATTCTCGACGCGCGCCGCCGGCACGCTTGCCGACTCGATCCCGAGCATCGCGTACAGCGCAATCGTGGAGGCCATCATCACGCCGCCGAACGTGACTGGCGTCGTCGGCGGGTGCGCGACATAACTCGCCGGTGCGGTCAGCAACACCCAGCCCCCGAGCAGGGCAATCGCCAGCATCGGCAGCAGTTTCAAAACAGTTGTCACGATCTGCACGCGGCCACCGGCGCGCACGCCAAACAGGTTGACGATCACGATCAGCCACAGCAGCGCCAGCGGAAACAGTGCGGAGTGAGCGCCGCCCAGCTCGGGAAACACCACGATCAGGTAACCCACCACACCGGTGGCCAGCGCTGCATTGGTCAGCCACAACGACACCCAATACGCCCACATCGCCGCAAACGCCGGCAGCTCGCCCAGCGTGTTGAGGATGTAGCCGTACGGCCCCTCTGCGTCCGGCAGCGCGTGGGCGAGGTAGGCAAACACTCTGGCCAGCACCAGGCAACCCAGCGTCACCACCGTCCAGCCGATCAGCGCGTTGTACCCGAATGGCGCCAGTGATGCCGGCAGCACGAAGATGCCCATGCCGATGACATTGCCCACGACCAGTGCGGTGCACGTCCAGAAACCGATCTTGTGGCTTTCGCGCATGTCAGCTAGCGCCGGAGTTGCACGGCTGCGTACCGTGCGCCGCGCACGGGACGGCAGGCCACGGCTTGCCATTACGCACCCGGCTCTCCCACCTGGAAAAACGCTATCTGCTGACCAGCCTGCGCAGCGGCCACCAGGCGATACATCGCCCACGGCCCCTCCGCTTGCGACGATACGTTGTGCAGTGCCCACCGTGCCACGTGAGTCTTGTGCTGCGTATGCGTCATGTCATCGCGATGCATGGCCGCATAGGCGCCGCGCCAAGGCGCCACGGACTCCGGGACCGCGTACGGGCAAGCCGACGCGCCTCGTGGAAGCGGTGCCTGACAAATTGCGCAGTTGCTCATGCCGCGGTCTGACGCTGGACTTGGGCGGCGGCGCCACTGACGCAGACGCATGGCGACCTTTGGAACGTGCGCAACGGCCCCGACCCGGCCACCCTCACGCGGCTTCCCCGGCAGGGCTGGAATACGCCGCGCGCAACAGATTCTGGAAATGCCAGACACCGCCTTCGCGCCTCGGACACAGGTGGCCGGGCGTGTAGAAACCGGACGCCAAGCCTTTTTGCACGGCTTCGCATATCCCGATGTCTTCATTCTGCACTTCGTCGCTGAAGTCCTGGTCGGCGGCAATGCGCGCTTGCGTCTCCGCATCCTGGGAGTAGTAGTAATCGAACAGGATGCGGCAATGGTCCGGCCCGAGCGGCAGGATACGGTTGGTCTGCAGTCGACCCGGCAGGATGTTGAGCATCACGTTCGGATAGATGAAGTAGTAAAACGCGCCGCCGTCGCCGTACAAGCCCTCGTTGTTGCGCAAGGGCGAGGACTGCAACGAATACCATGGTGCCAGCACGGTGTCGTAGGCACGGTAATCCAGCAGCTTGTTCAGCCCCGGATGCACGTGCGGCAAGTGATAGCCTTCGACATAGTTGTCGACGTACACCTTCCAGTTGCAATTCACGTCATAGCTGACGCTGCGCAGGTAGCGCATCGCGGACAGGTCAACTGGCGCAATGTGCTCGCTGATGCCGGCATAAACCTCCTGGAAATCCGGCACGTCATTGCTCAACGCCACAAATACCAGCCCCTGCCACTCGTGCACACGCAGAGGCGGCAAGCGCACGTCCTCGACGTTGAAATCCGGAGCGCTCTGCATTTCCGGCGCGCTGCGCAACTGACCCTCAAGCGTGTAGGTCCAGCCGTGGTACTTGCACTGCAACGACCGCGCGCCCTGGCCATTGCACAACGCCAACGGGCCAGCCCGATGGCGGCACACATTGGGAAACGCATGCAGCACGCCGTCGTTCCCGCGCACCAGCAAGACCGGCACGCCCGCAATTTCCCCGACGACATGGTCGCCAGCAGTGGCCAACTGCTCCCGATGCGCCAGCGGTTGCCAACTGCGTGCAAACACCGCGCGGCGTTCCATCGCCAACATGTCCGCGCCGACGTAATAGCGCGCCGGTAGCGCATGCGCATGGTTTAGATCTTCGGCAGCGCCGACCGCGTGCAAGGGCTCGAAAGACATGATGAACTCCAGAGTTGATGATCAGGCCATGCATGCACTTTCAGCCAGTTCGACGTCTACCGCAAGATCACCTGCAACAGGGCACCTGACGGGCAACCGGCGCCGCGGCTTGCGCTGCCGGGCCAGCGGGGACCATTCCGCTGCCGCCGGCGCCCCGATTCCGTGCCCCATCCTGCCACTTGCCGGGCGTAGGACAGCACCACCGTCACCACGTCCAGTGCCAGTACCGGGCCGGGCCAGCCGCATGTCCGCGAACTTGTCGAATCTGAACGCCAAGCCGTGCAAGCAGGACCGCTTGCATGCAGCCGATTGACCATGCACGACGTCGCTCCGATCATGGCCACATGGCCAATCTGATCCGCACTATCCTGCTCCTGTCCTTACTGCTCGGTGGCCCTGTTGTGCACGCGCAAGGCGACGGGCCGGCAACCACTGCCGTGCCCACGCCCACGCCGGCGCAAACGCTGGAGCAACTGGGGACCCAACTCGACGCGGTAAAAGCCGCGTTGAAAGCCAAGCCCCAGGATGGAGCACTGGCCGATCTGCGCAACAATGCCTTGAGCGTGCAGGAGCAGTCGCGCCAGCTCGCCAATAACCTGGCACCGCAGATGGCCGCACTGCAGGCACAACTGGCTGTGTTGGGGCCGGCGCCGGAAAAAGGTTCACCGGCCGAATCGGCAGAAGTCAGCACGCAACGTCGGCAACTGGCCAAAGTGCAGGCGGCGCTGGATGCGCAGGTCAAGCAGGCGCAATTGCTCGGCCAGAGCGCCCTGCAACTGGCTGCGCAGATTACCGGCCTGCGCAACGACCAATTCCAGGCTCGCCTGGCATCGCGCACGGCGACGCCGTTCAGCCGCGCGTTCTGGGTGGCCCAGACCAGCGCACTGCCCGCGGACCTGGTGCGTGTCCGACGTCTTGGCGCCCGCTGGCACGACGCGTGGAGTGACGCGTGGCAGCCGCCGAACCGCACACCGCTGCTGTGGTGCCTGATCGCGGCGGCCGCCTTGTTGATCGGTGGCCGCTGGTCGCTGGAACGCCTGCTGTTGCGTGCTGCCAGCAGGCATTTCCCGGACGCGCATTTGCGTCGCAGCGTGATGGCTGTGGCAGTGGCATTGACCTCGGTACTCACCACCGGCCTGGCAGCGCAACTGGTCCACACCGGCTTGAACTGGAACGACCTGCTGGACGACGATCTGGACGCGCTGGCAGCGGCCACGGTACGCCTGGTGTACTTTTCCGCATTCGTCATCGGTCTCGGCCGCGCGTTGCTTTCGACAAGACATCCGTCCTGGCGGTTGCCGAACCTGACGGATCTTGGTGCCCACCGCCTGCGGGCGTTGCCCTGGCTCCTGGGTGCATCCGCGCTGCTGCTCGGCCTGCTCGAGCGCATCAGCCGCGCCATAGGCTCCAGCCTTGCCGCCACGGTTGCCACCCACGCGGTGATCGCCCTGGTCATCAGCGGCTTGATCGGGGTCGCGCTGTTGCGGCTGCGCCACGCCCAGCGCGAAGCCACAAGTGCCGCCGCGACGCCGGTGCAAAACTCGTTGTGGATCGGCCTGCTCAGCGGCAGTGCACTGGTCGGCGTCGGCGTGAGCTGGGTTGGCGTAGCCACGGGGTTCATCGCACTGGCTTATTTCATCGCCCTGCAAATGCTCTGGGTCGGCGTCATCGTCGCCTCGCTGTATATCCTGACGCAGTTGCTGCGCGACGCGTTCGAAACACTGCTGTCGCCCCGCGGACGCGGTGGCCGGCGCTTGCAGGCCACGTTCGGGCTGAACCCGAACACACTTGATCAAACCGCCACCATCCTGTCCGGCATCAGTCGCGTGGCACTGACGCTGCTGGCACTGGCCGCCGTCCTCAGCCCGTTCGGTGCGGGCCCCGGGGACCTGTGGACGAGCGCCATGCAGACGCTCAGTGGCGCCAAGCAACTGGGTGATCTGACGATTTCTCCGCGCACCATCCTCAATGGCTTGCTGATGTTTGTATCGGGCGTGTTCGTCTTGCGCATGCTCAAACGCTGGCTCAGCGAGCAGCTTTTGCCCAAGACCACGATGCAGCCGGGCATGCAGGATTCGCTGGTCACCCTGCTCGGGTACGTGGGCGGCATCGTGCTGTTGGTGCTGACGCTGGCCGCGTTCAAGGTCGATCTGAAAAGCATCGCCTGGATCGTGAGTGCATTGTCGGTCGGCATCGGCTTCGGTCTGCAGGCAGTTGTGCAAAATTTCGTCTCCGGGCTCATCCTGTTGATCGAACGGCCAGTGAAAGTGGGCGACTGGGTCAGCCTCAATGATGTTGAAGGGGATATCCGGCGAATCAACGTGCGCGCGACGGAGATCCAGATGGCCGACCGCTCCACCATGATCGTCCCCAATTCCCAACTGATTACGCAGAACGTGCGCAATGTGACCCTGGCCAATGCCCAGGGCCGGATCTTGATCACACTGCCGATGCCGCTGGATACCGACGCGAACAAGGCGCGCAGCCTGATTCTCGATGTACTGAACGAGCACCCCGTTACGTTGAGCATGCCCGCGCCGGTCGTGCTCCTCGCCAACCTTGACGCGGGCTCCATGGCTTTCACCTGCATCGCCTATGTGAACAGCCCGCGCAAAGTGTCCGGAGTAAAAAGCGATCTGTTGTTCACGATTCTGGAGCGTTTGCGCGAGGCCGAACTCCCGCTGGTACGCGCGCACAACATGCTTGTACGCAATTTGCCGGCATTGGCCACTGGGCCGGAAATTCGCGACTGAACGGCGACGCGCGGCTGGAGACATCTTCCCTACTCCATCGCAGGACTTCCCCTCTGCGCCAACCGTGCTCCGTCGTGGCAATCCCCCTCTCCTCCGACGGCTTCACCGTTGGGGGAGAGGGTTGGGGTGAGGGGGTGCTCTTGTCTTTCCGCCGCATCACCAGAAAGCAACAGCGCCCGCTCACCCTGCCCTCTCCCCCGGTTGTGCCAGGGGAGAGGGTCCAAACCGCGTTGCCATCCGTTTCCGGTATCAATCGCTCGGGTGTGGCAACGTGTCAGTCGTCGTGCGCTGCCGGCTTGTCGCTTTTCACCGGCGTCAGGCGCAAGTCCTGAAAATCGAAGCTGAAATCCGTCAGCGGCGAGATCGCTTCGATGCGCACGTCACGGATTGCCCCATCCGCATCCAGCGCATAGGTGACGAAGGCATCCGCGTTGAGCGCACGATCGTCCCAACGCACCACAAACGTGTCGTGCTGCCATGGCGTCAGCGTGCCGACCAGTTTTGCGGTCTTGCTGAAGCGCATACGCAACTTGCCGCGCTCCTGGCTGACGATGACGTTGCCGTACCACGGATCGCTGTAAATCCCCGCGTAGCGTGCCAACGGCAGCGACGGCTTGCTGTTCCTGTCGCGTGCTTGCTCATGCTTGGCAAAACTCTCATCCGCCTTGGCTTGGGACTTTGCCACCGCCTTGGCGTAAACGCCGACCCAATCGGTTTTTTGCGTCGGGTTCAAATACGCATCCAGCACGCGCCAGGTCACCGCGTTGAACGCTGCGCCGGATTCCTGATTGGTCAGCACCACCACGCCCAGGTGCAGTTCGGGCACCAGGGTCAAACGTGACACCATGCCCGGCCAGCCGCCGGTGTGCCACACCAGTTTCTTGCCACGATAGTCGGACAGGAACCACGCCTCGCCGTAGCCGGAGAAATTCGGCGTCAGTGCTGCCAGCTCGGGGATCGCCGGTTTGCGGATCGTGATCGGCGTCAGCATGCTCCACATCTGCCGTTGGCTGTCTGCGGAAAACAGCCGCGCCGGTTTGCCATCGGCACCCAACTGCGGCAGCACACCACCGGCCAACTGCACCTTCATCCATTTCGCCAGGTCATGCACGCTGGCGTAAATACCGCCAGCGCCCGGATCGTTCACCCAAGCCATCGGCGGCACCGGCTTGAGATCCTTGAAATCAAGTTTGGCGTGACCTGTCGCCACATCCATCCCCGGCTTGAGATAGGTGCTGTCGATCAATGCTTCCTCCATGCCGACCGGCGCAAAGATATGCTCGCGCACGTAGTCGGCATAGCTCTGTCCGGAGGCCTGCTCAATCACCAGCGTGGCAACTGCGAACAGGATGTTGTCGTACGCATAACCGCTGCGAAACCCGTTCTTGAGCGGTACGTGGCGCAGGCGCTCAACCACCTCCCTGGTGGTGTATGAGGTCGGTGGCCAGTACAACAAGTCACCGGCGCCCAGACTCAATCCACTGCGATGGGCAAGCAGGTCGCGAATGCGCATCTCATGCGTCACGTACGGGTCGGACATGCGAAACCACAGCAAATGGTCGATCACCCGGTCGTCCATGTGCAACTTGCCGGCTTCGGCCAACTGCTGCAGCGACGCGGCCGTGAACGCCTTGGTATTCGAGGCGATGGCAAACAACGTGTGCGCATCAACCTTGTCCGGCTTGCCGATCTCACGCAGCCCAAAACCCTGCTCCAGCACCACTCGGCCGTCCTTGACGATCGCCACGGCAATGCCTGGCACGTCAAACGCCCTGCGCGCGCTGTCAACGTAAGCAGCAAAATCCTCCAGTTGGTCAGGTGGGATCGGCTGCACGATGTCATTGGTGCTGATTGGCAACGTGGGTCGCGTCGGCACCGGCGTGGTTTGCGCCCACGCTGCAGTGGCGAACACGAACAACGCACAACAACCCATCACACGCGGAGCCAGGCGGCGAACGGACATCACAAGCACTCCCCAACCGGAAAAGATCAAACTATCACGGCAAACCTCCACGGAAGCCAGCGTCGAAAGTACTCCCGCGCACCACCGCTACCAGGCGGGAGCGCTCGACTAGTTGCGCGTCAACATTCATCATCTGGAGCTTGGGTCATTCAAGGCACCAACGTCCCGAGACAGAGCGACGGTGCAGGTTGGAAACGTTCATCTGCGCGCGCACGCGCCTGACCAAGCTGAGTCTGCATGCATGCTTCTGTAGAGTGGATAGCCAGCCATGCGCTGCTGCTGTGCGCACTGTTGATATTGCTGGCCGTGGTGGTTGGCGACAGTGCATGGCGAAGCTGCGCGCGGCGACGACGCCATGTGGCGCAAGGCGCACATCCACATGTCGGTTTGCGCTGGCGTACCTTCGCGCTTTTGTTCACTGCCATGCTGCTGCTGTTCGGCGGTCTCGCGCTGGCCATCGACCCGCCGCATCCGGGCAAGCTCGCTTCGTTCGATGCCGCTCTGGCCGAAAGCCTGCACACCCACTTGCCATTGTCGGCGCTGCGCTGGAGTTCCGCACTCACCCATCTTGGTGACTTGCTGTGGCTCGGATCACTGGCGGCACTGATCGCGCTGGTGCTACTGCTGCGGCGACACTGGCAGGTCGCCGGCGTGTGGGTGCTGGCATTGGCCGGCATGGTACCGATCAACGGTGCGCTCAAGGCGGTGTTTCGTCGCGCGCGTCCTCTGCACGGGCACGGTGTCATCGTGGCACATGGCTGGAGCTTCCCCAGCGGTCACGCCTTCAGCGCCGTCGTGTTCTATGGCATGCTGGCGTATGTGCTGTTGCGCCTGCTGCCGCTGCGCTTCCATCGCATGGTGATTGCCATCGCGGCGATTTGCGCCGCGCTGATCGGCTTCAGCCGGATCCTGCTGCAGGTGCACTACGTCAGCGATGTTCTGGCCGGGTTTGCTGGCGGGGCGGCGTGGCTGCTGGTGTGCATCAGCATGGCTGAACACCTGCGTACCCAACCGCCGCGCACCACACCGCGCAGCCCCGACGATGCAGCATGCCAATGCACCGACCCAACCGATCGCGAATAATGACGACACCCAGCTTGCGGCCTTCGTGCGCAATGGGATCACTTGGCAAGCACCGCGGCACGCATCTGCGCGAATTCACCGCACAACCTGAAAAGCTCGCCCGACACAATCTACTCTGGCCCACGGTCTCCAACTGATGCGTCACCTCAGATCACTGCTTGTGCTCGTGCTCGTTGTCCTCGCTGCTGTGTGGTGGCAAGGTCATACGCGCGCTCCCGTCGGGCACTTGGCGCCTCAGACCGCCGGCACCATGGTGCCCGACGCGGCGCCGGCCAAGGCGCTGCCTGTCGAGGTGTACAACACGCTGCAGCACATCGCTGCCGGCGGTCCTTTCCCGCACCGGCAGGATGGCGGCGTGTTCGGCAACTACGAGCGCCTGCTACCACCTGCGACGCGCGGGTACTACCACGAGTACACCGTGGAAACGCCGGGCGCGGGAAACCGTGGCGCTCGCCGCATCATCACCGGCGGTACGCCACCGGTCATCTACTATTACACCGACGACCACTACCGCAGTTTTCGTCGCATCCGGGACCAGCGGTAATGCTCCATCCACTCGATCCGGACCTCACCCGTCCAACCCAGAACGGGGTCTACTACGTCGACGTCGCGGCCGTCGAGCGCCTGGCTGCAGCCGCGGCGGCAAACGAACTGCACGTGTGTCGCACCGATCTTGCGAACTGCACTGGCAAGGTCGATTTGTTGCAGCGCCTGGCTACCTCACTCGCACTGCCAGCAACGTTCGGACACAACTGGGACGCACTGGCCGACTGCCTGCGCGATCTGAGCTGGTTGCCGGCGTGGGGGCATGTGCTTGTGCTTGAGCATGCCGCTGCGTTGCGCCACGTCGCACCTGCGGATTTCGCGGTGCTGCTCGGCGTGCTTGACGACGCCGCAACATTCGCCACCGATCGCTACGCACCATGGTTTGCATTTCTGGCGCTGCACGACGAACCGCCCGCGACCCCAACTTGCAGTACGTAACGCCGTATCATGGGTGGCATTACCCACAGACCAATCAACATGCAAACCCTGGATTTTGAGCTGCAAGGCGGCTACGTCGAACTCAACATGCTGCTCAAGCTGACCGGCCTGTGTGACAGCGGCGGCGCCGGCAAGCGCCTGGTGGCGGGCGGCACGGTGCAGGTCGATGGCGTCAGTGAATTGCGCAAGACGTGCAAGATCCACGCGGGGCAGCGGGTGCGTCTGGACGACACCGAGATTCACGTGCTGGCTGATCCCGGTACAGCAACCGACTGACCCAAACCGGCCACTGGAAGTGACCACTTGCCCCGACATGCGAGCAACGGAAACCGCGTAGCGCCGAGCACGGCCCCAGCAGGGAAACCTCGTCGCCGTTGTCGGAGTTTACAGTTTGTAAAACTGACCGATGCCCGCAAGCATGACATTGAAGGCGAGGCTGATGCGCTCACCGCCGCGCGTGGGCATTTCATAGCCATGCAGGATCTGACTCGGAAACAAATACGCGATACCCGTCTCCGAGGGATAGGCGACGCGGTTTGCCGTAAACAGCGTCTGCTCGCGCGCCGCTATGGCGAGATAGGGCTGGGTATTGATTTCCGGCTTGTCAAACATGAGTGGTGCGCTTTGCTTCGGGTCCGCCTGCAAGTAATACACCCCCGAAACAACCGAATTTCCGTGGTAGTGCATCCGCTGGTAGCCACCTTCTGACGCCCGGTTGACCCAGGCGTGGATGATCGCGAAATCCTCATACTCATAGCAATAGACGTTGTCGAGGTAATCCTTTACGCAGTCTTTCAGGAAGACCGCCAACGGCGCGAATCGCGCTTCCTCGAGAATATTCTGGTTATTTGGCGTCGTCTCGGTATGCGAGCTCGAATTCGTGGAAAATTCGAGACCATCGAGCGAAATCTCCTCGTGCGCCGGGTTCTTGTAGCGCACGACCGCAGCAGCGGGAAATATCGGTCGCACCTCCCCTTTGGATGGATTCATGTGCTTGCTCCTGCCGCGTCCGTCATTTGCTGCATTCAATTCTATTCGTTGAACAGGTTTACCGCGACATTGGCGCCATCGAGGTCATACCCGCCGGGCCGCCACGGACGCCCACGGAGACTTACCCCACCGGCCTCAAGGTGTGATCCAGTTGCTGACCGCCACCAGCGTGCCAGGGTTATCCGGATCAAGCCGGACAATGTTCGCGCCCTTGGCGGCATACCGGTCACCAGGCCCGAGTGCCAAGGCCGGGTACATGCCCGGGTTCATATCGTCCTGCGACACGTCCTCCATGCGCTCAAGAAGATAATCGCGATAGTAATCGTCGCGGTTCTCGACCAGCGCCGCATTCAGCAGACTCATTGCATAGAAGGCCTTCAATCGCGTGTTCGGGTAATCCTTCCCAAGGCCACGGGTGCGCAGCCACGCACGCGTCTCGAAGATCTTGTAATGCGACGCCGGTTTCAACTCGTAAGGGTTGGCGAAACGCAAGCGACCTGTCAGTTCGTCGGGCTTCATGGCTGCGGCAGTGGAAATCGCCCGACTCGGCAGGATGATAAGGCTCGCCTTGGGTCTGCTCGCTGCCAGAGCATCCAGCACCATTTTCGCGTCGTTGCCAGGCCACACAATCAAAGTCTGCGTGGCATCACTTCCATTGGCCCGCAATGCTGCGTCAAGCTCGCCACGGTTGCGGAAGGTGATGGTATGGCTGGCGACTCCATTCGGGTTTTGCGCGTCCAGCGCCTGCTGGAACATCTTCGCTGGTACCTGACCAAACGAGTCGTCCGCAGCGATCTGGACAATGCGTTGCGGCTGGGTGCCGTTATGCGCGATCAAGGTCGCAACGGTCTTTGCCTCCAGCACCAGACCTGCCGAAAAATACATGGTGTAACCATGCTCCGACGCCGGCCAAGCCGGCAACTCGGTATCGGGGAACAAACAGGGAATACGATGCCCATCGCAAAACTTTGCCGGGCCATCCCAGGAACCGTTGACTACGCCGCCGACCAGGGCATAAACAGGACTGGCCTCGTAGTGCTTGTCAAGCTGCGCCTGCCACGTGGATTCTTCACCCTGCAAATCCCAGACCGCGAGCGCCAACTTGCGGTCCGTCGCAAGGAATTCCGATCGGTTGTTGACCGAGAATCCGGGGCGGGCCACATTGTAAGCAAGATGCTCGTTGCGCCATTTGACATAGGCCTGCAACGTGCTGAGCATCGCCGCACGTTCCGCAGCAGGCACGTTCGCGGAGAACACCGTAGCCAGACGCACTTCCTTCTGATCAACGCCGGGATCGACGTGCACCGAAAGCGTGCGCAGGTACGCGTCCAACGCCGCTACATCGGCATCGGTCAACTGATAGCGCGGCATGATCGGCGCCAGCGTCGCGCCGGCCGCATCGGCCCCACCGCGCAAGGTGGTTCCCAGGCTATCGAGAGTGTACGCCGGGCGTATATGGGGTTGATGCAGCCGGGCTGCAAACCTGTCGGGCTGGATCTTGCGATACATCGGCGTGAACAACCGCTGCCGATCCAGCTTGCGAGGTGCATACAGCAGTGGCGCGTTGATCGGTGGCGCGTAATACCCACCTTCGCTTGAACCCAGCCCGCTGCGGCGATGGCAGTTGACGCACGCAGCCTGGCGCCCTGACACCGGGACGTCGCCCTGAGACATCCCGCGTAACGGGTCGCCAGCGACGGTAACTCCTTCGCGATACAGACGCTCACCCGCCAGCACTTGGTCGTCCACGCGTTGCTGCTCGACGTTGGCACCGACGCCAAACCCAGCACTCGTGCCGACAGACGCGTAAGCCGTGAGCATGCAGGCCACAATGGAAATGGAAACCAAACGCGCGCGTGCCGCAATTTGCCGGTATCGCATTCTCAACTCCACATTGACCGATTATATGAGTGTGTGGCCAGTGAAACCCGATATCCCCACGGCACCCGGTGACGAAAGCAATCGACACCCCATCCGAACCGGTAAGCGAACTCGTTCAGCGTGCGCTCGCCACAACCATCTTGATCTGATTTTCCAACTGCAAAGCCGTGGTCATACCATCAATGCGCAGCCACTTGCCGTTTTTTCCCGCACGAATGAAGGTTTCCGGTCGATGGAACATCCTGTTGTTCGCGGGGTCGGAAGCTTCAAACGCCATCTGCATTTGCCTGGTCTGCGCCAGCGTACCGGTCATGAGCTGCCAGTTTACCGGTGGGGGACCAAACTCTTGCGAATAACTCAGCAACCGTGACGGCGTATCGCGATCAGGGTCGGTGGTAATCGTGTAAAACCCAATATCAATATCGGCTTTGACCAGCTTCTTGGCTATGGAAACAAGCTGCGCCGCACGCACGCCACAGATTGTGGTGCACGAAGCGTAAAAAAATTGTACCAATACCGGCCTGTCACTTGTCAGGACTTGCTTCAGGCTGATCGGCTCACCATGTTGATTTATGAGGGTGAGCGCTGGCACCAAATATGTATGCCAGGTACTCACCGCGGGTCCGGACGACATTGTCTGATGCATCGACATGTCGTGCATGGCCCCGGATACTGTCATATCCATCGCGCCTGAAGCGGATGGAAGATCTGCCGCACTGGCGGAAACCGCAAATAGCAGACCGAGCGCCACTATTGTCCCGCCCATCCAGCCCGTCACACGCGTCAAGTTAGACATATGCATCGCAGCATCCCCAGGCTGTCGTGTTCGCAAAACCGTGAGGGTGGTGAAAACACCACCCTCACGTCCCCCCTCTATCGAACTACCTCAGTGAATCGCCCAGATTGCCTGGATGTGATGTACCGGATCGAACTGGTACGTACGCAGGCGCAATGAAGGCTCGTAATTCATTTCGAAGTTTACGGTCCACTCACCAAGCACATCGCCGTTGCTTGCCTGCACAGTGGCGAGACTCGGCTGCTGTGCCAAGCTCTGCGTATCCATCGGGAAGTTCCACGTCGCGCTTTCCGCCTTCTTGACTGCACTGCTGTGGGCCAGGGAATTACCCGAGTTTCTCATCAATGGGCCCACCGGCGTGTGAGCCTTCGACTTCTGCTCATTCATGACCAGCTGCGCCTGCGGAGTTGCCGCGATCGTGGCAGTGGCAGACTTTTCGGCTGCTGGAACCACAACAATCGATGGTTGCGTATCCAGTGTCCAGTACGCCCGACCAAAGGTGAACGTATCCCCATCGCCGCCGATCTTGTGGGCGCTCTGATACAGATTCTCCCAACCCCGCAAGCCGCCGAAGTTCACCGCACCGTAACCATGCGCGAAGTAGTCACCGTTGAACAGTTTGACCTTCAGCTTCGTGCCACGCATATGCCACTGTTCGAGGATTGGCTTGTTGGCCAAACGCGAAAAGCCTTTCTGTTGGCCATAGATCGAGTTGTTGAGATACGCCAACGTGAGATCCGCAGTCGGGTCCGGCGTAATGCCGTCGGGTAACTGCAGGCGGTTCTGCCACTGGTTGTAAGCCCGCTCGTACTCGGCCATGACGGTCGCGTTATAGCCTGAACTTTGCAAGGTCTTCAGCGCAGTCCACATCCGCTTGGCCGGCGACAGGTCGCCAATGAAGGAAATGGCATACGCCTTGCTGGCCGCGCTGGACATGATCTTCGGGCCAAAGGTGCACTGTGCGCCCGGCAAAGGATTGCCGTGGACATCAGCCTCACCAAAAACCACCGTGTTCGCGGGATGACCGGGATTCAATGGACCGCAGTTTACCTGCCGGAAGACGTTGCGCTCGACGTCCGGAAAGGCCTGCACATTGTCATCACTGAATTTGGCCACCTTGCCCGCATTTTCCATGACCGCGATACGGCCAGGGTGATTGCGCCAACCCCAAGTATAAATCAGCTGGAAAAACCTGGCCGGCGGCATTTTGATCTTGAATACCGTCGTGGTGCCATCCACCATGGGGAAGAACGTGCCATCCATCATGACCTGAGGAAGGGCCGGACCCAATTCGGGGTCGCTGTTGAACAGCTCCAGTGGCGAGAAATCGTCATTGCCCCGATCCAGCACATGGACTGTGTACGTGATCGTCCACGGCAGGTTCTTGTTCTCCGGCAGAGCCATGACGGACGTATCGATATAGGAGGTGTCCTCCTCGATATGCGGGCCAAACCAGACCTGAGTCACGTTGACATTGCCGCCAATTGGCGTCACGCCATCTGCGGCAAAGACCGGCATAACCGTCTTGACCTGGTCACCACCGGCAATATGCAGCACCGGCATACCCTTGTAGGCGCGTGTCGCCAGTGCCGCACTTTCGTTACCTTCCAGAACATCAATTCCGCGCTGAATCAACCCCTGGTCCAGCGACTGGGTGAAGAACTCCGGATGGTAGTGGTAATTGGCCACGTCGAACGGGTTGCCAGCCGCGAACGGAGTTGCAGCCGTATACGAACCAAGCACCTGCGAACCGGTATACCACCACTTGAAGATGGCCGCCAGATCATTGGCAGGTGAGGTCTTGTCTGCAAGAGCGGAAACCTGCGGGTCCCCATCATGCAGGTTGTAAGGATTGTCCGGCTTTGACGGCAACGTGTTGATAATCTCCGATCCATCGCTTGACTTGATGTTCGCATAGACGTTGGGCAGCAGGTTGGACGGATTCACCCATGGGTCAGTCGCGGCGAACAGACTGGTCGGCGTGATATACGTAGTGCTGTTGGGTCCATCTGGGTTGTCAATCTTGGTCCACGCGCTAGGTGGCAACATCGGTGATGGCATACGCGTTGCCGGTGGCGGTGTTGGTCCTGGGCCAGCCTGGGCAAATACATCGGTGCTGGCCATGGCAAGAAACAGGACTGTCAGCGACAGCCCGGTTACAGTGCGTCCTCTGAGCAAGTTCATTACACTCTCCCCTGTAGGAATTCGATTACTGGCGGTACGATTGCCCTCTACCGAGAGATAGAGGGCTTGTCGACACTCACGCAACGCGATTGTTGAAGTTCATGCCTGGCGTACCAAGCGGGCGTGGGCCAGCGCGTCGCAGCGGGCCACTCACAGGCTTCCCGGGAAACACCGAGGTCACCCGCAGTACCGCATCGTCCGCTTCGATATTTGCAGGGAAGCCGCCCCACAAACCCACTGTTTCATTGCCATATTGGATCAAGTCAATTGCAGCCATGGGCATGGGCATGTGTGCGTGCCCGTGCATGCGGGACGCCACGAGTGTGCTGCTCTCCCCGGACATGCGAACAAAACTCCAACCCTTCTTGGGTATCCCCATATGCTTGGCAAATACGCGCAAGCGTGCCGGGGTATCGTACTTCGGGTCGCTGCTGATCGAAATAATATGCACATCCGTACCAAGCTTCGATCCGAACTGCTTGGCAATCTGCAGCACTTTACCCACGATCGGGAAGGCTGCCTCGTTTCTGATCGACATGTAGTGAATAAGCACTACTTTGTTCTGGACCAGGTCCTTGTAGAAGTGCAAGGTCTCCCCGTTCATCGTTTCCACCGTCACTTCGGGAAAATCTCCATTCCCGTGCAGCATGTCGGTGCTCAGGGAGGTCTGCCCGGTGTACTTGGCCTTTTCTTTCGCTACAACGTCTGTTCCGGCAATGGCCGCGCCGGCCAACATCATCCCGGCGGCCCCACTCGAAAAATTAATCAGGAACTTGCGCCTGTTATTCATTTGAATCCCCTATTCAGTCATTATCGAATGTAGTTGCCGGATCAGCCGATGGTCTTCGAGCCGGCCCCAGTGGGGGCGATTGACGGGCTTTCTGGCTTGCAGGCATTCGCGATCCCGCCGGGTTCACCGGTATCGAATGAAGGGCAAGGCGGGAAGCCCGCACCGTCGATTTTCCAGGTAGCCATCATGGCGTGATCTTCATGCACGGTATTGTGGCAATGGATGATGTACCGGCCAACAAAGTCGCGCCAACGACCAAAGAACTTGATCTCGTCACCTGGGCCAAGCTGGTACGTATCGTGGCGCCCGTAGCGGATGTCACCCGGAAGAATGGGCTTCCCGTTGATCTCGAGGATGATGCCTTCTTCAAAATGCGTGTGAATCGGGTGCGACCACGCATCACCATCATTGCGGATGGTCCAGATCTCGGCAGTTTCTTTGCCGATATGCGCGTCGACCCGGTTCGGATCCATCAGCTTGTCGTTGATGGTCCACAGACCATTGGTGTAATCAAACTTCCACTCGCGCTCACGCCTGACTTCACTGAGATCGACAGGGGGCATGTCGCGGAATTTTTCCGGGATGCGGCTGGGATCGTTGTTCACCGCACCACCGACGACATTGAAGCGCATGATCAGGTCGTTGGTTTGCAGATACCGGCCAGTTTGACCCGCACCATCCATACGCGACTCGAGTCGATTGGTCAGATAGATCTTGTCACCCTTTTTGTACTTGGAGAAATCGACGATGATATCGCGGCGCTGCGCAGGCCATATATCCACATAGTCTTGGTACGGCATCGGGGCTGGAATGAAGTTGCCGTCGTTGGTAATGATCACCACTGGCTCGGGTGTCTTGCCATCCATGGTGAATGCCAGGGAATAAAGCCGGGACGGCCCACCATTGAGTACGCGTAGACGATACTTGCGCCGTTCGACATTGAAAAATGGCTGAATGATGCGGTTGACGGTGAAGCGGTCGCCGATCATGCCGTTGACGGTATACGTCGTATTGTGGGAGTCGAAACCACCACGCGCCTCCGGATTGACCCGCGGTACTGCGCCGACGAAATCCCATGCTGCCTGACCGTTCTTGTCGAACGCGACGTCATGCAGAATCAGCGGTACATCGTACTTGCCGCTCGGCAAGCGGAACGCGCCCGGGGTCGTATCATTCTCGTTGTTCGAATCCTGGGCATCGAAGTTCAGATAAAACCCGGTCAAACCGGCATACGTGTTGGGCGCAGTGAAATCCAGCCGATGGTCGTGGTACCAGAGTGTGGTAAGCGCTTCGCGCGGATCACCTACGAGGTTACCCAGCTTGTCGCAACCGGCATAAACGCTCGGGTAATGATGATCCCAGTATTCACCCGGGAACGTGAAGTCAGCCGGGAAGCCGTCGCTCTCGGACGCCTGGTGGCCGTTGTGCGTATGAATTGTGGATGAGGGAAGGGCAAACTTGATGTTGCCCTGGCCGACTGGCGGCAGATTGTTGATACGACGGATAAACAACGGCTCGCCGTACTTTGCGACAAACGTTTCGCCGGGGATGATCCCGTTCATGCCATACGACCACGAACCCTGGTTATACGGGAAATTACTGGCGTACATCCACTTGATTTCGGAGAGTGTCTGGATGTAGTACTTCTGCGGCTTGAAATCGTTCCAGCGCTGATGGCAGGACGGATCTGGTGGCGGATTAAGCTGACTGAGCGGTACCGGCTTTGCAATCGGCATTTGAAACAATGGCATGGTAAACGGTATTACGGGCGGGCTGGGATGGCTTTTCCATGACGGAACCCAGCCTTCCGGAAACATCAGCCCATTTGTCGGCGGTGGATCAACTTGCGCAAGTGCTGGCTGGAGCAAAGCTCCTGCACCCGCAGCGGCACCGAGTTTCAGCGTTAACCTTCTAGTAACCATAACCCCCTCCTGATTGGCGATAAGTTGCTGGCACAGAGCTCTGCGCTCGCGCAACTACGGACTTGCACTACGGATTCAGCGTCAAACGAGTTTCCCCACCCCTGTCAACGGCACACGACTCCGCGGCTTCGCAAACATGCGAAACCCTTGAGCCGACCAGTTCACGCATCGTGCGTGCCGGCGACCCGACTCCATTACAAAACTTTGTGGACTCCCCCGAGCCGGTCTCCCCCGACTCTTGAGCCTGAACATACGCTTGCTGTTAACACATGTCAATGGCTCGTGAAAATGCGGTCGCACGTCGCCCTTTCAGCGCGTCTGATGTGCGACTCAGGCATCGCGAACGTCGCTTTGATCGTTAGAATCTTGCGCCAGGAGTTTCATGCCAAGCCGGCGGTTCCGGACCGGCCGATGTGACGTACGGCGCCGCGTTGCGGCGCTCCGCGCCGCGCGTGCCGTGATATGCAGGTCTTTAAAAGTCGGTTGCCGCACGGCCATGCGCAGGAACCTTTGGGCGGGCGACACGAGGGTAACGAGAACGCGCGCCCCGGAACCTGCGGAGCAAACCACGCATGCCTGAACACCGCGATCAGAACCCTGCATCGGAGGGCCCGAATCGCGGCCCATCTCCCCACGCGCGCGGCGATAGACACGCGGTGATTGCACTGCAACTGCGCTAATCTGCACGGGTCCCATGCTCACTGCCCGCTTCCATCCTCGCATCACCGACATTTCCGCCGCGGCGTGGGACAGCTTGCGTCCGGACGCCAACCCGTTTGTCGCCCACGCGTTCCTGGCGGCGCTGGAACGCGACGGTTGCGTCCGCGCGGAATGGGGTTGGCAGGCACACCATCTGGGCCTGTACGAAAACGCCACACTGGTGGCGGCCGCGCCGCTCTACCTGAAAGCCAATTCCCATGGCGAGTACGTCTTCGACTTCAGTTGGGCACACGCCTGGCAGCAGGCCGGCGGCGCGTACTACCCAAAGTTGCTCAACGCGGTGCCCTACTCGCCAGTGCCTGGCCCACGTCTGTTGGCCGGTACCAGCCAACGTACCCCAGCATTGCAACGGCAGTTGGTGACGGCAATGCGTGCGGAAGCTGAGCATCTGGGGCTGTCCTCAGTGCATGCCAACTTTCTGCAACCGTCGGAATCGGCGGCGTTCGCTGCGGACGCGGCATCGCACGCGTGGCTGGTGCGCACTGACATCCAGTTTCACTGGCACAACCACGACTACGCGCACTTTCCAGCGTTTCTCGCCACGCTCGCGCACAAGAAACGCAAGAACATTCTGCGCGAACGGGCGCAGGTTGCGGCCAGCGGGCTGGTTATTGAATGGCGTCATGGCGCGAGCCTCAGCGACGCCGAATGGCAGCAGGTGCATGCCCTGTATGCGGCCACGTTTGACGCCAAGGGCAACCGCGCGACTTTGAGCGCGGCATTCTTTCGTGAACTGGGACAGCTCGAGCTCGGCGCGCAACTGGCAGTGGCACGACGCGGTGCGACGATCGTCGCCATGGCATTGTTCCTGAGCAGCGACACTGTGCTGTATGGGCGCTACTGGGGAACTTGCGTGACACAACCAGGGTTGCACTTCGAATTGTGCTACTACCGCGGCATCGAATACGCCATCGCCGAGCACCTTGAGCGCTTCGAGCCCGGTGCCCAGGGTGAGCACAAACTCGCACGCGGCTTCTTGCCGGCGCGCACCGACTCCCGGCATTATCTGCTCGATGCGAAATTCCACGCAGCGGTTGCCAACGCCCTCGTGCACGAACGTGCCGCGGTCAACGCCTACGCAGACGAATTGAACCATCACAGCCCCTACGCAATACGCGAGCCGACGCCGCGATGATCCATCTGCCGTTACTCGACGTCGACTCGCCCGAAGTGTTTCCACTACCCGACAGCGCGCTGGCAGAACCCAATGGACTGCTCGCATTCGGCGGCGATCTGTCGCCACCTCGCTTGCTGGCGGCCTACCGCCGCGGGATCTTCCCCTGGTTCAGCGCAGGCGAACCCATCTTGTGGTGGTCACCTGACCCGCGTTGTGTGCTGCATACCGAGCGCCTGCACGTCGATCGCAGCCTGCATCGCCAACTCGCTGGCAAGCGCTGGACGCTCACCATCGACCGCGCGTTTGCCGAGGTCATGCGGGCATGTGCTGCGCCGCGCGTCCACGACAGCGGCACCTGGATCACGCCGGAGATGATCGACGCATACGTCCATCTGCATGCGCTGGGCCACGCGCACAGCGTGGAAGTATGGGATGACGAACGTCTGGTGGGCGGCGTCTATGGTGTGGCAGCCGGGAAACTGTTTTGCGGCGAGTCGATGTTCAGCGCCGAAAGTGGTGGCTCGAAAATCGCGTTGATCGCGCTGGCGCAACTGCTGCACGCCATGGGCTTCCCGTTGATCGATACGCAAGTGGCGAATCCGCACACCTTGAGTCTCGGTGCGGAGGAAATTCCGCGCGTGGAATTCCTCGCTCAGGTAGCGAGCCTGGTCGAGCTGCCCGGCCGCGTCGGCAACTGGACCGAACTTGAGCCGCAGTTGCTGCAACCATGTCCCAGCCGCGCGTCCAGTCCCTGACGACATTGCGCAACCACGGCCCGGCGAGCCATCGCAGGTCCATGCCGCGAGTAACGCCCGGCAGCTTTCCATCCAGCTTCAGCGTACGGCATGCATGCGGTGGGCAGCGGCTTTCTGCGGCAGGCGGGCGTCGGCGTCCGGCGCACTATTGCGTGCCGCAGAGCGGCATTTCAGTCGGCGCGCATCGCGTACTTGTGGGCGACGTAGTCATCGAGGATGCCGACAAATTCCTCGGCGATGCGTGCGCCGCGCAGGGTCATGGCCTTTTTGCCGTCAATGAATACCGGCGCGGCTGGCGCCTCGCCATTGCCGGGCAACGAGATGCCAATGTCCGCATGTCTGGATTCGCCCGGGCCGTTGACGATGCAGCCCATGACCGCCAGCGTGAGATTTTCCACACCGTCGTATTTCACCCGCCACAGCGGCATCTGCTCGCGCACGTGTTCCTGCACGGTCTTGGCCAGGACCTGGAAGAATTCGCTGGTTGTCCGCCCGCAGCCGGGACACGCCGTGACCAGCGGCGAGAACGCGCGCAGCCCCATGGTCTGCAGCAGCTCCTGGGCGACAATCACCTCGCCGGTGCGCGAAGCACCCGGCTCGGGCGTCAACGAAATGCGGATGGTGTCGCCAATACCTTCCTGCAACAGCACCGCAAGCGCGGCACTCGAGGCAGTGATGCCTTTCGAACCCATGCCGGCTTCGGTCAGGCCAAGATGCAGCGCGTAATCACAACGTGCGGCCAGGTCCCGATACACCGCAATCAGCTCCTGCACGCCTGATACCTTGCACGACAGGATGATGTGGTCACGCCCCATGCCCAATGCTTCGGCTCGTGCGGCGGAATCCAGCGCCGAACGGATCAGTGCCTCGCGTGCCACCGCGCCCGCATCCCATGGTTTTGCCCGGTTCGCGTTTTCATCCATCAACGCAGTCAGCATGCCTTGATCGAGCGAACCCCAGTTGACGCCAATGCGCACCGGCTTGTGGTTGCGCAAGGCGATCTCGATGATCTGCGCAAACTGGCTTTCGTGCTTCGCGCCAAAGCCGACGTTGCCGGGATTGATCCGGTATTTGGCCAGCAATTCCGCACAAGCGGGCTCCTGCTTGAGCAACTGGTGACCGTTGTAATGAAAGTCACCAATGATCGGCACGTGCACGCCCATCATGTCCAGGCGCTCGACGATATGCGGCACGGCAGCGGCAGCGGCCGGCGTGTTCACGGTGATGCGCACCAGTTCGGAACCGGCGCGCGCGAGCTCGGCTACCTGCTTGGCCGTGCTGGCGGCATCCTCGGTATCGGTGTTGGTCATCGACTGCACCACGATCGGCGCGCCACCCCCAACGCGAACTTTGCCGATCTGCACGGCGACACTGGGCCTTCGCCCGGCCGGCCCGGCGGCACGTGGTTGGTGCGCAGCAATCACACTCATGAAGGACAACCCGACTGGCGAGTCGCGGCATGCACGACGACTGCGCAAGAATAACCGATCGACCGCCTCCCCCTGAAAGCCCGCTCCAGCCGGCCGCGCCACCATTGCCGCAAGGCAACCTGAATGCAGCGACCAATCGTCGCAGTGGCTTGTTCCACTCCACGCCAGTCAGTCAAACTGTGCTGGTCTCTGCCGCTGCACAATTACCCGGAATCCGGATGCCACAGACCGAGTACTACAACGACCGGGTCGTTCGCCAGTTTCTGCTGGCGGCTGCGGCCTGGGGAGTCATTGGCATGTCGGTGGGCGTTTATGTAGCAGGCCTGCTGGCGTGGCCCGGACTGAGCTTCGACTTGCCGTGGCTGACATTCAGCCGGCTGCGCCCGGCCCACACGTTTGGCGTGATCTTCGCGTTTGGCGGTTCGGCGCTCATGGGCACGTGCTATTACGTGGTGCAGCGCACCGGCCATGCGCGCCTGGCGTTCGGGCGCCTTGCGGAGTTCACGTTCTGGGGCTGGCAACTCGTGTGCGTGTTGTCCATGCTGACGATGCCGCTGGGCATCACCCAAAGCAAGGAATACGCCGAACCGGAATGGCCCATCGACATCCTGATCGCGGTGGTCTGGGTGAGTTTCGGCGTGGTGTTTTTTGGCAGTCTTGCGCGTCGCCGCATCAAGCACATCTACGTGGCGAACTGGTATTACGGCGCCTTCATCATCGCGGTCGGTTTGTTGCACATCGTCAACAACCTCGCGCTGCCGGTATCGTGGGTGAAGAGTTATCCGATCTATTCGGGCGTGGTCGATGCGATGGTGCAGTGGTGGTATGGCCACAACGCCGTGGCGTTTTTCCTGACCGCCGGCTTCCTCGGCATGATGTATTACTTCGTACCGCGACAAGCGCAACAGCCACTGTGGAGCTACCGCTTCTCCATCGTCAACTTCTGGGCGCTGATCTCGGTGTACATGTGGGCCGGAGCGCACCACTTGATGTACACCGCCCTGCCTGACTGGGTGCAATCGGTGGGCATGGCGTTTTCCCTCGTGCTGCTGATGCCCAGCCTGGGTTCGGCGGCCAACGGCCTGTTCACTTTCAACGGCACCTGGCACCGCCTGAAGGATGATCCGGCCGCGAAGTTCATGGTGCTCTCGCTGGTGTTCTACGCGGCCTCGACGTTTGAAGGCTCGATGATGGCAATCAAGACCGTCAACTCGCTGTCCCATTACACCGATTGGACCATTGCGCACGTGCATTCGGGTTCACTCGGCTGGGTGGCAATGATCACCATCGGCTCGCTGTACGCAATGGCGCCGCGCGCGCTGGGTCAAGAGAAGATGTATTCGCACCGCGGCATGGAATGGCACTTCTGGCTGCACCTGGTCGGCACGCTGCTGTACATCGGTTCGATGTGGACTGCGGGCGTTACCGAAGGCTTGATGTGGCGAGCTACGGAGCCGGACGGCGCGCTGACCTATGCTTTCATCGACAGCCTGATCGCGATCAAGCCGATGTACTGGATTCGCTGGCTCGGTGGCGTGGTCATCCTCAGCGGCATGTGGGTGATGGCGTGGAACCTCTGGTACACCGCTGCGGACGCGCGTGCCCACCTGATCAAGCCAATCCCGGTTCCAATACCGCAGCCTGACGCGAACCAGGTGCCCGCCCCACTGCCTGCTGCCGGTTGAGGAGCACCGAGCATGAGCTACAAACACTTTGAACTGATCGAAAAGAACGCGGTGCTGCTTGGCGTGCTGATCGCGATCATGGTTTCGCTCGGCGGGCTTGCTGAAATCACGCCGCTGTTCATGCAGGCGCACGCCGTGAAACCGCCTGCTGGCGTCCAGCCCTACGACGCGCTGCGACTGGCCGGCAAGGATATTTACGTGCGCGAAGGCTGCTATTTGTGCCATTCGCAGATGATCCGTGCGCTGCGCGCTGAAACCCAGCGTTACGGCCACTTTTCCACTGCCGAGGAATCCGTCTACGACCGACCGTTCCAGTGGGGCTCCAAGCGCACCGGTCCGGATCTGGCGCGCGTAGGCGGCAAGTATTCGGATGAATGGCAACGCCTGCATCTGCTCGCACCACGCCAGTTCGTGCCCGAATCCAACATGCCCAACTACCCTTGGCTGGAACACACCAAACTGGATGCCGCGGATATCCAGGCGCGCATGCGCACGTTACGCAAGCTGGGCGACCCGTACACCGCCGCCGACATTGCTGAAGCGCCCGCCGCAGTCGCCGACAAAACCGAACTGGATGCACTGGTTGCGTATCTGCAAGGCTTGGGGATCCGCAACGAGCCTCCTGAGGGTGTGCCGGTGCCGATCGATCACGGAGGCAAGCCATGAGTGACGCGGCGTGGGGCAATCTCATTGGCGTGGTCACCATCATCAGCATGCTGTTGTTCATCGGCATCTGGATCTGGGCCTGGCGCAAGCGTCATCGCAAGGTATTCAAGCGCATGGCGGAGATACCCATGGAAGATTCCCCGGAAGGCCCGCTGCCGACGCCCAACGGCCGTGCGAAAGCAGATGCACACCGGAGCAGCCAGCCATGAGCATCGGGTGGTCGCTGTGGGTGATGGGCCTGATTACGCTCAACATGGGCATCACCTTCTTCCTGTTCATGTGGGCGCCGCGCGCGAAGATTCCGACCCTGCCCGACCAGACCAGTGGCCACGTCTGGGCGCATGGCGCGATCCGCGAGGGTGTCCGTCGCTTGCCGTTTTGGTGGGTGTGGTTTTCCGCCAGCATGTTCGTGGCTGCATGGATCTACCTGATGTTGTACCCGGGTTACGGTCACCACCTCGGACTGCTGGGCTGGACCTCGCACGGTGAGCTCGCGCACGACCAGGCGGTCAACCAGCGCAGGCTCGGCGACTTGCAGGAGCGGTTCCGGCAATACACTCCCGAACAGCTCGCCAATGACCCGGTGGCGCTGCAGCTTGGCGGTCGCCTGTTCGTGGACAATTGCGCTGCCTGTCATGGCCGCGGGGGCTACGGCAACGTCAAGCTCGGCGCGCCCAGTTTGATCGACGACGACTGGCTGTATGGTGGCAGCGGCGAGGACATCCTGACCAGCATCCGTGCGGGGCGCGGTGGAGTCATGCCGCCATGGGCGAGCCTCGGCGAGGACAACGTCAGGAACCTCGCGCAATATGTACTCAGTCTTTCCGGCGCGCCGCACGATACGGCGAAAGCGGCAGCCGGTGCGCCGCTTTTTACCACCTGCGCGGCCTGCCACGGCGCCGAGGGCAAGGGCAATCCAGCACTGGGCGCACCCAACCTGGCTGATGACATCTGGTTGTATGGCGGGACCGTGGCAGATATCGAGCGCAGCATTGGCGGTGGCCGTCAGGGCAACATGCCTGCGTGGAGCATGCGCCTGAGCGATGACGACACGCGCGCGCTCGCGGCGTATGTCTATCATCTGGCGCACCAGGGCGATGCAGCCGCACGCTGATTCCCGGCCGCGACGACTACATACCGCATGGTATCGGCAGCCGGTGGTGTGGCTGGGCGCCATGGTGTTCGCCGCGTCCATCGCCGGCTGCGTGTGGATCATCACCGTCGGTATCCGCCACGCCGACACGCCGGTGGAAACCTCACGCCCGAACGTCTTTGGCGTACCAGCCTCGCCGCAGCGCGCGCCACAACCGGCAAGCTCGGCCACATTGCCATGAGTGCGCACGCGATGTGGGCGCGCCCTCAACTGGCCGCTCAGGTACTGCGTCCACGTGCGGCCGGGCGCAGTGAAATCGCGCTGCGCATTGCACCTTTGGGCGGCGCGCGCCAGGTGCTGCAACTGGAGCAACGTATCTCTGCCCTGCCCGGCGTGTATCGCGTGGCCATCGACGCGCGTGCGCGGCGCGTGCGCGTGGTGTGGGAGCGGCAGCGCACATCGTTGCCACAATTGCTCGACGCCTTCGCTGCCGCCCAGTGCGACGCGCAACCACTGCGCCACGACAACATCGAAGATGCCCGTGCGCGGGAAATGCATAGTGCACTCAAACGCCTGTTGGTGGCCGGCATGTGCGCGATGCAGGTGATGTCCTACGCTTTGGTGCTGTACATCGGCGCGGTGGACTTCATCGACTTCACCACGCGTGGACTGTTTCGCTGGCTGAGCCTGCTGACCACGGTGCCGATCGTGCTCTATTCCGCGCAACCGTTTTTTCGCGGCACGCTGGAGGAGCTGCGCCAGCGCCGTATCGGCATCAATCTGCCGGTGGCACTGGCGATTGCGCTGGTGTTTGCGGCGAGCACATTCACCACGCTGGTCGGCAGCGGCGAAATCTATTTCGATTCAGTCAGCATGTTTGTGTTCCTGCTGCTCGGTGGTCGTTATCTGGAGCTGCGCTCGCGCCACCACAGTAGTGCGCTCGGCGACGCGGTGATCGATGCCACGCCGTGGCTGGCGCAGCGGCGCCGCGCGGATAACCAACTGGAAACGGTGAGCGCCATCGAGCTGGTCGCAGGTGATCGCGTGCACATCGCCGAAGGCGAGACGGTCCCCGCCGACGGCAAGCTCGAAAGCGCCGCCGTGCATGTGGACGAGGCGCTGCTGTCCGGCGAAGCGCGCCCGGTCTGGCGGCAACATGGCGAACCACTGCTGGCTGGCACGGTGGTGCTGGACGGCCCCGCGGAAATGCGCGTTGAACACGCCGGCAGCGCCACCGCCAGCGCCCGACTCGGCGCGTTGGCCACGCGTATCCGCAATGCACGTACGCTGATCAGCACCGACGATCAACGCGATGTGGCACGCTTCGTCAGCCGCATTCTGCTGCTGACGTCAATGACGGCGCTGGGCTGGTTGCTGGTCGATCCGACCCGCGCGTTTTCCGCGGCCGTGGCAGTGCTCGTCGTGGCGTGCCCGTGCGCGTTCGCGCTGACCATGCCGGCCACGCTCACCCGTGCGCTGGGCGCGCTGGCACGGCGCGGCGTGCTGGTCACCAACACTGCCGCACTGGCAGCGCTGGCGGATGTCGATCAGGCCTGGTTTGACAAGACTGGCACGCTGACTACGCCGCAGTTTGCGCGCACCGACATCCAGCCGCTGCGTGGGGACGAACGTGACCAGGTGCTGCAATGGGCAGTGGCGCTGGCGCACGCCAGTTCGCATCCGCTGGCGCGTGCACTGGGCGCAGCCGCCGAACCCAGCGCCCCAACGCTGTATGCCGAGGACATTCAAGTGACCGCCGGCGGTGGCATCAGCGGCACGCTGGGGAACCGCGCACTGCGCCTGGGCCACGCCACGTTTGCGTTGCTGCCGAGTGGTGTGCAAGTCAGCGCAGGACTGCTTGACGGCTTGGTCCTGGCCGACGCAACCGGCCCGCTCGCCGTGTTCCACCTGCGCGAACGTGCGCGTGCGGATGCCGTCCATACCCTACACACCCTGCGCGCGGGCGGCGTTGCCTGCGCGATCGCCAGCGGCGACAGCGCCGAGCGCGTGGCCGCGCTGGCAGCACATCTGCATGTCGAGGAGTGGCATGCAAGGCAAACGTCGGCGGACAAACTCACCTTGCTGCAGGGGTCGCGCGCGCGCGGCGCCACCACGCTCGCGGTGGGTGACGGCAGCAACGACGCGGCGCTGCTGGCCGCCGCCGACGTGTCGGCCGCGCTCACCAGTGGCACATCGCTGGCCCAGGCACACGCCGATTTATTGCTGTTGCATGGACGCCTGGACGGCTTGCTGTACGCGCGTGAGATCGCCCGGCAGGTGCGGGACGTCAGCGCGCAGAGCCGGCGCTGGGCGCTGGTCTACAATCTGTGCGCAGTGCCGTTCGCGGCATTTGGCCTGGTCTCGCCGTGGCTGGCCGGCATCGGCATGACACTGAGCTCGCTCGGCGTGGTGCTCAACACCTTCCGCGTGGGGCGCAACGTGGCAGATGCGCCGCCGGCCTTGCCGGCATGAACATCCTGCTGGTGTTGATCCCGGTAACGCTGCTGATCATCGCGATTGCCGTGGCGCTGTTTTTCTGGGCCGTCAACCATCAGCAGTTTGACGATCTGGACAGCCCCGCCGCGCTGCCGCTGATGGATCATCCGGCGCCGGCCGACCTGCCAGCCGACGCGACTGAGGCGGCGGCGACGCCAGCAGCAGTGGAACGAACTGCGGAACCCGACGCTTGATCGGGTCGTGCTGGCCACGGCATCGCCAAGCTGAGCGACTCAGCCGGCACGGCGGCGTGATCCACGGCGCAATGCCGCTTGCAGCAAACGTCGCTGCACCCACTCGGCCAGCGTGTGCGGAGCATCCAGACCCATCCGCACCAGCGCATCAGCTTCGCCGGCAACCACCGCGCCTGGCCAGCACGCGGCACGCAGCAGGCGTAACTTGCCAAGCCAGGTGTGCTGGCAAATTTGCAGCCAGCGCAGGGCCGGCAGCAGACGTTGTTCGATTTCGGTGAAATCACTACCAAACGGGAATTCGGGCAACAGTCCTTTGCGTTGCAACGGTCGCAGCGTCTCGCGCAGATAGCGCGGGTGATTGCGCCGCCACGCGGCGGGAATCTCGAAATCCGCTGCGAGTTTGCCGTGAGCTCGGGCTTGGGCGCAAAGCGCATCAATGAATCGCGCATCGCAAATCGACAACATGGCCTCGACACACTCGCCGTCACTCTTGCCGCGCAGATCGGCTACACCGTATTCGGTGACAAACACGTCACGCAAATGTCGCGGCAGCGTGGACTGGGCGTAATTCCAGCGGATGTTGCTTTCCAGCCCGTGCGCTCCCTCGCGCACCGCGCGCAGCAGCATGATTGAACGCCCGTCGGGCAGCGCATGGGCCATCGCCACAAAGTTGTACTGGCCGCCGACACCGCTCACCACCGCGCCGTCTTCCAGCGTGTCGGAATTCGCCGCGCCGAGCACGGTAGCGAGCATGCAGGTATTGAAGAAGCGCGCACCACGACGCTGCAGGACGGCAAGGCTCTGCCGGGTGCCGTAGATTTCGTTGACCGCGGACACCGGCCCCATCTCGATCGCATCCGGATCAGCGGCTTCGGTGGCCGCCAGCCATTGATACAGCGCGTGCGTGCCGAGGAAAAAAGCGCCGTGCAGATAATGTCCGCCGGGCACATCGTCAGCCAGGCGCCCGGCGACCGACGCGCGCTCCATCGCCAGGTTGTCCCAACTGCGGCGTTTCAGGATGCCCGCACGCTGCAGATGCATAAAGCCATCGAGGACCATTTCGCTGGCCCCGAACAGCCCCGTTTTGAACTTGCCCAGGCCGCCGAACCAGCGCGCCAACGCGTGCGTGTTGCCGGTGTGATCCAGCGCCAGCAATGTGCGCCGCCAGGCGGTGTTGTCCTGCTGACGCAACAGCAATCCCTTGACCAGCGCATCAGAGAGCGAACCAATGCCGATCTGCAGGCAGCCGCCGTCGGCAATCAGCGCGCTGGCGTGCATGCCGAGCGCGTATTCAGCCAAGCTGACCGACGTTCGCGGCAGCGCAAACAGCGGCGGACTGACCGGCGGGGTCAGCTCCACATCGAAGTAATCTTGCGCCACCTCGGCCGCACCACTGATGTAGGGCAGGTCCGGGTGCACGACGGCAACGCATAACGGCCGTGGTTGTCCGGCGGCACGCGTCATGCGCAAGAAGTCCAGAGTCAGATCGGGATTGCACGAAAGACTGTAATGGACGCCGTCCGGACCCTCGCGGCGCGCCACCAGTTGCACCAGCAGGTTGATGTCCTGGGTGAGCAGATCGCGCGCCACGTGCGTGTAGTTCTGGCTGATGTAGCTGCGTTGGGCATTGCCCGAGTGCAGCATGACGCCGGACTGCAGATAAAACTCGTGCACCGCAACGTTGGCTGCCAGTTTGTCATCAGCCTGGTCCAGCGCGTACTGCGGATCAACGTAGCCAGCACCGAAATGCCGTTCGACGAACGGCGCCAGAAAACGCGCTTCCAGCCCCGGCTTGGGTCGTGGCCGCAGCAGCGAGAGGGCGGTGTACAAACGCATCGACCGCGCAACGTCCTCGCGGGTAAGTTGATACAACGCATTGAGCAGGCCATGCGGCTTGCCCAGCCCCAGCGGCGCGGCCACCCGCAAATCCACCCCAAGTCGGGTGACGATGTGTTCGACACACTCATGGACGTCGGTGAATTGGCGCGATCCGGACATGCCCGGATAATGCCAGAAGCACGCCTGCGCAGCGCACATGCGGGGCATCACCTACACTGCCCGGCATGCTTGACGCGCTGCTCCTTCCTGCCGCCCCCGACCGCCTGCTGGCCGAACGGGCGCTGAGTCGTGCTGCTGGGGCGCCCCTGCTCGGCGGGAACGCGGTGGAGCTGTTGATCGACGGTGAGGCGCACTATACAGCGTGGCTGGCAGCTATCCGCAGCGCGCAGCATCGCGTGCTGCTGGAAAACTACATCGTGCGTAACGACGCCATCGGGCAAGCGTTTCTCGAGGCGCTGGTCGAGCGTGCACAGGCTGGTGTGCTGGTCGCCGTAGTGGTGGACTGGCTTGGCTGTCTCGGCCAGTCACGCGGCAAATTCTGGGCTCCACTGCGCGCCGCTGGCGGGCAGGTGCGCGTCTTCAACCCGCCCCAGCTTGGCCAGCCGATGGGCTGGATCAGCCGCGATCATCGCAAGGTGCTGGTGGTCGACGGCATCCACGGGTTCCTGTCTGGCGTTTGTATCAGCGAGAAATGGCTCGGCGACGCCAAGCGCGACATTCCGCCATGGCGCGATACCGGCGTGGCGGTACGCGGACCCGCCGTGGCAGAGATCGAGGCGGCATTTGCGCAAAGCTGGGGCAGTCTCGGGCCCGACCTGGCAGATTTTCCCCCGTTGCCGAGCGCTGCCGCACCGGCCGGCACCATAGCGCTGCGCCTCATCGCCACCCAACCGGCCACTGCGGGCATGTACCGCCTCGATCAGTTGATCGCGGCGATGGCGCGCAAGACGCTGTGGCTGACCGATGCGTATTTCGTCGGTCTGGCACCGTATGTCCAGGCGCTGGTGGCGGCGGCGCGCGACGGCGTCGACGTGCGTCTGCTGGTGCCCGGCAACAGCGATCTGGCATTGGTCGCCAGCATGTCGCGCTCCGGCTACCGACCCTTGCTGCAAGCAGGTATCCGCGTCTTTGAATGGAACGGGTCGATGCTCCACGCCAAGACCGCCGTGGCGGATGGCCAATGGGCACGCGTGGGCTCGTCCAACCTCAACATCGCAAGCTGGCTGAGCAATCGCGAGATTGATGTTGCCGTCGAAGATGCGGGCTTTGCAGGGCAGCTCGCGATGCAGTACACCCGCGATCTGGAGAACGCTACCGAGATCGTTTTGGCGCCGCGTCGCCATCGCCATCTGCACAGCACCGCCGAGCAGGTGCGCCGCAGTCAGGAGCGGCCGTCGCGGATTCGCCACGGCGGCGGCAGTTCCAGCCGCGCCGCCGTCGGTGCATTACGCATGGCCAACAGCGTCAGTGCGGTGTTGAGCAACCAACGCGTGCTCGCTGCCACTTCCAGCGGTCCGCTATTCAGCGCCACAGTGATACTGGCGCTGTTCGCACTGGTAGCGATCGTTTGGCCCGCATGGGTCGGCTGGCCGCTGGGCGTGTGCGCGGGCTGGTTTGCGTTCAATCTGGGGATTGCGAGCTGGCGTTCGTACCGGCATCGTCGCACCGCGTCGGCAGCGAAGAGCGAACCCAAAGCTCCCGGGTGAACGCAGCCGGCGCGGCGCACGACGTCGCCACGGACGCAGCGCCACGCGCCGTTTTCACCTGCCGCGCGTCGTAGCGCAAGCGCGGAATCACCTGAAAGACTGCCGCCAACCCAATGTTTCGGCACAGCAAGCGCCCACACGCATGCTAGGCTTTGGCTCCCATGCCCGCGCCTGAAGCAAACGACCAACGCCATATCCTTACCCCCAGTTCGCTCAACCGGCTGGTGCGCGATCTGCTGGGTGATGCCCTGCCCCAAGTATGGATTGAGGGCGAATTGTCGAACGTGGCCAAGCCGGCATCCGGGCATCTGTATTTCACCCTGAAAGACCGCACGGCGCAGGTGCGCTGCGCGATGTTCAAGCGCAGCTGCGCGACACTGCGCTTTCGTCCGGTCGACGGCATGCAGGTACTGCTGCGCGCAAGCGTCGGACTGTATGAACCACGCGGTGAATTCCAGTTGGTCGCCGAGTACATGGAGCCGGCGGGTGAAGGCGCCTTGCAGCGCGCATTCGAAGAGCTCAAGACGCGGCTTGCCGCCGAAGGCTTGTTCGATCCGGCACACAAGCGCGCGCTGCCGCGCTTTGCCCGGCGCATCGGCGTGATCACCTCGGGCACCGGCGCCGCGGTGCGCGATGTACTCAGCGTGCTGGCACGACGCTGGCCGCTGGCCGATGTCGAAGTGCTGCCCGTGCCGGTCCAGGGCCGCGAAGCCCCACCGGCGATCGTCAGCATGCTGCACAAGGCTTCGGCGTGCGGCCGCTACGACGTGCTGCTGCTCACCCGCGGTGGCGGCTCGCTGGAAGACCTGTGGGCGTTCAACGAAGAAGCGGTGGCACGCGCAATTCACGCCAGTGCGGTTCCCGTGGTCTCGGCCGTGGGCCACGAAATCGACTTCAGCATCGCCGATTTTGTCGCCGACCTGCGCGCGCCGACGCCTTCCGCTGCAGCCGAATTACTGGTGCCCGACGCGGTGGCCATTGCCCGTCAGTTGCGCCAGTTGCACCAGCGCCTGGCGGGCGTACAGCAAGGGCGTCTGCAAAGCCACACCCAACGCGTGGATCTGTTGCTCGCGCGCTTGCACAACCAGCGCCCACAGGCCCGACTCGCACGCGACCACGAACGTCTGCTGCACCTGCAGCGCCGGCTGACCACCACCATCCACGCGCAAATGCAACAACGCCGCACGCTGCTGGAGCGCGTGCAGCACCGTTTGCTGAACATGCATCCGCGCACTCGTTTGCCCTTGCTGGCACAACGCTTGAACGAGCAACAGCGACGTCTGCATCGTGCGATCGAAGAACGACGCGAACGTGACGCGGCGCGCTTGCGGCACCTCGGCCATGCGCTGCATGCGCTCAGCCCACTCGCGACACTGGAGCGCGGCTACGCGATTCTGTTTGACACCGCCGGCCACGTGCTGCGTTCGGCACAACACGTGACCGCCGACACGCCGTTGCGCGCGCGTCTCGCCGACGGCGAACTGGCGTTGCGCGTCATCAGCAAGCCAGACGACGCCACCTGAGCCACGCAGCGCACGCGGAACACCGCGCCGGCGGACGTGGTCAATCACCGCCGTGCAGCATCATGCTGTGCCAGCGCGGGTACTGTCCGCCACTCGCGCCGATAGCGGCGCAAATCAACGTGCGTATGTCGCCGCCATGCTTGTGCCTGCAATCACACCTGGCATCTTCCTAATAAAAAAGCCTGAGGCCAGTGCTCGCCCTGCGTCGTGGGCGATTGTGCGCGCCTGCACGTTGCAAACAACCTCGGAGCGCAGCGACCACTTCGTGTGTGCTCACTGTGGTCATGTCCGTGATCGCGGCGTATGGTCTGCGACGCAACCGCTACACTCAGCACGGCAAGCTGGGGCAAAGCAGCAACTGTACAGGGATCATCATGCTCGACAAGACCTATCCGTATTACCTCGCCAATCGTCCGCAAACTTCCACGCAGATGCTTGAGGTGCGCGACAAATACACCGGCAAGATAGCGACGCGCGTCGCCGTGCCCGACGCCAAGACAGTCGAAAAGGCCATAGCCGCCGCCGTACAGGCCGCAGCGCCGATGCGCCGGTTCAAACCGTGGGCGCGCCAGGCCGTGTTGCAGCATTGTGCGCGACGCTTCGCCGAACGCCGTGATGAACTGGCCGAAGCGTTATGCATCGAGGCGGGCAAGCCGATCAACGATGCTGCTGGCGAAGTCACGCGGTTGATCGAGACTTTCCAGATCGCCGCCGAGGAAACCGTACGCATCAACGGCGAAACCCTGAACCTGGAACTGGCCAGCCGTCTGGACGGCTATCACGGCTACACCAGGCACGTGCCGCTCGGTCCGGTGTCGTTCATCACGCCATTCAACTTTCCGCTCAATCTGGTGGCGCATAAAGTGGCGCCCGCAATTGCGGCTGGCTGCCCGTTCGTGTTGAAGCCGGCCGAGAAAACGCCCATCGGCGCGCTGATCATCGGTCAGGTGCTGGCAGAAACCGATCTGCCGCGCGGCGCGTTCTCGATCCTTACGCTGGACGGCGAACACGCTGCACCGCTGGTCGAAGACGAGCGCTTCAAGCTGCTGTCATTTACCGGCGGGCAAGTCGGCTGGGAGCTCAAGGCGCGCGCAGGGCGCAAGAAGGTCGTGCTGGAGCTGGGCGGAAACGCCGCGTGCATCATCGACGCCGATCAGGGGCCGCACCTGCAACACGTGGTAAAGCGTCTGGTGTTTGGCGCGTTTTATCAGTCCGGTCAAAGCTGCATCGGCGTGCAGCGAATCTACGCCCACGACGATATCTACGACGCACTGAAGAAGAAGCTGGTCGCTGCCACACGCAAGCTCAAGGCCGGTGATCCGAAAAAGCCCGACACGTTCATCGGACCGATGATCAACGAAGCCGCCGCCGCGCGCCTGCACGACTGGATCAATGCCGCGCGCCAGGCGGGCGGCAAGCTGCTGTGCGGCGGGAAGCGCGACGGCAACATGTTGCAGGCCACATTGATGGAAGACGTGCCGGCAGACGCCGCAGTCAGTTGTCAGGAAGCGTTCGGACCAGTCGCCGTGCTCTCCCGCTTCAGCAAATTCGACGAGGTCATCGCACGTGTCAACGACTCCGACTACGGCCTGCAGGCGGGCATCTTTACCGACAGCCTCGACCATGCGATGCGCGCCTGGAACGAGCTGGAGCAAGGTGGCGTCATCGTCAACGACATTCCCAGCTTCCGTGTCGACAACATGCCGTATGGCGGCATCAAGCTGTCCGGGCTCGGTCGTGAAGGCATCCGCAACGCCATCGGCGACATGACCGAAGTGCGGCTGATGGTGATACGCGAAAACTGATACACCAGCGATGGCGCTGCGGGTGGGTGGCACGACAACCGGCTTGTGCGCGCCGGTGCTACAGACCACGCTCCCAGCCGCCGGTCAGGCAACACCTCAGATCCGGTCACCGCCAGTCCACGCCGCAGGCGGCGCCTTCGGCAAGACCAGTGGAGTCAAGCGCCTGCGCGCAGACGCAAGGTGAGGCCCTTGAGGAAATTGCGCAACAATTGATCGCCGCACAGGCGAAAATTCTTGTGCCCGGACTGACGAAACAGCGCACTCATCTCCGGCTTGGAAACCGGGAAGCCGGCGGATGCGAGGATCTCGTGCATATCCACGTCCTTCAACTCGAATGCCACACGCAATTTTTTCAGCACCACGTTGTTGGTGACATGCTTCTCCAGCGGGCGCGGCGCGCGGCTCTCGTCGCGGCCGCGGCGATCCGCCACCAGCCCATCCAGAAACACGGCGAGCACGTGATTGCTGCATTCCACGGCACCGGCCTCGCCTTCCTTCTTCAGCAGCGCCTGCACTTCCTCGCGGCTCAACACCAGCGTCGGCTCGGCCAACTGGATGATCCCGGCCATGCGCGCATCACTGAGGTCAAGCATGTAGCGCACGGCGCGCAAGACATCGTTATTGATCATGGGCGGTTCGACACTTCAACTGGAAACGCGTCATGCTACATCGCACACGCGTGCAACGGCCCCGTGGCTATCTGTCCGCGGTCACTACAGCGCAGCATTGAACTCCACAGCATCGGTCCCAATTGAACGATGGCGCGAGCGGGTCGCCGGCAACGCTGCAGCACGCACTGCGCCACAAGTTCCACCGCCACCGACAGTGGTCATTGGTATTCACACTGCGCCACTGCATTGCTGGCCAAGCATCCCCTACTGCATTCAACGAGAACCCATGAGCGATCCCGCCCGCGCTGTCCGTCCTGCTCGTCACCTTGGTGCGTTGCGCCAGCTCTGGCCGTTCGTCAAACCGCACCGTGCGCTCGCTGCCGGTTGGCTGGTATTTCTGGCGTTGTCCTCCGGCGCCATGCTGGTCCTGCCCCTGGCGGTGCGGCACATGATAGACGAGGGCTTCAACAGCGCCAGTTCCGCGGCGATCAACAACATCTTTCTGGCGTTGTTCGGGGTTGCACTGGTGCTCGCGTTTGCCACCGCCGCGCGCTATTTCTGCATCACCTTGCTCGGCGAGCGTGCGCTGGCAACGCTGCGTCAGGAGCTATATGCCCACGTGGTGCGCCTGGACATCGGGTTTTTCGAACGCAGCCGCGTGGGGGAATTGATCTCGCGCCTGGGTACCGATACGGAAGTGGTGCAGGCCTTGATCGGCTCCGGCATTTCGGTGGCGCTGCGTAGCGCAGTGATGTTGTTGGGCGCCAGCGCGCTGATGGTGTGGACCAGCCCGCACCTTGCGGGCCTGACCGCCCTGGTGATCCCCGCGGTGATGGTGCCGATCCTGCTGTTTGGTCGGCGCGTACAAAAGTTGTCCCGAGCCAGCCAGGATCGTCTGGCCGACGCCGCGGCGCTGGCCAACGAGACGCTGAATGCTGCGCCTGCGGTAAAGGCGTATGCGCGCGAGGGTGTCGAGAGTCAACGCTACGGCAGCGCGATCATGCGAGCACTGGATAGTGCGCGGCAGCGCATCGGCATGCGCGCGTTATTGACCGGCGTCGTGATCGTGCTGTTCTTCGGCGCGATCACCGTGGTGCTCTGGGCCGGCGCGCGCCAGGTACTCGCGCACACCATGGACCCCGGCGTGCTCGGCCAATTCGTGTTGTACGCGGTTATCGCGGCCGGCTCGGTCGCCGGGCTGTCGGAAGTATGGGGTGACGTCATGCGCGCAGCCGGGGCGATGGAGCGCATCGGCGAGCTGTTCGGCGAGCGTTCGCAGATCACCAGTCCCGCGCACCCGACGCCGCTACCACGACCCGTACGCGGCGCGCTGCATTTCGAGCACGTCAGTTTCCATTACCCCACCCGCCCGGACACGCCCGCGCTGGCGGACTTTGAACTGGACATCCGGCCCGGTGAAACTGTGGCCCTGGTCGGTCCGTCCGGCGCCGGCAAAAGCACGGTGCTGGCCTTGTTGCTGCGCTTCTACGATCCGCAATCCGGACGCATCACCCTGGATGGCGTGGATCTGCGCGCGCTGGCATTGCCCGAGTTGCGCGGCGCGATTGCGCTGGTGCCGCAGGAGACGGTGATCTTTGGCGGCACGGCGGCGGACAACATCCGCTTCGGCCGCCAGGACGCCAGCGACGCCGAAGTGCGCGACGCCGCGCATGCCGCCGAAGCCCACGAGTTCATCAGCGACATGCACGACGGCTATGCCGCCGAACTCGGCGAGCGCGGCGTCCGCCTGTCCGGTGGACAACGGCAGCGCGTCGCGATTGCCCGCGCCATCTTGCGCGACGCGCCGCTGCTGCTGCTGGACGAAGCCACTTCAGCGCTGGACGCGCAATCGGAGGCCGCCATCCAGCATGCGCTGGAACGGCTGGAACAAGGCCGCACGACGGTGGTCATCGCCCATCGCCTGGCGACCGTCCAGCGCGTCGATCGCATCATCGTGCTCGACGGCGGCCGCATCGTGGCCCAGGGCACGCATACCAGCCTGCTCGCCGAAGGCGGGTTGTACGCCGAATTGGCGCGCCTGCAATTCGTGGCGTGATCGCCGTCACTTCAGGGCTAACGCCGCGTCCTGCATGCGTGACGCAATTAGCCGGGGACGCCAGTGACGCGCCGATGCCAGCGTCGCTTGGCGGCCAGTGGCTGGAGCCATTCATGCCGCAACGCCAGGGCCGGCCGCCGGGCCTGGCGGCGGCGCGACCACCGGAGGTGGCCGATATGGCCCCCGGATCGACGGAAGAATGCGTAGACACCAACGCACCTCATTGAGGCCGGCGCGGTACCTCGCACACCTGCTGCATGCCTCCCTGCGCCAATTGTGCAAGCGGTAATCTGCCCCCGTATCAGTTTGCGCGATGCATCGTCCTCACTCTTTCTTCGATATCGACGCAACCATCCAGAAGGGACAAACGGGTCATTCCGGCACTGGCGTCACTCTCTTGCGGCATCACTGACGGCAATGGCCTCGATCTCGAGTAATGCATCCGGCGAAAACAACGATGAGACTTCGACAATCGTGTCGGCCGGATACGGTGCGGTGAAATAGCGCTCGCGCAGGTCAACAATCTTTCCGAGATTCGACATGTCGCGCAGAAAGATCGTGACCTTGATAACGTTCGCCAGGCTCGAGCCGCCGGCGCGCAGAACCCGGTCAAGGTTGGTAAAGACTTGCTCCGCCTGGGCGTCAAAGTTGCCGATACCCACAAGCTGGCCGCTCTCGTCCATGGCGGCCTGACCCGAGATGAAAAGCAGCTCACCGACCCGGTAGCCCTGGGCAAGACGAAACGGTACATACGGATCCGGGTCAGTCGCGATTCTTGTGACCTTCATGATGCTCTCCTGCAGAGGTTGAAAACGCCAGTTGCGGTGCGGCACCTGCGAGTGATCTCGCCAGGGAAATGTACTTCTCAGCGTCGGCAGACACCAGCCGGGTAAAGCCCTCCACCGCCAGTGGCTGCAGCCCCGCGCAACAAAGCAAGACCAACGCTTTCGGATATTCGAGAACCAGGGTCCAGACGGTATGGCTGGACCACCGAAAACTCGCCGGCTCGACAAACCTCTCGCTAATACCATGCAGCCGTTGTCGCGTGCCGCGTGGCCGGCTGGCCAACCACGCCCGCGCCCTCGGTAACACCAGCGAGGTTACCGTAATGCAGCGCAATGCACGACTCCGGCTCAAGCCTCGTGGCACGGCAAACCAGACGCCGCGCTGCAGGCGCCAAGTCACCCCTCGCGTCTAGTGGCCACGAAGTGCGTAACGTTGTCACTTGATCAGCCTTCTACGTGGGTGCGCGCCCGGCAGCGTGCCAACAAGTCGATGACTCCCGGCCGGCACACCGCGCATGCGCGCGCGCTATCGGACACCCGCAACTGGTGAGCTCTCCGTGTGGGCCTGCTCGCGCACGGCGGAGACGGCTGGACCGAAGCGAATGCCCGTTGACAAAACTGCCAACACACTCGACCAGGTTTGCCGTGTACCTTGATCGACGCTGTCAACCAACTGACCGCTCGACTCAGGCTCTCCTTTCAACCCTGTTCGTTCACTCACGACCGTCCGCTATCGAGAACACTGAGCGCCTCGCCCAGCCTCGACGCTCGAAAGCTCGGACGTGACGCGCGGACTGGAACGCACCGGCTTTCGCGATGACCGGTTGTAAGGATGCTCTGCCTATTCAACACATACGGCACCGGTCACGCCAGCCGGATGATGCAGCCTATTTTGGCGCGTCGCCTTTTCGAGGTAGAGCCCGGGTGTTTTCTGATGCCTCTACGGCGCGAACGTCCGCTCGGCCCAGTTCTTCGTAAAACGCGTGAACGCGCTTGACGAGTTGCGGAGTCACCTCGACTTCGGATGTTTCGGGTGCGGCTTCAGGCTTCGCTTCAGGCTTCGCTTCAGGCTTCGCTTCGGGCTTCGCTTCGGGCTTCGCTTCGGGCTTCGCTTCGGGCTTCGCTTCGGGCTTCGCTTCGGGCTTCGCTTCGGGCTTCGCTTCGGGCTTCGCTTCGGGCTTCGCTTCGGGCT
>JBDSWR010000076.1:0-25076 GCA_039926605.1 Rhodanobacter sp. | reverse complement strand
TCACCAGTGCGTTCATGCATGGCAGCATCACCCACATCTTGTTCAACATGATCGCGCTGTACATGTTCGGTGGCACCATCGAGCGCACCTTCGGTCCGCGCAATTTCACCATCTACTATTTCGTCTGCGCGATCGTCGCCTCGCTGCTGCAACTGGCGGTGCTGTGGTTCTTCCCGCCGGAGCAGTACGGCCCCACGCTGGGCGCGTCCGGTGCAATCTTCGGTCTGCTGCTGGCCTTCGGCATGCTGTATCCGCATGAGAAGGTGTTCCTGATTTTTTTGCCGATTCCGATGCCGGCGTGGCTGTTCGTGATTTTGTACGCGGCTGCCGAGCTGACCATGGGCGTGACCGGCATCGAGCCGGGCGTCGCGCATTTCGCGCACCTCGGCGGCATGCTCGGTGGCATCGTGCTGATCCAGTACTGGCGCGGGCGTCTGCCGTGGAAGCCGACACGGCGGCTGATGCGCTGAACCGCTGCGCGTCGCCGGCGGCGTAGGGCGGGCCCTGGCCGCCGGCTTTGGCCGTTGTATTGAATGTGGACGCACAGCGGCGGGCAGTGCCCGCCCTACGCCGTTGCTGTGTGTGCAGACGCGTCAGCGCAGCGCGAGAAAGTCCGCGCTGACCACGAAGCGCACCGCATCCAGACGCAGGCGCGACTGCGGCAGTGCACCCAGCAGGGCAGCGCGCTCGGCGACCACCGCGGCGATTTCCGTTTCGCTGACGGACGGGTTTACTGCACGCAACGCCAGCAGGCGAGACAGTGCGGCATCCAGCGTGGTCGTGGCCAGTTCGGTGGCCTCGTCTATCCGCGCCTTCGCTTGCACGCCGGCCAAGGCCTCGGTGCGCTCCAGCATCGGTGGCACCAGCTTGCCGAGGAACTTGCGGTAGCGCACCACCTCGATGTTGCGACTGCCGGCCTTGCGCAACGCAATGTCGCTGGGCGCGAAGTCGGCGCGTTCGACCAGCCGAGTGTCCACCGTGACCACGATCGGCAGGATCGGCAGGAAGCGCTCGGCGTCGAGTTTCCGATCGGCCACGCACTCGAGCAGGAACACCGCCTGCAGCAGCGCGGTGCGTGGTGGCAACACGTCGTCGACCATGAAGGCGGCGTTGCCCTGTTCGCCGGAAAGCGCCAGGTCCATCGCGCCTGCCACCAGCGGGTGGTCGAGGCGCAGCAGCGGCAGCTCTTCGCGGGCCAGCGCCACCTCGCGCGCAAAGGTGACCGATTGCGGGCCTTCGGCGAAGCCGGGCAGGGCGTCGGTGGACAGGTATTGCGGGTCGAGCAGCAGCACCTGGCCGCCGAGATCTTCGGGATGGATGCCGAAGGCTTCCAGCAGGTGCTGCACGAAGGCGTCGCGGCCGGGATCATGGTCTTCGCGGGCGAATGCCTGTTGCAGCTCGTCGGCGTGCAGGTCGCGGCTGGAGGCCAGTTCCAGCAGGTGGTCGCGGCCGCCGCGGATCAATTCGGCCATCTGTTCGTGGCTGGCATGCGTTTCGGTGAGCAGCGCGTCCAGTTCCTGATCGCGGTTGTCGTCGCCACCGGCGTGTTCGTTCGCCAGCCGGGTCAGCGGTTCACCGTAGCGACGCAGAAGCTCGCGGCCGTCGGCCGGGCTGACGCGGAAGGCATCGACGCCCTGGTCGTACCAGCGCGCCAGCACGTGCTGGGCACTGTCGGCCACCACGAGGATGTGGATGTTGATGTCATGCTTCTGGCCGATCCGGTCGAGCCGGCCGATGCGCTGTTCGAGCAGGTCCGGGTCGAGCGGCAGATCCCACAGGATCAGCCGATGCGCGAACTGGAAGTTGCGCCCTTCCGAGCCGATCTCCGAACACAGCAGCAAGCGCGCGCCGTCGGGCTGGGCGAAGTACGCCGCATTGCGGTCACGCTGGATAATGCCGAGACCTTCGTGGAAGCGCGCCACGCCGACGCCACTGCGCGTGCGCAGCACTTCTTCCAGCGCCAGCACCTTGGCCTGGCTGCGGCAGATCAGCAGGAATTTGTCCTGCGGGTGCTGCTCCAGCAACGTGATCAGCGCGTCCACGCGCGGATCGGTGCTGTAGTCGACTTCGATCAACGCCGGCGGTTGCAGGATATCGGCGTGAAACTCGGCCAGCAGCGACTGGCGCGTGCCTTCATCGACCGTGTCGGCATCCAGCAGATGCCACTCGGGCAGCCGCTTCGGGAAACCACCGACGCCGGCGCGGTTGTTGCGGAACATCGCGCGGCCCGTACCATGGCGGTCGATCAGCGCGGCCAGCAGTTCGCGCGCGTTGGCCGGCTTGGTCGAATCGGCCAGTTGCGCGGTGAGTGTGGCGTCGCCGTGGAAGGCATCGGCGAGGGTGGCGCGCTGCAGATCGTCCAGCGCGACGCCATCGAGCAAGCGATCGGCGATTTTCGACAGCGCCTGATAGGTGTCGGCCTCGGCCAGATAGCCGTCCAGATCGTGGTAGCGCTGCGGATCGAGCAGGCGCAGGCGGGCGAAATGGCCGCTGCGGCCGAGCTGTTCGGGCGTGGCGGTGAGCAGGATTACGCCGGGGATCGCCGCGGCCAGTTTCTCCACCATCGTGTAGCGCGGGCTGGCCGCTTCAGGCGACCAGGCCAGGTGATGGGCTTCGTCGACCACCAGCAAATCCCACGGCGCCTCCAGCAATTCCTGGGCGTATTTCGGCGAGCTTTCCAGGAAGCCGAAGTCGGCGATCACCAGTTGCTCGTCCTCGAATGGATTGGCGGCATCGCCGGACGGATCCTCACTGGATTGAAGCAGCGCCTCGCAGCGCTCCTCGTCATAGATGGCGAAGCTGAGGTTGAAGCGGCGCAGCATTTCGACGAACCACTGGTAGACCAGCGTGTCGGGCAGCAGCAGCAGCACGCGCGAGGCACGCCCGGTGGCAAGCTGCCGCGCGATGATCATGCCCGCTTCGATGGTTTTGCCCAGACCGACTTCGTCGGCCAGGAGGATGCGCGGAGGACGGCGGGCGGAGGCGATGCCGGCCACCCTCAACTGATGCGGTACCAGTCCGATGCGCGCGGCAGCCAGGCCCCACATCGGTGAACGACGCGCTTCGGCACGTCGCTTGAGCCCTTCCAGGCGCAGTTCAAAATGCGCCACGGCGTCGGTGCGGCCGCCAATCAGGCGATCATCGGCCTGGCTGACACTCTGCTCGTCGTCGAGCTGGCCTTCTTCCAGTTCACGACCTTCGCCGCGATAGATCAGCAGTTCGTCGCGGATTTCCACGCGTTCGACCAGGAACGCGATGCCCTTGCCAGCGACACGCTGGCCGGCGCGGAACTCGGCGCGCAGGAGCGGTGCCGAGTCGACCGCGTAGGGACGCAGCACGCCGGCCTTGGCGAACAGCACCTGCACGCCACGTCCTTCGACGCGCAATACGGTGCCAAGGCCCAGCTCGGGTTCAGCGGAGGAGATCCAGCGTTGACCAGGAACAAACATGTTTCAGCCGCGTCTTGCAGGGGGGCGACAATTATCCGCTGCGCGGCGCGCGGTGGGAACCGTTGTGTGCAGTGGGCCTGGATCAGGTCTCCGACCACTGGCGCAGCAGGTTGTGGTAGATGCCGGTCAGTTGCAGCACGGCGGCCGCGTCGGCCGCTGATTGAGTGAGGCGCTGGATCGAGCTGTCCAGCTCGAACAGCAGGCGGCGCCGGCTGTCGTCCCGGATCAGGCTTTGCACCCAGAAGAACGAGGCCACGCGAGCACCGCGGGTCACCGGGGTGACTCGATGCAGGCTGCTGGATGGGTAGACAATCAGATCTCCTGCCGGCAGTTTCACTTCATGTTCGCCGTAGGTGTCGCTGACGATCAGTTCGCCACCGTCGTATTCGTCCGGTTCGCTGAGGAACAGCGTGCAGGAAACATCGCTGCGCATCTGGGCATCGGCGGACAGCGCCATCACCGCGCCATCGACATGGAAACCGTATTGGCCGCCGCCTTCGTAGCGATTGAAGCGCGGCGGCAGGGTGCGCAGCGGCAGCGTTGCTGCGTGATAAAGCGGATTGCCGGCCAGCGCGTGCAGGATCAGCTGGCCCAGTTGCAGGCGCAGCGGGGAAGCGTCCGGCAGTTGCTGATTGCGCTTGACCTGGGCGCCCTGCGCACCCACGGTTTCGCGGCCGTCCGTCCATTCCGCCGCCTCCAGCTCGGCACGAATCCGGCTGACCTGTTCGCCGGTGAGTATGTCGGGGATGTGCAGCAGCATGGCGGTTTCCTGAGACCCTGCTCCGCGCGGAGTCAAGCTGGTGAGGCGCAAGATCAGAAGCGGAAATTGGCGCTGAGCATCGCCGCACGCGGTGTGCCCGGGGTATACCGGTAGCCGCTCTTGTTGATGGCCGCGACGTAGTCGTGGTCGAACAGGTTGTACAGGTTCAACTGCAAGTCGAAGTGTTTGTTGACCGGGTAGCTGGCCATTGCGTCGAATACCCAGTACGCCTCGGTGAAGGCCGGCGTGCCGACCGCGCCGTCGGTGCCGCGCTTCATTTCGCCGGAGTAGCGCGCGCCGCCGCCGATGGTGAGGTTGAACGGAAGGTGGTAGGTGGTCCATGCGGTGAAGGCGCGGTTCGGCGTATAGGCCAGGTCACTGGAGCCGTCGTTGGCCACCGCGCTTCCGCTGATCACCTTGGCGTCGGTCGTGGTGTAGCCGGCACTGACAGCCCAGTTGTCGGTAAGCTTGCCGACCATGCTCAGCTCGATCCCCTGCACGCGCTTCCTGCCAACCTGGTAGTACTGCAGGTCAACCGGGTCCTGGACCAGGTCGTTGCTGACGGTGGTGCGATACAGCGCGCCGGTCAGCAGCAGCCTTTCGCCGAGCAGGTCCCACTTGGCACCGACTTCAACGGTGCGCGCCTTCTGCGGATCGAAGTTCGGATTGTCGGCGCTGTTGCTGCGATCACTGAGCGTCAGCGTGGTGCCACCGGGCGGCTCCTGCGACACGGCGAAGTTCGCGTAGATGCTGCCGTTGGCCACCGGTTTGTACAACACGCCGAGCTTGTAGTTCGGCAGGTTGCCGGACTTGCTGGCATCCACGCCCGGCACCACGGTGCCCGCCGGCAGGCTGCCGCAAACCGGCGCGCCGCGCGCGCCGCACATCACCCTGCTGCTGAAGTCGGTCTTGTAGTGATCCATGCGCAGGCCGGCATTGAGCTGCCACTGCTCGTTGAACTTCAACGTGTCGAACAGATAGGCCGCTTCGGTGTCGGTCTGGCCGCGACTGTCGGCGCCGTTGCTGGCGTAGAGCAGTCCGCTGACATCGGCGTTCGGGTGGTACAGGTTGGCGGCTGGCCACGTCGTGCCGAATAGGGTTGCCATGCCGATGGTCGCCGCCTTCTCGCGGGTCCACTCGATGCCGGCGCTGAGGCTGTGCGTGACGCTGCCGGTTTCGACATGGGCGGTGAAGTTGGTCTGGTTGGTGAAGATGCGATTGGTCTGGTTCTTGAACGTCGGATGGCTGCGCGCGATGGTCCAGCTCGAAGGGTCGCTCACATCCGGCGTCTGCAGATTTGCCGTGTTGCTCACGAACGCTGTCAGCAGGTAATCCTCATGGGTGCGGCCCCAGCGGGTGACGTTGTGCAGGGCCACATCCGGTGAGAAATCGTGCTCGACGATCACGCTGAACATGTCCGTGTTGACGTCGTCGTGGTCGGAGGCGGTGCCGTAGAAATTCTGCGGATCGACCATCGGTGCGTTGGCGAGGAACGGCCGCGTCGCATCCGGGCTGCTGTAGCCGGGCAGGCCGATGGTCGGCACTCCACCGTCGGGCAGGTTGTTCTGCTGCACGTGCAGGAAGTCGATGTAGACGCGGGTCGGCGTTTTCAGGCCGAACGCCAGCGACGGCGCGACGCCCCAGCGGTTGGCCTCGATCCGGTCGCGGCCGGGCGAACCGCTGTTCTGGCCCATCAGGTTGAGGCGAAACGCCGAGGTTTTACCCAGGGTCTGGTTCCAGTCGGCGGTGGCACGCTGGTGCTGGCCGCTGCCGTAGCCGAGTGAACCGGAAATGCCGTTACCCAGCTGTGGCTGCTTGCTGACCAGGTTGACCGAGCCAGTCGGAGCGGTGCGACCGTAATCGGTGCCGGCCGGACCCTTGGCGACTTCCACTTGTTCGGTATTGAACACGTCGCGCGAGATCGAGCCGAGATCACGCACGCCGTCGACGAAGATGTTGCCGGAGGTGTCGAAGCCGCGCATGTAGATGCTGTCGCCGGTGTTGGTGCTGCCGTTCTCACCGACATAGAAAGTGCCCACGCCCGGACTGTTGCGCAGTGCCTCGGCCAGCGTGGTGGCACCTTGCTGCTGGATCAGTTCCTTGGTGATTACGCTGATTGTCTGGGTAGTGTCGAGCAGCGGCTGGGTGTATTTCGGCGACGACAATTTGTCGACGCGGTACTCGTTGCCGGTAACGGCTTGCACATGTACGCCAGGCATGTTCTTGGCCTGTGCCACTTGCGCCTCGGTGGAGTCGGTCGAAGGACTGTTCGTGGCGGCGGCAGGGAAGGCCAAGGCCAGACCGGTGAACAGGGTGGCCGCGGTCAGCACGCCCGTTGTCGATGCTTGCTTGCGCGAAGCGACGGGATGCTTGCGCGATTTGATCGGTGTCATGGGAACTCCCCAAGTGGACAGGATTTGCATGCGGTAAGGGCTTGGCGGGTCTGACCTATGCAATGGCTCGCATTGGCTGGATGCAGGATTTCGGGCCGGCCGAAAGCGCGCCGAGGAAAGCCAGCGTGCGTGATGTCATCGGTCGGAAAACGACAGAGCCGCGTGTCGCTGCAACATGCGATAGGCGGCCCGGGAACGTGCCTACGATATTTTGAATGCGAATGATTTGCAATACCGTTGTTGCTTGTTTGCAAGCTGGCGTGAGGTGACCGCGCTGACCTTCTTCATGAAAAAGGCCCCGCATTCGCATGCGGGGCCTTCAGGTTCATGGCGCGATGAACGGCGCCAAAATTTGACGCGGCGTTACCAGATCTTCACCTGCTTGTCGTCCGGACGCACCATTGCATCGCCGGTCTTGCACTGGAACGCGCTGGCGAACGCCGGCATGTTGGACGGAGCGCCCATCGCGCGGAACTTCATCGGCGAGTGCGGATCGGCATTCAGAGAAACCATCTGCGCCTTTTCGCGGATGTCGCCGCGCCACACGCGGGCCCAGTTGAGGAAGAAGCGCTGGTCTTCGCTGAAGCCGTCGACCTTCTTGCCAGCTTCGGCCGGGTTCTTCTTCAGCGCGTTCTGAAGTGCGTCGTAGGCGATGTTCAGGCCGCCCAGGTCAGCGATGTTCTCGCCCAGGGTCAGCGTACCGTTGACCTTCAGTTCCGGGTGATCAGCCAGCGGTGCATAGGCGTTGAACTGGTCGACCAGCTTGCCGGTGCGGGCCTCGAACTGCTTCTTGTCCGCGTCGGTCCACCAGTTGACGTTGTTGCCGTCGCCATCGAACTGGCTGCCCTGGTCGTCGAAGCCGTGGCTGGCCTCGTGTCCGATCACCGCGCCGATGCCGCCGTAGTTGATCGCGTCATCCGCCTGGGCATCAAAGAACGGCGGTTGCAGGATTGCGGCCGGGAAGTTGATCGTGTTGTCGGTCGGGTTGTAGTACGCGTTGACCGTCTGCGGAGTCATGCCCCAGTCCTTGCGATCGGTCGGCTGGCCGATCTTGGCGATGTCGAAGTCATAGTTGAACTTCGCTGCCGCCTCGAGGTTGGCGTAAAAGTTGTCTGGCGTAATCGTCAGGTCGTTCCAACTGCGCCATTTGTCGGGATAGCCGATCTTGGGCAGGAAAGTGTCCCACTTGGCGAGCGCCTTGGCCTTGGTCTCGGGGCTCATCCAGTCAAGATTCTCGATGCGTGCCTTCAGCGCGTTACGTACATTGGTCACCAGCTCTTCGGCACGCTGCTTGGCTTGCGGAGTGAATTCCTGCTTTACGTACAGTTCGCCCAGCGCCATGCCCATCGAACCGTTGACCGACCCCAACACCTGCTTCCAGCGCGGCTTCTGCTCGGGCTGACCTGACAGCGTCTTGCCGTAGAACGCAAACTTGTTGTCGCGAAAATTCTTGCTCAGCGCATCGGCGGCATCGTCGATGGTGTGGAAGCGCAGGTAGGCCTGCCACTGGCTGATCGGCGCGTCGGCCAGCAGCTTGTCGAATTCGGCGAAGAATTTCGGCTGTGACAGCGAGAAGCCCTTGTCGATAGTGACGCCCTGGGCCTTGAAGAAATTCTCCCAACTGAAGTGCGGAGTGATCTTGTCGGCTTCCTGGACGCTGACGAAGTGGTACTGGTTTTCCGGGGTGCGCAGCTCCACCGGTGCCAGGGATGCGGCGGCCAGCCTGGTCTCCAACGCCATGACCTGATCGGCCTGCTTTTTTGCATCGGCGGGCGCGACGCCCGCGAGAGTCAGGGTCCTGGCGATGTGGTCAAGGTAGGCCTTGCGCAGGTCCGCGTGCTTGGGGTCGGTGTAGTAATCCCTGGTCGGCAGGCCCAACCCGCTCTGGAATGTGTAACCGATCTGCGTTGCGGCGTGCTTGAAATCGGCACCCGCGCCAAACTGGAACACCTGCATGTCACCGCTGGCGAAGCTCTTGTCCAGATAGGCGGCCACGTCCTGGCCATTCTTGAGGTCGTTGATCTGGGCAAGCTTGGGCTTGATTGGATCGATCCCGGCCTTTTCGATGGCCGCCTCGTCCATCCCCGACTTGTACAAATTCCCGATTTTCTGCTCGATCGAGCCGGCCGGCGCCTGGTCGGCGCCTTTTGCTGCGTTGTCGACGATCGTGTGCTGTGTCTTGAGACTGGCTTCGGCGAGCTGATCGAACGCGCCCCAGCGCGTTCGATCGCTCGGAATCGGATTGGCAGCGACCCATTTGGCGTTGACGAAGCCGTTGAAGTCGGTGCATGCCTCGTTGATCGCGCCCAGCTCACTGACATCAAAGATGCTCTTGCTCACGTCGACCGCGCTTGCCGTCGTGCTGCTGGCGGCCGGTACCGCGGTGCTAGCCGGTGCAGCGCTGGTGGCTGATGGTGGCGCGACGGTGGCCGCTGGCGCTTCGTGTTTGCCGCAGGCGCTGAGCGCCAGGGTAATGCTGGCAGCCAGTGCGAGTGATTGCAGGTAGTGATTACTCATGGGTGTTCCGGTGGGTGACTGGTCAGGCGCACAGGCAGGAATTGCCCGTGCGCAGGGTGATCGATGATGGCGTGCAAGCACGTCGGCCGACGCTAGGCCAAACGTTCGGCGTTACCCAGTGTAAAAGGTCAGGGGTGGCGTCAGTTGGAGCACTGGAGTTCGGCTCAGGTTTGCGTGGCGCGGCGGCGTTGACGAGCCCTGGCCGGACACGCGTCGAAGTGCTGTGCCGCACGTCGCGGCACCCGGGCTGCAAAGGTCGCGTCGAGGGAACGCCAATGTCACGCCGCAGCATCAGCTGGTCCTTGCTGGCGATGTAGCCGGACGTGAAGCTGCCCTTATAACAGCGGGTCATCGATGGATCGTTGGCGCGAGGCGGGCAAGATGTCGGGCGCCATCGCCCCGCCGGAAATGATGAACGCCATCGCCTGGTCCATGGTCCAGTCGGTCGGCGTGAGGTCGTCCACCGGTACCACTTCCAGATAGCCGCCGGTGGGGTTGGGCGTGGTCGGGATGAACACCGCCGCCATCTCGCGCCCGGTGCCTTCCTCAAGCATGATGCGCGTAACGAAGCCCACCACCTTCATGCCGCGGCGCGGGAACTCCACCAAGACCACGCGCTGCACGCCGGCCGGCTTGTGCTGCAATACCGCCATCAGCTTTTTCGTGCCGCCATAGATCGTCTGCACCAGGGGGATGCGCGCGAGCAGACCGTCGAACGCGGTGAGGAAGCGCTGGCCGATCACCCGCGTCGCGACAAAACCCAGCGCATAAAGCGCGCCGAGCGTGATCAGCAAGGCGATGATGAACGTGAGCCACTGCATGTTGAGCGTATCGGCCGTGTTTGGCGCCACGAGGGTGAGCACGCCGATCAGCGCCTCGACCAGGGGCGCGCCGATGCCGGCGAGCAGGCTCAGTACAAATTTGAACACCAGCCAGGTGACCCAAAGCGGGATGAACGTGAGCAGGCCGGTGATCAGGTAGCGTTTGAAGTGCAGGGAGGCCATGGGGTCGTTCGCGTATTTGAGCATGTGTAGTGTAAGGGGTGCCGATGAGGACGTCGTTTGCCGAGCACAAGATCGCGTGTGCAGCCCACCGCGTCGCTCTGGCCCGGGCGACATCGACCGCGTGGCCGGGCTTCGCCGGTCAGCGAGTGTCGGTCGGGCAGTGTCGGTGCGAACCGGTAACGATGGTGGTCAGTGCTTTTTGCCGCCGCGTCCGTGGCCGAACCCATTGAGCGGATCGCTTGTTGTCGGCCGCACCTTGTAGCCGTCGTGGAAGTGCCGGCGGCGTGATGATTCGCGTGCCTCATGCAGGCGCTGCGCGTGCGCAGCCAGCACATCACCGCGGGTCAGGATGCCGACTAGCTGGCGCGGGTCGTCCTTGCTGACCACGACCAGGCGTCCGATTTTCTGCTCGACCATGTGATCGGCGGCCTCGCGCAGGGAGTGGGCTTCAGTTACCGCAACGGGAGGGCGGGTCGCCAGCTCGCCCAGCGTCAGCGTGTAATGCCACTGCGGGTCCAGCAGCGTGCGCCGGGTCAGCACGCTGTGCACGTGGCCACGTTCGTCCACCACCGGAAACCCCTGATGACGCATCGCCACACTGCCTTGCGTGAGCCATGGCCGCACCTCCGCCAGGGTCTGGGTGGTCTTGAGCGTCACTACATCGCGTGAGCACACAGCGCCGACCGACACCTGTTCCAGGTAGTCGGCGGCGTAGCCGGTAGGCACGCGCACGCCGCGGCGCGCGATCTTCTCGGTCATGATCGTGTTGCGCATGAGCAGCGCCGAGATGAGGTAAGCCGCAGTACAGCCGCCTAGCAGGGGCAGCAGCGTCGCCGCCTGGCGCGTGGTTTCAAATGCGAATACCACTGCAGTCAGCAACGCTCGCGACGAACCGGCAAAGATCGCCGCCATGCCGACCAGCGCGGCAATGCGCACGTCCACATGGGCCGCCGGCACCAGAGTGTTGATGCCGATACCGATGACTGCGCCGAGCGAACCGCCAATCATGAACAAGGGCGCCAGGGTGCCGCCGGACGTACCACTGCCGAGTGCGATCACCCAGGCGAGGAACTTCAAGGCGCCGAAAGTCAGCAGCATGGTCAGGCCGAATTCACCCTGTACCAGCGCATCGATGTTGTCGTAGCCGACCCCCAGTGTGCGCGGTTCGATCCAGCCAATGAAACCGGCGACGGCGGCCCCAAGCGCCGGCCACCACATCCAGTGGACCGGGAGTTTGGCGAACATGTCCTCGACGAAATATACCGCGCGACTGACCCAGATCGACGCGTAGCCGACGAAGGTGCCCACCAGCACCAGGCAGACCAGCGCCAGGCTACCTGGCTGCAGCACGTCGGGCATCAGGAACACCGGGCCGGCGCCATAACTGCCGTAACGCACGCTCACCGCCGCGACCGTGGCCAACGCGACTGGAATCAGCGAACGCGGGCGCAGCTCGAACAGCAGCAGTTCGATCGCCAGCACCAGCGCGGATACCGGCGCGCCAAACACTTCGGCCATGCCGGCGGCGGCGCCGGCCGCCAGCAGCACCTTGCGCTCGTCCGCGGTAACGCGCAGCAATTGGCCGAGCAGCGAGCCGAGCGCGCCACCGGTCGAAATGATCGGACCTTCGGCGCCGAACGGACCGCCGGTACCGATGGTGAACGCCGACGACACGGGCTTCAGCCAGGTCATCCGCGCGGGAATGTTCGATTCGTTGGTGAGGATCTGTTCCATGGCCTCGGGGATGCCGTGGCCCTGGATCGCGCGCGATCCCCAGCGCGCCATGATGCCGGCGATCAGGCCGCCGATGACCGGCATCACGATCACCCATGCGCCCAACTGCGTGTTGGCGGCCGACAATACCGATCCGGGCTTGTGCTCCGGTCCAAGCACATCGGAAACGCGGCCGTAAAAGGTCACGTCGGTAATGAGGTTGATGAGCAGCATCAGCAATTGCGCGATCCACGCCGACACCAGACCAACCACGATCGCCAGCAGGCTGATCCACAGGATGCGCCGCGTTACCAGCGTCGATTTGCGCGGCATGTTGGCCGCGTCAAGTGACAGTCCGAGTTCCGGTGCGATCGGCAACGCATCGGTAGTTCCGGCGGTGCGGACATGGACTGGGCGATCAGGTGGCGTGTTCGGTGGAGTCATGAAATCAGCATTTGCGCGGTAAACCCGCTTACTTTACAGGTTGCGCTGCAGCATCGCAGTTTGTCGGGAGTTGCATTCGGCGAAAGACGTGTCCTGCTGTCCTGGCGCGACGTCCACGCGGGCGGTCATGGTCGGCGTCTATGGGGTCTTGAGTGGAAACCTGGTCGAAGCCAGCCACCGGCGACACGCCAGCCGAACGCTGACGTCGGCAACGTTGTGCCATCCGACCAGCCCGGCGCGGTGTCAGCGAAGCCCCGCGGGTAATGTCATGCGGCGTTTGCGATAAAGATGGCGTACGCCGACTGAAGCGACCAGCAGCCACGCGATCAAGCTCACGTACACGCCGATGGCGGGGATGGCCAGCAGGAAATCAGCCGGTAGCGCATGCGCGAGCTCGAACGTGCCGACCGTGTACATGCCAATCGGAAACACGATGTCCCAGTCATCGGTTTCGTAGCGGAAACGCACGTGGTGACTCAGGTGACGCCACACTTCGAGGATGACCAGCAGCGGTATCCACCAAGTCGCTGTCGCCCAGAAAAATACCGTGAAACCTTGCACGAACGGCAGCAGTTCGACGAGCGGGCCGCTTGCCGGTGCACGCGTAATGAGCAGGCTGCCGGCGAGTGTGGTGATGGCGAGCGCCCCCATGTTGATCCAGTACGGGGGAGTGAACTGCTTGGCGCGCAGCGGGAAAAACACCATGCGATACACCACCATGGTGATGATGAGCAGGTAAAGCGCGGCGCCGAGCATGTAGAGGCCGAGCGCGATGAACGACAGGTGATCCGCATCGGTGGGACTGCTGGCAAGCAGCGTGATCAGCGCCGACAGCGCCTGGGTGGCGACCACGGCTATCAGCCAGCCGCCGTTGATGCTGCGGGTAAAGCCCGGCTTGAACCGGGCGGTGATGGTGGCGGCGAAGAAGAGATAGATCAGTGCGGTCCATGCCAGCGCACCGAGCACCGCGAACGCGCTTGCGAGCGTCGGCAGCGATACCACTTGCACACACTGACTGCCGAGCACGCAGGTGCCGGCGGCAAACGTGAGGAAACTGGCACCCCGCGACGGGTTTGCAAAATCGGCGATCAGCTCGTGACGGAAGCGCACCAGACGCAACAGGGTGAGTGCGAGCAGCCAGGCGTAGGCTGCGAGATTGAATGCAAACAACGCGCGGGCAATGCCCGGCATACCGTGCTGGCTGGCGTCGATCGAGACGATGCCGGTTGCCATGACCAGCGCGAAGCAGCCCGGGTCCAGTCGGCGTACGCGCACAAGCAGGTTTTCGGCCAACGTCATCCCGACGTCCCGCAGGAGTGGTACCTGATTATGCAAGTGAAAGCCGTCGTTGTCGGGTGCCGGTGTGATTTTTCCTCGGGTCTGGCGAATCATTGGGGGAATCGACAGGAAAACCATTGTTCATGGAGACCAGGGAACGGCAGCAGTACGTTGCGGGGCTGCAGCATGCACATTGCCGGATCGCGTTCAAGATCGCCGACGTGGGCCGGCAATGACCGCCCTGCAGAACAGGGCTGCGTCGCCGCGTAAAGTACCTGCCGAGCGCGACTACCTGGACCCGGGTTTCAAGCGCACGTAGAGCTGCTTGCGCACCACGGCGATGACCTTGCCCGACGCGGTGGTGACGTCGGTCTCGAACCAGCGCAACACTTTCCCACCGCCCGCTGCGGCCGCGCGGAGTTCTTCGACCACCGCGGGCTCCAGCTTGAAATGGGCGTAGACGTCTTCGTAACCTGGTGCCACAAAGTCGATGGCGCCGGCCTTGTCCCACACGTAATAGTCGTTGCCGAGCTGATGCATCATCAGCAGCATCCAGAACGGATCGGTCATGGCAAACAGGTTGCCGCCAAACTGTGAGCGTACGTAGTTGCGGTTCCACGGTCGCAGTCGCAAAACCACCTTCACCTCGGTCCAGTCGGCGGTCACCGATTGCACGCGGATGGAGTTGCACAGAAACGGTGGCCACAAATTCATCAGGTGGCGGAAGGTTGCGGAACGCACAGGTGGTGGAATCCCTTTTTTGGAAATTTCGGGAAGCAACGGCAGTGGCGGTGATCTTGCCCGGCGGCGGGAAAGCATCAGGGCCGCAGCCATCCACAGGTATCACAATGGCTTCGCGCCAGCCTGTCGCTTCGATCAGAACAACATGGACGCCATCTTGCGCCGGTAGCGCGCGACCAACTCAGCGTCTTCAAGTGTGGCAAAGGCTGCCAGCAGACGCTTCTTGCCCTGACCGTCATTCCAGTCCCGGGCCTTCTGCAGGATCAGCAGAAATTGCTCCAGGCCCGCTTCGGCGTCGCCTTCGAGCAGCAAGCGCACGCCGAGCAGGTCCCGGGCGGCCCAGTCGGCACCGTCAGCCTGGACGCGTTGCTGCAAATCGGCCAGCGATGGCGCGTCCGCCAGCGTGTGGGCCAGGTCAAGCTCGGTGCGCAGACGCACAACGCGGGCGTCTGTCGCCAGGTTGATCGGCAGCGAGGCGATTGCGGCTTCCGCGGCGTCGATCTGCCCGGCATGCAAGTGGGATTGCGCGAGATAAACCTTGAGTTCGCCATTGTCCGGACTGTTGGCAAGCTCCTGTTGCAGACGCGCAACAGCTGCTTCAGGCGTTTCCGGAACGGCATCGGCAACGGCAACGGCCTCCTCGGCTGTCGGCGGGGCGCCCAGCGGCTGCACGTGGCGCTGCAGGAACTCGCGTACCTGGCCTTCCGTCAGCGCACCGGTAAAACCATCCACCGGCTGGCCGCCTTTGAGCAGCATCACGGTGGGTATGTTGCGAATGCCGAACATGCCGGCCAGTTCGCGCTGCGCCTCGACGTCGACCTTGCCCAGGCGAAATGCACCGTGGTATTCGTTGGCGAGCTTTTCCAGGATCGGCCCGACGGTCTTGCACGGTTCGCACCAGGCGGCCCAGAAATCCAGCAGTACCGGCGTAGTCATGGATTCTTGCATGACTTCGGTTTCGAACGTCTGGTCAGTGACGTCAAATATGGGCGACACGGCGGCAGCTTCAGTCACGGATGACTCCTTGGGCGGGCCCGATGCGGTTCACTATGGTGTCCAGCATATCAAGCCGGTCGCATGCAGTTCAGCGCCGCCAGGGCAGATTTGCGAGAATCACCTGCATCGCCTCGTGGCGAATGGGTACTGATGGCATGGATACCGGCGCGCCGGCACAGCTGGTGGTTTGCAAGTATTGCGACACGGTTTACCGTCGCTGTCCCCTGGCGAGCGGTGAAGTGGCCGAGTGCCCGCGCTGTCGGTGTGAGCTTGAGCGCTACCAATGGTTGAATCCCGCGGTATTGCTGGCGCTGATCCTGACCGCGCTGCTGGTATTCGTGCAGGCCAACGTCTGGCCGATTGTCACGCTTGGCCTGAATGGTCACTACAACGGTGTGACCTTGTGGGGCATGATCATCGCCATGTGGCGTGAGAACGCTGCGGTAGTGGCGGTGATCACCGCCGCCACGCTGTTCTTTTTCCCGCTGATCAAGATGCTGCTGCTCGGCTGGCTGCTGTGGTTTGCACGCCTCGGCGTGCGCGCGCCGGGATTTGCGCGGTTGATGGTGCTGCTGCATTACGTCAACCCGTGGACGATGAGCGAAGTCTTCGTGCTGGGCGCGCTGGTGTCGATCGTCAAGGCGCATGTCTACTTTGATGTCGTGGCGGACCCGGGTATTTACGCCTACGCTGTCTTGACCGTGTTGATCACGCTGTTCTCCGGGGTGGATTTGCGTGATCTGTGGGACATGCCTGAGCTGGACGCAGCGTGAGCGCGCTGCCGCGAGCGGTCGATCTGGGCCTGATCGCCTGTCGTGTGTGCGGGCTGGTGTGCCGCAATGTGGCGGATGATCACCGGCTCGATGGCGACGGCGTGGACGATGACATGGCCTGCCCGCGCTGCGGCTCGGCGCTGCGCCGACGCAAAAGCGCGAGCTTTTCCCGCACGTGGGCGTTGTTGATTGCCGCATTTCTTCTGTATATCCCGGCCAACGTGTTGCCGATCATGCGCACGGCCAGCTTGAACGACGTCGACGACAACACCATCATCAGCGGCGTGGTCCAATTGTGGATGGAGGGCTCGCCGGGGCTGGCGGTGATCGTGTTCTGCGCCAGCATCGTCGTGCCGATGCTGAAATTCACTGTACTGGCGCTACTGCTCACCAGTAGTCAGCGCCGTAGTGGCTGGGCCTTGGTGCAGCGCGCGAGACTGTACCGGTTTGTGGAATTGATCGGTTACTGGTCGATGCTGGACGTCTTCGTGGTCGCGCTGCTGAGCGGTTTGGTGCGCTTCAATGTGTTGAGTCGGGTCGAGCCATTGCCCGGGGTGATTTTTTTTGGCCTGACGGTGGTGCTGACCATGCTTGCTTCAATGAGTTTTGACCCCCGACTGATTTGGGATGGCAGGGCTGGCGATGAGTGACGAACGTCCGGACGCCGCGCCTGAGCACGATTTGCCGCGGCCGGTGGTCGTGCGGCGGCGTTCGCATGCATCGCTGATCTGGCTGGTGCCGGCCCTGGCCGCCATGGTCGGCTTGGCGTTGGTGGTCAACAACTGGCTGCAGGCGGGCCCGCAGATCACCGTCAGTTTCCAGAGCGCCGAAGGCCTGGATGCAGGCAAGACGCCGGTGAAATACAAGAACGTGGTGATCGGGCGTGTGAACAAGATCAGACTCAGCGACGATCGCAGCCGTGTATTGGTGAAGGTGGCGCTGGAGAAAAGCGCAAAGAAATTCGCTACCGAGGGCACGCGTTACTGGGTGGTGCGCCCGCGTATCGGGTTGGGTGGGGTGTCGGGCATCAGTACGCTACTGTCCGGCGCCTATATCGGCGCGGATATCGGGGAATCGGATACACCGGTCGAGAATTTCACCGGGTTGGAAATTCCGCCCGCAGTAAGTCACGGGGCGCCCGGTCGCGGGTTCGTGCTGCACGCCGAGGATCTGGGTTCGCTGGACATCGGTTCGCCGGTGTATTTCCGGCGCATCCAGGTCGGCCGTGTGGTGTCCTATCAACTGGACAAGGACGGCAAGGGCGTCACCCTGCATATTTTCATAGACGGTCCGAATGATGCGTTGGTCAGCCGATCCACGCGCTTCTGGAACGCCAGTGGCGTGGATGTGTCCATCGGCGCGAACGGGTTCAAGCTCGACACCCAGTCCCTGGCTACCGTGCTCGCTGGTGGGGTGGCGTTCCAGGATCCGCGCGGACCGCACGACACTGTGCGGGCGCCAGAGCAGGCCGAATTTGATCTGTTTGGCAACGAGACGATCGCGATGGCTCCGCCGGACGGGGCGCCGCAGTACCTGCGCATGCGCTTTGAGCAATCCGTACGCGGTCTGGCGGTGGATGCGCCGGTGGAGTTTCTCGGCATTCCCATCGGCAAGGTGGTGTCGATCCGCCTGGACTATGACCAGCAGAAACAGCGGTTTCCGGTGCTCGTTGGCGCGGTCATCTACCCGCACCGTCTGGGTGGCGCGTACGACAAGCTCGAAGCGCTGGCCAAGGCGACTGGCGAAGGCGCCGATCTTGCCCACTTGATGGGGCAGTTGGTCAACCACGGTCTGCGTGCGCAGGCACGTGCCGGCAACCTGCTCACCGGCCAGTTGTATGTGGCGCTCGATTTCGTGCCGCATGCACGCCCGGTGGCGTTCGACCCTGCGGCCACGCCGTTGATGATCCCCACCGTGCCCGGCAGCTTCGACCAACTGCAGGAACAACTTGCGGATATTGTCGACAAGCTCGGCAAGGTGCCGTTGGACAGCATCGGCAAGAATCTCGACCAGGCTTTGAGCGCGTTCAACACGACGCTCAAGCAGGTCAATGGCCAGACCCTTCCCGAGTTCAAGAGCACCCTCAAGGGCGTGCAAAAAACCATGGGCACGGCCGACGATGCGCTGTCCGGCGATTCACCGCTGCAGCAAAACCTTGGCGGCACCCTGCAGGAGTTGCAACGCATGGCGCGCTCGCTGCGGGTGCTCAGCGACTATCTGGGCGCCTACCCCGATGCGCTGCTGCGCGGGCGCGGCGCCGATACCAAGCCGACCGCACCGGCGCCGGTGGCCGTGCCCGCGCCGGCGGCCGTGCCCGCGCCGGCGGCCGTGCCGCAACCTCCGCAACCGCTGCAAGGGAGCAAGCCATGATCCGTCTCACCACGCGTTGGCTCGCATGGATCGGTGCGCTGGCGCTGAGTGCATGTGCCTCGGCGCCCTTGCATTACTACACCTTGATCGCGCCGGCTACTGACACGTCCGACACGGGCGCGGAACAGCCAGGCACGGGCCCCGCACTACCGTTTGAATTGCTCCCGGTCAGCGTGCCCGCGCAGGTCGATCAACCGCAACTGGTGGTGCGCGATGGCGCGCAAGGCATGTTGCTGCTGAATGGCGAGCGTTGGATTGCGCCGCTGAGCGATGAGTTGCGCAGTGCGCTGGCTGGCGACCTTGCGCGTGCGCTGCACACTCGTGACGCCACTGGCGCGGCGGACAGTACCCAACCGCGCGTGCGCATCAAATTGGACGTGCACCGCTTCGACTCGCAACCGGGCAGTTACGCGCTGATCGCCGGCACATGGTCGCTGCGCATCGTCAATGGTGCGCAAGCCGCTGCGCTGACCTGTACCAGCAGCGTGCGTGAGTCGGTTGGTCCGGGATATCCGGCGCTGGTCCAGGGTCATCAGCGGGCGATCGCCGCCCTGGCAGCACAGATGGCGGGGGCGGCGCGTGCCTTGGTCGCCGGACAGAGCGCCACGTGTCCGGCCTCGTGAGTACCCGCGTGAGCACTCGTGTGGGCGCCCACGTTTCTGGCGCAATGCTTGGCGCCCGGTGCGCGCTGGGCTAGGCTGCTGCGTTCAGCAGCGCGCACCTGCGGCGCACGGCATCTTCGAATCATGGCAACGTCATCATGCACGACACGCAAGTCCCGAATCCCGCTGCAGCCGACCCCGCCGAGCAAGGTTATCGCCCGGCCGTAGTCGAGGCTGCGGCGCAGGCGTACTGGAACGCTCACCACGCCTATGAGGTAACCGAAGACGCGTCGCGCCCGAAGTTCTATTGCCTGTCGATGCTGCCGTACCCTTCCGGCGCGTTGCACATGGGCCATGTGCGCAACTACACGATTGGCGACGTGATCAGCCGCTATCAGCGCATGAATGGCAAGAACGTGTTGCAGCCGATGGGCTGGGATGCGTTTGGCCTGCCCGCGGAGAATGCCGCGATCAAGCGCAAGACCGCACCGGCAAAGTGGACGTACGCGAACATCGAGCATATGCGTGCGCAGTTGCAGTCGCTGGGTTACGCGATCGACTGGAGCCGCGAGTTTGCCACTTGCCGGCCCGACTATTACCGCTGGGAACAGGTCATGTTCACCCGGTTGCTGAAGAAAGGCCTGGCCTATCGCAAAAACGCGGTGGTGAACTGGGATCCGGTTGACCAGACCGTGCTGGCCAACGAACAGGTGATCGACGGCAAGGGCTGGCGCTCTGGTGCCGTGGTCGAGAAACGTGAGATTCCGCAGTGGTTCCTGAAGATCACCGACTACGCCCAGGAGCTGCTGGATGGCCTGGACCAGTTGCCGGGCTGGCCCGATGCGGTCAAGACCATGCAGCGCAATTGGCTCGGGCGCAGCGAAGGCCTGGAGATCCGCTTCGACGTCAATGACGACGGTGCACCGGTGGAACCGATCACGGTGTTCACCACTCGCCCGGACACCTTGATGGGCGTGACCTTCCTGTCGATCGCGGCCGAGCATCCACTGGCCCACTATGCGGCGCAGTCGCGTCCATTGCTGGAAAAGTTCATCGAGGACCTGCGCCACGGTGGGGTTTCCGAAGCCGAACTCGAGACTCAGGAAAAGCGCGGCATGGATACCGGCCTGTGTGCCATCCATCCGATCACCGGCGAAGCGTTGCCGGTGTATGTGGCGAACTTCGTGCTGATGAATTACGGCACTGGCGCGGTGATGGCGGTGCCTGGCCATGACCAGCGCGATTGGGAATTTGCCAAGCATTACAGCCTGCCGATCAAGATGGTGGTGGTTGATCGCAGCGTGCTCGACGCGGTGCACGAGATTGGTCAGGACTTGTCCCGTGGCGTGGGCGCCGATCCCATGCACGCTGCGCTGGAAGGCCGCCACACCGACGCCTACGACACCAAGACCGCCGTGCAGGTGATCGGGGATTTCGAAACGCGCGTGCTGGAGCAGTGTGCCTTTACCGAGCACGGCATTTTGGTCAACTCTGGCGAATACGATGGGCTGGATTTTCAGCAGGCGCTGGATGCCCTGGCGCAGCGCCTGGAAGCCGAAGGCCGCGGTGAGCGTCGGGTCAACTGGCGCCTGCGCGACTGGGGTGTCAGCCGCCAGCGTTACTGGGGTTGCCCGATCCCGGTGATCTATTGCCCTGCCTGTGGTGCGGTGCCGGTGCCGGAAGATCAGTTGCCAGTGGTGCTGCCCGAGGACGTGGCTGACGCATTCAGTGCAGCCGGTGGCGTGCAGTCGCCGATCAAAGCCGATCCGGAGTGGCGCAAGTGCACTTGTCCACAGTGCGGTGGACCGGCCGAGCGTGAAACCGACACGTTCGATACGTTCATGGAGTCGAGCTGGTACTACGCGCGCTACACCAGCCCGGGAGCCGATGCGCAAATCGACGAGCGCGCCAACTACTGGTTGCCGGTTGATCAGTACATCGGCGGCATTGAACACGCGATCATGCATCTGCTGTATTTCCGCTTTTATCACAAGCTGATGCGCGACGCCGGCATGGTCGACAGCGACGAGCCGGCGCGGAACCTGCTGTGCCAGGGGATGGTGATCGCCGAAACATTTTATCGCGACAACGCCGATGGCATGCGCGAATGGATCAATCCTGCAGACGTCGATGTGCAGCGCGATGAGCGCGGGCGCGTGACCGGTGCGGTGCTGCACGCCGATGGCAAGAGCGTGCAGATTGGCGCCACCGAGAAGATGTCCAAGTCGAAGAACAACGGCATCGACCCGCAGACCATGGTGGACAAGTACGGCGCCGACACCGTGCGCTTGTTCTCGATGTTCGCCGCGCCACCGGAGCAGTCGCTGGAGTGGAGCGAGGCCGGCGTTGAAGGTATGTCACGCTTCCTCAAGCGCTTCTGGCGCGACGTGACGGCGCATGCGGCCAAACCTGATCATCCCGTGGTGAATCCCGCTGCGCTGGATCCCGGCCAGAAAGCGATGCGTCGCCAACTGCACGCAACCATCCAGAAGGTCGGCAACGATTTTGGTCAGCGGCATGCGTTCAACACCGCCATCGCCGCGCTGATGGAATTGTTGAACGCCTTGAACAAATTCACCGATCAGACTGACCAGGGCCGCGCGGTACGCCATGAGGCGCTGGAGGCGATGGTGCTGCTGCTGAACCCGGTCGTGCCGCATATCAGCCACGCGCTGTGGCAGGTGCTCGGCCATGCTCCCACTGTGTTGGAAGATCAGGCGTGGCCGCAGGTTGACGCGGCCGCGCTCGTGCGCAACACGTTGAAACTCGCCGTACAAATCAACGGCAAGCTGCGCGCTACCATCGAACTGGCCGCGGACGCGTCGAAGGACGACGCGCAGGCCTTGGCGCTGGCGCAACCGCAAGTGGCACATTTTCTGGAAGGCCTTAGCGTGCGCAAGGTCATCGTGGTACCTGGCAAGATCGTCAATATCGTCGCAGGATGAAGTCATGAGCCGCATGTACACAGGTCGATCAGTCCGGACAGGGTTGTTGCTGGCGTTGGCGCTGGCATTGACGGCATGCGGCTTCCATCTACGCGGCAACGCGACTTTGCCGGCTTCCATGCAGCGTGTCCATGTCACGGTCAACGACAACAATGCCTTGCAGCGCCAGCTTGCGCGCGCACTGCAAACAGCCGGCGTCACGCTGGAGGATGCCTCTGGTCCGGGCATCGCCGAGCTGCGTGTGCCGGTCGCCAGATTTGGATCAGAGACGGTGAGCGCGGGCGGATACACCCGCATCAGCGAATTTGCCGTGCGCTATCAGGTGGAGTTCGACGTGACTGACTTGGGCGGGCAGGTGCTTGTCCCGCACCAGCGCATCGACATGTCGCGCGAGTACAGCTACGACGCGACCAACACGGTAGGCAACGCTTCGCAGGTGCAGGAGATTCAGCGCAGTCTGAACGATGACATGGTGCAGGCCATCCTGTTCCGTCTGCAGGCTGTCGCCAAACATCCGCAGGCGACAACGGCGAAGCCCTGATGCCAATGGCGGTCGGCCAGTGGCAGAAGGCGCTGGATGCCGATTCGCTGGCTTCGGTGTATTTGCTGGCCGGCGCACCGCTGCTGGTGCTGGAGGCAGCCGATGCTTTGCGCGCCAGGGCGAAGGTCCTTGGTTACAGCGAGCGTCAAGTGTTGGAGGCAGGTCAGCATTTCGACTGGAATGACTTGGCCCGTGCGGCCGCGAGCATGTCCTTGTTTGCCTCACGCCGGCTGATTGATTTGCGCTTGCCCACCGGCCGCGCCGGCACCGAGGGGGCAAAGGCGATCACCGCGTTCTGTACGGATCCGCCGCCGGATGTGACCTTGCTGGTCACCGCAATGGAGTGGAGCAACAAGCACGACGCCGCGTGGAGCCGCAAGCTGGATGCGGCCGGGGTCATGGTGGTTTTCAACGCTCCGCGGCCCGATGGCTGGCCGGCATGGATCAGCGCGCGTCTGGCTTCTCGCGATCTGTCCGCGACGCCGGATGCGGTGGCGTTGCTGGCCGAGCGCGTCGAAGGCAATTTGCTGGCCGCTGCGCAGGAAATCGACAAGCTCGCGGTGCTGCACGGCGGCGGGCGCGTCGATGTCACCGAGATGGAAGCGCTGGTCGCCGACAGCGCACGCTACGACGTGTTCAAACTCACTGACGCCGCATTCAGCGGCGACGGCGCCCGCGCACTGCGCATCCTCGCCGGCTTGCGTGCCGAGGGCGATGAACTGCTCGCGCTGATGGGCTGGCTGGTGAACCAATTGCAGCTCGCGCTGCGGCTGGCGAACGCGCGTGATCTCAATGCGCAAATCCGTGCGGAGCACATGTTCTCTGCGCGCGAAACCCTGTTTCGCCAGGCCTTGCGTCGCGCACCGCGCGAACACTGGCTGCGTTGCCTGGCGCGCGCCGCGCGCATCGACCGCATGGTCAAGGGCCGCGAGCTGGGCAACCCGTGGCGCGAAGCCGAACGCCTGGTCGCCGCCATCGCCGAACCGCGTGCCGACAAGGCGCTGGCGTGAGCAGGGCGCGCACGCATCAAGCTGCATTCCCCGGCGTGCGAGGACAGCGCCTCAGGTCAACCGCCGCGCCATGACCCAGCGCCCGCTGGCCATCTTCGGCGGTACCTTCGATCCGATTCACCTCGGCCATCTCAGCGTGGCGTGGGAGGCGTCCGAGTTGCTCGATGCCGAGGTGTGCCTGCTCCCAGCCAACGTTCCTCCGCATCGGCCACCACCCATTGCCAGTGCGGCGCAGCGCGTGGCCATGCTGCGCGCTGCGCTGCAGGGCCAATCGCGGCTGCACCTGGATACGCGCGAGCTGGCGCGCAGTGGACCGTCGTACACCGTGGATACCTTGCACGAGTTGCGTGCCGAGCACGGCCAGCGCCCGCTGATCCTACTGATCGGCGCCGATGCATTCGCCAAGCTTGCCACCTGGCATCAATGGCACGAGCTGTTCGTTCTCGCGCACGTCGGCGTGCTCAGCCGCCCCGGCGTCTCTGCGGCGCTGCCCGCCGAGCTGGAGCGCGAAGTGGCCGAGCGGTGGGTGGATGAACCGACGAAGTTGCACACCTCACCCGCCGGCAAGGTCATCCGCCTGGCCGTGACGCCTCTGGAGATTTCCGCGACCCGCATCCGCGAACTGCTGGCCGCCGGCCGCGACCCGCGCTATCTGCTGCCCGCCGGGTTGTTCAGTGATCCCGGGTTGCTGGCTGTTTATCGGGGATGAGTGTTTGCGGCCCGGAGTAAGGTTGAGCGGGTGGTGCACGGGCGCGTGGCCGCAGGTCGACACCTTTGCCCGTGTAACGCTGGGCGTAATGGCATTGTTTGTCCCGGTTACAAAAATTCGCATCCGCAGCACGTCTACAGACGTGGCAGTCCAGCTTACGTCCTGATTCCGGTGTCGGGAATTAGCTTCGACGCGAGCAATGCGCGAAGGCGAGCGATCGGTGTTATGGGTGTGGCGTCTGCTTTCGACGAATGCAGTTCGAGGAGCCCAATATTTCCTCTTGGCGGGATTACATGGCAGGATTAGACTGCGCTCGGCGGGCCAAGTCATTGATTCTGGTACGTTGGGCATGAAGCAGAGCGCTCCGCAACCCGGGGATAGGTTGCGGGATTACACTGCACTTTGAAATCGACATAGCGTTAGGCATCAGATGAAGAGTGACGTGAACTGGGGAATGATCACAAAAGCCTTCATCGGCCTATTCTTGGCGGACCTTTTTGCAGGTTTTTTGGCGCCGGATCAGCTTTTTGTGAGGCTGGGCTTGTCTTTGATTCTATGTATCGTCGTCTTCGCAGTCATGGCTTATTGCCAAGATTCTCGGCAATTTCTGCGCGCGTGCGTGGCGCTGTTGGCATACTTTGCCTTCTCACAGATACTCGCAGCGTTTCTGCCCAACCTGGCGGGCAGCTCTTTATCTCTGCTCGTGGCCTTAGGTTGGCTCAACTCCGTAGTCGCGCTGGTCATCGGAACATCTCTTGGCCGGCTCCTTTCACGCACTCGAAGGCTACGAGTTGATGCCTAACCGTGCGTTCGAGGCGGACGGCTCCGCCG
>JBDSWR010000075.1:0-3224 GCA_039926605.1 Rhodanobacter sp. | reverse complement strand
GTGCGTGCACGCAGCAATGCGCCTCATCGCACCGATCCACCCGGCGCAACCCCAGCGACGCCACCGCGCGAGCATGACGCGAACCACCCGACCAAGCCACTCAACGGAGCCTGCCATGAGCGAACGCGAAACGATGGAATACGACGTGGTCGTGGTCGGCGCCGGCCCGGCCGGGCTATCGTTCGCGATCCGGCTCAAGCAATTGAAGGCCGACATCAGCGTCTGCGTGATCGAGAAATCCTCGACCATCGGTGCGCATATCCTGTCCGGCGCGGTCATCGAGCCGCAGCCGCTGGACGCCCTGCTTCCGGGCTGGCGCGACAACCCGCCACCGATTTGCGTACCCGCCGGCCCTGACGAGTTCTATCTGTTGAGCAAAACCGCTGCACGCAAGCTGCCGCTGCCCCCGGGCATGCACAACAAGGGCAATTTCATCGTGTCGCTCGGCGCGCTGTGCGCCTGGCTGGCGCCGCAAGCTGAAGCGCTCGGCGTGGATGTGTTTCCCGGCTTTGCCGCTGCCGACACGGTGCATAACGAAGATGGCTCAGTCGCCGGTGTGCGCATCGGTGACATGGGCGTGGCCAAGGATGGGTCGCACAAGGCGAACTACACCCAGGGCATCGACATCAAGGCCAAGGTCACCGTACTCGCCGAAGGCGCGCGCGGCAGTCTGACCAAGGTGCTGGTGAATCGCTTCAAGCTGGACGAGCACAGTGATCCACAGGGTTACTCCATCGGTATCAAGGAGCTGTGGCAGGTACCGGCCGGGCGCGTGACGCCCGGAAAAATCGTGCACAGCTTTGGCTGGCCTGCGGACTCGCGCACCTACGGCGGCGGCTTTATGTACCACCTTGATGGCGATCGGCTGGCGCTGGGTTACGTCAGCGGCCTCGATTACACCGACCCGAAGTACAAACCGTGGGAAGCGTTCCAGCAATGGAAGCACCACCCGTTGATCAAGCCGCTGCTGGAAGGCGGCTCGATCCTCTCCGCCGGCGCGCGTGCGCTGGCCACCGGTGGTTACCAGTCCTTGCCGAAAGTGGAAATGCCCGGCGCACTGCTGATTGGCGACACCGCCGGCCTGCTCAATGTACCCAAGATCAAGGGCACGCATCAGGCGATCAAGAGCGGCATGCTGGCCGCCGAACATCTGGCCAAAAAGCTCGATGCCACCGGTTTCGACGCCGAGCTGCGCGCCTCCGACGTCATGGCCGAACTGAAAAAAGTCCGCAACGTGAAACCCGGTTTCAAGAAGGGTCTGTGGTTCGGCATGCTCAACGCCGCGTGGGAAACCGCCACCGGCGGCCTGTCGCCGTGGACGTTCAAGAACAAGGCCGACTGGTCCAGCCTGCACAAACTCGGCGAATACACGGAACCCGTGCGCGACTACGTGCAGCGCACGCTACCCCCGCGCGACCGCCTGGCCAGCGTGTACTTCGCTGCCACCGAGCACGACGAGGACCAGCCCGTACATCTGGTCGTCAGTGACCCCAGCATCTGCGTCGAGCGCTGCACCGAGGAATACGGCAACCCGTGCGAGAAATTCTGCCCTGCCAACGTCTACGAAATCGTCGAAGACGTCATGCCCGACGGCAAGAAGAAACCGCGCCTGCAAATCAACGCCGCGAACTGCGTGCATTGCAAAACCTGCGACATCAAGGACCCTTACGAAATCATCACCTGGGTTACGCCTGAAGGTGGTTCGGGGCCGAATTATCAAAACCTGTGACGCTCCGAACGCCTCGCGCACACAAGCATCACGGACGCCAAAGAAGTTGCCCGCCGTAACGTCGGGCGTGCACTGCCCGCCGCAGCCTCGCCGCCGACGGCAACACCTCGCGCCCGGCGAAGGATCACCCACCGGGGTGGCGCGTTATTCCGGCGCCCCCTGCTGACCAGCAGAAATCATGCACTCACCATTGCGGCCCCGTACCCCGTCCCACAGTCCATGCAGCATGAAACGCAAGTTGCGCATGCGCGGACCGATCAGCACACCAAACAGGAACAGCTTCGCGAACACGCGCGGCACGTCCTGGGCAACCCAGGCGCGCGGCACATGTGACATGCGATACAGCAGCAAGCGATTACGCATCATGTAATACAGTCGCAGCGGTTGGTGCACCACGACGCGTCCAACGCCAAACGGCAACCGATAACGCGTGTCGCCCAGGCGATGGGACATTGTCGCCGCGCACACGCCATACAACGCATACCCCCGCGCCTGGGCACGAAAGCTCCACTCCATGTCGACGTTGTCGATGAACAAGGCCGCGTCCATGACCCCGACCTGCTCCAGCACTTTCATGGGGATGAGCGTTCCCGAACTGATCAGGAAATCGCAAGTGACATGCTGCGCGGCATTGGTACACCAGAGCTTGCGGTTGAACGGAAACCGGATGTGTACAAAGGGGGCGTCCCGCTCCTCACGCAGATCATGAAAACGCGGACCCACCGCCGCCACCCGGGCTGAAACGGAAAGCTGCTGCAGCGCGGCGAGCAATGACGCCACCATGCCGACACCCGGGACGCTGTCCTGATCCAGCAGCAGCACATGTTGGTAACCATGTGCGCGCGCCCAGTCGATGCCGACATTCTGCGCGGCGGCGAGTCCGGCATTGTGCGGCTGGGTCAGCAGCACGCCGCCGCCACCGCGCATGGTTTCGCCCAGCGTTTGCTGCCAGTTGTCAGGTGCGCTGTTGTCCACCAGGGTCACTGCGCCCACCTGTGGCGCCACCGTGTCGATCAGGTGGCGCAATGTCTCCAGCGCCGGGTGATAACTCACAATGACCGCGCAGACCGTGGCTGGTGAAAAATCAGTCATGGCGCAACAGGTCCCGCAGCATCGAGCGCGCGCCCGTCCCATAGCGTCGATAACACCCTGCTTTCGCCTCACGCAGAATCGGCAGCAAGCGTTGATGCCGAGGCAATTGGCCGAGCGCCACACGCTGTTCGAAATGTACTCGTTTGCGTCTGACCTGTGCGGCTCGCTCAGGAGCGGTCGCAAATCCGGCATGCGCAAGAAACTCCTCCAGCCGACGCAGCCGCCGCGCTTCAGCAGCCAGAAAACGGCCACGCGGGAGCAGCAGATCTCGCCACTTCATGCCCAGCGTGCGCCTGTGCATGCCGATCTGGTTGCCACCATGTTGCCGATAGTCGATCAGCGCTTGATCAATGAAATCCACGCGCCCGGCCGCTGCAGCAATCGCCGTGAGCCATTCATCGTG
>JBDSWR010000074.1:0-32063 GCA_039926605.1 Rhodanobacter sp. | reverse complement strand
GCTAAACTGAGACGTTGATCCTGCCGTGCCCCCATGGCGGGAAACCCCAGCAATCTGGCGCATGGCGCCGTGGAGACATGCTCATGGACCAGATCGACGACATCCTTGATCAGGACATCGATCCCACCGAAACGCGCGAGTGGATGGATTCGCTCGGGGCGGTGCTGGATCACGACGGCACCAAGCGCGCGCATTTTCTGCTGGAACGGATGGTCGACAGGACGCGTCGTTCTGGCGGTTACCTGCCGTTTGATCCGACCACGGCCTACGTCAACACCATTCCGCCAAACCAGGAGACGAAAAGCCCCGGTGATGCCGCGCTGGAGTGGCGTATTCGCTCGATGATTCGCTGGAATGCGATGGCCATGGTGGTGCGCTGCAATCGCAAGCCCGGTTCGCTGGGCGGCCACATCGCCAGCTTCGCGTCGTCGGCAACACTGTACGACGTCGGCTTCAATCATTTTTGGCGTGCCCCCTCGGAGAACCATCCTGGCGATCTGATCTGCTACCAGGGTCACTCCAGTCCGGGGCTGTATGCGCGCTCGTATCTGGAAGGCCGCATCAGCGAAGAGAAGCTTGACAACTTCCGGCTGGAAACCATCGGCCAACCCAGTCTGCCGTCCTATCCGCATCCGTGGCTGATGCCCGACTACTGGCAGGTGCCGACGGTGTCGATGGGTCTGGGGCCGATCCAGGCGATTTACCAGGCGCAGTTCATGAAGTATCTGGAAGCGCGTGGACTGGTGCCCAAGTCGGATCGCAAGGTGTGGTGCTTCCTCGGTGATGGTGAGGTGGATGAGCCCGAATCACTGGGTGCGATTTCAGTTGCAGGACGCGAGAAGCTGGACAACCTGATCTTCGTGATCAATTGCAACCTGCAGCGTCTTGACGGGCCGGTGCGTGGTAACGGCAAGATCATGCAGGAACTCGAAGGCGGCTTCCGCGGCGCCGGCTGGAACGTGATCAAGCTGATCTGGGGTTCCTACTGGGATCCACTGCTGGCGCGCGACACCAAGGGCGTGTTGCGCAAGCTGATGATGGAAACCGTCGACGGTGAATATCAGGCGTGCAAGGCATTGGGTGGCGCGTATACGCGCGAGCACTTCTTTGGCAAATATCCGGAGACGCGCGAGATGGTGGCCAACCTGTCCGATGAGGACGTGTGGCGCCTGAATCGCGGTGGCCACGATCCACACAAGGTGTATGCGGCGTATAACGCGGCCGTGCACACGCAAGGCATGCCGACCGTGATCCTCGCCAAGACGGTGAAGGGCTACGGCATGGGCACGGCTGGCGAGTCGATGAATATCGCCCATCAGGCCAAGAAGATGGACCACGAGGCGGTCCTGCTGTTCCGGGATCGCTTTCACATTCCGCTTACTGACCAGCAACTGGAAGGCGACGGCCCGGAGTCGGTGCCGTACTACCACCCCGGGATGGATTCACCCGAGGTCAAGTACATGTTGGAACGCCGCCGCGAGCTCGGCGGCTTCCTGCCCCAACGCCGCGAGAAATCCACGGTTTCACTGCCCGCGCCGGATCTGAAGGAGTTTGCGTCCATCACCAAGGGCACCGGTGAGCGCGAGATCAGCAACACGATGGCCCTGGTGCGCGGCATGAACCTGCTGTTGCGCAACAAGCAGCTCGCGCCGCACGTGGTGCCGATCGTGGCCGACGAAGCGCGCACGTTCGGGATGGAGGGGATGTTTCGCCAGATTGGCATCTACGCACCGTTCGGGCAGAAGTACCGCCCGCAGGACGCCGACCAGTTGCTGTACTACCGCGAAGCTGAGGACGGGCAGGTGCTGCAGGTGGGCATTACCGAGGCCGGAGGGGTGTCGGCGTGGATTGCCGCGGGCACCAGTTATTCGGTATCCAACCAGCCGATGCTGCCGTTCTTCATCTTCTATTCGTTCTTCGGCTTCCGTCGCGTCGGCGACCTGATCTGGGCCGCCGGTGACCAGCGCACCCGCGGCTTCCTGATCGGCGCTACCGCCGGTGCCAGTTTTCCCGGCGAAGGCCTGCAGCATTCGGACTGCACGTCGCACCTGGTGGCCGGTACCGTTCCCAACTGCCGGGCTTACGATCCCACCTACTCCTACGAGGTGGCGGTGCTGCTGCACCATGGCATCAAGGAGATGTACGAGGAGCAGCGGGACCTCTTCTACTACATCACCACCACGAATGAGAACTACACCCACCCGGACATGCCCGAAGGCAGCTACGACGGCATCGTCAAGGGCATGTACCTGCTGCGCGAGGCGGCCAAGGACAACGGCAAGGGGAAGGCACCGCGCGTGCAGTTGCTGGCGGCGGGCGGGTCGGTGCGCGAAGCACTGCAGGCGGCCGAGCTGCTGGAAGCGGATTTTGGGGTCAAGGCGGATGTCTGGTCCTGCCCCAGTTTCAGCGAGCTGTCGCGCGACGGTTTTGATTGCGAGCGTTACAACCGCCTGCATCCGGAAGCAAAGACGCCGCGCGTGGCGTACGTCGCCCAGTGCCTGGACGAGCACGCTGGACCGGTGGTCGCCACCACCGAATACGTGCGAGCCGTCGCTGATCAAGTGCGTGCGTTCGTCCCCGACGGGCGCTCATTCACGGCGTTGGGTACAGATGGCTACGGGCGCTCGGATACCCGCGAGCATTTGCGGCATTTCTTCGAGGTGGATTGCTTCTGGATTGCCCATGCCGCCCTGGCGGCGCTGGCGCGAGATGGCAAGGTCAACGCCAAGGATGTCAGTCGCGCCATTCGCGATTACAAACTCGACCCGAATGCGCCGAACCCGCTGACGGTGTAATTGACTCGAGCGTGCGGCGGGGCGCAACGGAAAAACCGCCGGGATGGCGGTTTTTCCTTTGTCGGGACGTCCCTGGGCGCAGGCCATCAATCGTCTGTCGCGCGCTCCTGCCGTCGGCGGGTGGGTTCAGTCCTGGTCGCTGTCGCTGCGGAATACACGGCTCAGCAGCAAGAACGCGCCGACGGTGCCAGCAACAATCGCTATGGCTGCGACCGGATGTCGCGAGACCTGTCGTCGCACGCGCCGATACTGGTAATTCGCTTCGTCAGCGAGGTCTTCGGCTTTGTGTGCGAGCTGGCGACGGTAACCGTGACCACGCTGGCTGAAGCGCGCGCCAAATGCGCGACCACGTTCAGCGAGCGACGAAGCACCGCTGCTCGCCTGATCGGCATAATAGCGAGCTCGCTCGCTGGCGCGGTCTGCCGCGTCGTGAATCCGGGTTTCTGTATCGCGATGACGCATGGTGAGTCTCCTCGAGCGGCGTTCACGCGCTTTGAGCGTCGTGCTGCCAGGTTGATCGTGAGTTGGCGAGGTACGTGCGGAGGTCTTGGCCATCGTTGGCTGCAGCCATCGCGCACACCAAGTTCGGTTGCTTCCAGGACCAGACACTGCCAGCGCGGCCGTGAGCGCAACGTGGACGTGCGTGGTCGTGCCTGCAGTTGTTCAGCTTGCTGGCAGCGCTCAGCCCAAGCGGTATTCGCCGCCACGCTGCAGCGCCCGTTGATACGCTGGGCGGGCGTGGATTCGATGCAAGAAGGCGTCAAGGTGCGGTTGGCGTACGCCCAGTCCGCCACGTGCTGCAAACGCTTCCAGCGGAAAGCTCAGCTGGATGTCAGCGACGCTGAAGCTATCACCGACGAACCACTCACGAGTCCCCAGCTCCCTTTCCAGATAGTCCAGGTGCAACTTCAGTTGCGGATCGATGTAGGTGCGTTGCACGGTGCGCGCGATTGCCTTGGCCACTGGCCGGATGAAGAACGGTGCCTTTGCACTGGCGGTTCTCTGAAACACCAGCTTGAGCAACAGCGGAGGCATCGCCGAGCCCTCGGCGTAATGCAGCCAATAGTTGCAGCGCAAGCGTTCGGGCGTGCCAGGCGGCGGAATCAGCGCGCCAGCACCGTAGTGATCGGCGAGGTATTCGATGATGACACCTGACTCGGCCAGCGTCAGTTCGCCATCGGTGATGACTGGTGACTTGCCAAGCGGATGCACGCGCTTGAGCTCCGCCGGAGCCAGCATGGTTTTCGGGTCCCGCTGATAACGCTCGATCTCGTACGGCAGGTCGAGTTCTTCGAGCAGCCACAAGATGCGTTGTGAGCGTGAGTTGTTGAGATGGTGCACGGTAATCATGCAACCCTCCATGGGGGCTATGGTGCCTGGGGTCGCTGGGAAAACTTCAAAAAATCTCGGCAACGCAGCAGCGCAGGCTACCGCCGGCTTTCTCTATCTCGTCCAGTTCCACGGTGCCAACGGTGAAGTCGTAACTCGCCAGCGCGCTGCCTTGTTCGCCGCTGAGTGCACGCGCTCCCGCCGCGCTCATCCACACGCGCTGTTCCGCCAGGGTGATCGCGTTGCCGGCAAACGCCTGCCTTTGCGCCGGCGTCAACCAGAGCACGCGTTCCCCGTAAGCGCTGGCAATGGCCGCAGGGACGGCCGGATCGCGGAAGCCGTCTGCGGCGATGATCGCCGCGCGGCTGGCCAGCAGCGACAGGACGACGTTGGTGTGATATTCGCTGGCGGCAAGCTCGAAGCAGAACATCAGCGGCAAATCGAACGCTTTCGCCATGGCCTCCGCTCCAGCCAGGTTGCAGCGTTCACTCAGACCGCAGTAGCCGACCCCACGCATGCGGTCGATGACCAGCGAGCCGGTCAGCTCGGCGACGACGTCCGTGCAGCCGGACAGGTCGATTTCGTCGTAGCCGAGGACGTTGCCGAAGAACGCACGGATGTCAGTGCGTTCGGTTTCGCGTTGACGCACGGCGTGGCGCATGCGGCCGATGATCAACCGCCCGGGCGCGGTGGCAAACACGTTGTTGGGAAAAATTCCGTCCGGCGTGGCCGGATCGCCGGGAAACGTGATGACCGGACAGTCCGCGCGCAGTGCCTGTGCCAGCGCGCTGTGCTGGGCCAGTGCACGCAGGGGATCGACGGCCAGCGCCAGATCCATGTAAGTGTTGTCGCGTGCCGATTCTGCCGCCAGCGAAAAATCCGCCGGCGCGACCATGAACGCGGCCGGCGCCGTCGCTGGCGCACACGGCGCCGGTAACGCGGCAAACGCCTCGAGGAATTGCGCGGGCGACTGGGTCATCATGGGCGATCACTGCCTGCTCGGTGGTGGTGCATGCTGGTTGGGGCAGTTGGGCATGATGGCGCAAGGTGCCGTGCCGAGCATATCCGCTGCGCGCGTCCGTCTACCAACGACCAAATGGCTCCTGACCATCGGCGCGCTTGCCTTCACCCGGATTAGCGTCGACAGTAAGCGCCTCAACGCAGGAGAATGGTATGGGTGCGCGAGCCCCGCAAGTATGTGTCGATGACCAGGACGTTCAGCGTCTGGTGGCGTTGGTCGCCCAGTTGCCGGCGCACGGACATGTCAAATTGCATATGCACGATGGCAGTGTGTGTGAAGGCGTGTTGCGCACGCGACCGAATGTTCAAGTGTTTCGCGACCCACAGCAAACCGAAGGCATCAATGTCGCAGTGAGCCTGGCGTATCGCGACGCGCCAAGCCGGATCCAGCATGTGTGGCTCGACCAGGTCGCACGCATCGAGCACCTGGATTCAACGATGGGCAGCGAAAACTGACCGCACGGGTGTATCTGCCGGTGCCGTGACCTTCAGCCCACACTTCGGTAGGGTTAATGTCGCGCCGTGTGCGCCGCGCTGGGCGCGAGCGGTTGCGCTGCAGTACGTGTTCGCGGCAAGCTGACAGGCCTGTATTCCCCGCGGTGACTGCCCATGATTTCCCTGCGTGATTGTCTGGCGCCAGCGGCGCTATGTATCGCGTTCACGCTAGCCGGCTGCTCCCAGCAAGGTTCCGCGCCGACCCAGGCGCAGGCCAAGGCGCAAGCTGACGCGGCTGCAGCCAACGCCAACCTGGAAACCTATCGGCAGTTGTTGCGCATTCCCAACGACGAGATGGCAGTGACCATGGGCAAGGAGATCGTCAGCCGCTTTCCTGACAGCGCTGCGGCAAAGGAAGTGCAGCAGACCCTGCCGGAGATCGAGCAGCGCTACAAGGAGAACAGCGAAAAGACGCGATTGGCGGCGTTGTGGTGGTACCAGGTGGCGCCGATGGCTGGCGGCAAGCAGTCGACGGCGACGATCCGCAATAGTCACCCGGGTAGCGCCGAGCCGGTGAAGCTGGTGTTGCGCCGCCACACCGCGTGGGGGCAAAGCGTGTTTCTTTATGGCAGCGGGCACGGATTCGTGTGCCGGCGTACCTGCACCCTGGCGCTGACGGTGGATGGCAAAAGCGTGCACATCAAGGCGTTTGCGCCGCCCACAGGCGAGCCGGCACTGATGTTCAGCGACGACAAGGGGTTTATCGCCATGCTGCGCAAGGCACGCGAGATCAGCATTGGCGTGACGTTGGTCGACGGGAACAAAAAGCAGACATTGGTGTATGAAGTAGGTGGCTTTGATCCGGCAAAGTGGCTCGAACTGGGCAAACCGAAAAAACGGTAACGTGCTCACCGGATGCTGCGGTTACCGTCCATGCAAGGTCGGCTGTCGGCTGTGGCTGTCGGCCAGGAGAAGATCATGATGATCATGCGGTTTTTCCTTGCTCTCGGCGTGTGTACGCTCGCTGCCTGCAGCAGTGTGCCATCTGCGCAGCGTCAGTCCGAGCGCCTGGCGGCATACAACGCGGCTGCCGGCGCACCGGTTCCTTACTTCCGGTTTTCCACGTTGTATTCGTGGGAGCCGTTGAGTGACAGGGAACTGGCCGTCTATACGCATCCAAACCGGGCGTGGTTGCTGACAGTGGATGCTGGCTGTCACGATCTTGCATTTACCCAGACGATCGGACTGACTTCCTACCTCAGTCAGGTCTCGGTGCAATCCGACAGGGTATTGACCGGGCGTAGCGGTTTCCCGTGCACGATCACGCAAATCCGCCCGCTGGACATCAAGGCGCTGAAAGCTTCCGAAGTGGCCCAACGCCAGATCAATTCGAAGCCACGCCCGACGGAATCGGCGCCCGCCGGCTGACGGCGAACCGTCAGTCAGTGCAGAAACAGATGCTCGGTGATGAACGCGAGAGGTCGGGCCAACGTGTCCTGCAGGCGCGCCGGCAGTTCCAGCGGTTTCAGCAGCATCTTCACCGTCATCTGCGCGGGGATGTGTCGGCGCAGCAGACCTTGGGCTTTCCTGCTTGCGCGCTGGAACGCGGCTTCGTTGGCCTGCTGCTGCGGATAGCGCACATTGAACACATGGCGCAGCGCGATGTCGCTGTCCTCGCTCTTGACCTCACGCACGCGCCGGATGATCGCGCCCAGTACCTGCCGGCGCGGCAGGCGTTCGCGCTCGCGATAGCGCCGATAGTGCTGGTAGAAGTACTTGAAATGGCGCACCTCATCGCTCTTGATATTCGTCGTCAACTGTTGCAACACCGGCTCGCGGGTAATTTCGTTGAGTGCGCGATACAGACTTGCCGTGCCAGTTTCGACCACGCAGCGTGCGGCCAGCTCCAGTCCGCGACGCGGCTCCAGTTGCTCGGCCGTGCACACGGCGCCGTACTCTTTCCAGAACGCCGTAAAACCGCGTTCCCAGTCAAACTCGGGCCAGACCGCGCGCACATAGGCGCCGAGCGCACGTCCGTGTTGCAACTCCTCATGCTGCCAGTGGGCATCCAGCCAGTGCTGCAACTCCGCGTCTCCGGCGAAGTGCGCGATCAGGTTCTGTGAATACAGATCGGAGCCGCTCTCGACAAACGACGCGCTGCACAGCAACAAGAACAGGTCCTCGTCGTCGCGGATGGCCGCGTGGTCGATATGGCTTAGGTCCAGACTCTCAAGGGACCATGGCAAATCAGTCGGATGACCCATGCGGCTCTCCTCATGCGGGCTCGGATGGAGATGTTCAGACAGCATACGGCGCCGGGTTCGCTCAGGGTACGATCGTTACCGGCACGGGTGATCGCGCCAGCAGACTGGTCGACACCGAGCCGAGCAGCCAGCGGGCAAGAGCCCCGCGTGCCGTGTGGCCAATCACCAGGTGGTCAGCATGGTGCTCAGTGACCTGACTCAGCAAGACGTCGCCAGGACTACCGTGCGTCAACTCCACGTCTATCAAGGTCGCCGCATCGGGCACGATCGCGGTCAATTCGTCCAGCAGTTCTTGCAGGCGTTCGGCACTGGAGTCGGCCATCATCAACGCGCAGGCGTCGGCACCGGTCTGGGTAATTTGCAGCACTGACACGACACGCACCCGCCCACCATTGTTGCGCGCCAGATCCACCGCAAAGCGAAACGCTCGACGCGCGGCGTCGGAGCCGTCGTAGCCAACCAGCGCATACTTGACCATGCCTTCCTCGAAGCTGCAGTAGTCACTCCGATCCAAGTCTAATGCACGGTTCGTGCTCGCGTGGACGGTAGTCGCCAGCCTGCTATGGCGCGCATGTCAAGTTGACTTGGCCGAGGTCCATCGGGCGGCGCGAAGCTGAATGGTGGCGTTGAATGTGCACGTGGCCGTCACGATGCGTTGCCCAGTGTGCAGCCTCGCGAGGGGACGCAACCACAATTATTGTGGCTGCGCAAAAAACTTTTCAGGAGATGACAATGCTCAAGCATACGTTGGGAATGGCTGCGTTGGTGCTCGCTTGCGCAACTGCTGCGGCAGCCTTGCCGATCAGTAGTGCTCAAGCCGCTGACGCCGGGGTGAAATGCGATCTGACCTACAGCCTGGCTGGCTGGTCGCTGCTCTACAAACACGCCGAAGGCAACGGCACGGTTACCTGCAACAACGGTCAGCGCGCGAAAGTGAAGATCGAGGTAGTTGGTGGCGGGCTCACCGCAGGTAAATACCGCATCAACAATGGCAAGGGCGAGATCAGCAAAGTGCACAGCATCAACGAGGTGTTTGGCGATTATGTGCAGGCGGGCGCGGAGGCTGGTGTGGTGAAAAGTTCGCAAGCCCAGGTTCTCACCAAGGGGACGACATCGCTGGCGCTGGCCGGGACCGGTGAGGGCGTGAATCTTGGTGTGTCGGTCGGCAAATTCACCATCAGCAAGCGTTGATGACTGATCGTCGCGGAGCTTGATCAAACAAGGGAGCCGTAGTGGCGCCCTTGTTCTTTTGGATTCCGACCTTCCGGCCCGACAGACTCCTCGCACAGCAGGTAGACTCAGGCGGCCCTTTTGCGCTGGAGAAGCCTCATGCGTCGTCTATCCTGGTTGGTTGCCCTGCTGGCGTCGTGCGCGCTTGTTACTCCCGTATTCGCTGCCGCGCCGCAGGTCGGCGATGCGGCTCCGACGTTCCGGCTGCAGGATCAAGACGGCCACTGGCATACCCCAGCCGAGTTTCAAGGTCGCTGGCTGGTGCTGTATTTTTACCCGAAAGATTTCACCCCGGGCTGCACCACCGAGGTCTGCACGTTCCGCGACGACATTGCCAAGTTGCGACAGGCCGGTGCCGAGGTAGTTGGCGTGAGCCTCGATGATGTCAAGTCGCATGCCGCGTGTGCTGCCAAATATCACGTACCGTTTCCACTGCTGGCCGATAGCGACCGCGATGTCGCCGCCCGATATGGAGTGCTCACCTCTCACGCTGGCATGCATTACGCCAAGCGCACGACGTTTCTGGTCAACCCGCAAGGCATGATCGCCAAGGTTTATCCAGACGTTGACCCGGAGAAAAACTCCGCGCAGGTGTTGGGTGATCTGACCGCGCTGAAAGCCGCCCCTTGAGCGCGAGTGCCATCGGTGATGGTGGCGCGCGGGTGCGCAAGTTTGCACCGTGGGCGTTGGGGATATGGGTAGTGCTGCTGCTGGCCATGATGGGTGCCGTGCAATATCTGCGGCGGGCCGACTTTGTGTATCTGGCCGCAGCTGTGTTCGTTTTGGCGGCGTGCGCTGGTTGCATCCTGCGTCAGGGCTGGGCCCGTCCTGTCATGCGCGTGGTGTGCGTGGTGCTGGTGTTGTGGGCACTTTTGAGTGGCGCCTTGATGCTGAGCCAGTGGGGGCGCTTCGAGGTTGCCCGGCAGCACGCCTTGACCCAGCCGCAACTGGCGGATCTTGCGCTGTGGTTGATTGCGCGCGCGGAACGCACATGGCAGGTCGCGTTGGGTTTGAAGGCGTTCGCCATTCCGTTACTGTTGTGGTTGGTGTGGCAGCTCGGACTTCCGCCGGTGCGTGCCCAATTCAAGCGGCGCCTTTGAACCGCTGCAGCCTGACCGTTTGCCACACGCGCGTCGCGCTGGACTCCATCGAAAGCACGGAGTAAGACACAGGAAAAGCTGGTTGCCGGGTTGCATCTGCGCGCTGGTGTCCGGGCTTGTCCTGGCTGCGCCGGGTACGGCGAACAAACGGGTTTCCGAAGCGAGCATGCTGGTTACCGGCACGATCGTGTTCGCGCCCGACGGCAGCGTGCGCAGCTATGCGCTGGACAAGCCGGAAAAATTGTCTCCGGCCATCAAGGCTTTCGTCGGCAACACAGTTGCGGCCTGGCGCTTTGTGCCGGTTGTGGCTGGCGGCCAGCCGATAACGACGCAGACCCGGATGCATCTGCGGTTGATTACCGCGCCGGCCGAGGACGGCACTTACGTCATGCGCGTCGGCGGCGCGTCGTTCACCGGTGGCGTGCCTGGTGAGCACGTACAGTCGGAGTTTGAGGTCCTTCGCCAGGTGCCGCCCAAGTACCCGCCCGGAGCGCTGCAGGCGCGCGTCGGTGCCACGGTGTACCTGGCCGTCAAAGTTGGGCGCCAGCGGCAGGTGCTCGAGGCTGCCGCCGAGCAGGTCAATCTGGACACGCCAGGCACGGCGCGCCAGACGGCTGGCTTGCGCGACGCGTTCGCCAAAGCGTCAGTGGCGGCGGCACTGCTGAGGACTTCCCCGCCGGCCAACAGCGTCCTCCCCCCGGATGACTCGTACCTGATTGCACGCGTGCCGGTGACATTCAGTATCAACCAACCACGAGCACGCGCCGACGATGACTACGGCCGTTGGCAACCGTACGTGCCTGGCCCGCGAAAGGTCGTGCCATGGCTTGATGCCGCACAATCGGCCACCGATGGCGTGGACACCGCGCCGCAGCGCAGCGTGCTGCCGCTGGCGCAAGGCCCGCAACTCGCGAGTCCGCCCACTCGTAACTGATCCCACGTCCGCGGTTTGAACGGCCAGTTTGAACAGCGCTGGCGTTGACGTAGTGCGGGTGCGCGGCGCTAGACTGCCGACAAATCATGGAGGAACGCGACGATGAAGCAGTGGCTAGGGGGTTGCTTCTGTGTGCTGTTGTCCGGGCTCGCACTGGCCGCGCCGGGTACGGCGACGAAGCGGGTGGTCGAAGCGAGCACGCTGGTTACCGGCATGATCGTGATCGCGCCTGATGGCAGCGTGCGCAGTCATGCTGTCGACCAACCGGAAAAGTTGACCCTGAGATCAAGGCCTTCATCGACAGGGCGATCGCGACCTGGAGATTTGTACCGGTGGTCATCAACGGCCAGGCTGTGACGGCGCAGACGCAGATGCATTTGCGTTTGATCGCCGCCAAGGCCGAGGACGGACATTACACAGTGCGCGCGGGCGGCGCATCGTTTACCGGCGCCAACGCTGATGACTCTGTCCACATGGACGCTTCTCACCCTCGCCGTGTGCAGCCGAAGTATCCCAGCGAGGCGCTGCAAGCGCGCGTGGGCGGCACCGTGTATCTGCTGCTCAAAGTTGGACGTCAGGGCCAGGTGCTCGATGCGGCGGCCGAACAGGTCAATCTGACGTCGTGGGGCAGCGAGCGCCAGATGGCTGGCTTGCGCCACGCGTTTGCCGAGGCCTCAGTGTTAGCGGCAATGCGCTGGACTTACGCCGTGCCGACCACCGGACCCAACGTGGATGCCCCGTACTGGGTTGCGCGCGTGCCGGTTACTTTCCAGATTCAACGGCCCGGCAGCCGGTCCGACGGTTTCGATAGTTACGGCCATTGGCAACCGTATGTGCGTGGACCGCAGGAGATCGTGCCGTGGCTGGATAGCCGGCAAGTGGCTGCCGATGCCGTCGACACCACGCCGGCGGGCAGCGTGCTGCCGCTTGCTCCAGGCCCGCAGCTTGCGACTCCGGTGTCTGGCGGCTGATCTGGTACAAGGGCAAGCTACACGACGTTTCTTGCATTCAGCATGGGTTGACACGCGAGGAGGTATCGCTACGTCTTCCGTTTCGTGGATTCCTGCCGATGAGATCGTCCCGCTCCCTGTTTGTGCTGGTTTTCATTCTTGCGGCACTGCCGCTGCAGGCGCAGGACCTGGCAAGTACGTGCCATGCCAGCAGCAGTTATGACGTCACCATCAACCGCGACGACCTGGTGTTTGACCGGCCGTCACCGGCTCCGTTGCGGGTGGACCTGCGACAAGGTGCGTTACGCGTCGACGGCGTGGCCGTGCCGCAGGGCGCAGAAAATCAGGATCGGCTCAGCTTGTTCGAGCGCGATCTGCGGGCGCTCGCACCACGGCTACGCACGGTCGCTCAAAACGGCGTGGACATGGCGGTGCAGGGCATGCTCGCTGAGACCTCCAGCCTTGGTTTGAGCCCGGCCACGCGCACCGAGTTTGCGCAGCGGCTGGCCCGACATGCGAGCGACCTGAAGCAGCGCATCGCCGTCACCCGCAGCACGCATGATCTGCAGGGCGACTTTGCCACCCGCTTCGAGAATGAGATCGTGGCGGACCTGGCTCCACTGGTGGCCGGCGATCTTGGTCAGCAGGCGATGGCTGCGGCGATGAACGGCGATCTGCAAACTGCGAACGACCTGCGTGAGCGTGCCACGACGTTGGCGACCCAGTTGCAGCCGCGGATGCAGCAACGCATGCAGGCGCTGCGCCCACAGATTGCTGCGCTGTGCCCGGCGATCAAGCGCTTGGCCGAATTGCAGCAGGGAGTGCGTGATGGGCACGGTCAGCCATTGCACTTGCTGCAGATAAACCAATGATCACTCCGTCGCTACTGCGTGTTGCGCGTTTGTGGTTGCCAGCGACTGGGGTGACCGGCGCGCCTGGAGGCTGACGGCATGGAAGTACCTGCGGATGCCCGAGAGGTGCTGGAGTTCTGGTTCGCGCAAGAGCACGCCGCGCACTGGTTTGTGCGCAGCGACGCGTTTGACGCGCAGATCCGTTCGCAGTTTGCCCAAACAGTGGAAGCGGCCAGTGCCGGTGAGCTGGACGCGTGGACGCGTACGCCCGATGGATGGCTCGCGTTGCTGATTGTGCTGGATCAGTTTCGGCGAAATGTGTATCGGGACGATGCACGCGCGTGGGCGTGCGACGAGAAGACCCTGGCACTGGCGCTGGCCGGCATTGCGCGCGGCGATGACCAACGCGTGCCAGTGTCGCAGCGCGCGTTCGCGTACCTGCCGCTGGAGCATGCCGAAGACCTGGGCCTGCAGCACCGGTGTGTCGCGCTGTTCGCGGCACTGTGCGCTGCAGCCAAGCCGGCGCAACGCAGTGCGCTGGAGAGCTTTCTTGATTACGCCCGTCAGCATCGACACGTCATCGAAAGCTTCGGACGCTTCCCGCATCGCAATGCACTGCTTGGCCGCTCCAGCACCAGCGCCGAACTGGCTTGGCTGGCCAAACCCGGCGCAGGGTTCTGACTGACGCGTCAGCGGGAAGATGCCTACGCGGAAATGGCGCTGCGCGCCTTGGCACACCAGCTTCCTCATCGCATGCTGGGGTCGGCCGAGGTCTTTTGCCCGAGCCACTGTGGCCATGGAGGCAGTGATGCGCGCGACGACTTTGGGGTTCGCCTTCCTGATGCTGCTGGCGCTGCCTATCTCGGCGCACGCGTCCAGCACCCTGCGCGTGGGTAGTCAGGTCCTCACCGCTGGCGACAGCAGCGAACGGGTCACAGCGTTGCTGGGCCGCCCGTCATCCAAATCGCATCGGCGCAGCAAGCGTGCGCGCGGTGGCCGTCGCGGCGGCGTCCGCATACTGGACAAGCACGCCGGTGGTGAGCAGTGGCGCTATCGGCGGGGCGATCACGTGACTGTGGTGACGATCGTCGAGGGTCGGGTTGTCGCAATCGATGATCGCCGCATGTGATTGTGCTCGACGCGGACAAGTGACGCCTTGCGCGCGGACGTCATGCGCTGGCACGCCTGTGAGCAAGACGCCAGCCATGCTGTGATCCATCACTTCCGGGCGTGCCGGCACGCAGATTTACGGCAGCGTCACCGCGCGTCGGTTGTCGCTGGAAACCTTGTCAATCAGCTCGTTGTACGGGTCAATGCCGGCCTGTGCGGGCTTGCCGTCGACGGTCACGGTAATCGTGCTGTCGCCATTAGCCACCATCTGCTTCTTCAGATACAGCGGTTTGCCATCCTTGCCGGCACCAGGTGACGCGGCGAATACGCCTATCTCGATCGGGAAGTCGATCTTGCCAGCGGTTTCCTTGCCTTTGCCATCGACGTAAACCTTGCCCGCATGCAGCTTCATCGTCACCTCGTATTTGCCATCGGGCAATTTCTTCGCGGTGGCGGTCGTCATGCGGTTGTCGAAGAGGGTGATCTTCCAGAAAAAGTCGTCCAGCATCGGCTTCCACTTCGGCCCCAATGCCTTGCTCAGCGCATCCATGAACTCTGTGGAGGTGGTGTACGGCGGCTGCTGGAAACCCTTGTCGATCAGGAACTGCTTGAGCATCGCGTTGAGCTTGTCTTCACCGACATAATCCTGCAGCGCGTAGAAAATCAGTGAACCCTTGCGGTAATGGATATATGGCTGATTCTCCACTTTCGCCAGCGGTTCCTCGGCGACCTTTTCCGTGGCGCGGCCGGTGAGATACGCATCCAGCTCGTACTTCAGGAACTTGCGCATCTGGTCGGCGCCGTACTTGTGCTTCATTACCATCAGCGACGAATACTGCGCCAGTGATTCGCTGAGCATGGTCGAGCCTTGCATGTTTGCGCCGATCACCCGATGCGCCCACCACTGGTGCGCCACTTCATGCGCAGTGACGTCGTAGACGTAGTCGATCTTGCTCTTGTCGCGCAGGTCGGCGATGAAGCCAATTGCTTCGGAGAACGGGATGGTGTTGGCGAACGACTGCGCGAACGCGGAGTAACCGGGGAACTCGACGATACGCAGCTGCTTGAACTGGTACGGCGTGTAGTGGCTGTCGTAGTAGTCCAGCGAGTCGCTTGCGCTCTCGATCATCCGCTCCACGTTCCACGAGTGTTCGGGGTTGTAGTAGACCGAGATCGCCACGCCATCGTGGTGCACGCTCTTCACCGCGTAGCGCGCGGACTGGTAGGCGAAGAAGTTCAGCATCGGCTGTTCCATCTGGTAACGGAAATAGCGCCGTCCGTTGGCCGTCCATTCCTTTTGCAGCATGCCTGGCGCCAACGCGGTCTGGTCGGTGGTGGTGGAAACCGTGGTGTCGAAACTGATCCAGTCAGCGTCGTTGCTGATGTAGGTATTGGCACGTGCTTTCTCGTCGCCCAGTGGCGGCATCCGTGGCACGTCCAACTTCAAGCCGTATTTGCGCCGGTCATTGCGGTCGGTGAGCTGCGCCTGGGCCAGGTAACCGAACTGCGGCATCACGCCGTTGTTGAAGAAAGTGCCGTTGTGCGCCAGGAACGTTCCTTCCGGACTGTTGGTGAAGCCCTTCGGTGCGTACACCAGGGTGAAGTCGAACGGCATCGAGGCACCCGGCGCCAATGGTGCCTTCAGCTTGTAGATCGTGAAGTTCAAATCCTTGTCGGCGCTGATCGTGTCATGCGGCGCGAACTGCAATGACTTCACGCTGAAGCCATCAGTGAAGTTCACATACAGCTCGCTGATCGGCGTGGCGTGCTTGTTGACCAGCGTGTAGTGGCCGCGAATCTCCAGCTTGCGCTGGTACGGGTAGATATCGACGTTGGCCTGCACGGCGGTGATCCGCGGTTGCGGCGCGACCTGGTATTTCGCGTACTTCTTCTCGTAATCCGCGCGCTGGATGATTTTCGCCGTGCTGTTGCGGAACGTGTTGAGCACGTTGGTGTTGTAGTAAATCCATGCTCCACTGGCGACGAAGGCGCACAGCCCGAGCCCGAGCATGAGCGCGGTGGGCGCGTGCAGGCGAGCGCGCGCTTCGCGCATACGCTCGCCCCAGTTGTGATCCGTGCCGCGCGGCCAGAACAAGGCGGCCAATACCAGCAGCACCAAGGCGCAACTCGCCCAGTAAAAATCAAACCACAGCGCGGCTGGCAGAAAATGTCCGAACCCGTTCATGTCCGAGTACGGCAACCCCGGCGCATTGCCGTAGTTGTAGAGGTTCTGCTCCCAATGCAGCAGGCCGAACCCGAGCTGCGCCACGAACCAGAGCATGGTCAGCAGGTAGCCGAGGAACTTGTTGTTGGACAACACCTGGAGGAACAGCGCCAGTGCCGCCAGCAGTGCAAACGGGATCGCGTCCAAGGCCAGCGTTGCCAGATACAGATCCAGTTGCAGATGGGTATAACCGTGGCTGAGCTGCCAGATGATGCCAACCAGCGAACTGATCAACAGATACACCACGGTCACCGCCAGCAACGCGCCGAGCTTGGCGATCAGCGGGATCCAGTCCGGCAGCGGAAATGCGTCGCTCACTTCCGCCGTGCGCAAGCTGCGCTCACGCCAAACCAGTTCACCGGCGTAAAACGTGATGATGATGTACAGCAGCCATTGCGAGCCGCCGCGGATCGTCTCCAACACCTGGTGCGTTACCGGCCAGGTCGCCGTACCGTAGATCTGGCTGGAGAGCATCAGGCCGCCGAGCAGATTGGCCAGGCCGAGTACCAGCATGATCAGGAACGGCACGCCACGCAGGACGCCCAGCGTGTCGAAGGCAAACTGCGTGCGTAGTTGCAGCAAGCGCGCGCGCGGCGTATCGACGATATGCACCTGCGGCAGCGCCAACGTCGCGGCAGCCGTTTGTGGGCGCAGCATCGGTGGCTCAGCGCGCTTCTTGCGCCGCGGCAGGCGCAGCCCTTCGCTGCTCGGCCGGAACAATGCGAACGTTGCCGCGAGCATGCCCAGACTGACCCCGATCCACAGCACGCGATTGAACAGCAACACGCCAGCCAGCGCGGGCAACTGGTGGTTGGATTGGTAGGCCGACCAATAGCGCGTGACCAGCTCGACTGTGCGTCCACCGAATGGGTCGAGCATGGCCGCGATGAAATGGTTGTTCACGTCCTTCGTGAGTTGACCGACGATGCCTTGCAGCACGAAGAACACGATCAAGCCGATGTACGTGGCCAGCAGCGAGCGCGTGGTGGTCGCGAGCAGATACAGCAGCGCAGCAATGAACAACATGTCCGGTACCACCATCACTCCGAACGCCCATGCGTAGCCGTGCCAGTCCGCCGGGCCGAGGCGCGCCGCATCGATCCACGGCATCAAGCTCCCCACTGCCAGGCCGAGTGCACACACCACCATGATCGCCAGCGCGGCGAGGTAGCCGGCGGCAAAGCGACCGCCCAGATACGCGGCACGGGACATCGGTGTGGTGAAAAACAATTCCGACGTGCGGTTGTCAAAATCACGCAACGCCGCGCCGGCCACGAACACCGTGACCAGAAACGTGCTGAGCACGGTCAGTACGCTGAGCAGGCGTACGATCACCAGTGGTGCGTTGCGCAGCACGTTGCCGCTGGCACCGCCGATGATTACGGCATCCGTGCTGGCAAGCGCAAACGCGAGCGCGCCGAAAACCACCGCGATAATCCAGAACAGCGGCGCCTTCAGTTGCTGGCGCAGTTCAAAGCTGAGGATTTCGAAGAATGTGGACTGCGAGAACATCGGTGATCCCTGTCTGGGTCTGGTTTGAGCTGATCGTGGCAAGCGTCCGTTGACGGGCCGTGTGCTTGTTCCAGTGCTTGCAATCAATGATCCGGGCAGAAGCATCGCCCGCGAGCGGACTCCGGTGCATAAGTCGCAAGCAGTTCAGGCAGCCTTGGCGGTGGCTTGCGCGCGCAAGCGACCGAAGTAGACGTCCTCCAGATCCGGTGGCACCGCTTCGAAACCATCCTCTGGCTGGGCATCTGCGAGCACGTGCAATTGCGTGCGGCCAGCAGTCAGGCGTGTGGACAGGATGTTCATGCGCGCGCGATAGCCGTCCAACTCGGCCTTGTCGATGCTGCGCCGCCAGACCCGGCCCTCCAGCGCGCGGATCGCTTCAGTTGGCTCGCCGCTCAGCAGCACCTGGCCCTGGCCGATGATCGCCATGCGCGAGCACAAGTCGGTCACGTCTTCGACGATGTGGGTGGACAGGATCACCACCATCCGCTCACCCAGTTCGGCCAGCAGGTTGAGGAAGCGGTTGCGTTCCTCCGGGTCAAGGCCGGCGGTTGGCTCATCGACGATGATCAGGCGCGGGTCGCCGATCAGCGCCTGGGCGATACCGAAGCGCTGGCGCATGCCGCCGGAATACGTGCCCAGTTTGCGCTGACGCACATCCCACAAATTCACCTGACGCAGCAACGCCTCGACCAGTTCGCGGCGCTCACTCTTGATGGTGACTCCCTTGAGTACCGCGAAGTGATTCAGCATGGCTTCGGCGGACACCTTCGGGTATACGCCAAACTCCTGTGGCAGATAACCCAGCAGACGTCGTGTGGCCTGCTTGTCGGCGAGCAGGTCGATGCCATCGAGCATGATCGTGCCCTCGTCGGGTTCCTGCAGCGTACCGATGGTGCGCATCAGCGATGATTTGCCGGCGCCATTGGGGCCCAGCAGGCCAAACATGCCATTGGGAATGTCCAGCGACACGTCGCGCAGTGCACGCACCCCGTTCGCGTACGTTTTCGACAAATTGCGTAGCGTCAGCATGGATCGTTCCCGAACCGCCGTGCGGTGTGTGATGCACGGCAGGGTACGGCATGGCTCTGGTTCACGCCTGCGCTCAAGGTCATGGATACGGGTGCGTATGGTGCGGCCCGCGCGCGTACTCCGACGGCGTCGGGCATACGCGGGAAAGGCGCCTTCGCTATGATTGGCGCGCAAGAGTCTGTCGGCCAGGATGGTCAAGGCGGCGCTGGTGGTGCGATCACTTGCGGGTGACCGGGCGCTGGCAGCAGTCGGATTTCTCGGCAAGGCACGAGTGCAGCGCGCAGCAGGTCGTACGTGGCTCTCGTCCGACAGGTTCCGATTCTGCCGCTGCATTCCCCGTTCAGTGTGTCCATGCCATAGCAGGAGTATTCATGGCTGACGTCAAACAAGTCCTTGTCCCCGATGTCGGCCACGCCGATGTGCCGGTTATTGAAGTGATGGTCCAGGTCGGTGATCACGTCGACAAGGAACAAGGCCTGATCACGCTGGAGTCGGACAAGGCGACGATGGAGGTCCCTGCGCCGTTTGCCGGCACGGTGAAGGAAGTGAAGTTGAAGGTGGGCGATGCGGTGTCCGAAGGCGCCGTCATTGTCACAATCGAAGTGGATGCCGCCGCCGCTGCACCCGCACCCACGCCGGAACCCGAGGCCAAGCCGGCTGCCGCCGCCGCACGCCCGTCCCCGCCTGCGCCAGACACGCCGAGCGAGCCTGTCGCGGCCAGTGCTCCGGCAGCCGCCAACGCCGAGCCGCGGCCGGAGCCGGCCAGCAAGCGGCGCGCCGTGGGCGATGAAATCGCCGAAGGTGACGTGCACCCCGGTACTCGGCCGCCGTTCGATGCGGCCATCGTGATGCCTGGCGATGTGCCTTATGCCAGCCCGGCGGTACGGGCGTTTGCGCGCGAGCTTGGCGTGGATGTAACCCAGGTCAAGGGGTCGGCGCGGGGCGGCCGCATCCAGCGCGATGACGTCAGTGCGTACGTCAAGCACGCGCTGGCCTCCGGTGCGCGACCGCAGGGTGGAGCGATGACCGGGGTCGGCGGACTCAGTTTGCTGCCTTGGCCGAAGATCGATTTTGCGAAGTTTGGTGAGGTAGAGGAAAAACCGCTGTCGCGCATCCAGAAAATTTCCGGGGCCAACCTGGCGCGCAACTGGGCGATGATCCCGCATGTCACCCAGCACGAAGACGCCGACATCACCGAGATGGAAGCGTTCCGCAAGCAGCTCGGCGCGGAAAACAAGGAGCTGAAACTCAGCCCACTGGTGTTTCAGATCAAGGCGGTCGTGGCCGCGCTGAAGGCGTTCCCGCAATTCAACGCTTCGCTCGATGGCAGCGGTGAAAAGCTGATCTTGAAAAAGTATTTCCACATTGGTATCGCGGTGGATACACCCGATGGCCTGGTGGTTCCGGTCATCCGTGACGCGGACCAGAAAGGCCTGCTGGATCTGGCGCGCGAGCTCGGCGAGATCTCGAAGAAGGCCCGCGAGAAGAAACTCGGCCCGGCGGAAATGTCCGGGGGCTGCTTCTCGATCAGTTCGCTGGGTGGTATCGGCGGCACGTATTTCACGCCGATCGTCAATGCGCCGGAGGTGGCGATTCTCGGTGTCTCCAAGGCAGTGATGAAGCCGGTGTGGAATGGTGAGAAGTTCAAGCCGCGTCTGATCCTGCCGTTGTCGCTGTCGTATGATCACCGGGTCATCGATGGCGCGCTGGCGGCCCGCTTTGCGGTGTTCCTGGCCGGTCAGCTTGGCGATATCCGCCGGCTGCTGCTGTAACCGGCGGGCCGGTGCAGACGACCGTGGGATCGACACTTTCCGGCTTGCTGCCGCCCTCGACAGCGCCAGACGCGATCCGTCAGGGCGCTGCGCAAGTCGGGGACTGGCTGAATTTCTCCAGAACCATCGGCGGGGTCAAGTTTGACCTGGGCTCGATCCTTGGCGCGATCTTGTTGTTTCTCGGGTTTCTGGTTGCAACGGCGATTCTCCGGCGGATGCTGCGCCGCTATGGCGAGCGCAATCAGAACGTCAACCAGTCGACGCTGTATACGGTGGAACGCCTGCTGCATTACCTGCTGCTGGTCATCGGCCTGCTTTGGGCGCTGGCGGTAGCCGGCATCCCGATGGCAAAAATGACCGTGTTTGCCGGTGCGCTGGGCGTCGGTCTGGGCTTCGGTCTGCAGGCCATATTCAACAATTTCGTGTCCGGTGTGATTCTGCTGTTCGACCGCAGCCTCAAGGTCGGCGACTTCGTCGAGCTGGCCTCCGGGGTGCACGGCCATGTGCGCGAGATCCGTATTCGGGCCACGCTGATCAGCACCAACGACGACATCGACATCCTGGTGCCGAATTCCGAGTTCGTGACCGGCCGGGTGGTCAATTGGACCCTGCGCGAGGCAGCGCGACGACAGAAAATTCCATTTGGCGTCGCCTACGGCACCGACAAGGAGCTGGTGAAAAAAGCTGCGTTGGAAGCCGCTGCCGCAGTGCCGTTCACGCTTACGCTGGAAGGTCCGCGCGCACCGCAGGTCTGGTTGGTCGGATTCGGTGAATCCGCACTCGATTTTCAGCTGGTGGTCTGGCTGAATGCCGAAGCCACTCGACGGGTTGGTGCGATCACGGCCGCCTACAACTGGGCGCTACTGACCGCTCTGGAAAAATACGCTATCGAGATTCCGTTCCCGCAGCGCGACCTGCATGTAAAAAGTTGGGCCCGCGCCGCGCGTCACGAAAACGCGGGCTCGCAGGCAACGCCTGCACCCGGCCTGCCGGACATCGAAATCGACGGCAATGATGCGGCACGCGAGATTGAGCGTGGCATTGCGGAAGCTGCGGCCCGTCGCGCTGAAACCCATCCCACCCAGGATCCGGACGCCACGCGCTGACGTCCCGCCCATCAAGGAAACACACCATGGCCAACACCATTGAAATCAAGGTCCCCGACATTGGCGGTCACGGCAAGGTGCCGGTGATCGAGGTGCTGGTGAAGGTTGGTGACACGGTCGAGAAGGAACAGGGTTTGGCAACGCTGGAGTCGGACAAGGCGACCATGGAGATTCCCGCCAGCGCTGCGGGGGTGGTCAGGCAGGTAGGCGTCAAGGTGGGCGACGAAGTGGACGAAGGCACGGTAGTTGTGGTGCTGGAAGTGGCCGGCGAAGCGACTGCACCGAGCGGTAAAGCGTCCTCGCCGGCACCCGCCGCTGCTTCGGCACCGGCGCCGGCCGCACCACCAGCAACCGCCGCGCCGCAGCCCGCTGCTGCACACAGGGCAGCAAGCACGCCCGCGCCGCAGGCAGCGTCGGCGTCCGGGAAAGCCGCTGACATCGAGTGCCAGCTGGTGGTACTTGGCTCCGGCCCTGGCGGCTACAGTGGTGCCTTTCGCGCGGCGGATCTGGGTGTCGATACCGTGCTGGTGGAGCGCTACGGCACGCTCGGTGGCGTGTGCCTCAACGTCGGCTGCATTCCGTCCAAGGCCCTGCTGCACGCCGCCGCAGTGATTGATGAAGCAGCAGCCATGGCTGCGCACGGCGTCAGCTTCGGCAAGCCGAAGATCGCTTTGGACAAGCTGCGCGAGTTCAAGAGCGGCGTGGTCGGCAAGCTCACCGGGGGCCTTGCGGCGATGGCGAAGCAGCGCAAGGTACGCACGCTCCAGGGCGAGGGCAAGTTTGTCTCACCTCATGAAATGGAAGTCCAGACCAAAGACGGCGTGAAGCTGATCCGTTTTGAACACGCGATCATCGCCGCCGGCTCGCAGTCGGTGAAGCTGCCGGCGTTTCCGTGGGACGACCCGCGCGTCGTCGATTCCACCGGCGCGCTGGAGTTGCCGGACATACCGAAGAAATTGCTGGTGGTCGGCGGCGGCATCATCGGCCTGGAAATGGCGACGGTCTACGCCGCGCTGGGCAGTGCCGTGACCGTGGTCGAGTTCATGGATCAACTCATTCCGGCTGCCGATGCCGACCTCATCAAACCGCTGGCACAGCGCCTCGGCACGCGCCTCGCGGGGGTTCACCTGAAAACCAAAGTGACCACCGCCAAAGCCACCAAGCAAGGCATCAAGGTAGGTTACGAAGGCGCCAGCATTCCCGAAGATACGCTGTTCGATCGCGTGCTGGTCGGCGTCGGTCGTGCGCCCAATGGCAACAAGCTTGGTGCGGACCAAGCCGGCGTAGCCGTGACCGAGCGCGGCTACATCACGGTCGATACGCAGATGCGTACCAACGTGGCGCACATCTTTGCCATCGGCGATGTGGTCGGCCAGCCGATGCTTGCGCACAAGGCGACGCATGAGGCGCACGTGGCCGCCGAAGTGGTGGCCGGACTGAAGAGTCACTTTGACGCGCGCGTCATCCCGTCCGTCGCGTACACCGATCCGGAGATTGCCTGGGTCGGTGTGACCGAGCGTGAGGCGAAAGAGAAAGGCCTGAAAGTCGGCGTCGGCAAATTCCCCTGGGCCGCCAGTGGCCGCGCGCTCGGCATGGATCGCACCGAAGGTTTCACCAAGCTGATCTTCGACGATGCAACCCATCGCATTGTCGGCGCCGGTATCGTCGGCGTGCATGCCGGCGATCTGATCTCAGAGCTGGCGCTGGCGATCGAGATGGGCAGCGAGGCGGCTGACATTGCACTCACCGTGCATCCGCATCCCACGTTGAGTGAATCGGTTGGCATGGCGGCAGAAGTCTACGAAGGCACGATTACCGATCTGTACCTGCCGAAGAAGAAATGAGCCGCAGCGTGCGCAAGCATGGGCCGAAGTCGTCATGGCTTCATGCGCACTCGCGATGCAGGGATTCATCAGTGCCGCATGAGTAGATCTGCATCCAAACGTGAGCTTGCCCGGGTTGGATAGACGCCTGACGGCGACCGCAAGCTCCACCGACAAGCTTCTACGGCGACTTGCGGGTTGGCAAATGCCCAAGCAACCACGACGCGCCGACGCAACCAGCCAGCGCCAGCAGCCAACCATTCACGGGCACCTGCAGGGCGGGCGCGATGGCGTGGAACGCGGGCAGCCAGGCGCTGGCGTAAGCGGTCATGACCACGCCGGCGGCCACGACCAGAGTCAGGCCGAGGACAAGTATCAGCACAAACTCGAAGCGTGACTCTGTGGCGATTGGCCGGACCGGCATGGTCCTGGCGCGAGCGGCCACGCGTTGGGCGAAATCTACTGGCAGGGATTCACCGAGCGGCTCGCGCAGAATCTGCGCAAGCAGACGATAGCGTTGGCTGCGCGCATCGTCCCCGGCAGGATCGAGGTGCAGGCGTTCGCGCTGGAGCGCACGCTCCTGCGCCAACCACTCGTGCTCGTGTGCAGCGTTTTCGAAGGGCGGAATGTGATCGTCGGTGTGGGGGTTCATGCAACAACTCCACTAGGCGCTTGCAACAGGCTACGCAGGCGCAGGCGGGCACGGAACAAGTGGCTTTTGATCGTGCCGTTGGGCAGCCCGCTGATCTTGGCAATTTCCGGGATGGACGTCTCTTCCAGGTAATACAACGTCAGCAGTGTGCGCGACAACGGCGCCAGTGCTTCGATCGCCGTGTGCAGGTTGCGTATAGTTTCCTCATCGGCGCAGGCCACTTCCAGATCGAAGCCGTCGCCGAGGTTGTCGATCAGCGCGTCGTCGTCGGTGCCGGAAGGTTCGATCAGCGGGATGCGCTTGTGTTGCAGATGGCGCAGCGCGGTGGTCCAGGCAATGCGCCCGATCCAGGATTTCAGCGCGCTTTCGTAACGAAACTGATGCAGGCATTGGTGCACACGCAGGAACGTATCCTGGCACAGCTCGCGCGCGTCCTCAGGGTTGCGCACCATGCGTTGGATGATGTGCCAGCACAGTCCCTGATAATCGCGCACAAGGCGTTCAAACGCACCCGGCCGGTGGGCCAGTACGGCGTCGATCAGCTCGCGGTCAGCGCTGCGGGTGTCATCCATGGCGCAATGGATACGCGCAACGGCCGAACGGTTGCAAGCGCCGCACTGCAACCGTTCGCCGCGAGGCGGTATCTATCCGCCCGAACCCCTCGTTTCATTTCTGTCCAACAGGAGCGCCTCATGGATTTCAGCATGTTGATTCCGATTTCGCTGTTTGTCTGCATTGCGTACGTCATCAAGGTCGTGGTCGATGCGCGGGTGCGTCAGCGCATGGTCGACTCCGGCGGGTCGGAAGAGTTGGTTACGTCAGTGCTGCGCGATGAGGGATTGCGTCGCCGCCATTCTTCGCTGCACTGGGGCATTGTGCTGGTGGCACTGGCGATCGGCTTCGGGTTGATCCAGTGGTTCGGCTGGCAGACGGTCACTCCCGGCCTGATCGCCGTTCTGGCTGCCGTCACCGGACTGGGCAACCTCGTGTTCTTCGCGATCTCGCGACGGATCGGCTAGATTCACGACGGGAGTTCGCCGGCGGGTCGGCGCACGCGCAGTGAGCCGACAGCATGCACGAACAGTGGTTGTTTGATCTGGTCGATCTGGCAGGCACCTTCGCATTTGCGATCAGCGGCGCAACCGCGGCGCGCCGCTGCAACCTGGATTTGTTCGGTATCCTGGCCATCGCCTTCATCACCGCTTGTGGTGGTGGCATCTTGCGCGATCTGTGCATTGGCGCGATTCCACCGGCCGGCCTGGCGGACTGGCGCTATCTGTTTACCGCGATCGTCGCCGCGCTGCTGACCATGCTGGCCTATCCGTGGGTGGCGCGCCTTACCTACCCGGTGCGCTTGTTCGATGCCATGGGCCTGGGTTTGTTTGCAGTGTACGGAGCGCACAAGGCGCTGGAATTTGGCAACAATGCCGAGGTCGCGATCTTGCTCGGCGTGGTTACCGCCGTTGGTGGCGGCATGGCGCGCGATGTCTTGCTGGCGCGCGTGTCGATCGTGTTGCAGAAGGAAATCTATGCCAGTGCAGCACTGGTGGGTGCGACCCTTGCGGTCATTGGCGAATATCTGCACTGGCCGGCATTATGGGCGACGTGGCTGCCGATTCTGGTGTGTGTCGGCCTGCGCATTCTGTCCCTGCGCTATCACTGGAACCTGCCACGCTTCGGCCGCGGCACGGGGGCTTGAGCATGGGCAGACGCCAGCCCGTACTTCCTACGCCGATGCGGATTGGGTTCGGCGTCTGACGGGACTGTGCCATCGGTCATCTGGGGTAGCGGCGGGATGCGTGTTACTTTCCGGCGCTGACCACCCAATCAAGCCGACTTCAGCCGGAGCGACCCATGGCATCACCCAGCGTGCGCATCAGCGCGGTCACCAAGCGGTTTTCCGGACATCTGGCAGTCAATCAGCTTTCGCTGGACGTCTATCCTGGCGGGATCTTTGGGCTGCTCGGGCCGAACGGCGCGGGCAAGTCCACCACGATCCGGCTGATCATGGGCATCCTCGAACCCGACGAAGGTTCGATTTCCCTGTTTGGCCTGCTCGATGGCAGTCGCAGCTTGTCTGCGCGTATTGGCTATCTGCCGGAAGAGCGTGGCCTGTACAAGAAGATGCAGGTGCTCGACCACCTGATTTTTCTGGGCGAGACCAAGGGCATTTCACGCCGCGATGCGCGAGTGCGTGCGCAAGCGTGGCTGGAGCGTCTGGGCATTGCTGACTGGGCGCAGAAGAAAGTCGAGGATCTGTCCAAGGGCATGCAGCAAAAGGTGCAGTTTGCCGGCGCGCTGCTGCACGAGCCGGAGCTGGTGATTCTGGACGAGCCGTTTTCCGGCCTGGACCCGGTCAATGCGCAGGTAATGAAGGATATCGTGGTGGGGATCGCTGCCGAAGGCCGGACCGTACTGTTCTCGACTCATGTGATGGAACAGGCCGAGCGCATGTGCGATCACATCGCCATCATCGCGCGCGGAGCCACGGTGGTGAACGGCGCCGTGGCGCAAGTCAAGGCGGACTTTGGCGGGCGCCACATAGCGCTTGCCTTCACGCACGACAAGGAGCGCGCCGAAACGATCCTCGCCGACCGCACGCTTGTGGCGAGCATTGACGATTACGGCGCGAGCGCCGAGTTGCAACTGGTCGATGGTGCCGATCCGCAGGCGTTGCTCGCTGCGCTGGTGCGCGAGCGCGTCGGCTTGCGTCGCTTCGAGCTGGTTGAGCCGTCGCTGCAATCCATCTTCATTGCCAAGGTCGGTGCCGACGCGGCCGTGGCGCACGCCGAGATGTCCGCATGAGCATGCAAAAAATCTTCTCCGTTGTGCGCCGCGAGTTTGTCGAGCGCGTGCGTACCAAGGCGTTCCTGATTTCCACCTTGCTGTTGCCGGTGTTCATGGTGGGGGTGTTTCTTCTGCCGATTTTGATGACCGGCACCAGTCGCACGAGCCGGGTGGCGATTGTGGATGCTTCTTCCGCCGCTGTGGGGCCGCAGATAGCGGCCGCCATGCAAACGGAGAAGATTGGCACGCGACCCGACGCCGAAGCGCGCTACAGCGTGCAGGTGTTCCCCGCCGCTGAGGACCAGCTCACCGCCGTGCGCGACGGCCTGGTGGCGAAGACCGGCTTTGGCCGCGGCGCCGGGACCGACCAGTGGAGCGGTGTGCTGGTGCTCACTGACGCCACGCTGGCCAGCGGCAAACTGGCCTACTACGGCGGCAACGTGGGTGGCCTGGAGTCCATGGGGAAATTGCAGCGCACGCTGTCCCAGGCGCTGGCCGCGTGGCGACTGGGCAAGTCGGGTATTGATCAGAAGCTGGTGAAGGAAGCCACCGCGCCGGCGGATCTGCAAACGATCAAGGTGGAGGATGGCAAGTTGGCCGGGCAGAGTGGCGAACAGTCGTTCATATTGGCGTACGCCATGGGCTTCATCCTGTATCTCGCCGTGCTGATTTACGGCCAGCAGACGATGACCTCAGTCGTCGAGGAGAAAAACTCGCGCATCATGGAAGTGCTGGCGTCGTCGCTGACGCCGTTCCAGATGTTGCTGGGCAAGGTGCTCGGCGTGGGCTCGGCCGGGTTGGCGCAGATGGCGATCTGGGGTGGCTCGGCGGCCTTGCTGAGCAGCCAGAGCGGGGCCATCGGCGCGCTGTTCGGCGCGAACGCGGCGACGCTGCAGAGTTTGCCGATTCCCAGCATGTCCGCCGGTGTGCTGGTGGTATTCCTGCTCTACTTCGCGCTCGGCTTCCTGCTTTACGGCGCGCTGTACGCGGCGATCGGTGCGATGTGCAATTCCATCCAGGAGACCCAGCAATACGCGTTGTTCGTCACCATGTTCGTTCTGGTCGGCTTCTTCGCCATGTTCAGCGTGATCCGGGATCCGAACAGCACGATGGGCATGGTGATGTCGCTGATACCGTTTTTTGCGCCGTTCGTGATGCCGGTGCGCTGGTCAATGACCACCGTGCCGCCGCTGGAACTTGCTATGTCGCTGGGCCTGATGATCATCGGCCTGCTGCTGTGCACGTGGCTGGCTGGGCGCATCTACCGTACCGGTATCCTGATGTACGGCAAGAAGCCCTCGTGGCGCGAGGTGTGGCGCTGGATTCGTGCGTGACAAGGCGACCAGGACGACCTCAATCGCGCTGCCGGTGCTGGGAACTACTGGGGTGCCCCACATCGCGCCTGAAGTGGTGATCGCACTTTCTTACCCGGCGTCAAACAACTCCGCTTGCACGCGATAACTGTCACGATCGACGAAGCCAGCCAGGCCCACGCCGACGAGGCGGTAAAGCGCGTCGGCAGGACGCTCCACGCGCTCGCGCAGTGCGCAGGCGATGTCGCCCAGCTCGGTTGCCGATGCGGGGCAGGCGGACGGCGTGAGGCTGCGCGTCAGCGTGTGGAAGTCGGCGGTCTTGAGTTTCAGCACGACGGTACGCGCCACGCGCTCGGACTCGCGTGCATAGCTGGCCCAGGTGTGGTTGGCCAGTGCACGAATCGCCGATTCCAGTTCGTCGAGCCTGAGGTCGCGTTCGAACGTATCCTCACTGGAGATCTGCAGGGTCGGGCGATCCGGTTGCACTGGGTGTTCGTCGATGCCGAATGCCAGCTCGTGCAAGCGTGTGCCCCAGCGCCCGAATTGCAGGGTCAACTCGACACAGGTTCGCGTGCGCACGTCGGCCACAGTACTGATGCCGAGGGCATGCAAACGCGCTTCTGTGACCTTGCCCACACCGGGCAGGCGACCGACCGGCAAGGGTCCCAGGAATTCCGCGACCTGGCGCGGACGAATCACCCATAGTCCATCGGGCTTGTTCCAGTCCGAGGCGATCTTGGCGAGAAATTTGTTTGGCGCGATACCGGCTGACGCCGTCAGCGAGGTTTCCTCGCGAATCTGGGCACGGATCGCCTGCGCGACGGCGGTCGCCGATGGCAGGCCGCCATGATTCACCGTGACATCGAGATAGGCCTCATCAAGCGACAGCGGTTCGACCAGCTCCGTATGCCGCAGGAAAATTTCGCGCACCAGGCGCGAGGCCGCACGATAGCGCGTGAAATCGGGCGGCACGAACACCGCATCGGGACATAATCGCTCGGCGCGTATTGCCGGCATCGCCGAACGGATGCCAAAGACGCGCGCCTCATACGACGCCGCGCACACCACCGATCGCGAGCCACGCCATGCGACGACGACCGGCCGACCGCGCAAGGACGGATCGTCGCGCTGCTCGACCGAGGCGTAGAAGGCGTCCATGTCGACGTGGATGATTTTGCGCATTGCGTGGGAGATTGGGCAAGGAATAAGGCAGTCGCACCGGCCGCAAGCGGAACCAAACAGCCATGGCGCGCTCGAAGCCTGCCCCGTCCACGATCCAGCGGCAAGCAGTGTCACCATTGCGTGCCTGGCTTTTTGTAGGTGCCCGTTCACGGGCGAGCGTTGGCTTCGGCTGCACGGAAAGCTCGCCCGTGAACGGGCTCCTACGATTTCAATCGTGTCGCACCCGAGCGAAGGCCATGGCAAATTTCCTACATGGCTTTGCGATGATCGCCCATGTTCGGCATGCCCGCTTGCGCTGAACATGGAGCGCCTCGACAGCGGAGTCTGCCATGCAAGCCCTTATCTACCGGGCCATCGCCATCGCGTCGATTGCAGCCTCTCTGCTTGCAGTCGAATCGGCGGTCGCTCAATCGGTCTTCAAATGCGTCGATCGTGACGGCAAAGTCGCCTTTCAGGACGAGCCCTGCGCGACTGGTCAGCGCGAGCAGCCAGTCGCAATCGCGCCCGCACCGCCATCAGCGCCATCGCCGAACTATTCAAAACCTGATCGAGATGAAAGCTCGCCTCAGCCGCGTTCGAAAGCTGCGGCGCGCCAAGCAATTGTCTATTCATTCGAGTGTCGAACCGGGAGTGGCGCCCTGTTCTATCGACACGACCACTGCCCTGCCTCGATCGACCGTAGCGGCTTGATCGGCGGTCGTCGCAGCACTTCGCGTGAGACCGTTCGTGGACGACGAATTCCGCGTCTCGACGCCTGTCGCGGCATGCGCACGGTCGGGCGCGATGGGCGCGAATTCGATGATGCCCCTTCGACCTATGATCGAAACCTCGGTCGTGATCCGTGTCGCCGATATTGACGGTGGCGCTGACCATGAACGGGAATCAGCGTTATATTCCGGCGTCCATTGACTAACGGATCCGAAACCCATGCGCCGAATTCCCAGCCTCGCCGTTCTGCTCGTCGCGCTCGCCAGCGTGAGTGCCTGCAGCAGTCAGGATCAGCCTGCCACGCCGTCTGCTGATCAGGTCGCCGCTGTGAAGGCACAGATGGAAGCGAAGGCCGAGCAGCACTATGCAATGTTTGAGCAGATGCTCAATGCTGACAACGCCGAGCTTGCGCTGCCGCTTGGGGACGAGTTGCTCAAGATGTATCCGCAGAGTGCCGCTGCCGCGCGTGTACGTCCGACTATCGAGGCACTGCGCGAGAAGGCATCGACCGAAGGTGAAACGCGGCGCATGTCGCGTCTGTGGAGCTACCAGATTTCACCAATGGCCGGCGGCACGCAAAGCACCGCGACGATCTACAGCAACGAGGATCTCGGTGCGGAAAAGGTGCGCATGGTGTTTCGTCGACACACTGAATGGGGCCAGAGCGTCTTTCTTTACGGCAGCGAACCGGGTTTCAGCTGCGCGAAAAATTGCCGCGTGACAATGACGTTCGATGACGGCAAGCCGACCACGATGGAAGGCAGCATTCCGCCCACCGGCGAACCGGCCATCTTCATCGAGGAAGACAAGAAGTTCATCGCACAAGTCGGCAAATCAAAGAAGGTTGCGATCGACGTCACTGTGAAAGGCAAGCCATCAACGACGTTGCATTTCGATATCGGTGGCTACGATGAGAAGAAATTCCAGCCGTTGCCGAAAAAGAAGTAGCACGCACACATCAACGGAAAAAGTCGCATCCATGTTGGACGCGACTTTTCCATCCGCAGCTTCCGCTTGGGGATCAGCTGTATTGGAAAAGGTTCAAGCGATCAGTGGTGGGATTTCTCGAAGCGCGAGATCTCTTCATCGGCCTTGTCTTTCGCCCAGCCGTAGCGTTCCTGCAGTTTGCCTGAGAGATATTGCTGGTTGCCGTCGAGACGGTCGAGATCATCATCCGTGAGTTTGCCCCACTGGCTGCGAATCGATCCTTTCAGCTGTTTCCACTTGCCTTCGATGATGTCCTGATTCATGGGTCTACCTCGTCTACTTGGGGGGAGTCGCGTCAACGTCCGCTGAAACTTTCACAGGCGGTCATCGTCGCGAACCAGACCTTACCGATGCCCATGGAAATTTTTCAGTATGTCGCGGTTACCGCGCTGTTAAGCCCGCACTCTCAGCCGCCTCTGTCTGCGCCGCCGCCAAAAACGAAATATTCCCCTGAATATTGCTGCCATCAGGAGCAAAGCAATCGCTGATGCCAGAATCACGTGCTGAAAAACCAAACCTACTGAACCGATAGCCACATTGAGCCAGCGTGGAAGGAAATCGAGCGGCGTGGCATGCACCTGATGCAGGAATATCGCGCCGTCGAAGTCATGGGACAGTGCCGTGGGCATGCGTCCGGATGTCTCCAGGCGGCTGAATCCGGCTTGCCCCCACAACGCAGGCACGGCTTTCAAGTCAATGAAGAAGTCTTGGCTCGATAAAACAGACAAAGCTCGCTCTACGGTGAAGCGTGCGTCATCGGGAAGCGGCTTTGCGGCAAGCGCCGTGATGACGCCGAGACCGTCCGCTGCGTCGGCCTTCGAGCTGTCCATCGCGGCGCCGTCGAGCGCAAATACACCGATGGTGTACAGCTGATTACCCAGCGCGTCATGCAGGTGTTGGCCCATCGAAGGGACGGATTGGCCCAGAGAGTTGTAATGAAGATGACTGTG
>JBDSWR010000073.1:0-6925 GCA_039926605.1 Rhodanobacter sp. | reverse complement strand
GGCATGCGTTGCACGCCTTTGAGGCCGGCTTCGAGCAGCGCGTTGGCGCGATTCTGCACCCAGCCGGTAATTTCGGTATCCGCCGGACCGCCGTTCGGCGGGTTGTACTTGAAGCCGCCGTTGTCCGGCGGGTTGTGCGACGGGGTAATCACGATGCCGTCGGCCAATCCCTTCGAGTCGCTGCCGCGCCCGCGGTTGTAAACCAGGATCGCGTGCGACACGGCCGGCGTCGGCGTGAATTCGCCATCGCTGGAAATCATGGTTTCCACGCCGTTGGCGGCAAGGACTTCCAGCGCGTCCTCGAATGCCGGCTGTGACAACGCGTGCGTGTCCGCGCCGATGAACAGCGGGCCATCGATGCCCTTGCCCTTGCGGTATTCACATATCGCCTGGCTGATCGCCAGGATGTGCGCCGTGTTGAAGCTGCGCGCAAGCGAACTGCCGCGATGTCCGGAGGTGCCGAACGCCACGCGCTGCGCCGGGATGGAAGGGTCCGGTGTCAGGTCGGCGTAGGCGGCCAGCAGTGCGGAAACGTCGACGAGAATCGACTTGGGTGCCGGCTTGCCGGCCAACGGGCTGATCTTTTGAGTCATGTGTTTTGCGAAGACCTTGCGTGGAAATTCTCAGCCAGACGTGCGATGGGTGACGGCGACGTCCGCCGCCTCCATCTCAGCAACATCACGGGCCCGCCGGAGTCGGGCTATCGCGCAACTGCCGATAGCGCTGGATCAAGGCGTTGGTGGAGCTGTCGTGCTGCAGCTTTGGCAGGGTGGTGGCGGTCAGCTCGGCGATGGTGGTCCTGGCCAGTTGCTTGCCCAGCTCCACACCCCACTGGTCGAACGAATCGATGCCCCAGATCACGCCTTGCACAAACACGCTGTGCTCATACAGCGCGATCAACGTACCCAGCGCATAAGGCGTCAGACGTTGCGCAAGGATGGTGGTGCTGGGTCGGTTACCGACAAACGTGCGATGCGGCACCAGCGTTTCCGGCACGCCTTCTGCGCGGACTTGCTCGGCCGTCTTGCCGAACGCCAGCGCTTCGCCCTGGGCGATCAGGTTGGCCAGCAGCAAGTCATGTTGATCACCGGCCGGCGCCGCGTCAGGTGCGTCGTGGTCCCGATGCACAGGCACCGGATTCAGACCTTGACCGAAGCCGATGAAATCGCACGGCACCAGATGCGTGCCTTGATGCAGCAATTGATAGAACGAATGCTGGCCATTGGTGCCTGGCTCGCCCCAGTAGATCAGCCCGGTGGTGTAATCGATGGAGTCGCCATCCAGCGTCACGTGCTTCCCGTTGCTCTCCATGGTGAGCTGCTGCAGATACGCCGGGAAACGCTTCAGATACTGCTCGTACGGCAATACGGCGACAGTTGCCGCGCCGAGAAAGTTGCTGTTCCACACCGCCAACAAGCCCATCAGTACCGGCAGATTGTGCGCCAGCGGCGTGCTGCGGAAGTGCTCGTCCAGCGCATGAAAGCCGGCCAGCATCGCGCGGAAGTGGTCCGGACCAATCGCCAGCATGGTGGACAAGCCGATCGCCGAATCCATCGAGTAGCGTCCGCCGACCCAGTCCCAGAAGCCGAACATGCGCTCGCGGTCGATGCCGAATTTCGCCACTTCGTCGGCATTCGTCGACACTGCCACGAAATGCTTCGCGATCGCCTTCTCGTCGCCCAGCGCGGCAATGCACCAGCGCCGCGCGGCATGCGCATTGGTCAGTGTCTCCAGCGTGGTGAAGGTCTTGGAGCAGACGATGAACAGGGTTTCGGCCGCATCCAGATCGCGCGTGGCCTCGCTGAAATCCGTGCCATCGACGTTCGACACAAAGCGGAATGTCATCGCGCGATCGCTGTAATCGCGCAACGCTTCATACGCCATCACCGGGCCTAGATCGGAGCCACCGATGCCGATACTGATGACGTTGCGTATGCGTTTGCCACTGTGCCCGCGCCATTCCCCACCGCGTACGGCATCGGAAAAGGACGCCATGCGCTTCAGCACGTCGTGCACGTCAGCCACAACGTTGTGGCCGTGCACGAGGATCTTTTCATCCGGCGGCGCGCGCAACGCCACGTGCAGCACCGCGCGGTTTTCGCTGGTGTTGATGTGGTCGCCGCGAAACATCGCAGCCGTGCGTTGCGTCAAGCCACAGGCCTCGGCCAGCTCCACAAGCAAACGCATGGTGTCGGCGTCAACGCGCTGCTTGGAATAATCCAGATACAGGCCGACGGCCTCGGCGGTCAGGTCTTCGCCACGTTGCGGATCGGCGGCGAACAGGTCGCGCAGGTGCTTGCTGCCGATCTGCGCAAAGTGTTGCTGCAGCGCCTGCCATTGCGGACGCGCGGTAAGCCCGGCTGGTGTCATGGAGTGCTCGATGCGACGGGTTTGACGCCGAGCGTGCCGGCCTTGTCGGCGAGGCGTTTGAGCAATTCCTGCCACGACTTGACGAACGCTGCTGCGCCATCGCGTTGCAGCTTGGTCGCCAGCGCGTCGATGTCCACACCCGCGGCGCTGATTTTGGCCAGTACCGCGTCGGCGTCACCGCCATCGGCCGGCATGGCGGCGCCAACCACACCGTGATCGGCAAACGCGTGCAGGGTCTTTTCCGGAATGGTGTTGATCGTATCCGGCGCGCCCAGCGCCTCGATGTACAGCGTGTCGGACGCAGTCGGGTCCTTCGTGCCAGTGCTGGCCCACAGCACGCGCTGCACGGGCGCGCCGGCAGCGGCCAGTTTCTTCCAGCGGGCGGACGCCAACAGCTCGCGGTAGGCGCGATAAGTCTGCCGCGCCACGGCGATGCCCAGCTTGTTGTGCAGTGCATCCGGCAACTGCGGGTTGGCCGCCACATCCCAACGACTGACAAACAGCGAAGCCACCGACGGCACCTGCGGGTCGAGCCCCGCTTGCAGCCGGCGCTCGATGCCGCGCATGTAAGCCTCGGCCACCGCCTGGTACTGCGCGCATGAAAACAGCAGGGTGACGTTGATCGGTATGCCGGCAAAGATGGATTCCTCGATCGCGCCGACGCCTTCCGGGCTGCCGGGAATCTTCACGAACAGGTTCGCGCAATCGGCCTGATCGTGGATTTGCCGCGCGGCGGCAATGCTGCCCTGGGTATCGGCCACCAGCAGCGGCGAGACCTCCATCGAGACCCAGCCGTCCACGTGCTTGGTGGCATCGAAGGTCGGACGAAACAGCTTGGCGGCGCGACGCAGGTCATCCAGCGCCAGCGCAATGAACAACGCCTCGCCGGACAGTCCGCGCTGCACCCCTTCGCGAATACCGGCATCGTAGGCATCGCCTTGCCCGATCGCCTTGTCGAAGATGCTCGGGTTGGAGGTCAGGCCGGTGATCGAATCCTCGGCGATATAGCGCGCCAGCGTGCCGTCATCGAGCAACGTACGGGTGATGTTGTCCAGCCACAGACTCTGGCCGAGCTGATGCAACTGTTGTGTAGCGTTCATGCGTAACTCCTTGTGGCAATGCAGGCGGCGGCTTCACTCAGCCGCCAGCGGTATGACGGTGGCCGCGCGCAGGAAATCGCCCACGGCATGTTCGCGCAAGTCGCCAATACCGGCGATCTGCATATCCGGCGCGGGATCAAGATCGGCCGGAACCGCGGCAGCGTAATGACCCTGGCGTACAAAAACGGTGGTCAGGCGCGGACCCATGACTTGTTTCATCTGCGCGAGCAACTGTGGCTTGTCGTCGACCATCACGTAATGCGCGGCTGGATAGCGCTGTTGTACGGCATCGAGCATGTGCTGCTTGTGTATGTACACCAGTACTTCGCCGCGCAGCGCATCCCACAGCCCGGCGCGGTGGATCTTGTGCGGCTGGAATACCACGTCGCCGTCGGACAGGATCGCCGTGGGGCCCAGCGCCTGTACATGCGCCACGGCCCGCAATGCGTCCGGGTACAGATGTTCGGCAAACGGATAGTCAAGCATCCATGCGCCCATCCGCAGCATCTGCGGATCGTTCTCCAGCCCCTGGCGAAAATGTTGCAGCGCGCCGAGGTAATCGGCGTACCCCACCTCATCGCGCAACGCTTCGTAGAGGCTCCAGAAACGCTCGCGTTCGGCAACGCCGAAGCACTGTTCCAGTCGCGCGCCGAGGTCGGCGCCAAAGCCGTCGTTGTCGAACAGCGTGTTGTCCACGTCAAGCAGAAAGACCGTGGCGGCAGCTCCCTGCGTCAGCATGGCTTGCTCTTTTCCGCTACCGGGTCATGCCAGCCCTCGGCGCTGGTGACGATGCGCCGGGCGGCGACCGGACCCCAACTGCCGCGTGCGTAGCTTTCCACGGGGGTTTCGTGGGTGAGTACCTGGTCCACGACCGCCCAGGCGGCCTCCACGGCTTCGTCGCTGGTGAACAACGCATTGTCGCCGCGCAACGCGTCGCTGAGCAGGCGCTCATACGGCGACTTGCTCGGGCCGGGACGATGGCGCGCCACCAGCTCCACCGGCTCGCCCTGCATCTCTTCGCCAGCATGTTTGACCCGCATCCCTTCGGCAATCACCACATCCGGGCTCAGCCGAAAGCGGAAATAGTTGGACAGTGGCGGCGTGATCGGGTCAAAGATCGACAGCGGTGGCGGCTTCATGTCCACCACTACTTCGGTGGTGGTGATCGGCAAGTGTTTGCCCGCGCGGATGTAGAACGGCACGCCGGCCCAGCGCCAGGTGTCGATATGCAGCGCCAGGGCGACAAACGTTTCGACATTGGAGTCCGCGGCCACGCCCTTGACCTCGTGGTAGCCACTGAACTGGCCACGCACGACCTGCAAGGGGTTGACCGGGCGCATGGCGCGAAACAGCCGCAGCTTTTCCGCACGTAGCGAGGTCGGATCGCTGCCTACCGGTGCATCCATCGCCAGCAGCGAAATCACCTGCAGCAGATGGTTTTGCAGCACATCACGAATCGCCCCCACGCCGTCGTAGAACGCGCCGCGCCCGGCCACGCCGAAGCTCTCGGCCATGGTGATCTGCACGCTGTCGACATAGCGGTTGTTCCACACCGGCTCCAGCACGGTGTTGGCAAAACGGAAGTACAGCAGGTTCTGCACCGGCTCCTTGCCCAGGTAATGGTCAATGCGAAAAATCGAAGATTCGGGAAACACCTCGTGCAACGTGCGATTGAGAGCTTGCGCAGACGCCAGATCGCGACCGAAAGGCTTCTCCACCACCACGCGCGCGTCGCTGGCACAGCCAGCCTGCTTGAGGTTTTTCACCACCGCAGTGAACAGGCTGGGTGGAATCGCCAGATAGTGCAGCGGCTTTTTTGCACCACCCAGCACCTGCTTCAGACGCTCGAAGGTCGCCGGATCGTTGTAGTCGCCATCGACGTACTGGAGCTTGGCCGCCAGTTGCGCGAACGCTGCTTCGTCGACGCTGCCGCCGTCGTCCTTGGCCGCTTGCTCCAGGCTGTCGTGGGCGCGTTTGCGCAGCTTGTCCGCGTTCCAGCCCGAGTGCGCCACGCCGATGATCGGGATGTCCAGACCATCGTGTTGCATCATTGCCTGCAATGCCGGGAAGATCTTCTTGTAGGCCAGGTCGCCAGTGGCACCAAAGAAAACCAGGGCATCCGAGCGGGTGGTGGGCATAACGGGGGGTTACCTTGTAGAGGGGCGGATAGGTTTGCAGTGTCGCGCACGCGGGTCAGACCTTGCACACGCGGGATTCGTTCAATTGCCGGTACTGCAGCGACAGACCAGTCTGCACGTTCTCAGGTTAATGCAGTGCATAAGTCTGCGCGCCCCAGCGATCACGTGATAGCTGCAGCCGATTGCGAACTGCTCCGCGCCTGGGCAGCGCCACACGTTCGCCGGACGGTCCCAAGCGTGCCCGCGAGCGCCGCCAGTCGCGGCGTAGACGGTACCGCTGCGCTGGTCTCGTGCTGCCGCGTGACCCAGTCTGCGCACCCACGCCAGGCCGCAGAACTTCCGCCGCGTTCGGTCTGCTGTGTCGGCGCGTGTGCCGGGATTCCCGCCAACCCGAGCCCAGCCAAGCGGGTCCCTATTGCCTGACCGTCGTGCGCGCCGGATCAATGCCACCCCGTCATTCGCCCGCTTCGCGGTAGCCCCCAGCATCCTTGTGGGTGTAGTGCCCGACGGCACCATCGTAGTGCAGGTCGATGTCGGGATAATGGCAGACGTCGTCACCGCGGCGACCACCGATTTCCAGATAGACGGCTGTTTCCACACCGCGGTTGATCAGATGATGGCCATCGGGCACGTTCCGGGGAAACGCCGCGCAATCTCCGGCACGCAAGGCTTGCTCGCCGGCGTCAGTGATCAGCGTCAACGCGCCGGACAACACATAAACCAGCTCGTCCTCGGCAGTGTGCCAATGCCGTTGGCTCGACCACGCTCCGGGCGGCAGACGTGTGAGGTTGACCCCGAAGTCACTCAGCCCGCCCGCATCACCCAGCGCCTGCTTGACGCGCGCGCCGGCACTCTGGGCGAACGGCGCGGGATAGCCGCTGCCCGTGCGCTCGGGAACGGTGGTCAGGTCGATCTTCGGCATCGGGCTCTCCGCGCTGTCGGGTTGCGATGAGCAGAGTTTGCGCGCAAAGGTGGCCGGCGTGCAGGCGCGAGGCCGCGTGGGCGAGGTTCCGCGGGGCGTGGCAAGCACCGACTGCAGGCTTGCGCCGAGCAGGATGGATCTGCGGAGCCGGCAAAACGCTGGGTGAGCATGGTTGCCGCCCAACTTCCCACACGGAATGGGTACATATTGAGCTTCGTGTGACGCGCCCGCCCGCTGCGGATCACCCTCAGCGATACGCGAGCACGAGGGTTTGTGTAACCTGCACAGGGTCTGGAGTCTGCTTTGTCGGAGTGGTCATCGTGAGCGCGCCTGCCATGTTGCAACGAGCCAACGCATGGATTTGATTGATCGACTGCGCCTGGATGTCCCGGTGC
>JBDSWR010000072.1:0-22629 GCA_039926605.1 Rhodanobacter sp. | reverse complement strand
GATACCAGCCGCAGCGATGACGCGTGCAGCCGCGTTGCGGGAACAGATCGAGCAGGCCAACTACTGCTATCACGTACTCGACGACCCCCAGGTTCCGGACGTCGAGTACGACCACTGGATGCGCGAGCTGGCAGCGCTCGAAGCCGCGCACCCTGCACTGGCCACGCCTGACTCACCCACGCGCAAGGTGGGCGCGCGCGCGCAAGGCGGGTTTGCCGAAGTGCGCCATCAGCAACCGATGTTGTCGCTGAGCAATGCGTTCGAGCAAGCCGGCGCCACCGAGCGCGAGCGCTTCCGCGAAGTGGCTGAATTCGTGCAGCGGGTCGAACACACGACCGGCCGGGTGGACCCCGTGTTTTCGGTGGAACCCAAGCTTGATGGCCTGGCCATGAGCCTGCGTTATGAACATGGCGTGCTGGTACAGGGCGCGACGCGCGGCGATGGCGAGTCCGGCGAGGACGTGACCGCGAATGTGCGCACGATCCGCGCCATTCCGTTGCGCCTGCGCGGCACGGGTTGGCCCGACGTGCTGGAAGTGCGCGGCGAGGTGATCATGCTGCGCAAGGACTTCGAGGGATTCAATACCCGCGCCCGCGCGCGCGGCGACAAACCCCTGGCCAATCCGCGCAATGGCGCGGCCGGCTCGTTGCGTCAGCTTGATCCGGCGATCACCGCCAAGCGTCGGCTGAGCTTTTTCGCTTACGCGCTGGGTGTGGTCGAAGGTGGCGAGCTGCCGCCGACCCACTCGCAGACGCTGCAACAGTTTCGCGATTGGGGGCTGCCGGTGTCACCGGAGGTGGACCTCGCGCGCGGCCTGGACCAGTTGCTGGCCTACTTCCGCCGCATCGGGGAAAAACGTGATTCCTTGCCGTATGACATCGACGGCGTGGTCTACAAGCTGGACGATTACGCCGGTCAGGCCGAGATGGGGTTTGTCGCTCGTGCGCCGCGTTGGGCGATCGCGCACAAGTTTCCCGCGCAGGAACAGCTGACCACGGTCGAAGCCATCGAGATCCAGATTGGTCGTACCGGTGCCGCCACCCCGGTTGCCCGTCTTGAACCGGTGCAGGTGGCCGGCGTGATGGTCGCCAACGCCACGTTGCACAACGCCGATCAAGTGGCGCGGCTGGATGTGCGGGTCGGCGACACGGTGATCGTGCGCCGTGCCGGCGATGTGATCCCCGAAGTCGTGCGCGTGGTTGCCGATCAGCGTCCGGCGAACAGCGTGGCATGGACGATGCCGGCGACGTGCCCGGTATGCGCTTCAGCGCTGGTGCGCGAAGATGGTGCAAGTGCGTGGCGTTGCTCCGGCGGCCTGGTGTGCCTGGCACAGCGCAAGGAGGCGTTGATCCACTTTGCATCGCGCCGGGCGATGGATATCGATGGCCTTGGCGAGCGTTATGTCGATGCCTTGGTGGAGCTGGAGATCGTGCGCACGCCTGCCGATCTTTATGCGCTGACCGTCGCGCGTTTCGTCGCCATGAAACAAGCCATCGACGAACGCGACGGCACGACGCCGGAGACCGTCAAACGAGGAAAGGTGGCGACACGCTGGGCGGAAAACCTGGTGGCCGCGATCGACGCCAGCCGCACGACGACACTGGCGCGGTTCCTGTTTGCGTTGGGCATCATGCATATTGGCGAGAGCACCGCCAAGACGCTGGCGGCGTGGTTCGGGCAGTTGGCGATGGTACGCGGCGCGCCGGCGGCGTTGCTGCGCGTATTGCCTGATGTAGGCGAGGCCGTGGCGCAATCCATTGCCGCCTTCTTCGCCCAGCCGGGCAATCAACAAGCTGTGGCGGCGTTGCTCCAGGCCGGCGTGCGCTGCACGGATGAGACCCCGCCGTCACCGCGACTGCGCGAGCGCCTGGATCTGGGCGTCTTGCTGGCTGGTCGATCGATACGCCATCTAAGTGCCGCGCGGGCCGCCGCGCTTGCGCTGCACTATCCGACCGTCGCGGCGTTGCTCGCGGCTGATGCGGCGCAGTGGATTGCGACCGGCCTGCCTGCGGCGGCAGCGGCCAATCTGCAGGCGTTTCTGGTTGATGCTGAAAATCTTGCGTTGCTGCTCCGCGACGAGGCGGCCATGCAACGATTGCTCGGCGCAATCGCTGAGGACGCTGCGACAGCCGCGAGGCCTCTTGAAGGCCAGACGTTCGTGTTGACTGGCTCCATGCCCACGCTGACCCGGGATGAGGCGAAGGAGCGGCTGGAGGCACTCGGCGCCAAGGTATCCGGCTCGGTGTCGAAGAAGACCAACGTGGTGGTGGCAGGCGCCGATGCTGGCTCCAAGCTCGACAAAGCGCATGAGCTTGGCGTGCCGGTGTGGGATGAAGCGAAGCTTTTGGGGTTGCTGGCGGAGCATGAGGCATGAGCAAGAGCAGCCCCCTCACCCCAACCCTCTCCCCCGGCTGCGCCAGGGGAGAGGGAGCTGAAAGCGCGCACTCCGGCACTCTGTCTCATCCAGGTCCGATGGTGCGCGGGGCGCCAGAAACTCCAGCGGATCCGTTGACACGCCGAGCGTCGGACACTCCCTCAAATCCAATGGTGCGTCGAGCGTCGGGCGCTCCCTCTACCCTGGCGCAGCCGGGGGAGAGGGTTGGGGTGAGGGGGCTGTTTTCCCCCGGAGTCGCTTGACCGATGGAACGGGCCCGCAAACTTCGCCGCGACCAGACTGACGCCGAACGCAAGTTGTGGTCTCGTTTGCGCGCTGCCCAGCTTGGTGTGAAGTTTCGTCGTCAGCATCCTGTCGCCGGCTATTACGCAGATTTTTGTTGCGTCGAGCACGGGCTCATTGTCGAGCTGGACGGTGGCCAGCATATGCAGCATCAAGCGCGTGACAGGCAGCGCACGCAGGCTCTGCAGGCGGCTGGGTTTCGCGTGTTGCGCTTCTGGAACGACGATGCCCTGCTGCGAACGGATGACGTGCTTGAAGCTGTCGTGCGCGCCTTGGGCGAAGAGCAGCCCCCTCACCCCAACCCTCTCCCCCGGCACCGCCGGGGGAGAGGGAGCCGCGAGCCCGCCGCTTCCGGTTCACCCTCCCCTTTCGCAGCCACCGGTGACCTGCACCACGACATCCTCTCCCCAGGCGCAGCCACCGGTGACCTGCACCACGGCATCCTTTCCCCCGGCGCAGCCAGCGGGTGCCTGCGACATGACGCCCTCTCCCCTGGCGCAGCCGGGGGAGAGGGTTGGGGTGAGGGGGCGCTCTCGGCTCGCCCTCCATTGGTGAGCGCGACGGATCGTATTGCATTGAGCGCGCGTCTTCGCTCATTGCACCTGCGTGCGCATCTTTATCGTCTCATCCGACAGTTCTTCCTCGAGCGCAACGTGCTCGAAGTGGAAACGCCGATACTCTCCGCGGCGGGCAATACCGAGCCGAACATCGACAGTTTCACGACGGTGTTTACCGGCCACGTTGATGCCGGCGCGCGTGAGCGCTGGCTGCGTACTTCGGCCGAGTACCCGTTGAAACGGCTGCTGGCGGCTGGGGTTGGCGATTGCTACGAGCTGGGCCGCGTGTTCCGCAATGGCGAGGCCGGCGGTCGACACAATCCGGAATTCAGCATGTTGGAGTGGTATCGCGTGGGCTGGAATCATCGCCAGCTCATGCGCGAGACAATTGCGCTGGTGGAGGCGGCGCTGGGGCTGGTGCAGCGGCGCGTGGCGGTACATATCGTCAGCTATCGACAGTTGTTTCTGGAAGGCCTGGGCCTCGATCCATTGCTCGTGCCACTCGACGATTTGCGCGCTCCACTTGCCGCCCAACATATCGATCCTGCGGGCTTGACGCGGGATGACTGGCTCGACTTGCTGATCACTCATCGCCTGCAACCGCAGTTCGCGCGCGATTGCATCACCGTGATCCACGACTACCCGGTGACGCAATGTGCGTTGGCGCGGATTCGCCCCGGTGAGCCGCCGCGTGCCGAGCGCTTCGAGCTGTATCTTGGGCCATTGGAGCTGGCCAACGGGTACCACGAGTTGAACGACAGCCACGAGCAGCGCGCACGCTTTGAGCGGGACAATCAGCGGCGGAGTGAACGCGGCGCCGGGCAGTTACCGTTGGACGAGCCGCTGCTGGCCGTACTGGACTCACTGCCTGACTGCGCAGGTGTGGCGCTCGGCATCGAGCGCTTGCTGATGTGCATGGCCGATACCGACGCCATTGCCGACGTGCTGGCGTTTCCGTTTGCCGACGCATGAGCCGCGCGCACGTCGATAGCGCACGTTATCGAGTGCTCAGAACTCCAGTTCCTGCGCGGCGCACAGGTAATCGACCAGCGGCGCGGCGCGCTTGAACGTGGCTACCGTCCATGCCAGCAGTTGATCCGAGCAGATCAGCTCTTCGCTGCAGGTGGCAGACGCCACGAAGCTCTTGCGCTTGAGGTCGTCAATCAGGGCATGCGTCGGATCGTAGCCGCGGGGCGCTCGCACCAACGACTCACCACCCAGTTGCAGATGTGCGTGAAATGTCTTGCTGCGCGTCGCGCGTTTCCAGGCTGCGGGGTTGTCGAGCATGAACTCGCGCACACGCTTGAGTGCATCGGGTTCCGGGTGCCACATGCCGCCGCCAGCAAAACAATCGCCGGGCTGGATATGCAGGTAGAACGACGGCGCCTCGATCTCGCGCCGACGTTCGTGCCCGAAGCGGGCGCCTTGCCAGGGTTTGTACGGCAGCTTGTTGTTCGAGTAGCGCGTGTCCCGGTACACGCGAAACAGGGAGCCGCCGTTCTTGCGCGTATCGGCCCGGTAATGGGTGCTGATTTCTGCCAGCGGCTCCTGCAGGTCGCCGATGAATTGCAGGAACGGTTCACGCACATGCCGCTCGTAGTCGGCCTTGTGTGCGTGGAACCACTCGCGATTGTTGTGACGGTCCAGCGCGCGCAGAAAGCGGAAGGTGGCTGGGGTGAAGTAGATTCTTCTTGACATGTTTGCTCGGTGAGGCATGAAGTTTGTCACGAGGCAGCGTAGCGGCCTGGACCCGGCACGCGCGACTTCCGACGTATCGTGACAGACGGGTGCGGTTACTTTGTGTCCGGCCCGAGCGTTACGGATTTGCTGCCGTCGATCGCACTCATCGTCGCGGTGAGCGCCAGCAACTGCTTCCGGTGTACGCTGCTTTCGAACTGGATGCTGACAAGGTCTTCGCCGCTGCGACGAGCAGGCGCAAGGCAATTTCCTGGGTGGCGATCATGGGGATTGCTGGTCCGTCACAACAGTTTGCGCATGGAATGCTGGCATTGGCCGCTACTCATGTCATTTGCTCACCCCACGCTTGCAACTGGTCGAGCAGAGCGAGTTTGTCTTGTGCCGCCGGTTCGCTGCGCAGTTGCGTGATGCGCGCGAAGTAGTCATCCAGAGTTAGCGTGGTGAGTGCGGTGTGTCGGGTCAAGCGCGCAGTGCGGAACGCTTGCCAGCGTGCAGTTTCCTCCGCATCCAGCGTTTCCGGCCAGTTGCGTGCGCGATAGCGAAACAGCAGCTCGACGTAACGCGGATCACGAAACGCGGCGGCGCATTCGCGCAGTTGTGCGGGCGGCGTGGAACGCACCAGCGTGAGCGACTTGCGCTCGGCGCTGGACAGGAAGCCGCCACCGTACAACGCCAGCTCCGGATCTTCGGCCGGCGGCAACGTCGACGCCTGCTGGAACACACGGCACACCTTTTCCACCAGACCGGTGGCAGCGCGCAGCGTTTCGAGGTGGCGCAGGCACGCGTCCAGATCCAGTTGCAAGCGCTGGGTGTCAACCCCTTGCAATACGGACAGCGGTGCCAGCGCCGGGGCGCGATTGGCGCGTACCGTGCGCAGCGGAATACGGGTCACATCTTCGGGTAGATCGGCTCGGGGGGTGAAGATGCGGTCGGCGATGGCATCGTCATCCAGGCTCAGCCACTGCGCAGGATCAGTGGCCAGATCGTAGGCAATGATCTCCCCGGTGCGCCCGGGATGCTGCGCGAGCGGCGCAACCACCGCCAGACAGCCCCGACTGGCCGGATAGCGCGATGACACGTGCACCACCGGAGTCATGTTCACCACGTCCAGCAGCTCGAATACCTTTTGCTTGCGGCGCAACGCGTAGTACCAATCCCACAGGCGCGGTTGGCGCACGCGGATGAGTTTTGCCAGGCCAATCAGCGCATGCACGTCGGACAGCGCGTCGTGGGCGTGTTCCTGCTGCAGATGGTTGGCCCGGGCCAGGTGTTCCAGGCGGAAACTCGGCAGGCCGTCGTCGCGGGTGGGCCACACAATGCCCTCCGGGCGCAATGCGTGGCACATCCGCGCCAGATCGATCAGATCCCACCGCGAGTTGCCGTTCTCCCATTCGCGCGCATACGGGTCATGAAAATTGCGATACAGCATCTGGCGGGTGAATTCGTCGTCGAAGCGCAGCGAGTTGTACCCCACCGTGCAGGTGCCGGGGACCGCCAATTGTTCCTGCACGCGGGCGGCGAACTCGGCCTCGATCAGGCCTTCACGTTCGGCATCCTGCGGCGCAATGCCGGTGATCATGCACGCGTCCGGGTGGGGCACGGCGTCGACTGGGGGCTTGGCGTAGAACATCACCGGTTCGCCGATGACGTCCAGCTCAAGCGTGGTGCGAATCCCGGCAAACTGCAGCGGTCGATCGCGGCGCGAGTCAGCGCCGGAGGTTTCGTAGTCGTGCCAGAAGAAAGTCTGCATGGGCTGGAATCATCGCACGCGCCGAAAGCGGGGGTGACAACGCTGGTAAACTGCGCCCACCCAAGGAGAGCTCATGAGCCAAGTCAACGATGACAACCTGATCTGGATTGATCTGGAGATGACCGGCCTCGATACCGACACGGATTCGATTCTCGAGATTGCCACGATCGTTACGGACAAGAACCTGAATGTACTGGCCGATGGGCCGGTATTTTCCATCCGTCATGAGGTTGATCGACTGGAAGCGATGGATGGCTGGAACCACAACCAGCATCAGAAGTCCGGGTTGTGGCACCAGGTGCTTCAATCGGAGACCGATCATGCCATTGCCGAACACGCGACCATCGAGTTTCTGCGCTCCTGGGTGGCGCCGGGCAAGTCGCCGATGTGCGGTAATTCAATCTGTCAGGATCGCCGCTTCCTGCACCGGCAGATGCCGCATCTGGAGCGCTACTTTCACTATCGCAACCTCGACGTTTCCACGCTCAAGGAACTCGCACGACGCTGGTCTCCGGAGATTGCGCACGGGTTCGACAAAGCGGCGGCACATACCGCGCTGTCGGACATTCGCGACTCCATCGCCGAACTGCGCCATTATCGGTCGTTCATGGGTGTGTTTGCCGGGACGATTGATGCGTAGCGGCCGCGCCAGCGTCAGGCGGTCCTGGCCATGCTGAACGACCCGTTCGCGCCTGTGCTTGACTGCGCCGGACGGCCGCTGGTCATGGATCGCCCGCGCGTTGTGGGCATTCTCAACCTCAGCCCGGACTCGTTCTCCGCTGACGGCCATGGCGACGATGTGGATGCGGCCGTGGCGCACGCGTTGCGGATGGTGGAGGCGGGCGCCGACATGCTCGACGTCGGCGGGGAATCGACGCGCCCGGGTGCGCAGGACATCAACGTCGAAGAAGAGTTGCGGCGCGTGGTGCCGGTAATCGAGCAATTGATCGCGCGCACCGCACTGCCCATTGCCGTGGATACGAGCAAACCCGAAGTGATGCGTGCCGCTGTGGCTGCCGGCGCCGGCATGATCAACGACGTGTATGCGCTGCGTCGGGACGGCGCGCTGGACGCGGCTGCCGCACTCGGCGTGCCGGTGTGCCTGATGCACATGCAGGGTGAACCGCGCAGCATGCAGGAGCAGCCGCATTACGACGACGTGGTCGGCGAAGTTCACCGGTTTCTCACCGATCGTGTGTTTGCCTGCGAGTTGGCCGGCATCGACCGTCGGCGGGTGCTGGTGGATCCGGGCTTCGGCTTCGGCAAGACTTTGGAGCACAACGTGCTGTTGTTGTCTGCGCTTGAACGCTTCACCGGCCTCGGCGGCGGTGTGTATGTCGGCCTGTCGCGCAAATCGATGCTTGGCGCACTGACCGGGCGCAAGGAACCGGCGCAGCGTCTTGCCGCCTCGGTCGCCGCTGCGGTCATTGCCGTGGAACGCGGTGCGCGCATCGTCCGCGTGCATGACGTGGCAGAGACCGTCGACGCGTTGGCGGTGTGGCAGGCCGTGCATCAACAGGACAGCGTGCCGCAGCGGGTGGATCGACCGTCCGCGCCGCGCTGGCCGGATGACGACTGAATTCCTCTGCGCTCGGCCGACTATGTCCGACCGCAGCTTGGGCGATAACTTTGCAGGATGTCTGCGCGCATGAACAAGCGAAAATATTTCGGTACGGACGGTATCCGTGGACTCGTCGGGCAGTGGCCGATCCGGGCAGATTTTGTGCTGAGTCTGGGGCGGGCCATGGGCGCGGTGTTGCGCCAGGACAGCGCGGGTCGTCCACTGGTATTGATCGGCAAGGACACCCGCGTATCCGGTTACATGTTCGAGGCTGCGCTGGAAGCGGGCCTGGTTGCGGCCGGCGTCGATGTAGGCTTGCTCGGTCCGATTCCAACGCCGGCAGTGGCGTTTCTCACGCGCTCATTGCGCGCTCAAGCCGGCATTGTCATCAGCGCGTCGCACAATCCGCATCATGACAATGGCATCAAGTTTTTCTCCGCCGATGGCGAAAAGCTGTCGGATGCTGTCGAACTGGCCATTGAGCACGAACTGGATGCCGGGTTTCTCACGGTGCCTTCGGAGGAGCTGGGCAAGGCCACGCGAGTGCGTGATTCCGTGTCGCGTTACGCCGAGTATTGCAAGGCGACCGTGCCGGACGACTTCAGTTTGCGCGGGGTGAAACTCGTGCTCGATTGCGCACACGGTGCGACCTATCAAGTGGCACCGCGAGTGTTCACCGAGATGGGCGCCGAAGTGGTGGTCATCGGCAATCAGCCGGACGGTTTCAATATCAATCGCGATGTGGGTTCGACGCATCCACAGGCGTTGCAGCAAGCCGTGCTGGAACACCACGCCAAGTTCGGGATGGCGTTTGATGGCGACGGTGATCGCCTGATCCTGGTGGACGGCTCCGGTGCACTGGCCGACGGTGACGACATTCTGTATGTGCTGGCACGCAGCCTGCACGCGCAAGGCCGACTGGAGGGGCCGGTGGTTGGCACGTTGATGAGCAACTACGGTTTGGAGCACGCGCTGCAGCAGATGGATGTGCCGTTCATTCGCGCCAACGTCGGTGACCGCTATGTGTTGCAGCAGCTCAAGCAGCACGGTGGTGTACTGGGCGGCGAGACTTCAGGCCACATTTTGTGTCTGGATCGCGCGACCACGGGTGACGGGATTGTTGCGGCGCTTGCAGTACTGCAGGCGTTGACGCGCTCTGGCGAGGATCTGAGCGAGGCGCGTGTCGGCTTGAAAAAGCTGCCGCAAGTCATGCTCAACGTGCGCGCCGAGGGAGCGCGTGAAGCGTTGAACGGCACGCAGGTGCAGGATGCGTTGGCGCTGGTGGAAGAGACCCTGCGCGGGCGCGGCCGCGTGGTCTTGCGCGCCTCGGGTACCGAGCCGGTGGTACGCGTTACCATTGAAGGCGCAGATGGTGCCGAGGTTCAGCAGCTCGCCAAACAGTTGGCAGCAGTGGTGGAGTCTGCAGCCAGCGAGTACGTCGCGGAGGCATCATGAAACGGGTGCCCACGCTGGATATCCGGCGCTATCAAAGCGACCGCGCAGCATTTGTTGCCGAAATTGGCGCGGCTTACCGCGAGTATGGTTTCTGCTGCATCAGCGGGCATGGCATTGCACATGAGTTGATCAATGGCGCGTACTCCGCGTTCCAGCGTTTTTTTGCGCTGCCGACCGACACCAAGATGAAGTACCACATTCCCGGCAGTGGCGGCGCGCGCGGCTACACGCCGTTCAAGGTGGAAACCGCCAAGGACAGTCAGTATGCGGATCTGAAGGAGTTCTGGCACATCGGTCGGGAAATTCCGCGCGACTCGGCGTTTGCCGAGCTGATGCCGGCAAACCTGTGGCCCACGGAAGTGCCGGACTTCAGGCAGTATGGCTACGGCTTGTATGAAGCGCTGGACCAGCTCGGCACGCGGGTATTGCGTTCGTTGGCCTTGCATATTCAGCAACCGGAAAATTTCTTCGAAGACAAGACCAACGTCGGCAACTCGATCCTGCGTCCGCTGCATTACCCGCCGATCACCGAAGACAACGTGCGCAACGTGCGCGCCGGCGCCCATGAGGACATCAACTTCATTACCTTGCTGGTCGGTGCCAGTGCCGAAGGGCTGGAAGTGCTCAGTGACGGTGAATGGCTGCCGATCACCACCACCGGCGATGCCATCGTGGTCAACATCGGCGACATGCTGCAGCGCCTGAGCAACAACGTTTATCCATCCACGACGCATCGCGTGGTCAACCCGCACACCGCGAATGCGCGCAAGCCGCGCTACTCGGTGCCGTTCTTCCTGCATCCGAATCCGGATGTCGTGCTTGATCCGCTCGATTCGTGCATCACGCCAGGCAACCCGCGCCACTACGACACCTCGATCACCTCGCACGACTACCTGCAGCAGCGCTTGCGCGAGATCAAGCTGATCAGCTGATGTGCAGCCGGTAACTGGCGACGCTGCGGCCCTGGCTTATTCGGGGCGTGGTCTGTGGCCCCGGAAGCGCGAAGGCTGGTTCTGCCGCCGTTATGGATTTGCCGCCGACTGCTCGCCGGCATTCCGATAGCGCCGTGCTTGGCGGGCTGAAAGCCATAGCGCCAATCGATCCGGCATCAGTTGAACCAGCGCCTTGATGGTCCGGTTGACGCGCCCGGGGATGTACACCACCTCGCCACGTTCCACGGCATCAATGCTCTGGGACACCACTTCCGTCGCGCTCAGCCACATGAAGCCGGGCAGTTCGTCCATCTTCGCGCGCATCCCCACGACGTCGTGAAATTCCGACCAGGTGAAGCCAGGGCACAAGGCGCAGACGTTCACTCCAGCGGCCCGATTTTCCAGTGCCAGAGATTGCGAAAACTTGATCAGGTAAGCCTTGCTGGCCGCGTACAGCGTGTGCCCAGCGGGGCCCGGCAGGTGCCCGGCGAGCGAGGCGACATTGATGATGCGACCGTAACCATGTTCGCGCATGCCCGGCAGCAAGCGCCACGCCAATTCCGTTGGGGCAGTCAACAGCACCTGCAAAAATGCGCTGTGGGTAGCCCAGGCATTGGCGACGAAGGTGTCAGGTACGCCGTAGCCGGCGTTGTTGATCAACCAGTCAACCTGCAGATCGTGCTGCACCAGTGCCGCACATAACCATTGCGCGGCGTCGGGGTCAGCCAGGTCGTGTGCAAGGACGGTCACCTCGACTTGGTGCTTTTCGCGCAGTTCAGTGGCCAGGGCCTCGAGCCGCTCGACCCGGCGCGCCGTCAGCACGAGATCGTGCCCGCGGGCCGCGAGCTGCCGGGCAAACTCGGCGCCGATGCCCGAAGAAGCACCGGTAATCAAGCTGAGCGGATGAGCAGGCGGTTTGCTGTTTGCGGCAGTCATGCCCGCATTGTGGGACAGTCCGGCGTGTTTGCGCCATTCAATGCATGGTTTGCCGCAGGCACAGCCCATCGCTAAGCTCAGGCTTTGACCACAGCGAAAATTCACCATGCGCAAGAAACTCGTTGCCGGCAACTGGAAAATGCACGGCAGTCGTTCCATGGCGGCGTCGCTGGCAGACGACGTGGTGAATGGCAAGCCGGACGCGGTCGATGTCGTGCTTCTCCCGCCGTTTCCCTACATCGCTGAGCTGGCCGCACGCCACGCTGGCGCCGCCGTTGGCGTTGGCGCACAGGATGTCAGCGAGCATGACGGGCAGGGCGCGTATACCGGCGAAGTGTCTGCCGCGATGCTTGCCGACATCGGCGCCGCCTGGGTATTGGTCGGGCATTCCGAACGGCGCCAGTACCACGGTGAAAGCGACGAACTGGTGGCCCGCAAGTTTGCGGCGGCGCGTGCGGGCGGCTTGACCCCGATCCTGTGCGTTGGTGAAAGCCAGGCCCAGCGCGACGCCGGAGAAACGCAGGCGGTGGTGGCGCGTCAACTGCAGGCGGTGTTGGCCCTGAATGGCATCGAGACGTTCGATACGGCAGTAATTGCCTACGAGCCCATCTGGTGTATCGGCAGTGGCCTTACCGCCACCCCCGAACTTGTGCAGGAGGTGCACGCGTTCATTCGTAGCCAACTGGAAAAGGAAGATGTTATGATTGCCCGTCTGACCCGACTGCTTTACGGTGGCAGCGTCAAGCCAGCCAATGCCGCAGAATTATTCGCCCAGGCGGATGTGGACGGAGGACTGATCGGCGGCGCATCACTGGCGGCATCCGACTTCCTTGGAATCTGCGCCGCGGCGCAGTAGCGCAACAGGCACACATACAAATCATGTTCGTCATTTTCAGCGTGTTTTACATCCTGATCGCTGCGGCGATGATCGTGCTGATCCTGCTGCAGAACGGTGCAGGCGCGGACGCCGGCTCGGGTTTTGGCGGCGGCGCATCGGCAACGGTGTTCGGCGCGCGCGGTTCGGGCACGTTCCTTACCCGCGCCACCAGCGTGCTGGCCGCGCTGTTCTTCATCCTCAGCATCAGCATGGGCATCTATCTGCATGGCGGGGATCAGCCGCAGACCAAGGCCGCCGATCTCGGCGTGATGGGCGCGCTGGTCGAGAAGCCCGCAGCGAAGACCCCGGCCTCAGCGGTGCCTGCTGGCTCAGAGGTCCCCGTCGCTGCGCCAGCCGCGCAGAACGCTGTGCCGGCTGCTGCGAAGACGACCGCACCCGCCAAGCAAACCGAAGTGCCGGCCGGAGCGCCGAACGTCAAGCACTGAGCAACACACCTGCCCAGGTGGCGGAACTGGTAGACGCACTACCTTGAGGTGGTAGCGCCGTAAGGCGTAGGGGTTCGAGTCCCCTCTTGGGCACCATTTGACTGTTTCAGGACGTCCAGCGAAGTCCGAAAAACACACTTAACCCCGTGTAATAGCGGGGTTTTTTGTGCCTGTACCGTCTAGGGCCGTCCTGCGCAGTCCCATCGCATTCCGGCCAAAGTGTGAGTAACCTCGTGAGTAACACCTGATTGAGTAGCTTAATACGCTGGGGGTTACTCACAATGGGTTCTACCCCGATTTCGCGGGAAGCCGAGGTAAGACGCGAACCGACGAACCAGGCATTGGCCTAGGTTGAGGACAGGTCCTGTCTTCAAGGCCGAGCCTGCCGATCCTGCATGTGGGGATACTCTCATAAGTACGTCGATAAACCTTACAATTTTCATCTACGTGGAAAATGAGGCCGGACACCGGCTGCCCGTCAAAGGTTTGGGATTTGGCAACTCGAAGTGTCGGCAACCTTTACATTTTTCAAATGTTTCGCGGCATCGGTAGAAAATGCAACTCCTTGCATTGATTGAATTTTATGGTTTGGAGTGAAATATGCTTGGCGTAACGTCAGGGGATTGCAACCGCAAAGGCAGATTTAATGAATACCCTGACGAAACGAATGGGAATCGCGCTGGTACTGATCCTCGGAATATTTTCAGCCGGGGTTGCCGGTGCCACGGTGATATATCAGTGGCAGGAGGTGTTCACTCCATCAGCCTTCACGCCGAGTGGTGGCACAATTACGATTGATGGGGCCGCGTGGGGCAGCGGGGCTCTCGTTTTTGGTGGAAGCGTGGAAGACCAGACACCACCGGGGCCTGACGGCTCCTTTCCGAATAGCCCGATCATCCGATTCGACGCATACAACGCGTACATCACGCCTAGGAACTACATGGGGCCGTTTTACTATTGGGGGCTTACGGCCTCTCTGACCTTCGACCAGCAGACTGGTCTCATGCTTGGTGATTTGTTCGTGAGAACGTCTTATACAGATCTGACGATGAGCAGCGGAGCTGACGGTCTTTGGACTATTAACTACTACATAACCGATGCGGATCAGGGCGGTCCTTGTGGCGGAGAGCTGCCGTTTTGTTCAGGAGCTACAGGCCGATGGGTTTTTTACTCGGTCCCTGAACCCTCTGAAATCCCAATATTCGCGCTCGGTCTAATCCTGATAGGCTTGGGCCTGAGCGGTAGATTCAGTTCGTCGTCGCGCCATGTGTCACGAAAGGCCTGATGCAGATCCACTGTTGCCTGGCAATTCATTCACACCCAAGCCGCTTCGCGGCGCGGCTCAATTCGGCGTTCCTCGGCTCCCGTAAAGCGGACACTCGCCACCGGCAGAAAGCAGTCACCAGTCGTTGTCAGTTTCGCTGCTGAAGGTGGTCGGCTGATGTGGGGAAAATGGGAGAGTGTTCGCGTTTTGCCACAATATCCAAGACGGACCAACCTCTCGCCGACACGATGTCGCGGCAATTGCATTTCTCGCCAGCGCGGCCACGATATGTTGACGTTGCCCGCTAGTCAGGCAATCCACCGGTGGGCGTCAGCCGTTGCCGACACCACAAGTCACGTGCGATCCGACGACCGGCATCCGTGCAGATCGTGAGTAACTTCGTGAGTAACTTTCATGGAAAACGTTGGTATTGCTTGCGCTGCGATGCCCCTCTTGGCACCATTTGATGGTTTCGGTGAGGCTTGCTGCGACCAGTTGGAATAAAAAGCCGCCAGCTTTGGCGGCTTTTTTGTGTGCCACGGATGCGCGCGCTACGGGAACTGCACAGACTACGTGCGCAGGCCACACGGCACACTTTCCGGTGAGCTAAGTACCATTTCCCGTGGCTGCGGGAGCGGTCTGACGCGTGCATCAGGCTTGGCCTACAGACGGTGGCACGGGAGGTTGGCATGGTGGCCGGGTTCTCCGGGGAAGGGGGTGTTCGGCTGATCCATGTGAGCGAGCGATCTGGCCTGCTTGCAATGCGCGTCGCTGCGCCCTAGGTTTACTTCATTGGTGGAGGATATCGGGTGATCAATGTAGTCCTGGTTGACGATCACGAGCTGGTGCGTACCGGCTTCCGCATGATTTTGCAGCAGCCTGATATCAGCGTTGTCGGCGAGGCTGGCACCGCTGAGGAGGGTTTGCGCCTTATTCGCAAACTCAAACCCGAGATTGCCCTGGTGGATGTGCACATGCCCGGCATGAGCGGGATCGAGTTGACCGAACGCATCATCCGCGCAAAGTCTTCAACGCGCGTTGTGATCGTCACCTTGGTCGATGACGCCCGATTTCCCAAGCGCTTGCTGGACGCCGGCGCTCTCGGTTACCTGACAAAAGGTTGCAGTGCAGAGGAACTGGTCGGCGCCGTGCGCCAGGTGAGTACGGGTCGCCGTTATCTTGCGCCTGCGGTTGCGCAGCAACTCGCGCTGGCCACGCTCGATGGCGATTCGTCGCCGTTTGACGTGTTATCCAGCCGCGAGCTTGAAGTGGCGATGATGCTGGTTCGTGGCAAGCCGCTTACCGTAATTGGGGAGCAGCTCAGTTTGAGCCCGAAAACCGTTTCCACCTACAAGCAACGGTTGATGGAGAAGTTGCATGTGGATCATGTGTTGGGGCTGGCGCATCTCATGACAGCCCACGGCCTGCTCGATGCGCCGGAGCGCCAGCTAGGTGCCTGAGGCTCGTGGGATGCGTTGACCGGCAGAAAAAAACCGGGCAATGCCCGGTTTTTTTTCACCCATTCGCCCGGACGACGTCAACCAGCGATGTCGTCCTTGCGCTGCGCGGTGGTGCCTTCCGTCGCGGATGTTTCAGGATGGGTGCCGAGGACCGGCACAGTCACCGTCGTACTGTGATTGCGCGGGTGAGTCAGCAGGTCGCCTTGCTCAGGTTGCAGCGCTGGTGCAGCGCCGGGGGCCGGCGCGGGCGAATGCGGTACAAACGTGGGAGTTGCGTGACTGGGAGTCTCTGCGGGCCGGCTCGCGGCGATCTCGGGAGCAGGCGCAGCTGTCGGTTGGACATGCATGACTGGAGGGGTAACGGCCGCAGGAACAGCTTCGGTTGGCGCTTTGGGTGCGGTCGCGGGTATCGTTACCACCGCAGTCGGGGCCTGCCGGGCGGAGATGTCCGTCGCCGCGACAGGTATGCTCGACCTTGCCGTCGAGGAACTGGCACCGGCCGTGGGCGCGGTGCGGGCAGGGCGTGCTGCGTTTATTGAATCGACTGCCTTCGGCGCGGCGTTGGAGACCGCGGGAATCGGCGGCAAGGTCGGCAGGTGAAAGCTCTCAGGAGCGCTCATTGCGACGTTTGCCACTGAAGTAGGCGCCATCGCACTGTCGCTTGAACCGGGGTGGCCAGCTTCGATCGGGTTGAGGGCATGACGCGGGGTTGCTGGCTTCGCAACCGCCGTGGCGGTTACCCGCGGGGACTGCGGTGAGCTGGTGGTGGTTGCTGCCGTGTGTGGTGGGTAATCCGGCGCGCTATCAGCCCCGCCCGTTGCTGCGCCAGGAACAAGCGCCACAGTCGGTGGTGCGCTGGTTCGAGCCGCGGTGGCCGCTTCGGCGGATCGCTCGCCACTGGCGGCATTTTCACTGGCGAGCCCTTCGACGTCCCGCGTTGGTGCGGTGGCTTCGCCTGCCTCGGCGTTCTCCGTACCGATGGCAGTCGTCTCATCATGGCGACGACGGCGGCGTCCGCCACGACGTCCGCGGCGGCGCCGGGTGGGGTTGCCATCTGCATCAAGCACTGTATCGGCGGGCGCAGCGCCACCGCTTTCCTGCTCGGACGCAGTCGTGATTGTCGTCTCGCTGGCAGACTCATCCGCCGGCGCGGCTGCCGGTCGCTCGCTCCGTGGCGCGCGCGGTTGGCGTTCGGGTTTTGCCGCGATGGCCTCCGCTGGTTTGCGTTCGATACTTGCTGCGTTGTCCTCGGGCGCGAGCGACTTGCCAACGCGCTCTGCCGCCGCGGACGTGGTCTGGCTCTGCTGGGGCTGGCGTGGTGAACCTTCGCTGGTGCGCTTGCGACTCGGCCTGCTGGCCGCCGGTGACGGGCTGGCGGATTTTGTCGCAGTCTGCGGCCTGGATTCCCGCCGCGGTGCGCGCGATGACGACGTCCCATTGCGGTTGTTGCCGTTGCTGCTGCGGCCGCTTTGCTCCTCGCGATGGCGACTGCGACCGGTGCTGGAGTTCTTGCCACTACTCTCGTGACGGGGGGACGGCTCGGAGACGGCTTCTGCCGGCTTCGCACCGCTGCTGAACCAGCTCAGCACGCGAGCGAGCACGCCGCCCGTGCTTGCTACCGGTGCAGCAGGCGGTCGGCGCCGAGCGGTGACGCTTGGTTGTTGCGCGGGTTCGGGTGTGACGATCTCCGGACGAATGGGCGCCGGGCTGGCAGGCATGATGGCGCTGACCGCCGGACGCTCGCTGCTGCCCAGAACCTGGCCCATTTTTGGCAATGCCTCCGGCTCCACTACGGTCAAGCGCTCGTAGCTGGGCTTGCTGTGCTCACCCATGTCGGCTTCGCGGATACGCTGGATTTCAATGTGTGGTGTCTGCAGCTTTTCGTCGGCGACGATCATGACGTGCACCTTGTGGCGCATTTCCATCTCGACCACGCTGGCGCGCTTTTCGTTGAGCAGGAAATTGGCCACCGACGATGGCGCCTGCACCAGAACCTGTCCGGTGTTTTCCTTCATCGCGTGTTCTTCAATCAAGCGCAGAGTCGACAGCGACAGCGACTCAACGCCGCGGATCACGCCATGGCCATCGCAGCGCGGGCATACCACCTGACTGGCTTCTTCAAGGCTCGGACGAAGGCGTTGGCGGGACAATTCCAGCAGGCCGAACCGCGAGATGCGGCCTACCTGCACGCGGGCGCGATCGAGCTTCAGCGCATCTTTCATGCGCTCCTCGATTTCCCGCTGGTGTTTGGGGCTGTCCATGTCGATGAAGTCGATCACCAGCAAGCCGCCGGTGTCGCGTATGCGCGCCTGGCGTGCAACTTCGACTGCTGCTTCGCAGTTCGTATTGAACGCGGTGTCCTCGATATCGGTGCCTTTGGTGGCTTTGGCCGAGTTGACGTCGATGGCGGTAAGGGCTTCAGTTTGATCGATGACGATCGAGCCGCCGGATGGCAAGCGCACCTGACGGTCAAACGCGCTGTCGATTTGCGTTTCAATCTGGTACCGGGTGAACAGCGGGGTGTCGTCGATGTACAACTTCAGCTTGCGCAGTGCGTTGGGCATCACCTGCTGCATGAAGTCACGAGCGTCGTTGTACAGGGGCTCGTCGTCGATCAGGATTTCGCCGATGTCGCTGCGCAGATAGTCGCGCAGCGCACGGATGAACAGCTTCGATTCCTGATAGATGAGGAACGGGGCCTTTTGCTTGACCGCGGCCTCGGAGATCGACTTCCACAGTTGCAGCAGGTAGTCGAGGTCCCATTGCAGTTCTTCCGCATCACGCCCGAGGCCGGCAGTACGCACGATCAAACCGACATCGTCGGGCACGGTGACGTGTTCCAGCGCCTCTTTCAGCGCTTGCCGATCCTCACCCTCGATCCGCCGCGATACACCGCCGGCTTTCGGATTGTTCGGCATCAGCACCATGTACCGGCCGGCCAGGCTGATGAACGTGGTCAGCGCGGCGCCCTTGTTGCCGCGCTCTTCCTTTTCCACCTGCACGACGACTTCCTGGCCTTCCTTGACCAGTTCACGAATGCTTGATTTGTGCTGGTCCAGACCGGGCGTGAAATAGTCGCGGGAGATTTCCTTCAGCGGCAGGAAGCCGTGACGTTCGGCGCCGTACTCGACGAAGCAGGCTTCCAGCGAAGCCTCAACACGCGTAATGCGCCCTTTGTAGATGTTGGACTTCTTCTCTTCCCTGGAAGGGATCTCGATATCCAGGTCATACAGGGTTTGGCCATCAACAATGGCCACCCGCAACTCTTCACGCTGAGTCGCGTTGATCAACATACGTTTCATGGTGGTATTCCTCGGCTTGCCACGCGTCGCGTGCCGCGGTGGCGCCACAGTGGCGGCCTGCCGTGGATCGCGCCGCTGTGTGAAGCGGCAAAAAAGACGGCACCGTTGCCGGTGTCGGGACGATTCGGTCAGCTTGCGCGTGTTGCCCGCGGCCATATGGCAACGGACAACGACAGCCACAACCGGTACGATGAAAGGGAGTCGCGACCGCAGCCCAAAGGCTGACGGCACAATCCTCGCCGACGTAACGGCGGACACTCGACCCGATGCATACAACCGGCGGGCACAAGTAGCGCCTGCCGAGTATCCTATTTCAGCAGGTTTTTTTCAATGCAAACGGCAACTTCCCCCCCTCCGGCGCCGGGTGTGCGTCAAGTTCAGGTAGGCCCGGAGCGAGACGGCCAGCGAATTGACAACGCCCTGGTGACACTGCTCAAGGGCGTGCCGAAAAGCATGATCTACCGCTTGCTGCGGACCGGACAGGTGCGCGTCAATGGCAAGCGGGCCAAGCCGGATACCCGTCTCAACGACGGCGATACGCTGCGTATTCCTCCGGTGAGAGTCGCTGAACGGCCGGACATTCTGCCGGCGCCCGCAAATCAGGTCGCGTTGCTCAGTGACGCGATCATCTTCGAAGACAAGCATTTTCTGGTCATCGACAAGCCATCGGGAATTGCCAGTCACGGCGGCAGCGGGATCAGTCATGGTGCCATTGAGTTGATGCGCGCGCTGCGACCGCAGGAGCATCTGGAACTGGTCCATCGTCTTGATCGCGATACCAGCGGGGTGCTGGTATTCGCCCGAACCCGTGCGGGGTTGATCGGCCTGCAGGCGGCGATTCGCGCTGGTGAGGTAACCAAACAGTATTTGTGCCTGATGCTCGGCCACCCAGCCAAGGCCAAGTTTGATGTCAACGCCAAGCTGCTGAAGTCCGTGCTGCAAGGCGGCGAGCGCATGGTACGGGTCGCTGAAAATGGCAAGCCGTCGCTGACATTTTTTCGCGAAGTGGACCAATACCCCAGCGCGCGTCTGATGCAGGCCACCCTCGGCACCGGTCGCACGCATCAGATTCGTGTGCATGCGGCGCACGTCGGTCACCCCTTGGTGGGTGACCCGAAATACGGCGATCGCGAGATGAACAAGCGCTATCGCGAGCTGGGCTTGCATCGGCTGTTTCTGCACGCCGCGCACATGAGTTTCGACCTCGATGGGCGCGCCTACAGTTTTTCCACGCCGTTGCCCGATGACTTGAAGGCGTTTCTGGACGTCCTGGCAGTCAAGGGCAAGCGGCTGACGTACTTGCAGGGAAAGTCGCGCACCGATTTCTGATCAGCGCGCGAGCAGCGCCTCGACCCGGGCCGCGCAAATGAAATCGTTGCGCGACAACCCGCTGACGTCGTGCGTCGACCAGCGCAAATGACAGTGGCCGTACCCGGCCTCGATGTCAGGATGGTGATCCTGCTGGTTGGCCATGAAGCCGACTGCGTTGATGAAGCCGAGCGTGTGGTGGAAATCGGGGAAGCGGAAGTCTTTGCTGATGGCTTGCGGATCGGGATCCAGGTGCCAACCCGGCAATTGCGCCAACAGGCTCATGATGTGCGCGTTGTCCAGCGCCTGCTTGCCCTTTTGTGGTTGGCACTGCGCGTCCGCGAGATGCTGATCGTTCATGAGAGTCCCTTGATGGTGAGCAAAGGATATAGCCTCGAAGCCGCGCGTGAAAATGTCAAAGTGCGCGCAACGAGCGAAACAGGACTAAAATGGTGCTGATTAGCTCACACGATTCGTGAGCGTCTGCTTGTGGAGCCACGCATGATCGATATTTCCGAGCGCGCGCAGCAGCACTTTCTGCGCTTGCTTACGCAACAAGGCATCGACGGGCTGGCCATACGCATACGGGTCACAGCCCCGGGTACACCCGCGGCGAACTGCGAGCTGGAGTTTTGCGAGCCGGCCGATCTGCTCGGCAACGAGGTGACGATGGCGTGCAGCGGATTCCAGTTGCATGTGGATCACGACAGTGTGCCGTGGATGGAAGGCGCCACGATGGACTTTGAACCAACCACCACGGGCGGTTTGCTGAACGTGCGTGCGCCGAAGATCAAGGGGGACGTGCCGGGTGCGGACGCAGGTTTGATCGCGCGCGTCCGTTATGTCCTGGATGCCGAGGTCAACCCCAAGCTGGCCGCGCATGGTGGCCGTTGCACGCTGGTTGCGGTCGAGGCTGACGCCACCGTGCTGTTGCAATTTGGCGGTGGATGTCATGGCTGCGGGATGGTGGATGTCACGCTCAAGCAAGGCGTTGAGAAAACCTTGCGCGAGCGCATCCCGGAGATTACTGCGGTGCGCGATGCCACCGACCATTCCGATGGCGAGAAACCGTACTACAAGAAGCACGAAGGCAAGTCCGCCATGGCGTGAGTCTCGCTGCCATCGACGATCACAAAAAAAGCCCGCAACAGCGGGCTTTCTTTTATCGACAGCCAGCGTGCATCAGCGAGCTTGCTTGTCGCCCTCGATGTGTCCTTTCAGGGTGTCGAGTTTCGACGGCAGCCCAGAGAAGTATGTCGAGATATCTTCTATATCCTGATCCGAAAGCGTTGAGGCCATGCCTTTCATGATCAGATTGTTGCGCTGGCCATTCTTGTATTCGTGCAGCACAACCTGCAGGTACTTGTTGTACTGACCAGCCAGGCGCGGATACTGCGGATCAACCGAATTGCCGTCCACGCCGTGACACGCGAAACAGGTGGTGGCTTTCTGCTTGCCGTTCGCGGCGTTGCCGTTGGCCAGCAACGGGGTGGCTGCGAACGCGAGCACGGCGCTGAATGAAATCAGGGTTGCAACGTGTTTCATGGGGAAGTCCTTGGCAACTACTTGGCAAAGCTGGAGAGGTACGCAGCGATGTTCTCGATGTCGGTGTCCGACAGGCTCTGCGCCTGCGCGTCCATGGTCGGATGCTTGCGGTCGCCACTCTTGTAGCCATGCAACGCGTTGACGATGTACTGCTCGTTCTGGCCGACAATCTTCGGCACCGGATACTGCGGATAGGCGTTGGTGTACCCCGGTACACCGTGACAGCCGGCGCAGGTGTAAATGAGCTTTTCCCCAGCCACCTTGTCGCCTTCAGCATGTGCGCTGGCGCACGCGAACAAAGCGGCGGCCGCGGCCAAGCCGAACAGTTGCAGTCGAGTCATCGAGTCATTCCCACTGGTGCGGCGATACGGGTGATACAGCCGCTCAAGTATAGTCGTTGCGTTTGAGCATGAACAAGACTGGGGTCCGGCGGCCCTCGCGCGCCGGCAAGACGCGTCGCACGTGCCAGCCGCGTTTTGGCCCCCGTCCGGCGGCTGCAACTGTCGTCACCAATGTTCCATCTGTGGTGTCGGCAGATGAGTCTGCAAGCGTAGTGCACGTGGCTGCAAACGTTGTCAGCCAAGCGTCATCAGTCGTTTCGGCAGATGAGACTGTAGGCGCAGTGCACGCGCTGTCGTGCCATCGTGACCAGTGCGCTTGTCGGCATGCTGAACGGCGCGGCGTCACCCATTGGTACGGCGCGAACGAACCCCATATACTTTGGCAGCAAGACTGTTTTCCCCGGGGGTGTCCTGGCTTCGACGGGGGTAGTGAGGTGACTTGGTGCATGCCGAGGGGGCAGCTTTCCTCGTAAATCCAGCAGCAAACATTAGTTGCCAACGACGACAACTACGCTCTCGC
>JBDSWR010000071.1:0-28617 GCA_039926605.1 Rhodanobacter sp. | reverse complement strand
GCGACATGCCAGCCCAGGGCAACGCCCTGGGTTATGCGTCATCATTTCATCAAGCCCTGAAGGGGCGGCACATCCGTTGTCTCGCCCTTACAGGGCTTGTTGTGTTTGTGTCCATCGAACCCAGGGCGTTGCCCTGGGCTGGTATATTTCGCCCCGTTGGGGCTTCCAAAACCGCGCCACCTCCACGATGGAAGTCATTGAGGAACTCATCAAGCTGGCGAAGGAAATGGACGCCGCCACCAAGCGCGGCGAAGACCTCGGCCTGACCGATGACGAGGTCGCATTCTACGACGCCCTCGCCGTGAACGAAAGCGCCGTCAAAGCGATGGGCGACGACAAACTCAAACTCATCGCCGCCGAATTCATCACCCAAGTCCGCAAGAGCGTGACCATCGACTGGAACCTCCGCGAAGGGGCGAGAGCGAAGATCCGCGTGATGGTGAGGCGGATCCTGAACAAGTACGGCTACCCGCCGGACTTGCAGGAAGAGGCGGTGAAGGCGGTGCTCCAGCAGGCAAAACTGCTTTGTGCGGAGTGGACATAATCCTTGAGCAATCGATGAAGGGGCTGTCAGTGCCGCCCGCGGCTTTCGCAATCCGGATCACTGCCGCATGCGCTACTACCACCTGCCATTCGATGTGCCGCCGCCCCGGTGAGGAGGCATGCACCGACGATACCGGCCCATGTGCGGGTCAGGGCAAACCAGCAGGCATCAAGGAGGAAGGGTGGTGGCTCGAGACGGATTCGAACCGCCGACACGAGGATTTTCAATCCTCTGCTCTACCAACTGAGCTACCCGGCCAAGGGTGTGCAACCGCTTGGGTTGCAGATGTCGCGTGAGCCGCGCATTAAAGCGAATCTGCGGGTTCGCGTCAAGCTGGAGGCTCCGGCGAACCGTGGGCCTGCATGTAGCCGGGCGGGTTGGTGACCTCGCCGAGGAACAGGAATTTTTCCATTTGTTCGCTGAGGTAGGCGCGATCTTTGGCGTCCAGCGGGTTGAGGCGGTATTCGTTGATCAGCATGGTCTGATGGGTGAGCCAGCGCTGCCACGCCTGTTTGGAGATTTCCGCGTAGATGCGTTGTCCGAGTGCGCCGGGCCAGGGCGCGAAATCAAGGCCTTCGGCGTCGGTCTTGAGCAGGGCGCAGTGGACGGTTCGACTCATTCCGGACTCCGGTTGCGAGTGGTGCGGGCAGCGCACCGCTGGTTATCTTGCAGGGAACAGCGACGTGCTGTCATTGATCTGCAGCAGCAGGCGGCGCACCGGTGCAGGCAAGCCGAGGCTGAGCAGTTCATCAGCAGAGTACCAGCGCAGGTCCGGGTTGTCGGCCACGCCCTGCGGGGGGGGGGCGCAGTCATACAGCAGCGGTGTGATGCGCAAGCGGTAGTGGGTGAAGACGTGGGTGAATGCGTGCAGCGGTTGTGCGCTACCGACCTGCGCGTGATGCTGCGCCAGGCGTCGGGCACTTTCGGCATCGCCGGCCTCGGGGAGGCTCCACAAGCCCGACCACACGCCTTGTGCGCCGCGGCGTTCGAGGAGCACGCGCTGCTGCCGGTCGCGCAGCACCAGCATGCAGGTGCTGCGCGTGGGGCTGGCTTTGGCTGGTTTGCGCGTGGGTAGTTCCAACGTGCGGTTATCGCGGCGGGCGATGCAGTCGGTGGCCAGTGGGCACTGCGCGCAGAGCGGTTGTGCACGCAGACACACTATGGCACCAAGGTCCATGATGGCTTGGGTGTAATCGGCGACGCGCGTGGCCGGTGTGTGTGCCTGTGCGTGTTGCCACAGTTGGCGCTCGACGGCGGCTTGGCCGGGGTAACCCGGTACACCGTGGTAGCGCGCGAGCACGCGTTTGACGTTGCCGTCGAGGATCGGCCAACGCTGTCCCCACGCTTGGGCAAGGATGGCGCCGGCGGTGGAGCGGCCGATGCCGGGCAGCGCGCTGAGCGCGGCGAAATCGGCAGGCAGTTCGCCGTCATGCCGAGCAACGCAGATTTGCGCAGCTTGATGCAAAAAGCGTGCGCGGCGGTAGTAGCCGAGCCCGGACCACAGTGCAAACACAAGGTCTTCGTCGGCAGCGGCCAGATCGCGCAGCGTCGGCAGCGCGCTGACGAAGCGTTCGAAATATGCGCTGACCGTGGCGACCTGGGTTTGTTGCAGCATCACTTCCGACAGCCACACGCGGTAGGCGTCTTGGCTGGGTGATCCGGTGCGGTGCTGCCAGGGCAGGTCCTTGCGGCCGTGCCGGTCGAACCAGCGCAGCAAACGTGCGGCGAAGGTCGCGCTCACGGCTTGGTGCTGGCGGCGGGCGGTTTCGACTTGGCCTGCTTTGGCGCTGGCGCGGGACGTGTGACAGCCGGCGCGGCAGCGGTGCTTGCCGCAGCGGGTACTTCGTCGCCGGCAACGACGCTGAGTCCCTTGATGCTCAAATTGCCGGCTTGCAGCGTGGCGATTTGCACGCGTCCACTGCCCGGTGGCACGCTCAATTGCGGGTCCTGCTCGCTGATCAGCGTGTTCCACCAATCCAGCAACGCCAGCGGTGGCAGGCGCAGGTCGGCGTGGTTGTCCGGGCCGTCGAGCTTCACAGCGAGCGGCGCTGGCTGGCCAGCCACGGCTGGGTTGAGTCGCAGCGAGATGGCGTATTCACCGGCGTCGGCATAGTCGAGTGTGCCACCCAGACTGGCCGCGGTGTCGGTGGCTCCGTGCCAATGCACCCGGCCGTTGAGCGTCAGAGTCAGCTTGCTGGCCTGCGCCAGATGCAGCGTGACGTTGTCCAGTTGCAGCGTGCTGCCATCAATGCGTGGGATAGTCGACAGGCGCACTTGCAGTGGCGTGCCAGAGGCGGTGAGCGCTGCCATGGTGACGGAGAATGGCTGTCCGGAGATCAGCGTACCGGCTTGCAGCGCGACCTGGCTGAGGAGCAGTTCGTTGCCGCGCACGAGGCTGCCGCGGTTGATGCTGACGCCAGCGTCAATGCGCGGGATGTCCAGTGGGTGGCCGGCGGGACGCGCCGGCAATTCGCTCACCCACGCCTGCAGTGCGTCCAGATCGACGCGTGGGGCCTCGATTTCAAGTTGCGAGATCACTGTCGGGCCACCCAGCAGCGTGCGCCAGGGCAACGCCAGGCGGCCGCGTGCGGCGAGCAGGATCGGGGTATTCGCACCCTGCGCGTTGACGGTGATGCCGTGCAGGTCCAGTGCCGGGCGCGGAAACAGCGTGGGGCTGGCTGGACGCGCGAGATTCAGCTCCAGGCCGACGTTGCTCGCCTGCGTCTGCAGCATGGCGGTGAAGCGGTCCGGTTGCAGCAACAGGTAAACCATGACTACCAGCGTCAGCAGCGCCGCCAGCACAATGCTGCCGAATATGATCAGGACCAGGCGCAGCCGGCGAGACATCGTTCAGCTCCGCGCGCGGGGCGAGTCAGCCGGCATCGGGCTGGCTGGTACCAATGCTGGCGGGCAGCAACCCGTCAACAAACGCCTGGGCATCGAACACCCGCAGATCGGTGGCCGCCTCGCCCAGCCCAATAAAGCGGATGGGCAGGCCGAATTCGCGCGCCAGCGCAAACACCACGCCGCCTTTGGCCGTGCCATCCAGCTTGGTGACGACCAGACCGGTAACGCCGACGACGTCGCGGAACTGGCGCACCTGGCTGATGGCGTTCTGGCCAGTAGTGCCGTCGATCACCATCAGCACCTCGTGTGGCGCAGTCGGGTCGAGCTTTTTCAAAACGCGGGCGATCTTGCCCAGTTCGTCCATCAGGCCACCTTGCGTGTGCAGGCGCCCGGCAGTGTCGGCGATGAGCACGTCGATATGGCGTGAGCGCGCAGCCTGCAGCGCGTCGAAGATCACGCTGGCGGCGTCTGCATCCTGGCCCTGGGTGACCACCGGTACATTGTTGCGTGCGCCCCAGGTCTTGAGCTGTTCGACTGCGGCCGCGCGAAAGGTGTCACCTGCGGCCAGCATCACGGCGTGCTTTTCGTCGCGCCAGCGCCGCGCCAGCTTGCCGATGGTGGTGGTTTTGCCGGCGCCGTTGACACCTACCACAAGCACCACGCATGGCTGCCGGCCGCTGACTTGCAGCGGAATTTCCACTGGTGTGAGTTGTGCAACCAAGCTCGTGCGCAACGCTGCGAGCAGCTCGCCGGCATCAGCGAATTCCCGCTTGTGCATGCGTGCGCGCAATTGCTCGACCAGCGTGGTGCTGGCCTCGACGCCAACATCAGCGGTAATCAGGATTGTTTCCAGTTCGTCGAGCAGATCGTCATTCAGCAGTGCGTGGCGGACAAACAACGTCGCCAACGTGCGTGCGAAGGCGTTGCCCGAAAGTCGATCACGCCAGCCACGGTGGACTGTGCCGGTGGCAGGCGTGGCTGGCGCTCTAGCAGGTGCGGACGCCGTGGCTGTCTCGGCGACGGGCTCCGCGGGCAGATCCGGCACAACGAAGCGGTGTTCACTGTCGCCGGATGCTTCGGGTGTCGGGACCTGCGCGAGAACTTCATGCAGTGCCTGCACACCGCTGTCTGCCGCAGTTGGGTCGGCTGCGGGGGGTTGCGGATCTGCTGCGGTGGGTTTCTTTTTCCAGAACTTGAGCATTGCGCGGGTATTCGATGACAATGCGCAGGATGCTAACACTCCAACCTGTACCCCTCGCTGACGCACTCGGCGTGCGCCGGTGAAGCGCCGTGATCCGCGGCCTGACGCCCCCTCCGGGCGAGTGCGCATCATTGGCGGCACGCTGCGCAATTCGCGGCTGGATGTTGCCGGGGCAGCGGGCCTGCGTCCCACGCCGGAGCGGGTGCGGGAAACCGTGTTCAACTGGCTGGCGCCGCTGATTTCCGGCGCGCGATGTCTGGATGTATGCGCCGGCACTGGCGCACTTGGTATCGAGGCGCTGTCGCGCGGCGCAGCCAGCGTGGTGTTTGTCGAACGTGACCCGCACGTGGCGCGGGCGCTGGGTGAGAATCTGCTTCGTCTCAAAACCCCGGGCGGGACGGTCCACACGGGCAGTGCGCAAGATTACCTGCGACGCACCGCGCAGCCGTTCGACGTGGTGTTTCTCGATCCACCGTTTGCGCTGGATCTCTGGTCGACACTGGCGCACGGGCTGGAAGCGGCTGGCTGGCTGGCACCTGCCGCGATGATCTACGTCGAGTCGCCGTGCGCTGCAGTACCGGCACTGCCACCTCGCTGGCAGGTTTATCGCGAAGCCGTGGCTGGTGCCGTGCGCTACGCGCTGTATCGGCGCGGCCCGCTTGGTGACTGAGGGCGGGCCGTGCAGCTCGGTGTCGTGCAGCGCGACAGCTTACGTTAAGCTAAGCGACACGACACCATCGTCGTGGTGAGAGCAACGCCTTGAGTAATCCGCGTATAGCCGTCTATCCAGGTACTTTCGATCCGATCACCAACGGTCATGCGGATCTGGTGGCGCGTGCGGCACTGCTGTTTGATAAAGTCATCGTCGCGGTTGCGGACAGTTCCAGCAAAGGGCCGTATTTCAGCATTGGTGAACGCGTCACGCTGGCGCGAGTGGCGCTGGCTGACTTGCCGAATGTGCAAGTGATGGGCTTTGATTGCCTTTTGGCCACGTATATCGAAGAGATCGGTGCCGGCGTGATCCTGCGTGGCCTGCGGGCAGTTTCCGACTTTGAATACGAATTTCAGCTCGCAAGCATGAACCGGCATCTGATTCCGCTGGCCGAAACGTTGTTCCTGACTCCAGCAGAGCAATACAGCTTCATCTCGTCGTCACTGATTCGTGAGATCGGACGGCTGGGCGGGGATATTTCCAGCTTTGTCCACCCGGCGGTGCAACAGGCGATGCGCCAGCGCTGGCAGAACGGTCGGGGCGACCTACACAAACAACTCCAAAGGGAAGGTGATCATCATGCGTAAGCTCATTCTTGTGGCTGCTGTGGCATTGACTGCCAGTCTGGCGTTGACTGCGTGCAACAAGCAGGCGGCAGACGGAGCCGGGCAACAGACTGCACAACAGGCGCCAAAGCCCACTGACCCCAATGACACCAAGGCGTGGAACGCTTACCTGGGCGACATTGTGCAGAAAAACATGCAGGACATGACGGCCAGCCAGCCCTACGCGTACCTGGTAAAGGCGCCTACAGACCAGGATGCCAAGGAGCAGAACGAGCGGCAACTGAAAAATGTCCAGGAAACCGTGGCGCGCGGCGTGTTGCCCGGCAACATGCTGGTATTCGCCGGTCCCGATTCCGCGACTACTGCCGACTTGGTGGTTGCCGCATTCGCGGACGCCAGCGCGGGCGCATTCAAGGGTGTCATCGTGCTGGTCATAGGTGACGCGGCGGACAAGGGTCGCGTTGAGGAAGCGCTCAAGCCCACGGGCGCGACGTTCCGTTTTGTGGCGATGTAGCAGGTCGTCTGGCGGAGTCAGGAAGTGGGCGCGCGCCAGGCATCGACGCCTGACGTTGCCGGCGTGTTCTGGCCGCTGCGGTCGTTGGCAAAGGGCCTGTACTGCACGCAGTATCTTGTACCCAGGCTGTGAGCCCACGCCCATGTGGGCGGTGAGCAGCAATTGCGCTGCTTGCCCATGACCGGAGTTGCCGCATGAAACTTGCTATGGATTGGCGCATTGGCGTCTTCAGCCTGATGCTGGTGTGTGGCGCCGCGTTCGCCGCGCCCCCGGCACCCGCAGCACCTGCGCTCGCACCCGCATCCGTGCCCGCGCCTGCTGCAGCGCAACGGCCTGGTCATGCGGCTATTGCCAGTGCCAACTTTCTGGCTACCGAGGCTGGATTGGAAGTTATACGCAAGGGTGGCAATGCCTTTGATGCAGCGGTAGCTGTGGCGGCCACGTTGTCCGTGGTGGAGCCCGAGAGCTCCGGTCTGGGCGGCGGCTTCATGGCAATACTGCACCGCGCGAGCGATCAGCACGATACTTTCGTTGATGCACGCGAAGTGGCGCCCGCAGCAGTTGCGCCGGGGGATTACCTCAACCCGGATGGCACGCCCAATCGCGATACCTCGCTCAAGGGTCCGCTTTCGGCCGGCATCCCCGGCACACCTGCTGGACTGGCACTGATTTCCCGAACCTACGGCAAACTGCCGCTGGGCACGGCACTGGCCCCGGCAATACGCATCGCGCGTGATGGTTTTGTGCCGGATCCGCGCCTGCACGCCGCAGTCGTGGAAGAGGCCGCCAACCTGCTGCGCTGGCCGGCCTCGGCGGCCAAATATCTCGACAGCGGCAAGGCTCCGACAGAAGGTGCGGTGTGGCGGGACCCGGATCAGGCACGTACGCTGGAGTTGCTTGGTGCGCACGGCACCGATGGCTTTTATCGTGGCGAAGTGGCGGCGAAACTGGTCGCGGCCGTACGCGCGGCCGGTGGCAACTGGACGCTGGCCGACCTGGAAGGGTACCGGGCCAAGGAGCGCGCGCCGATCACGGTGGACTATCGCGGCTATCGCATCGTCACCGCTCCGCCACCGTCCTCCGGCGGTGTGGCCATCGCCGAAATGCTCAACATCCTGCGTGGGTTTGATCTGGAAAAGGTCGACCAGGTGCACCGCGTGCATTTTATCGTGGAAGCGATGCGACGGGCGTTTCGTGATCACAACGATTACCTGGGTGACCCGGATTTCGTGACGATGCCGCTGGACATGCTGCTGTCGCCGTATTACGCCGACGGCTTGCGCCAGAGCATCCTGCGTGACAAGGCGACGCCGTCGTCCATGCTGCCGCGCGCCGAGGCCAACGAACCGGGTCCCCACACTACACATTTTTCCATCATCGATGCCGACGGCAACATGGCGGCGGTGACGGCGACGGTCAACACCCTTCTCGGTTCCACGTTCGTTGCCGCCGGGACCGGCGTGTTGCTGAACAACGAGATGGATGATTTCGCGTTGGTGCCGAACAAGCCCAACGTCTACGGTTTGCTGGGCAGCGTGGCGAATGCGCCGGCGCCGGGCAAGCGCATGCTTTCCTCGATGTCACCAAGCATTGTGATGGGTGCCGAGCGCACGGCCGTGATTGGCTCGCCAGGTGGCTCCACCATCATTACCCAAGTGCTCGAAGGCATCCTGCATTTCATTGATGGCGAAAGTGCGCAGCAAATTGTGGCGCACAAGCGCTTTCATCATCAGTATCTGCCGGATGTATTGATGGTCGAGCCGGGCACGTTTGACCCGGCCACTAACGAGGCGCTGGAGGACATGGGCCATACGCTCAAGCAACGCAGTGGCTGGGGTTTCATGAATGTGGTTACCTGGAATCACCAGACCAATAAACTGGACGCGGCGAGCGATCCACGCCGGCCATCCGGGTTGGGCAAAGTGCAATGATGACGTGCTCCTCGGCGTGCGCGCCGTGGTTGACATGAACGAATGTGCCGGGACGCGCGTACGCTCAGCTCGAACTGTGGCGTGAGGTCAGTATGGAACTGTTTTTATTGTCGGGAAATTCTCAGCAGTTTGATGGCGGCGCCATGTTCGGCAGCGCATTGAAGGCCGTGTCGTGGCGCAATTGACTTGTGCCGCGCATGGGCGCTTTGATACCGCCGATGCGCGTATTGTTTTGGGTGCGCACAGGGCTGCCGCTGTGGGTAAGCAGAAATGACGCTCGTTCACGCATGGGAGAAGTTGCGCCGTTCGTTGTGGAACGTGGTTGGCGCCACGTTGATGCTGGCCGGTGTGGCCGTGGTGACACTGAACGCGCAGGCCATTCTCGATTTCAACGCCGTATCTGCGCAACACGGCGGCCAGGTGGTTGATCTGGGTCGCAATACCACACCGCAAGCCGGCCAGCATGGTCGCATGGTGCGCGTGGTAGCGGTACCAACCGTGCTGGAGGCCCCGCATGACCCCGACTTCAACCTGAGAGCGGACACCCCGGTCTTGACCCGCCACGTGGAAATGTTCCAGTGGCGCGAAGTTCGCGTCGGCAGCCAGACGCATTACGAGATGGACTGGGTTGATCACCGCATTGATGCCAGCCACTTCGCCGATCCACGCGGTCATGCCAACCCTGCGCAGTTTCCGTTGTCTGGCCAGCGCTTTGACGCCGGACTTGTGCAGATGGGCGGTTTTCGTCTGTCCCCGTCATTGCAGCATGAGCTGCCTGGCCTGGCCGTGGTGAAGCCGGATACCCGGGCGCTGCCGGCCAACCTCGCGGCCAGTTTCAGCCAGTACGGCGATTATCTGCAGACCAGCTTGCGCGCCGACAACCCGCAGCTGGGTGATATCCGGGTCAGTTGGGATGAGATACCACTGCGCACGATGACCGTCGTGGCTCAGCTCGATGGCGATCATTTGCGGCCGGCGGCGGATGCGGCCGACGGACAGGGTTATCAGGTGGCGATAGGTGACGTCGGCTTGCTGGATCTGTTTCCCGACTTGCCGACGCCGCCGCAGGCCTTGATGCCTATGCGCGTGTTGGGCGTATTGCTGGCCGTGCTGGGCGCGTTTGCACTGCTCGTGGCGCGACGCCGCGCCCTCGCGGCCACGGTGCAGGCACCGCTGCGCACTCTGTGGTGGAATGACCTGTTGCTGGCGCTGGGAGTCGGGCTGATGTCGACAGGTGCGATGGCCGGCGCGGTATGGGCGGGTACCGACAAGCAATACACGATGTTCTGGTTTGCGCTGGCGCTGGTGGGCGGGATCCTGGCCGCCTGGCAATGGCGGCAACGGCACTGAGAGGCGCCGATCTGCCGCCTGGCGTATTGTTGCCTCTGGCTCCGGCGCGGCTCAGCTCAGCTTGCCATCCGGCTGCTGTCGGCCTGCGTGAAGACCTGGTCGGTCCATTGCGTGGCTTCCAGGTACACCGTTGCCATGTGTCGGATGCGTTGCGGCTGCGCTCGTTCGCTGCTCAGTGCGCCCGTTTCCCAGTCCAGCACTTGCTGCAACAACGGTGCAAACGGACCGCCGCGGCCAGTCAGTGCGTCGCTGATCTCCGGTGCCAGATGCAGCTGCTTGAGCAGAAACTCCATCGGTGCGCACATCAAGGTATCAAGCAGTGAAAACAGGCCGACGGTGAAGGCCATTTCCGGTTCACCGCGTGGTGTGCTCGCTGCCAGCTTTTCGCACATGTGGCCGCGTATCAGCGCTGCACGCAACAGCTCCGGTGGCCGATCATCCATGCCACACAGCGCCATCGTGTCGATCCAGTTACGCATGCGGTTGAGGCCGAAAAAGACTGCTGCCTGCTCCACTGACTTCATTTGCCGGGGCAGGCCGAAGTAGGCGGAATTGACACAACTGAGCAACTTGTAACTGAGCACGGCGTCGTCGCGCACGATCCGTCCAATTTCCACCGGACCGGGGTTGCCGTTCTGCAGGGCACCCATCAGGCGCAGCATGCTCAGACGATTGGCTGCAAGCACTGGCACCTGCATTGGCTGTGGGACAAGCAGGTAACGGCCCTGGACCGCCTGCACGGGCAGGCTCAGACAGCGTTCGTACAAGGCGTGATCGTCGACGTGGCCGGCAATGACACCGAGGCCGCGTGCATGCATATTTGCGCTGCGCTCGGCCATCACCTCCGGCGGCAAGCTGGTCGCATCCAGACGTACAAACTGTGTCAGTTGCAGCAGGCTTTCTAGCGCCTTGCTGGTATTTGGCGGTGCATCGCCCACGTTCAGCATGAGCTGGCAACCACGCTGCGACATTTGCTGCAAACGGGTCATCAATAACGGGTCATTGGCCGTTTCCGGCTGCAGCATGACGCCCAACCGGGGTTGGTGCAGCAACACATCCGAATTTTCCAGCAACAGCCCGGGCGGAAGGTTGATGTAAGCGCGGTTGCCGCGGACCAGGCGTGTCAGCGCACCATCGGTGATCGCGGACAGGACCCTCTGATGCAAACTCTGCACATCGTCTGGTGCAAGGGGAAAGACGATTTCGTAAGCGAACAGTTGGTGCTCGCGATCCAGCATGGGCATGCGCAGTACCGGCAGGGGTGCGCACATCTGGAAGCTGTCTGCTACGGGAGTCGAAGGAAGCGCATTCATGGTGGCGTCGAGATTGTTCATGAGATTTGTCTGCGAAAGTGCGCGCACCCGGATACATGCACGCGAACGGTGGGAGGACCCGGTCTACAACATGGCAGTCATTTCATACCTCGGCCAATACTTGGGAACGCAAGCTGGCGCGTAGTGCGCCGCCACGACCGTACAAATTGCCTTCGCCGCCGTGTCCAGTCAGGGTCGAAAGCGCTTCGCGAACCTGCAGCAAGCGCTGGTTGACGGCGCAGCCGTTACGCTGGTTGAGTTGCTGACAGGCGCGCAGCGATTGCACAATTTGCGGCCATGTCGCGGCGAATGCCGGTGCCGTAGTCGGTGTCTCGCGCAGCAACTGCTGGCGTTCAAGGTCGAGCTGTTCCAGGCGCCGCAGCAACGACTGCTTGCTGGCGCCAGCGCTGTCCAGCGCCGCGCTGTCCAGTGCGTGCACTGCCGTGCGCTCGACGTCGAGTATCTGCGCAAGGTCGTTCAGGGCTTGCTGCATGTCGCTCAGAACGGCCTGCAGGGCGGCGTCCATCTCCCCTGATGGCGAACGGCTCATGCCTTGTCCGTACCACCGATCTGCTGGTCAAGTGCCAGCATTTGTTCGGCGATGCGCGCCGGATTGATGGTGTAACTGCCATCGGCCAACGCCTGGCGAATCTGCTCGACCCGTTTTTGGTCGACCACTGCCCCATCGTTGGGGCGGGCGGCCTCCTGCAGCGCGCGTGCCGAGTCAGTCAGCTTGACCTCATCGCCGTTCTTGCCGCTCGCTCCGACACTGCTTGCCGGAGCCCCGGTCGTCGCTGTCGAACCGCTGTTGGAGCCGCTTGCTGGCGGCGCAAATGGCGGTAATCCGCTGTTTGAAATTGTGGTGTTCATGGGTTGGTTCTCATCGCCTGGTGTGGCCCTGTAGGTATCAGATCGGCATGGGACGCGAAAACTTTAGGGGCAAAGTGGTTGAAAGGTGTGGCGCGTCTGGATGGGGTGTGAGATCGGGTCATGGCAGCGCAAGGACCTCGCCCGGTGCGCTGACCACGCAGTCGATGACTCTGCCGGAATCCGCGTTGCGCACGCGCAGCCGCGCCCCATTGTCGCCGCTGCCCAGTGCCACGCCGATGGCACGTACCTCGATGCTGCCCAGACGCGCGGTCATCTGCACGTGGTCGCCGGCACGCACCATGCGTCGGCCGCCGAGGACTGCCGGCGTGAGCACAATGGCAGATGGCAGTGCGCGGCTCAGCGTACGTCCGGCAACCTGTTCGATATTCTCGATATAACCATAACCCAGATGGGTGACGTCGCGTTCTTCCACGTGGACATCGGCAAGGCTCAGGCCGTCGCCGCGCAGCAATGGGTGATCGGTTACCAGTACGCGGCGAAACAACTGCAACTGGACCGTGACGCGCGTGCTCCAGCCGCCAGCTTGCGGACACACTACGGTTACGGCCACACGCGGCGCGGGATTGACGGATTTGGCGACCGAAGCGCGCAATGGCTCGGCACAGTCGGCCAGATGCAGGCGCGAACTCAGCGCCATGGCCTTCGCCTCTACGCGCGCGCCGGGCAGGCCGAAGCGCTCGCGCACCGCCTGCTCGGCCGCGGATTGTGCGTTGGCTGCCTGGGTGTCGGCGCTGGCTGCGGTGGTCGCGCCCGCGCCCGCGCACCACGCCATGCCGACAAGGCAGGTGGCTGTGGCCAGAGCGTGGCGCGTCAGAGGATTCATGCATTCACCAACAATCCGTTCAGCTGCGCGAGCAATGCCTCACGCTCTCCTTCCAGCAGCTTGGAAAATCCATTCGCGTGCTCAAGTTTGCCGTCACCCAAGGCTTCGACAAAATGGCCGCTGTGCTCGCGCAGGTGCCGTCCGCTTGCAGCCAGTGCGGCGGCAGTTGACTTGTCCTGCAGCGCGCCGAGCCGAGCGATGGTGTTGATCAACGTATGCGTGTCGAACCAGCGGCGGTCGACCGAGCCCGGTTCCAGCGCCGCCAGATCCATGGCTTGGCGCAAACTCAGCGCGCTTTCGCGTACTCCCACACTGAGGCTGGTCGGATCGCTGCCGCTTTCGCTGTCCAGCCAATCGAGACCGAGCCGATGGGTGAGCAAGGCATCGCGGTTCAGCGACTCTGCCTGTCGGCGCGCCTCTGCGCTGCGCCTTTGCAGCGCGCCGACAGTAGCCTGCGCGGCTGCCGCACAGGCGTGTTGAATATCGTGTTCGCGCTGCACGCTGGAGACGCGCTCGGCGACGGTGTGCAGCGCCGCACTGCCTTCGCGCAACGCATTGCGCGCTTCGTCGATGCGGCCTTGCGCACGCAGGAGTCGTTCCAGCCCGCGTTGCACCTCGCCATCCAGTTGCACGGAGAAATCGCCGATGGATTCCGTGACGTTTTCGATCTCGGCGGTGGCAGCCGCGGTTTTCTCCGCGAGTTGTTTGACTTCGTCGGCGACTACCGCAAATCCGCGGCCGCTCTCCCCGGCGCGCGCGGCCTCGATCGAAGCATTTAATGCAACCAGGTTGGTTTGGTGGGCAATTTCCTGCACCGCGCCGGTGAACTTGCGGATTTCTGCGACCTGTGCAGCCAGACGGTTCTGTTTGCGGTTCATGGCTGACAGCGCACTGCGCAGCAGTCGCAGCTGTCCGTCCAGTTCGCTGACACCCGTCTGGCCGGCCACGCTTGCCTGCGCCGCTTGCGCCAGATCGACGCCTACCTGACGCAGGGTCGTCGAGATCCCGACGCTGCCTTCCGTCAAACGATCGACACTGGTGCGGCCGGCCGTGGCGGCACCATCCAGTGCTGTCTGTTCGCGCCGCAGTTGTTGTACCGCGCCGATCACCAGGCTTTGCTGTTCAACGGTTTGCAATGCAACCACGGGCGGCGTGCGTGACCCGGCTCGATCCAGCAATGGGGCCATGGCCTGTGCGGCCCGCGGATATTTGCGCCGCAGCCGTTGGAGTTCCGCGCCATCGTCCGTGGCGGCGGCCCGGGCGAGAGCGGTCAGGTGCGGTTTCCAGATCAAACTCATGAGAGCGGGGTCACCCTGGACTGCGAAAGGCATGCACGGTCTGCATCGTCGAAATCTTGCCAAACTTGAGGAAGCAAGTCGCATGCCAAGGCGGCTTGCGGTCGCCGGCTACCCGGCCATGCACCCCTGCTGCTGTTGCGCGGCGCAGCTTGGTGGGCGCTGCCCGAGGATTTACCTGAGCGAACGTTGCTGCGCGGAGCAGGGCGGCATACGCGGTTGGCGGGACACAACCACGTGGCAAGGCGGATGTTCAACCCCGCCGACGACCAATTGTTCGCAATGAATGTGTTCAACGCAGGCGCGGTTGCGCGGGGTGGTGCGGCGTGGCATCGGCGCACGTCATGGTGACCAGTTCAATGGGTCGATGCAGGGCCTTCGTCTCCGACCTGCACAGCATGTGCATTGCGCGGGCGCAAGCCTGATAGCACCGACCAGCGCGCTTGGCTCCGGCGCGGGTGATGCGCTCACGCGTATCGGTAACGGTTGGTTGGGCTGGAGCAACTGCTGGCGTGGGCAACTGAACCTGGTGATGCCGCCATTGATCTGGCGATTTCCGCCATCGAAATGTCGCGCCTCGATGGCTATTGTCTTGTCCCGCGCGACTCGTGAAGCGCCTGCGCTGCGCCGGCTGAAGGTCATACGGTAGATTTCACTCCCAGACGTGGTTTCAACCAGGCGCCGATGCGCCAGGTTACGGCGCAGCGCTTCATGGCCAAGGTCCAGCGGGACCTGCTCGCGCTGGCTGTGCTGGACCTGCTGACGCTGGATGCGGTGCGGCATTGGCGCCGCGCGGTCGATTGCGGGGCGCTGCGGTACCGGGCCACGGCGCTTCATGTCAGGCGTCAACAATCCGTCTTTTCGCCGACAGGGCGCCTTCAGACAATGGTCGGTCAGCGCGCCAGCCCAATCGTGACAAGGGGTTGACGTTGGTGGCATGCAACTTGCCTTGACCTTCGTGCGGCGCTGCCGCGTGAAACGAGGCAAACAACATGATTCCCGACAATCTATTTGGCATTCACACCCAGGCACTGGAAGTGTGGCAACGCCGCAGCGAGGTGCTGGCCAACAACCTGGCCAACGCGGACACGCCTGACTTCAAGGCGCGTGATGTGGACTTTGCCAAGGTGCTGGCCGCCGCCGGTGGCAGCACCAGCGGGTCTGCGCTTGCGCTGCAAACGCGCAGTCCGGGCCAGATCGGCAGTGGCGGGCAAACTGCGAATGCACTGGCTTATCGCGTGCCGACGCAGCCAAGCATGGATGGCAACACGGTCGACGAACAGGTCGAGCAGGCCGCGTTTGCCGCCAACGGCGTGCATTACCAGGCCAGCCTCTCCTTCATCACGGCGCAAATCCGCATGTTGCGCACGGCAATCACCGGAGGTCAGGGCTGATGTCACTGTTTTCAATTTTCAACATAGCCGGGTCCGGCATGGCGGCGCAGTCACTGCGTCTGAACACGGTGGCCAGCAACCTGGCCAATGCCGACAGCGTGGCAAGCACGCCCGAAGCCGCCTACCGCTCACGCGAACCGCTGTTCTCGGCGGTACAAAAACAGGTGGGCCTGGGCAACCAAAGTGCTGACCAGGGGGTGCGCGTACTCGGCGTCGCCGAGAGCCAGGCGGCCATTCCCAGCCGCTACGAGCCTGGCAATCCGCTGGCCAATGGCGATGGTTACGTCTACTCCAGCAACGTCAATCCGGTGGATGAGTTGGTCAACATGATCTCCGCTTCGCGCTCCTATCAGAACAACGTCGAGGTGATGAACTCGACGCGTCAGATGCTGCAAAAGACTTTGGACCTGGGCAAGTGAGGCCCACCTCGATGCGCCGGCAAGCAAGGTTACAACTCTCCATGAGGCAGAACCCATGAACGTCCCCGGCGTTGGCAGCAGCGCTGCGCAAGCAGCCACCATCGGCAAGGAAAAGACCATCGGTCAGGCGGATTTTCTGAGCCTGCTGGTGCAGCAGATGCGTAATCAGGATCCGACCAAACCGATGGATTCATCGCAGATGGTCAGCCAGCTGGCGCAGATCAGTCAGGTGTCCGCCACGCAGGCGTTGCGGACCTCGTTTGATGCGCTCAGCGCATCGTTGCAGGGCAACCAGATGCTGCAAGCCAGCAGCATGGTCGGGCGCGGTGTCACCGTGCCTTCCAATGCGGGCCAGTTGCACAACGACACGCTCGACGGTGCCGTGAACGTGCCCGACGGCGGTGGTCAGGTCGTGGTGCGGATCACGGATGCCCAGGGCAACGTCGTGCGCACGCTGGACATGGGCATGCCGAAGGCCGGTTTGGTGGCCTTTCACTGGGATGGCAAGGGTGACGACGGCAAGGCCGCGCCAGAAGGTGTTTACGGCCTTGCGGCGCAAGCAGGCAACACCGCGGTGGCCACGTATGTCAGCGGCACGGTCAATGGGGTGGGCATGACCAGCGATGGTGCCTATCTGGATATTGAAGGTTTTGGTGGCGCGCTGCTGAGCCAGGTCGCGCAGATCAACTGACCGAGCAAATCAACGGGCCCGCAAGGGACTCCAACGCAGAGGAATCATTTCATGGCTTTCAACATTGCATTGAGCGGGCTGAACGCGGCGTCGAAGGACCTCGAAGTCACCGCCAACAACATCGCCAATACCGGCACCACCGGCTTCAAGGGCTCGCGCGCTGAATTTGCCGAGCTGTTCAACGCGGCCGGGCCCAACCTCAGTTCCAGCCAGGTCGGCAGTGGTGTACGCCTGACCAACGTGGCCCAGCAGTTCAAGGCAGGCAGCGTGGAGACGACCAACAACAGTCTCGACTTCGCGATCAGCGGCGACGGGTTCTTCACCATCCGCGATGCCAAGGGCTATTCGTATACGCGAGCCGGCGCGTTCCGTCAGGACAGCAACGGCTTCGTCACCAACGCCAGTGGCCAGCATTTGCAGGTGTTTCCCGCCAACGTTGGTGGCACGTTCGATACCAGCACGCTGCAAGACCTGCAGATGATCACGTCGCAGAACGCAGCCAAGGCCACGACCAGTGTGGCAATGGCGTTGAACCTGCCATCCGATGCCACGGCGCCGGTGCCGGCGTTCGATCCGACGGATGCGTTGAGTTACAACCAGTCCACCCCGTTCACTGCCTATGACTCACTCGGTGCCACCCATACCGGCGTGGTGTACTTCGTCAAGGACGCGGCCGCCAACACGTGGAATGCGCACCTGTACGTCGACGGAGTGAGCACCGGCGGCTCGCAGCCAATCAGCTTCACCAGCAGCGGTGCACTTGCCACTCCGGCGGGCGGGCAGCTCAGTTTTGCTCAGGTGTCCGTCAGCCCGGGTGCCGACCCGTTGCAATTGACTCTGGATATGACCAAGGCTACCCAGTTCGGCAATGACTACGTGGCCAGTTCGATCATCCAAGACGGTTTCCCGACTGGCACCTTGTCCAGCATCGATGTGTCTCGCGAGGGCGTGGTGCAGGCCAAATATTCCAACGGCCAGAACACGGCGCTGGGGCAGCTGGCGCTGGCGCGTTTCAGCAATCAGCAGGGCTTGCGCCAATTGGACAACACGAATTGGGCAGCGTCTTTCGATTCAGGTGCACCGATCATGGGTGCGGCCGGCAACGGAACTTTCGGCAATGTCCAGTCTGGCGCGCTCGAGGCATCCAACACCTCCGATCTCACCGCCGAGTTGGTGAACATGATCAAGGCCCAGCGCAATTACCAGGCCAACGCACAGGTGATTTCCACCGACGACAAGTTGACGCAGACCATCATCAATATCCGCAACTGACGAGTTGGGTGAAAAGCATTTTCGGCCCTCGCCGGAATGATCAGCGAAGAGGTTTTCCATGGATCGATCATTGTATGTAGCCATGACGGGTGCCACGCAGATGATGCGTGCGCAGGCGGAGGTGGCACACAATCTGGCCAACGCCGACACCGTGGGCTTCAAGGCCCAGTTATCCGCATTTGAGCCGTTGCCGGTGCAGGGCGCGGGCTTGGCGACGCGCGTCAACGGCGTGGCTTTTGGCCAGGGTGTGGACACGCGCCCGGGTGGACAGATCGACACCGGCCGTGACCTTGACGTTGCTGTGCATGGCAACGGCTGGATAGCGGTGCAGGACGCACAAGGTGGAGAGGCGTACACCCGCGCAGGCGAGTTGCGGCTGACCGCCGAGGGCATGCTCACCGATGCACGCGGCAACCTGGTGATGGGCGATGGTGGCCCGATCACCGTGCCGCAAAGCACGCAGATGAATGTCGGGGCTGACGGCACGATTTCGGTCGTGCCGATGGGGCAGACCCCCAACACGCTTTCGGCAGTGGGTCGCATCAAGCTGGTCAACCCGCCGGCGGAGGATCTGAGCCTTGGCGCGGACGGCCTGATGCACCTGGCCGGCGGTGCGAGCGCCAGTGCGGATCCGGCGGTGACGATTCAGTCTGGCGTGCTGGAATCGAGCAACGTCAATCCGTCGCAGATGCTCGTGCAGATGATCCAGCTTTCGCGCCAGTACGAGTTGCAAGTACGCGCCATCAAGAACGCCGACGAAAACGCGCAGTCAGCCTCGCGGCTGCTGCAGATAAGCTGATACCAATCACGGTCACGGACGTAAAGACGTCCAGACGGAGTCAACGACATGTTCTCATCTCTGTGGGTAGCCAAGACTGGACTCGATGCGCAGCAAACGCGCATGGATGTCATCTCCAACAACCTGGCCAACGCCAACACGACGGGCTACAAAAGCGCGCGCGCATCGTTCCAGGATCTGGTGTACCAGAACGTCCACCAGCCCGGAGCCCAGACCACCGAGCAAACCCAGGCGCCCTCCGGGTTGATGCTGGGCACCGGCGTGCGCGTGGTCGGCAGCGAGAAATTGTTTACCCAGGGCAATATCGAGCAGACTGGCAATGCGCTGGATGTGGCCATTCAGGGCCGCGGATTCTTGCAGGTGACGATGCCTGATGGCTCCATCTCCTATACCCGTGATGGCTCACTGCATTTGGACCAGAACGGGCAGATTGTCACCGCCAACGGCTACGCGCTGGACCCGGCCATCAGCGTGCCGGCGAATGCGCAAAGCATCACCATCGGCAACGACGGCACAGTCAGCGTCAGCATTGCCGGTCAGGCCGCAACGCAGCAGATCGGGACTGTGCAGCTGGCCGATTTCATCAATCCCGCCGGCCTGCAGCCCAATGGCGACAACTTGTATCTGGAAACCGCGTCCAGTGGTTCGCCGCAGATCGGCCAGCCCGGTCTCAACGGTCTGGGCACGCTGGCCGCTGGCGCCCTGGAAAGCTCCAACGTCAACGTGGTCGAACAGATGGTGGACATGATCCAGACCCAGCGCACCTACGAGATGAATTCCAAGGCGGTGTCCGCCGCCGACTCCATGCTGCAATTTCTGACCAACAAGCTTTGAGCAACGCCGTGATGAGCAAACTTTGCCGATGCCTGTTGCTGCCATGCATGCTCGCCATGCTGGCTGCGTGTGCCAGCGGTCCACAGGCCCGCGATGACGCGCAATGGGCGCCCACGCCACCACCGCCGCAGGAGATCGCGGCGGCGCCATCGGATGGCTCGATCTATCACGACGGCAGCGGCATGGAGCTGTTCACCGACCCGCGTGCGCATCGTGCCGGGGACATCCTCACCGTGGTGCTGATTGAAAACACCCAAGCCACGAAGAAGGCCAGCACCAGTACCAGCAAGGGTGACAAGGTCGACATCAAGGCGCCGACCCTGCTCGGCAAGACGCTCACCCTCGGCGGCAAGGTGGCCGATATCGGTCTGGATGGCGAGCGCAAGTTTGACGGCAACGGCTCCAGCAGCCAGAGCAACCAGCTCACCGGTTCAATCACGGTAACGGTCGCCCAGCGCATGTCCAACGGCAACTTGCTGGTTCGCGGCGAGAAGTGGCTGACCATCAACCAGGGCCAGGAGCTGGTGCGTATCTCCGGAATCGTGCGTCCGCAGGACATCGGCCAGGACAATACCGTGCCATCGACCCGCGTCGGCGACGCCCGCATCAGCTACACGGGCCGCGGCACCCTGGCTGACGCCAATACGCGTGGTTGGATGTCGCGTTTCTTCAATTCCAAGTGGATGCCGTTCTGATGAAATCGTCCCACGCCGTTCCATACACTGCTGCTGCAGCAAAATCTCGCCGGCGGGCCGTTGGCGCGGCGCGCAAGACGGGCGCCGCGGTGGTGAGCGCGTTCTTGTTGTTCGCACTCGCACTGTTGCTGATGCCATCCCCGGCGCATGCCGACAAGGTGCGTGATCTTGTGCAGGTGGCCGGCGTACGCAGCAACCAGTTGATCGGTTACGGACTGGTAGTGGGCCTGGACGGTAGTGGCGACCAGACCACGCAGGCGCCGTTCACCACGCAAAGCCTGGAAAACATGCTGCAGCAGTTCGGCATCACCGTGCCGGCCAATGCGCGACCGCAGTTGAAGAACGCCGCTGCGGTGATGATCACCGCCGATCTGCCGGCGTTTGCCAAGCCCGGTCAGGCGATCGACATCACCGTGGCCTCGATCGGCAATGCCAAAAGCATCCGGGGAGGCCAACTGCTGATGACGCCGCTGCGCGGCGCGGACGGCAATGTGTACGCGATGGCGCAGGGCAGTGTGGTCGTCGGCGGGATCAGTGCACAGGGCAAGAGCGGCTCCAGCGTGCAGGTCAACATTTCCGCCAGTGGCCGCATTCCCAACGGCGCGTCGGTGGAACGCGCGGTGGCATCGTCGTTTTCCAGTGGCGGCAACCTGATGCTTAATCTCAACACCGCCGACTTCACCACGGCCGGGCGCATCGCCAAGGCGATCAACTTGGCCTACGGCGCCGGAACCGCGCAGGCCATCGACGGCGGCTCGGTCTCCGTACGCGGACCGCAGGATCCGTCACAGAAAGTCGAGTGGATGGGCGCGATCCAGAACATCGAGGTTCAGCCGGGTGACGCACCGGCGCGCGTGGTGGTCAACTCGCGTACCGGCACCGTGGTGATCGGCTCGGACGTGCGCGTCACGGCTGCGGCCGTGGCGCATGGTGCGATCCAGGTTACCGTCGGCGAGCAGGCTCTGGTCAGCCAGCCGGCGCCGTTCAGCCCGGGCGGACAGACCGCCGTGGTGCCCAGCAGCAACGTGCAAATCAGCGAAGAGGGCGCGCACATGTTCAAGTTCGGCCCGGGCGTCAGCCTGGACACGATCGTGCGCGCGGTCAACCAGGTCGGCGCCACGCCGAGCGATTTGATCTCCATCTTGCAGGCGTTGAAACAGGCTGGCGCGCTTCGTGCAGAGCTTGTCGTGATTTGAACGAGTGCCAAAATCATGACGGCCATCAACCCCAGCATACCCGCGCTTGATACCTGGACCGAGATGTCCGGCTTTTCGAAGCTGCGTGCCAGTGCACGCAGCGATGGCGGCAAGGATGCGCTACCCGCCGTGGCCAAACAGTTTGAGGCGATCTTCACGCAGATGATGCTGAAGTCAATGCGCGACGCCAATGCCAGCATGGGTAGCGGCTATTCCGACAGTGAGGCGGGCAACAGCTACCGCGACATGTTCGATCACCAGTTGTCACTGACTCTGGCCAACGGTCACAACGGCCTCGGTATCGCGAAGATGCTGATTCGCCAACTGGGCGACAAATCGAACGGCGCCGACACGGCGGCGGTTGACCCCACGCAAAAGTCACCGCTCTCGCCAACAGCCGTAAGCAATGCCAATGTGCGCGCGCTGCTGCAATTGGGGGCCGATCGCCCGGATACTGCCGCTGCGGACGGAGCCAACGGCATGCCTGGATGGCTCGGCCCTGCGCCGGCTGGCGACCTGGACAATGCACCATGGGCCGGCATGCTGGGCAAACTCGGTGCACTGAGCCAGACCGGCGTATTCGGGTCGCTGGCGCAAGGCGTGGCCGGTGTGGCGAGTGCCACTGCAAAGCTGTTACCCGATGGCGACCCGGTCAATTTTGTACGTGCGCTGGCGCCGCATGCGCAGGCCGCGGCGGACAAACTTGGGGTGTCCGTGCGCGCGTTGCTGGCGCAGGCCGCGCTGGAAACCGGCTGGGGCAAACACCTGCCCAGTCACGGCGACGGCAGCAGCAGTTTCAACCTGTTCGGGATCAAGGCCGGCAGGAGCTGGGAGGGCGGCAAAGTAAGCGTACCGACGCTGGAATACGAGAACGGCGTGGCGGTACGCAAGCGCGACAGCTTCCGCGCGTATGACTCGCCGGCAGAGTCGTTCTCTGATTACGCCAGACTGATCAGCGACAACCCGCGGTATGCGCGAGCGCTGGATCAGGGTGAAAACATTGCCGGCTTCGCCCATGCCCTGGTGCGCGGCGGCTATGCCACGGACCCGGCGTATGCCACAAAGCTCACCACCATCGCCAACAGTCAACAAATGCGCGACGCACTGGCCGCGCTGCGCAGCGCCGGAAGCCTGAAATGAGGCTTTCACCCACCGTTACAGCGCGGCATGTGGTGCGAGACCGCTTTCGGCGGGTACGTCCAGAAATTCGTGTACCAGATGGTCTCCTGGCTGCGGTGCCGGTCATGGCGATGCGGTCCGGGCGCCAGGCGGCGCGAGTCGCACAATCTCAAGGTAACTTGCCACTGGCCGTTACCGTTGACACATGCTGCATCGAAGTGTCGGTGCAGCAGGCATTGAGGATGATCCATGGCTGACATGCTTTCCACTGGCGTGTCTGGTCTGCTTGCCGCGCAGATCGGGCTGAGTACAGTCAGTCACAACGTGGCGAACGTCAACACCGACGGCTACAGCCGTCAGATCGTCTCGTTTGCCACCAAATTGCCGGAAGGGCAGGGTGGCTATTTCATCGGCACGGGTGTGGATACCGTCGCCGTGCAACGTGCGTACAGCCAGTTTCTCAACAACTCGTTGTGGTCGGCCGCGTCCGGCCAGGGGCGGGCTGACATGATGGTGAGCCTGACCGGGCAGATCAACAGCCAGGTGTCGGGCAGCAGCAATTTGCAGACGTCCCTGGACAGCTTTTTCGGCGCCGTGCAGGACGTGGCCAACGCGCCTTCGGATACCGCTTCGCGCGAAGTGTTGCTGGCACGCGCCGGCGGCCTGGCCAGCACGTTCCGATCCTTGTCCGGGCAATTCAGCCAGCTTGCCGGGCAGGTGCAGCAGCAGCTTGGCGATACAGTCAAATCCATCAATAGCGACAGCACCGCGATTGCGCGGTTGAACGGATTGATTCGCACCGCGGTTGCCACCGACGGCACGCCGCCGTCGGATCTGCTCGATCAGCGCGACGCGCTGGTGAAGAAGCTTGCCGGTGAGGTGGGCATCGGCGTGGTGACGCAGTCTGACAACACAATCAATATCTATGTCGGCAATGGCCAGGCGCTGGTCACCAGTACCCAGGCGCATGCGTTTGGCACCGCACCGAACAAGTACGACGCCACCCGTCAGGAGATTGTGGGCGAAGGCGGCAGTGTGATCAGCGGGCGCATCGGTGGTGGCGCGCTGGGCGCGTTGCTGGATTTTCGCAGCAGTGTACTGGACCCGGCGCAAACCCAACTCGGCCGTGCTGCGCAAGCTCTGGCTGCCACGTTCAATGCGCAGCACGCACAAGGTGCGGATTTGCAGGGTGCCGTCGGCGGCGCGTTCTTCAGCGTGGCCGGCCCGGTCGTGCAGGCGGCCAGCAGCAACACGGGTAGCGGCGTGCTGGCTGCCAGCATTGCCAATATCGGCGCCCTGACTGGCAAGGATTACACGCTCCGTTACAACGGCACCGCGTGGAGTATGCGCGACACCAACGGGGCCAACGTCGCGCTCACTGGTAGTGGCACATCCGCTGATCCGTTCGAGGCAGCAGGTTTGAGCCTTGTGGTGAGCGGCAGCGCAGCCGCCGGAGACAGCTTCCGCGTACAGCCCAGTCGTGATGCCGCCAGCGGTTTTGCCGTGGTTATCACGGATCCGGACAAGGTCGCTGCCGCAGCACCATTGCTTGCCAATGCTGCGGGTACCAACACGGGGGTGGCTGCACCCAGCATCAGCTTGAGTGATGGCAGCGACCCGAATCTTTTCAGCGCCAGCGCGGTGGTATTCAGCTCCTCCACCAGTTACAGCATCGACGGCGGTGCCGCACAGAGCTTCACGCCCGGCGCGCCGATCACGCACAACGGCTGGAGCCTGCAACTGGATGGCGCACCTGCTGCTGGCGACACGTTCAACATCAAGGCAAATACCAACGCCCAGGGCGACAACCACAATGCTCTGGAATTGGGCAAGGTTGCCAACATGGGCGTGCTGGATGGTGGCGTCACCAGTGTCGGCCGCGCATACAGCCAATTGGTCAGCCACGTCGGTAGCGCCGGCGCGGTGGCCCAGGACGATCAGATCACGCAAAAGGCGGTGTACACGCAGGCCATGGCCTCGCAGCAAAGCGTATCCGGGGTGAATCTGGATGAGGAGGCGGCCAACCTCGTGCGTTTCCAGCAGGCATATCAGGCGTCGGCGCAAGTCATCAGCACAGCCAACACATTGTTCAATGCGCTGCTCGGCGCGGTGCGGGGGTAAGTCATGCGCGTTTCCACCAGCTGGATGCAGCAGCAATCAGTCGGCACCATGATGGATCGCCAAAGCGACCTGTCCAGACTCAACACCCAGTTGGCGACTGGCAAGCGTATCAACCAGCCTTCCGACGATCCGGTGGGCGCGGCGCGCGCGCTGGACCAGACCCATCTCATTGCCGATGTTGCGCAGTACCAGCGCAACATCACCTCCGCCAATGCCCGGCTGGGGCTGGAGGATCAAAGTCTGGCGAACGCGACCAACGTCCTCGGGCGCACACGCACGCTGGTGCTGCAGGCGATCAACGGCACGCAGTCGGACGGAACGCGTGGCGATATTGCCACCGAGTTGGTGCAGTTGCGCCAGCAGTTGCTCGCCCAGGCCAACAGCAAAGACGGCCAGGGCGAATATATCTATGCCGGCAATCGTACCGGCAGCGCGCCGTTTACCCAGCAAGCGGGCGTGACCTATGTCGGCGATGACGGCCAGCGCATGGTGGCCGCCGGACCCGGGCTGCAGGTTGCCACCGGCGATCCCGGCAGCGCCGTGTTCGGCAGCATCCCCACCGGCAATGGCACGTTTGCGATCAGTGCGGGCGGCGCCAATACCGGCACGGTCGTGGCTGGCGCCAGCAGCGTCAGCGATCCATCAGCCAGCCCGTCGGCCTGGGATGGCGGCACCTACAGCATTGTGTTTACCGCACCCAATACGTACGAAGTGCGCGACAGCGCCAGCACCGTGCTGGACAGCGGCACTTACGATCCCACCAGCGGTGGCAGCGTCGCGTTTCGTGGCGCGCAGGTGGCATTCACCGGCACTCCAGCGGTCAACGACAGTTTTTCGCTGAGTGCTTCGGGCAAGCAGGATGTGTTCGCCACGCTGCAGAACATCATCGACGCTTTGCGTACGCCACATGGCGGCGGGGCAGATATGCAGAACGCGATGAACACGCAGTTTGCCAATCTGGATCAGGCCATCGACACCATCACGCGTACGCGCGGCATGGTCGGCGCGCGCATGAATGCACTCGATCAACAGCAACGCCTCAATGATGATCTGACGCTGCAATACAAGACGTCGCTGTCTGCCGTGCAGGCTCTGAACTACTACGACGCGATCAGTCAACTCGGCGCACAGACCACGGCGCTGCAGGCGGCGCAGATGACTTTCAGCAAATTGCAGGGTTCAAAATTGTTTGATTATTTGCGTTGACAAGCCTCAAGTTTCGGTGTTGGGCGTCGAAACAGTTCACAAGGCGGAAACACTCGCATTGAATATCCGCTGATTGACAACGCCGGCCATTGTCGGCAACCCAACTCGATTCGGAGATACTCCAATGGTCATGAGCGTAAACACCAACATCAGCTCGCTGAATGCCCAGCAAAACCTGGCCACTTCGCAGAGCAAACTCGCCACCGCGATTCAGCGCCTGTCTTCGGGCATGCGTATCAACAGCGCGAAAGACGATGCCGCAGGGCTCGCCATTTCCACTCGCTTCACCACGCAGATCAACGGCCTGAACCAGGCTGTGGCAAATGCCAACGACGGCATCTCCCTGGCGCAGACTACTGAGTCGGCGTTGAACGAAGTCACCAACAACTTGCAGCGCATCCGCACCTTGGCGGTGCAGTCGGCCAACGGCACGAACTCCTCCAGCGACCGTGCGGCACTGGACAAGGAAGTACAACAGCGTCTTGCAGAAATCAGCCGTATCGCGTCGCAGACAAGCTTCAACGGCAAGAATGTGCTGGACGGCACCGCAGGCTTGACCAATTTCCAGGTCGGCGCCGACGTCGGGCAGGTGATCGGCGTGAACCTCGGACAAAGTGTGGCGGCCAACGCAATGGGCACCCACTCGAAAGTTGCCGCCAGTGCCTCTTCGGGTACCGACCTGTCGGCCGTCGCAGGCGTCACTACAGTCGCGTCCGGTGCGACGCTCACGGTTGGCGGCAAAGTCGCCACGATCACGGCCGGCGATTACACCTCGACAACGCTGGCATCCGCGATCAATTCAGCCTTTGCCGCGGCGGGCATCAGCACTGCAACTGTAACGGTTACCGACACCAGTGCCACCGCCATCAAAGTGAAGCTGGATACGGTTGCGTCCGGGACCGGCGACACCAGTGCGGATATCGGAACGTCTGCGGCGTTTTCGCTGACCGCCACCACGGCGGCAGCTTCAGTGGGTGGCACGCTGAGCACCGCTGACGTCAAGACGGTGAATGGCGCCAACGACATGATGCAGAGCGTCGACGCCGCCTTGCAGACGATCAGCGACATGCGCTCCGACCTGGGTGCGGTACAGAACCGCTTCCAGTCGACCATTGCCAACCTGCAAAGCATCTCGCAGAACCTGAGCGCGTCACGCAGCCAGATCCAGGATGCCGACTTCGCTTCAGAAACAGCGAACATGACCAGCGCCAACATTCTGCAACAGGCCGGCGTCTCGGTTCTGGCGCAGGCCAATGCCTCCACGCAGGCGGTGCTGAAGCTCCTGCAGTAACTGCTCCACCCTGAAGCGGCCGCAGAACAGCGCGGCCACTTCTCCCCCTTCAAGGAGACCCGCTCATGGCAATCACCGTCGGCTCGACTACGCCCACTACAGGGCTGCTGACATCCATGGGCGTGGGCTCCGGGCTCGATGTAGCCTCGCTGGTGAGCAACCTGGTGGCGGCCAAAAAGGCGCCGCAGCAGACTCAGATCACCAGGTCGGCAAACTCGGCCAATACCCAGCTTTCGGCCTTGGGCCAGGTGAATGCCGCTTTGTCCGCCCTGCAGTCGTCGATGGGTTCACTCACCGATGGCAGTGCGTTCAATGCGCGCGCGGTGACCAGCGGCGATCCCAAAGTTCTCAGCGCCAGCAGCAGCGGCAGTCCGGTCAGCGGCAGCTACGATGTGGTAGTTGATCACCTGGCCAGCTCGCTCAAGGCTTCTTCCGGCGCTTTTGTCGACAGCAATGCCAGGGTCGGCACCGGCACACTCACCCTCGCGGTCGCCGGCCACTCGATGAGCCTGAGTGTCGACGACACCAACAATTCGCTTGCGCAGGTGCGGGACGCGATCAACAACGCCAGCGACAACCCTGGGGTCAGCGCCACCATAGTCAACGGGTCGGACGGCGCGCACCTGGTGCTGAGCGCCACCCGCACGGGCGCCGCCAACGGTTTCAGCGTTTCAAGCAGTGGCGGTGATGGCGGGCTGGCGGTACTCAACTACGATCCGAATGCGTCCGGCGGCAATGGTTTGTCGGTGATAACCGCTGCGCAGGATGCTGCCTACACCATCGACGGATTGCCCGGCACCAGCGCGACCAATAGTGTCAGCGCCGCGATCGACGGCCTGACGTTCAATCTGGTCGCCGCCGGCAGCAGCACGCTTGCGGTAACCAACGACAGTTCCAAGGCAACCTCCGCGCTGAGCAACCTTGTCAACACCTACAACAGTTTCGTCGGCATCTACCAGAACCTGACCAGGTACGACGCCGCCAGCGGCGCTGCCGGCGCATTGATTGGTGACGCCACACTCAACGGAATCAGCAGCACGCTGTCGCGCATCGTGGGCGGCAGCTCCAACGGTGCCACATTGTCGTCCATCGGCATTTCGCTGCAGGTCGACGGCACGCTGAAGCTGGACAACGACAAGCTGGCCAGCTCGCTCAGCGACGGCGGCAAGCAAGTAAGCAGCTTGTTCGGCGGTGACGATGGCTTTGTTGCACGGCTGAATACCCAGTTGAACACTTGGGTGGGCTCCAGCGGAGTGTTGGCCAGCCGCACTGACAGCATTTCCCAGCAGCTCAAGAACCTCACCACCCAGCAGAGCGCGCTGGACAGTCGTATGGACGCCCTGACCGCGCGCTATCAGGCGCAGTTCAGCGCGCTCGACACGCTCATGTCCAAGCTCAACAGCACCAGCACCTATCTGCAGCAGCAGTTCGACGCACTGAACAACAGCAACAAGAAGTAATCTCCGGGAGACAGTCATGGGATTTGGTTATGGCGCAGGCGCCTATCAACAAGTTCGCTCACGCGGCGGCGCAGAATCGGCCGATCCGCATGGCTTGATCACATTGCTGATGGATGGTGCCCTGGAGCGCATT
>JBDSWR010000070.1:0-76186 GCA_039926605.1 Rhodanobacter sp. | reverse complement strand
GATGATTGTGGATGAGGCGCCGGAATTTGCTGATCACGCGCTGTACCTGCACCGTGAGTTGTCACAGTTGCAGTTCAACATTCGCGTGCTGAATCAGGCGCTGGACGAACGTACGCCGCTACTCGAGCGGTTGAAGTTCCTGCTGGTGTTTTCCAGCAACATGGACGAGTTTTTCGAGATCCGCGTGGCCGGGTTGAAAGGCCAGATTGCGCTGGATCATGAATTCGTCGGCCCTGACGGTGTGTTGCCGCGGCGGGCGCTGGCCGACATCAGCACGATTGCGCATCGGGAGATCGAGCGGCAGTACGCCATACTCAACGAGCGCATTCTGCCGCAGCTTGCGGAGCATGGCATTCGCATCGTGCGGCGCACGCAGTGGACGCACAAGCAGAAGGTGTGGGTGCGCCGTTACTTTCACCAGGAAGTTGCACCGCTGGTGACGCCGATCGGTTTGGATCCAACGCATCCGTTTCCGTTGCTGGTCAACAAGAGCCTGAACTTCATCGTGCAGTTGGATGGTGTGGACGCATTTGGCCGCAATTCCGGGCTGGCAATCGTGCCGGCACCGCGCGTGCTGCCGCGCTTGAGCCCGCTGCCGGCTGACGTGTGCGAGGGCGGCGACAATTATGTGCTGCTGTCCTCGATCATTCATGCCCATGTCGATGAGTTGTTTCCGGGCATGCAGGTGCTTGGCTGTTATCAGTTCCGCCTGACCCGCAACGCCGACCTGTCGGTGGATACGGATGACATGGAAGATCTTGCCCTGGCATTGCGCGGGGAGTTGTATGCATCGCGTTTTGGAGATGCCGTGCGTCTGGAAGTGGCCGACAACTGCCCACGGGACCTCACCGATTACCTGCTCAAGCAGTTTGGTCTGGCCGAGTCCGAGCTGTATGAGGTGAAGGGCCCGGTGAACTTGTCGCGACTGTTCCGCATTGCACGCAACGCCGACAATTATCCCGCGCTGCAATATCCCGCCTTCACGCCGGCGTTGCCCAAGGCGCTCATGCACGCCGAGGATTTGTTCCAGGCGATCAGCAAGCAGGACGTCTTGCTGCTGCATCCGTTTGAGTCGTTTGCGCCGGTCATCGACCTGTTGCGCCAAGCGGCAGCCGACCCGCAAGTGCTGGCAATCAAGCAAACGTTGTACCGCACCAATGCCAAATCGGAAATTGTCGACGCGCTGGTCGACGCCGCACTCGCCGGCAAGGAAGTGACCGCCGTGGTCGAGCTGCGTGCACGCTTTGACGAAGAGTCCAACCTGTCGCTTGCCTCGCGCTTGCAGCAGGCTGGTGCAATGGTGATCTACGGGGTGGTGGGCATCAAGACGCACGCCAAATTGCTGCTGATCCAGCGTCGCGAGGGTGGCGCCCTGGTGCCCTATGCGCATCTGGGCACCGGCAATTACCACACCGGCAATGCCCGCCTGTACACCGATTACAGCCTGCTTACCGCCGACGAGACGCTGTGCGAGGACGTGCACAAGCTGTTCAGCCAGCTCACCGGCATGGGCAAGGTGCTGCAGATGAAGAAGTTGTTGCATGCACCTTTCACGCTGAAGTCGGGACTGTTGGGGTTGATCGGCGAGGAGACGGCGCATGCACTGACAGGTGCGCCGGCGCACATCATCATCAAGGTGAATTCATTGAACGAGCCCGAGCTCATGCGGGCGCTGTTCAAGGCCAGTGGCGCCGGCGTGCAGGTCGATCTGGTCGTACGCGGCATCTGTTGCCTGCGTCCGGGGGTTCCCGGCGTGTCGGAGAATATCCGCGTGCGCTCGGTCGTGGGACGCTTTCTCGAGCACAGCCGCGCCTACTGGTTTGCCAACGCCGGCGATCCGAAGCTGTATTTGTCCAGTGCGGACTTGATGGAGCGTAATCTGGATCGACGGATAGAAACCGCGTTTCCCATTACCAGCAAGAAGTTGCAGGCACGCGTACGCGATGCGCTGCAGCTTTACCTGGACGACAACAGCAGTGCGTCCGTGCTGCAGGCAGATGGCCAATACCTGCGGCTGTTTCCCGAGCCCGTTGCAGTTGCCGTGGACGTGCAGACGGAGTTGCTGCGCAAGCTGTGTGTGCTCGACGGTGGCGCCGAGCACTGAGGACTCAGGGGGTGGTTGCCGGCGCGGCGTTCAGGTGACAAAAAGCCGGCACGCGGCCGGCTTCTGTTATTGCTGATACTTGGTGGAGCGGAAGGGGATCGAACCCTCGACCTCTGCATTGCGAACGCAGCGCTCTCCCAGCTGAGCTACCGCCCCACGTGAGCCGCGAATATTAGCAGCGCGGCAAGCGTTCGCCAACAGTTTTCGCCGGAACAGGCGCTCAGCCCGCCAGCAAGTTGGTCAGGCGATCATGCAGCACCTCGTGGCGCCAACCGTCGAGAAACTCGGGCCAAACGGCAGTGACGGCATATTCTTCCAGCACCTTGCGTGAACACAGCAAGCCGGACGGCAGGTCCAAGTCCATCGCCAGCGCGTCCACCGACTGTTTCATCGCGCCCAGGGATTTTTTGCTCTCACCCTGGGCGTGCCCGACGATCGGTGCGGTCGCCGCCAGTTCCTCGGCGCTCACAGGCGTCGCAAACAACGCGAACAGTTCCCTGCGCGGTGCGCTGCGTAGCGCGCGCTGGCCGCGGCTGCGTTGTTCCAGTTCGGTCAGGCTCGTCGGTGGCTGATGCGCCAGGCTGAGCGCCAACGCGTCGTCGATGAGCCATGGCCGCGGCACGTTCAACGCCCGTGCGCTCACGTCGCGCCACAGCAGCACGCGCCGCAGCAGCGCCTGCAGCGGTGTGGGCCATTCGGCGGCAGCGTGAAGCATGCGCTGCGGCTGTGGATCACCATGGCGTTGCGTTGCGCGCTGCTTGAGCCGTGTGCAATCCTCGGCATGCCATGCACTGCGATCGCGTTGCTGCAAACGCGCACTCAGTTGCTCGTGGATGGTTTGCAGATACACCACGTCGAGCGCTGCGTAACTGCGCTGGGAGTCGGTGAGCGGACGCTGCAGCCAGTCGGAGCGGGTCTCGCCCTTGTCCAGCTCCGCGCCAGTCAACTCGATCACCAGCGCGCGGTAGCTGATGCCCAGCCCCATGCCAACGAATGCGGCGGCTATCTGCGTGTCGAACAAGGTGTGCGGGCCGGCCGGCAACAGCGGCGCCAGCGTGTCGAGATCCTCGCTCGCGCTGTGCATCACCGTGACCATGCCCGCGCCCAGCGTGCGTCGCAAGGTGTCGCCGATGTCGAATGCCAGCGGATCGACCAGCGCGTGCTGACCATTCCACCCCAGTTGCAGCAAGGCCAGCCGTGCGTAGAACGTGCTGGTGCGCATGAACTCGGTATCCACGCCGATCACGGCGTCCGCAGGTACTTCGGCAAGCCAGCGTTGCAGGGCTTGCGGTTGATCAATCCAGTCGGCACTGGCGGGTGCGGGTAGTGACATGCGGGTTCCTGTGCGAGGGAAGGGCGTGCATTGCCCTGCCGGCAATTTATGCCTATGGTAAACCGACCACGATAGCAGGCTGGCCCGAGGACGCGCATTCATGCCGAAAAATGCAACGCTGCGCCGTCAACGCGCCGCCGGTGGTGTATTCGGCGTGCTGGTGCTGGCGTTTGCGCTCACTTATCACTTTTTTCCGGGCTTGCTGCATGTCGAGCCCGCGCAGATGCCCAGGCGCTCGATGTCATTGGGAGCGGCGCCGCCGGGTACCAGTGCCGCTGTCCGGCCCGCTTCAGTAGCTGATGAAGTCAACGCCGGGCCACCGCTGACGCTGGCTCCGACGGCCGTGATCGTCGCGCGCAAGCGCGGTGCGGCAGACCTGCCCGAGCAGCTTGCCGCGGATGCGCCAGCCGTACGCGCGCTGCTGGAGCGTGCCGACAAGGCGCTGCATGCTGGGCGTCTGGTGGGGGCCGACGACAGTGCGACCGCGCTGTTCATGCAGGCGTTGCAGGAACAGCCGGACAGCCGTCGTGCGACGCAGGGTTTGCGCAATGTGCGTGCGCGTCTGGTGGCAACAGCCGATCAGGATATCGAGAGTGGCGATGAACGCGCCGCCGGGGAGATGCTGGACGCCCTGCGCACGTTGCCGAACGCTGCGGCGGAGATCAAGCAGCTCGAAGCCAACCTGCAGACCATGCTCAAGGTGCGACCGATGTTGGCGAAGGCAGCCGCGCTGCTGCAGGAAGGCAAGGCCGATCAACCGGCAAAAGGTAGTGCACTGGATTTGTATCGCCAGGTGCACACGCTGGACCCAACCAATGCCGTGGCCGAGCAAGGCTTGTTCGAGGTGCAGCGCGTCGTGCTGGATCGTGCGCTGGCGGCTGTGGCGCAAAACAGTTTCACCGATGCCGATCACGCTCTGGCGCAGGCACAGGCAATTCGTCCCGGTTCGCAGCAGATGCTGAATACGCGCAAACGCGTCGACGACATGCGTGAGCAGCGAGCCGTGGGGCTGCTGGCCCAGGCCCGCTCCGCGCTCGACGCGGGTAACGTCACGCTGGCGCACGACCTCGCCAATCAGGCGCGCGCGATCAGTCCGGAGGTGGCGGGCCTGGAGGAGTTTGACGCGCGCCTGACGGATGCTCGTTTGTATGCCACTTTCCGCCCGGGGCAGTCCTTCACTGATCGGTTTGTCGATTTGGCCGGTCGCGCCCCCACCATGGTGGTGATCCCGACAGGCAATTTCCGCATGGGGGCGGCGGATGGCGATGACGGGCGCAGCGCGCAGGTTCCCCAGCACACGGTGACGATTACCAAGGGCTTTGCGCTGGCCCGCAGCGCCGTCACGGTAGGCGAATTTCGACAGTTCGTGCGTGCCAGCAACTATGTGCCGGACTCGATCAAGCTTGGCGGTGCCAGCGTGTACGACGAACGCACCGGTGCGTTGCGCGATGACAAGAATGCGGGTTGGCAAAGTGATTACGCCGGGGGCAAGGCGGGTGACGATCTGCCCGTGGTCAACGTGTCCTGGAATGACGGTGCTGCGTACGCGCAATGGCTCAGCGCGCGCACCGGAAAAACCTATCGTTTGCCGAGTGAGGCGGAATTTGAGTATGCATTGCGTGCCGGCACCACCACTCGTTACTGGTGGGGTGACGGGACGCCGGACAAAAAAGTGGAGAACCTCACCGGTTCCGGCGATCGTTCGCCGAACGGGCGGCGTTGGAGTCACGCATTTCGTGGTTACAGCGATGGCTACTGGGGACCGGCGCCGGCGATGAGCTTTGCGGCAAACCCGTTCGGCTTGTACGACATCAACGGCAATGTTTCGGAGTGGGTTGCCGATTGCTGGCATGACAATTACGTACGTGCGCCCGACGATGGCAGCGCATGGTTGAATCCAGGCTGCGTCGCGCACGTCATACGTGGCGGCTCGTGGGGCAGTTCGCCGGAGCAGGTCGATTCAGCCTATCGGCAAGGTGCGGACGGCAGCGTGCGCAGTGCGCGGGTGGGCTTTCGCGTGGCGCGCGAGTTGTAACGATCACCCGCGCGTTGGTGTAGCGTGACGCCACACGGCGCTCCCGACCCTCACCAGGTTCCGGCGCCGTCCTCCTTCGGGGGCGTAACGTGTCCAGCGCCTCGCGTCGGCGCATCCAGCCGACCGGCGTTGGCGTGGTTGCGCGCGCGAAAAGTGGGCGGCCACGAGACAAGCAAAGCGCTATCCACCGGGTAGCACGCTTGCTGCCAGGTCCTTCAGGCGCTCGCCGAAATTGGCGGTCAGTGACCACGGGCTGGGTTGCCGGATGACGTGCAGGCTGCCGCCGCGCTGATCCAGCACGGTGTAGTCGCTATCTCCGTTTTCCTTGCGGAAAAAGCGCAGATCGACGATCGCATCGCTCACCCGCAGTTGTCGCAGCGTGATCTCCGGCAGCCATGGCGGCAGTTGCGGATCGACAAACAGCATCCGCAACGGGGCAAACGGCTGCAAGCCGAGCATGGCCTGCAGCAGCGCGAAGGTCGTGGTCGCCGACCATGCCTGCGGTATGTTGGCGGCCGGATAAAGCGCCGGAAACGGGTGGTCATGGTCGCGCGCATGTCCGCTGATGCACTCGGGCAGGCGGCGAAAATCAAACAAGGTGGCCAGATCAAACTGTGCGCGACAAATGCGCTCGACATACTCGTGGCACCCGTAGCGATACGCGCCGACCGCAAACGGCCCGTGTTCAACCGGCCACACAGTACCGCGATGATACGAATACGGGTTGTATGCAGGGTGGCTGGAGGACAGGGTGCGTACGCCCCAGCCACTGAACATGTCTGGCTCGAACAGCCGGGCCATCGTGCGCTCCACCAGGCTCTTGTCGGCAATGCCGGTGGCCACGCAGTGGAGGGCGTTCGAGCCGATCGACGTCACCTGCCTTTGCTGGCCGTCCAGTGCCATGGCGAAGCAGCCGGCGTCCTCCATCCAGAACGCCTCGTTGAATTGACGCTTGAATTCTTCGGCTTCGTGGTAAAGCTGTTTGGCTTCATCCCTGCGGTCGAACCACCACAGCACCTCGGCCAGATTGAGCTTGGCCGCATACACAATCCCTTGTTCCTCGCAGGTGGCGATCGGTGCCTTCACCTGGCTGCCATCCGCATACACGATGGCGTCGGGCGAATCTTTCCATGCCTGGTTGGCGACGCCTTGCGATGAGCGCGTCTGGTAGTGACGGAACGCGCTGCCATCGGCAGTCTGGTCGAACCAGTGCAAGGCCTTCAAGGCCGGCTCGATGAACGGCGCGACGGCCGCCTTGTCCCCCGTCCAGTGCCACAGTTGCGCAAGCACGAATGGGTAGAAACCCGGCGCGGTAACCGTACCGTAATAGCGTTCCTTGGGATTGAATCTGAGTACTTTCAACGGACCGGTATGCACTTCGTGCACCATGCGGCCGGGCTGCTCATCACGCCAGTCGTTGACTTTCGTGCCTTGCAACTGGGACAGGACTGGCAGCGTACCGCGCATGACTTCCGGGCCCAGCAACGCCGCTTCCCACGCGGCGGTCAGCGTGTCACGTCCGAACAGCGCAACGTACATCGGCAAGCCGGCGGCGACGGTCCAGGCGTGTGGGTTCTGATCGAGCCGGTGCAAGCGCAAAGAGGCCAGGTCACGCGTTGCCTGCTGCAACGCATCGATGACAACAGCGCTCATGCCAGCGCTCTCGGCCGATTCAAAGCGCGTGGCTTCCGCCAGGAACACCGCCTCGCTCTGACTCGGATCTCCGAACGCGCGACATGCCGGTGGCGGCAGCAGGCGCTGCCCGTCAATCAACGGGGTCCAGTTCAGACACACGTGCCAGGTGTGTTGTGGCTCCACGCGCAGATCGAACTGGATACGCTCGTCGGCGTAGCGTGGTGGCGAGTCGGCATGGTCGATGCGCAGTTGCAGTCCCCGCCTGAGTTCGGCCGTGCCGGTATTCCCCTGATGGTCGTAGGCATGGCGCGCCACATAATTGAAAACCAGTGTGTACGCGTCATCGATTTGTTGCCATTCGCGGCTGAGTTCACCGTGCTGTTGGCGTTCACCACTTGTTTCTTCCTGGTCGGCGAAATCGCCGTCCAGTTCCATCGTCAGCCGCAGAGTTGCCGTGGTTTGGGTGAAGTTGGTGATGTCCAGATCCTCGTGCATGCCGTCTGCGAGCACACGGGTGACCTTCATCTCGATCGTCTGCTGCGCATTGCCCTGGGGTGCGGTGAGACCTCCGGCGTCGCTGCCCTGGCCCGGTGCGGCCACGATGTAGTAACCAAGCATGCTGTCGTGCGCCACCCGCGACACGGCAACCGGCTCGGGTTGCTCGTCATTGATGAGGCAGCGATAGCGCGACAGTAACCGGGTCTCGTGCGCAAACAAGCCTTGATCAGGCTTTGAGTCGAGATACCCGTCTCGCTGGGTCGCCAGCACTGTCTCGCCATGGTTGATGTAGACGGTGTCGTCGCGTACGTTCAAGCGTACGAGGCTGTGGTCGATGGCCATGGAAACGTCCCCTTGCAACGCTTGGTCAAATCAAGTGCCACGACGAGCCGGGCTTGCGCTCGCACCTTTTACCGCGGCCAGCGGTGTTACCTGGCCGCCAGCCGCTCTATCGAACTACTCGGCTGATGCATGATGGCAGTCGCCGTTGCGGGTCGACACCAATGGCGTACGCGCGGAGATAGTGCTGCACCCCAGGATCTTGTGCGGATCGGGCACCAGCTTCGGATCATCGACGATGAAGTAAACCGAGCCGGAGCGGGCTGGCTTTCGTCCTGATTCGACGACCCCGCCATCACTCGACTGTGGCAGGCATCGAGATCCCCTTGAGCCCGTCTGCCAAGGCAAACGCGCCGCTGCGAACTTCGTCGGCTGACGGTGCCCGACCCATCTTCAGCAGCAATTCGAACGCGTCCATGTCTGCATCATGCTGCATGCCGGCAGCCGCCACGGTGCGCTGGCCGTCGAAGCTGAACTCGATGAAGTCGAGTTTGGCTGGGTCGCCCCAGACGTGATGTGTCGCCTTGCTGCCGGCGTGGCCCACGTAGCGCAGGCTCTTGCCAAACTGCCCGGTCCAGAAAAACGGGACGCGACGATCCATTCCAGCGCCGGGCTCACCCAGTACCGCGAGCGCTGCCACCATGCCCTGCTGCATGGCCACTCGCCAGTGCTCGATGCGAAACGGTCCAAGCACGGTGGGCGCCAGCGCAATGTCACCCACCGCGTAGATGTCATCGGTCACGTGCATGCGTTCGTCTACGTGCACCGCGCCGTCATCGTCGGCAAAGCCTTTCAACAGCTCGCTGCGCGGCGTCACGCCCAGACCCAGCAGGACGATCTCGGCCTTCAACGTGGCGCCGTTCTCGAGCTCGACGCCGTCTGCATAATGATTGCCGGTGATCTTCGCCAGCCCGCTCCCGAGATGGAACACCACGCCGTGCGATTCGTGCAGCCGGCGCAGTTCGCGTGCGGTCTTCGCGCTCAGTATTGGCTGCAGTACTTCACGTTCCTTGCCGACCACGGTGACCGACTTGGCCCCGTTGCCGGCGCGCAAACTGGCGGCAGCCTCCATACCGATGAAGCTGGTGCCGACGATGACCACGTGCTTGCCTTGCGCCGCCCTTTCAAGCGCCTCTGCATCCGCGAAGCTGCGCAGCGTGTAGACGCCAGGCAGATCAACCCCAGGCAGATCGATGGCGCGTGGACGTGCGCCGGTGGCGACTATGAGGTGGTCGTACTCGAGCGGATCACCACGCTCCATGACCAGTTGGTGCTTGTCAGTATCCACGTTGAGGGCGCGCGAGTAGCGCCGCTCTATGTGGTTTTTCTCCGCCCAATTCGCGCCGCCGATACCAATCCCGTCAGCGTCCGCCTTGCCACTCAGAAACTGCTTGCTCAACATCGGGCGCTCGTATGGCGCGGCGTGGTCTGGGTCGACCAGGGTCAGCCGGCCGACGAAGCCGTGCTGGCGCAGGGTATGTGCTGCCATGAAACCACCGCCACCGGCGCCAACGACAACCACATGCTGATCGCCACCCTGGGGTGATGGTTCGGGGAATGACAAGGTGGCGCTCAGGTCAACGACACAGCGGTCGCCGTCACGACGCAACTCGTAGCGGGTGATGCCCTCGGTGGCCAACGGTTCAAGCAGGGCGCCGCTGTGGGCATCGAACGTGGCGTGATGCCAAGGGCACACCACGCGGCCAGCACAGAATGCGCCCTTGCCAAGGTCCGCACCCGCATGCGGACACACGGCGTCGAACGCGCGGTAGTCCTCGCCAGTACGTACGATCAGAATCCTGCGCTTGCCATGCTCGAAGCTCTTCATCGCACCGTCGGCGACGGCTTCGGCCTGAAACGTGAAAGTGGACATGGCAACTCCGCGTGGGCAATAACCCATGTTGCGTGTGCGCGGTTCAACATGCCGTCAACGTCACGCTAAAACGCGCGTGTGACCCGATCGCCGTTCGTTGCTCACGCTTCGCTCGCGGTGAACGGGGTTTTCAAGCTCGTGCAGGCCAGCGTGCGCGCTGCGGCGGTGCGAAAACTTGTCGTTGCATCCCGGCTTTGCCACTCGGAATGCTCCCCATTCACGGTGGCACAACGCTGCAGATGGTCAATTGAGCAAAGCTGTTCTGCTTTGGCGCAAGCATGCGCAGCGCCGCACTCTTACCTGAGCATCATTTCGTTTCACTGCATTGGATCAATACCATGGATCTTGGCATCAACGGCCGCTCGGCCGTCATCACCGGGGGCGCTGGCGGCATCGGATTTGCTACCGCGCGCCTCCTGCTGGAAGAGGGCGTGCAAGTCCTGCTTACCGATATCGACGCGGAAGAGTTGAAGCTCACCGTGGAGCTCCTTGGTGGAGCGAGCGATCATCTGCAGTCCGTGGTTGCCGACCTGACGGACCAGGCCGGCGTGGACACGCTGCGTGATGCCACGGACTGGGATATGGACATCGTGGTGCATACCGCCGGCGTCACCGGCGCCAAGGGTGACCCACTCGTTGACATGACGGATGAGGACTGGGAGGAGGCCTGGGATATCGATTTCATGTCGGCCGTGCGCGTCGCTCGCGCACTCGTGCCGGCCATGGTGGAGCGCGGGTGGGGTCGCGCAGTGTTTGTGACCTCGGAGAACGCAACGCAGCCATATCCCGAAGAAGCCGTGTACGACGCCGCCAAGGCCGCGCTGCTGACCTTCGTCAAGGCGACGGCGCAGGTCTATGCGCCCAAGGGTGTGCTGATCAACTCGGTGGCGCCGGCGTTCATTGCCACGGACATGACCGATGGCATGATGAAAAAGCGTGCTGCAAAGCTTGGGGTCAGCATGGATGACGCGATCCAGTCGTTCCTCGCCGAGGAACGGCCTTACCTGGTACTCAAACGCCGTGGTCGCCCCGAGGAAGTGGCCTCGGTGATCGCGCTGCTGTGTTCGGAACGCGCCAGCTTTGTCGTCGGCTCCAACTATCGCGTGGACGGCGGCTCGGTCATGGCGATCAACACCTGAGGCGCCATGTTGCCGACAGGTTCGCTCGTGTCGCTGCCACTGCTGCACGAGCTCGCGGACGAGCCGTTCCGCGGGCCCGTGTCGCCAAATATGGTTGCCGACCGGATCAAGGCTGGCGATCTGGGCGATTGCCCGGATCTCATGCGTCGGGCGTTTGCGCGGCTGCTTCTGGGCGCTGCCGCTGACGCGCGTCAGCCGGTAGGCAGCGCGATGAGGCCCGGTGGCATCGACGGTATTCGCATACCGCCGCGCTTGGACAATGCACACGCCGTCGCCGCCGGCCGTACGCCCATCCTGGTCTGGTTCCATGGCGGCGGTTACGTGTTCGGGTCCCCAGAAACGCATTGGCGCGTTGGTGCAGCGATGGCCGCGTTGACTGCAATGACAGTTTTCCTTCCCCGCTACCGATTGGCACCAGAACATCCGTGGCCGGCGCAGCTTGATGACGCGCTGACGGTGGTGCGGGCGCTGCAAGGCGATGGCCGGCGTGTCGTGCTGGCGGGTGACAGCGCGGGCGGGCATCTTGCATTGACCACGGCTTTGGCGTTGGCGCGCGAACGGCGTCCGGTTGCTGCGCTGCTGTTGTGCTCACCCAACACGGATCGCTCCGGATTGAACACGACCCGCGACGCGCACAGCGCCCGCGACGTGATGAACGACGATGCTCAAGACACCGCGCTGGCGCGGTTGGCCTTCGGCGAGATGCCCCCAGACGATCCCCAGGTGTCGCCGCTGCTCGATGAGCTTTCGCTGCTTCCGCCCACGTGCATCGAGGTGGGTGACAACGAGGTGCTTCGGGACGATGCCCTGCTGTTGGCGCGCCGCGGTCAAGCGGCAGGGGCCAGCCTCGATTGTCATGTGGAACGTGATGTCTTCCACATGTGGCAACTCTGGACGCCGTGGCTTGAGCCAGCCAATACTTCGCTTGCACGATTGGCGGCGTTTGCCCGCAGTCAAGTGCGTTGATCGCGCGAGCAGCCAGTCGCATCAATCGGTAATCGTTGTGCGGGCCAACGCATGTCCGGACGTCCATGATGCCGATTGGGACAACAGCCAGCGAAGGTCTTGTGCAGCGCATGACGTCGTGTCAGGGCGGGCTTGCAAACGCTGCTTGCGCGTGAATCGGCAACGGTACTGGCCAGCATCTCCACGCTGGCGCTGCCTCGCTCATCGGCATTGTCGAGCGCGGTCACGGTGGCGATCATCAGGCTGCGACCGTGATACGGCGTGCGCTTGCGCGGCGCGGTGTACGATGTCGCCAAGTTCAGGTCGCCGTGGCTGTGTCGCCGCACTGGGATCCAACTCTGGGGACCCCGACCGCCATGCTCAGCCCAGGCGAGCCTTGATTCGATCCGCTACGCGCAGGGCGTTGGCGATGATTGTCAGCGTGGGGTTTACCGCGCCAATGGAGGGGAAGAAGCTCGCGTCGGCGAGATACAGGTTGTCCAACTCATGCGCCTTGCAGTCCAGATCAAGCACTGAGCGGGCCGGATCAGTGCCGAAGCGGGCGGTGCCGGCCTGATGCGCCGTGCCGCCGATCGGGATGTTTTTGCCCAGGTACAAGCGTCGCTCCAGCAGTACTGGGTGCGCGCCGACCGCGCTGAGCATCTGCTCCAACTTTTTCCTCAGGCGGTGATGCGCCTCCATGTTGTTCTCGGTGAGTTCGAGAACCACGTTGTCACCGTCATAACGGATGCGGTTTTCCGCGCGCGGCAGGTCCTCGCTGGAGAGCCAGAAATCCATCGAGTGGCGCGCCATCACTTCGAACGGCATTCTCGGCGCCCACTCCAGCCAGGCCGGGAGCGCTTCGCCGCGGATCTGCGCCCCATGCGAGACCGCGCACATCTGCATCAGACCAAGCGGATACTCCCAGTCGTCGCTGCCGAAGTACCAGTCGCTGACTGCCAGGGTTTTCTGGAACACCGTATCGTTCGGTTCGCGCAGCAGCGCCATCAGGATCGACTGGTTGTGGCGCATGTAGTTGCGCCCGACCTGATCCGAGCCGTTGGCGAGCCCCCGTGGATGTTTGTCATTGGCCGAACGCAGCAGCAGCAGAGCCGACGAAAGGGCACCACACGCCACCACCACGATGTCCGCTGTATAGCGCTCGTGCTCGCCGTTGCGGGTCACGTTGACGCCGGAGATGGACTTGCCTGACGCGTCCGTTTCCAGCGTGGACACGTAGGCGCCGGTCAGCAGGGTGAAGTTGGGATACGCCTGCAATGCGGGGTCGACGCACATCACCTGCGCGTCAGCCTTGCCATTGATCGGCGACGGGTAGCCGTCGAAGTAGGGCGTGCGGATGCCTCGGCTGGTGGGCGTGGTTTTGCCGTTTTTCTCGTCGAGCAGAATGCCCAGCGGCAGGTGGAACGGATGCAGCCCGGCAACCCGCAGACTCTCGTCGAGCGCCTGGATGCGGGCTTCGTGTGCGACTGGCGGATACGGATACGCATCGTTCGATGGCGGTTCGTTGGGATCTTCGCCGCGCTGGCCGTGCACGTGGAACAGCGCCTCGGCCTCGGTGTAATAAGGTGCGAAGGCGTCGTACTTCAACGGCCACGCAGGTGAAAGCCCATCCTTGTGCTGGATCTCGCCAAAGTCGCGCTCGCGCAGGCGGAACAGCGCGGCGCCATAGACCTTGGAATTGCCGCCCACGTAATAATGCAATCCGGGTTGGAACGTCTCGCCGTCCTTGCCGTACCAAGTCTCCTTGGCCTGATAGATGCCGTCCACGAAGACCTTTTGTGAGTCCCAATTGTCCAGTGTGCGCGGTAGGTAATCGCCACGCTCGAGCAGCAGGATGCGCTTGCCGGTCCCTGCAAGTTTCTGTGCCAGCGAGGCGCCGCCAGGGCCGCTGCCGATGACGATCACGTCGTAATGGGTGTCGGACACAATGCGCTCCGCTGCGTCGGAAACAGATCAGCCGCCGGTGGCAAATCCCGGATACAAGGTCATGCCGCCATCGGCGAACAAGGTGGTGCCCACCACGTAGTCGGACTGGTCGGACGCCAGCCATACTGCGGCGCGCGCGATATCTTCCGGCTCACCGATGCGGCCGTATGGCACCAGCGTCATCAGCGCCGCATATGCATCGGGCGTGTTCCACGCGCTGGTATTGATCGGCGTGCGAATCGCGCCAGGAGCGATGGCGTTGACGCGAATCTTCAGCGGTGCCACTTCCTGGGCAAGGCTCTCCATCAATTGTTTTATGCCACCTTTGGACGAGGCGTAATTGACATGTCCGCCCCAGGGAATTTCCTGGTGCACCGAGCTCATGCAGATAATCTTGCCGGCGGCGCATGACACCTCCGGCACTACGCCGCGACGACTGAACTCGCGCACCGCTTCGCGTGCGCACAGGAACTGGCCGGTGAGGTTCACGCCGATGACCTTGTTCCATTCGGCCAAGGTCATTTCCGTAAATGCGGCGTCGCGCTGCAGTCCGGCATTGGCGACCAGGATGTCGACCGTGCCAAACGCCTCGATCACCTGTTTGAACATCGCCGCGACCTGGTCTTCGTCGGAGACATCGGCCTTGATCTTGATGGCGTTGACGCCGAAGCCCTTGATTTGATCCACCACGGCTTGCGCCGCATCGTCGCCAACGATGTAGTTGACTGCGACGTCGGCGCCGGCTTCCCCCAACGCGAGCGCGACGCCACGGCCGATGCCGGAGTTGGCGCCGGTGACGATGGCCTTCTGCCCTTTCAGTATTTGGAGAGTGCCAAGTTCTGGTGCGGTGGACTTTGGATCGAATCGAGACACGAGGACATCCTCACGCGGTTGGCTGTGCAAGAGCACCAGCATGTTCGCCGCGCCGTCATGTGCATGTGATAACGCCACCGGGATGGGCACAAGCCCTGGCGATGCCTGACGGCGGCTCCCAGTCATCGTTCGGTACGCATCCGGCTGTCCGTTTGTGAGTGAGCACGCGCGTGCCAGTGACTGGAAAGCGACGGCCCATTCACTGCGAAAGATTGATGCTTGCGGTTCAAGACAGTCAGGCCGGTCATGTGTTCAGTGTCATCGTCAGTTTCCTCATCCGCATCATGCTGGTGGCGTTGTTCCTGCCATTCAGCGCGATGGACAAGCTGCTCAATACCGAGGCGGCGGTGGAACAGGCGCAGAGCACCGTGCCCTCGCGTGGTCTGTCCGGCGCCTTGGTGAGTGTTGCGCTGGGGGTGGAGGTCTGCATGTCGCTTGCGGTGATAACCGGTTTCTTCGACCGCCTTGCAGCCGTGATTCTCGCCGGTTATTGCATAGTCACCGCGCTGCTTTGGAAGCAGTTTTGGAAGACCGCTGACTTCCGCCTCAAGGGACCAAGCAAGGGTCGGGACGTGTTCTGGGATTTCCTGAAGAATTTCGCCTTGGCCGGGGGCTTTCTGGTGCTCGCCACGAGTGGGACCGCTTTCGGCGTCACTCATCTGATCCGGCATCCCTTGGCCTCGTCGCATCCGTACAGCTCGGTGGCGCTGGATTTGAACGCGCCGGGCGCGTATGCCGCCAATCCGCCTGAAGGAGTGTCCCGATGACCGAACAAACGAAGCCGACGGTGCCCTACTGGCACATCTGGACCGACAAGGATGGCGTCAGCCATCAGCAACAATGCACACTCACCGAGTTCACACTCGGCTCCGTGGGCGGCGGAGCCGATCCTCAGTGGAACGGCAACAAGACTACCGGGAAGATGAGCACGATGGTCACCGTGCTGCCGGTGGGCTGGATTGGCGAATGGCATGAGAATCCAAAACCGCAGTGGATCATTCCGCTGTCCGGACGCTGGTCGGTCGAATCGATGGACGGTACCAAGGTCGAACTGGGACCGGGCGATTTTTCCTTCGGTGGCGATCAGCACTGCAAGGAGAAGGACGGTCGCAAGGGGCATCGCTCTGCCACGGTGGGCGATGCGCCGGCGGTATTGATGGTGGTGCAGTTCGAGGGCATTCCCACCCCGAAATCCCCCTGCTTTTTCCAGTGAGGGTGCAGCGATGAACGTTCCTGATGGTTTTGTCAGCTTCGATCCGGCCTTCGATCAATACGTGCTCCCGAACGCGCCGCTGGAAGAACTGGCCGGTGGCTTTCGCTGGATTGAAGGCTTGGTGTGGATGGGCGATGCAAATTGCCTGCTGTTCCAGGATTTACCGCGCAGCCGCACCATGCGCTATATCGAAAATTCCGGCGTCTCTGTGTATCGAGAACCCTCGCACTACGCCAACGGGCAGTGCCGCGACCGCCAGGGGCGACTGATCGCCTGCTCGCATCGTGATCGCTGCCTGTATCGCACCGAGCTCGATGGCAAAGTCACCAAGTTGGTGGACAAGCACGCTGGCAAGCGCCTCAATGCACCGGACGACGTGGCCGTGAAGTCGGATGGCACGATCTGGTTTACCGATCCGCTGTATGGCATCCAGCGCGACTACGAGGGCGGCATTCAGGAGTCCGAGCAACCTGCGGCGTTGTACTGCTTCGACCCCGAAAGCGGCAAGATCACCATCGCCGCGGGGGATTTCGACGGCCCCAACGGACTGGCATTTTCACCGGACGAGAGTCGTCTATACGTCAGCGAAAGCGGTGACATGACGACCGAGAATCCCAAGCAGTACATCCGCGCGTTCGATGTCGATGCGAAGGACAAACTGCATGGCGGCGAGATTTTCCACAAGATCGAGCCGGGCTTCGCGGACGGTATGTGCATGGATGAGGAGGGTAACCTGTGGTCCAGCGCGGCCGATGGAGTGCACTGCATCGACCCCAGCGGGCGCTTGCTGGGCAAGGTTCTGGTCCCGTACGTGGTGTCCAATTTAACGTTTGGTGGCTACTGGAAGAATCGCCTGTTTATCGGTGGTTCGCACACACTGTATGCGGTTTTCCTCAACCGGCGGGGTGCAGGGTGGCCGTAGCCTCAAACAGCAGCATTCGCGTGGGGGGCTTGCGTCACTTGCGCCTGTGCAGTGCGCAGGCACAGTCGTTGGCCGCGTTCTATGAATCGGCGCTGGGGTGTCGCAAGGTGGCCGTGGAGCATCTGTCCGGCGCCCGCATGCAAGAGCGTTTCGGGGTGACAAGCCGCGCACTGCGCATTACGCTGGAACTTGGAGTCCAGAAGATCAAATTGCTGCAGTTTGTAGACCAGCCTGGTCGCAACTATCCAGCCCACAGCGCTTCGTCGGATCTTGTTTTCCAGCACTTCGCAATCGTGGTCACCGATATGGACGCGGCCATGGAGCAGCTCGCGCAAACAGCCGGCTGGACGCCGATTACGCGCGGTGGACCGCAGCAGCTTCCGGCTTCATCCGGCGGCGTTACCGCCTTCAAGTTTCGCGACCCGGAAGGCCATCCTCTCGAGCTTCTGGCATTCCCGCCAGACAATACGCCGAAGCCTTGGCGACATCACGAGGGGCGTGGTCTGTTCCTGGGTATCGACCACTCCGCGATCAGCGTGGCTGACAGTGAGCGAAGCGTGACCTTCTATGAATCGCTCGGGTTCCTCTTGTCCCGACGAACCGTGAATGACGATCCCGTCCAGGCTCCACTCGACAATCTCGTTCATCCAGTAGTTGACGTGATCGCCATGCAGCCCGGGCACACACCACCGCATGTCGAGTTGCTGTGCTATCGCAAGGCAGGCGCGCGCGCCTGCCTTGATTTGCGTACGAATGACGTGGCGGCGACCTGTCTGGTGTTCAATGCCGAGAAGAGCTCGTTTCGGTCCGACAGATGTCGTGGAGTGGTGTATGACCTGCTTGATCCCGACGGACACCGTCTGGCCGTCGTGTGTCCGGTGTCCTGATGCGGTCATGCGTGAGCTCGCGGTAATGCGTGGGTAGCTTTGGCGCGCCATGTCGCAAGCACCGCGGAGGGTGGTTCTTCGCGGCTATCCCGTCGATCTTCGCAGTACACCAGCTTGCCTGAGGCAGCGGCATGGGCTGATTTGAGCGGAGACGACGCGCAGGGGGAGGTCAAGCACTTGGGCTTCGCCTACCTGCGCTGTGCGCAAGGACTGTTGACGTTGCTGATTCCACTGAGCGGGTGGTTGCGCGAGCCTGATCACCAGTACGCTTGGCCACCGCGGCTGGCGGAGTTGCCACAGGTGATCGCCACTTGTGGCGCGCTGTTCTTTTCCGATTATCGCTTGATCAGCATGTTCGGTGCGGTGAACCCGGCCGCGGTTCTGCTGCCGATCTGGGTAAGGCACTAGGCGGTCACCTTGGGCTGGCGGGCGTGAGCGCCCACCAGTCAGCGCGTTGATCGATGGGCATTCCAGGCGTCCGCGCAACGCGGCACAGCGCACGAGACCCAATGTCCAACGCGCCTGCTCGCGGTCCACCCGCTGCGTGGGTTTGCTAAAACCCCGCCGGCATGCTCATCGGCATCGCCATGCGTTGCGCCAGGTTGCCCATGATCCAGATCGTGCCCGCGACCATGAGGAACAGCAGGAGAGCGGAGAACAGGATCAGCAGCAGGTCTTCGCGCTTCTGCTTGAACCCGATGTGCAGGAAAAAGCGGAAATGGGCGACGAGCTGGAGCAGCGCGCAAGCGCCAATCACGATCAAGAGCGAGAACCGTGGGATGCCCGCCCATTTCACCAGCCCGAACGGTATCAGCGTCAACACCAGCGCCAGGCTGATGCCCCAGACGTAGGAGTGGAACTCATGGGTCTCCTGCTGCTGGAGCTCGGCCGGGAGGATGCTGTTGTAGTCAGATTCGTGCATGTCAATGCCACCATGTGGATTACCGCGAGAAACGCCGCTGTGTGGATAGTTGGTCTTGTCAGCCCCGGCAGGTACACCAGCGCGGGGCTGGTGACGCCGGTACCGCTGCCAGGTGGCCAGAACGGTTGCCACCGCCACGGTCAGACCAATCTCCCAGATGTACGCACCCCGCTGTTGCCGTTGCTCCTGCTGGTGCGGCGCGCCACCGCCAGCGTCACCTCGATTGCCATACCGATGACTGCGGGCGCGCCGGCTCATGCCAACCCACCTAAATAAACCACGGTGAAAATCGCGACCCAGACGATGTCGAGGAAATGCCAGAACAGCGCCAGGCGCATGATGCCAAGCTTGGTCCTCGTGTCCAGTCCGTAACGTGCAATCTGACCGAACAGAGCGAGCAGCCACATACAGGCGCCGATGACGTGCAAGCCGTGCAGCGGCACCAGCCCGAAGAAAGCCGACAGATAGCCACTCCGCTGCGGCACGCCGCCTTTGGAGGCCATGGCCACGAAGTCGTGCACCTCGAAACCCAGGAATGCCGCGCCCAGCAGCAATGTCACGACGAGCCAGCCGACCAACCGCGGGGTGCTGTGCTTGTACTTCAGCGCCAGCGATGCCATGCCGAAAGTGAAACTGCTTGCCAACAGCAGCAGGGTTTCAATAAACGCACTACTGATGTCGTAAAGGTCTTTGGGCCCAGGGCCGCCGGCGGTGGCGTGCACCGAGGTCACATAGCTCGCAAATACCATCCCGAACAGGATGGCGTCGCTCATCATAAACACCCAGAAGCCGAACATCGCGGTTTGCACAGCGTCGTCCTCTTTGCCGTGCGACGGGCCCAGATTCAGACCTGGATAGTTGTAGATTTGCTGGCTCATGCGGACACCCCGGATGGCTCGTGCTGGGCGCGTCCGGTATTGGCCGACGTGATTTCCACCGCCCGTGTCACGGCGCGTGCGCGCGTTACCGCATCAAGCCAGCGTTGGTGCTGTTGCTTTACCTCGGCCGCGGGAATGATGCGCGTCGTGTCGCGTGCAAAACCGCGCATGATCATGCTTGCCACAACGGCGACGCACGCCAGGATCACCAGCCACCAGATATGCCAGACCAGACCGAACGCGAGGGTGAAACCGATTGCCGCAACTGCCGGGCCCATCGCGGAGTTTTTCGGCAACTCGATATCCGTATAAGTCGCCGGGGGTTTGAACGCGGTACCCTCCTGCTTGGCTGTGGTGAAGGCATCGCGACCCTTGACCATCGGAATAACCGCAAAGTTGTATTCCGGCGCCGGTGCGGCTATCGCCCATTCCAGACTGCGGCCATCCCACGGATCGCCGGCAAAAACGCGATTCTCGGCACGATCCCTGATCGAGATCCAGAGTTGCCACAGCAGCGCCAACAGCGCGATCACCAACACCATCGCGCCGATGAAGGCCACGACTTCCAGCGGCATGTAGGCAGCCTCGGCATAGGCCACGCTGCGCCGTGGCAGACCCATGATGCCGAGCACATACAGCGGGAAGAACGCCAGCATGAAGCCGATGATCCAGCACACCGCCGAAATCATGCCCCAGCGTTCGTTGAGCCGATAGCCGAATGCTTTGGGGAACCAGTAGTGGTAAGCGCCAAGCAGGCCGAACAGCACGCCGGGAATGATGACGTTGTGGAAATGCGCCACCAGAAACACCGTGTTGTGCACTTGATAGTCGATGCTGGGGTTTGCCAGCAGGATGCCTGTCATTCCGCCAAGCACGAACAGCAGCATGAAGCCGATCGTATAGACCATGGGCACCCTGAAGCGCACCCGCCCGCGAAACATCGTCAGCATCCAGTCGTACATCTTCACGCCGGTGGGTATGCCGATCAACATGGACGCGATACCGAACACTGCATTGATGTTGGCGTTCTGGCCCATGGTGAAGTAGTGGTGCAGCCAAACGGTGAATGACAGCATCGCGATAGACATGGTCGCCCACACCAGAGATCGATACCCGTACAACACCTTGCCGGAGAACGTCGGAACTAGCTCCGAAAAAATGCCGAAGGCCGGCATGATGAGGATGTATACCTCGGGATGCCCGAACAGCCAGAACAGATTGGCAAAGTTCATCATGTTTCCACCAAGCGCGTTGGTGAAAAAGTGAAAGCCGAAGTAGCGGTCCAGCGCGAGTTGGGCCATCGCCACGGTGAGTGGAGGCATCGCGAAAATCAACATGATCGATGTGACCAGCACGGTCCACGTGAACAGCGGCAGGTACATCAGCTTCATGCCCGGGCACCGTTCCTTGAAGACCGTGACCGCGAAATTGATGCCAGTGAGCGTCGCCCCCAGTCCGGAGAGGCTCAGCGCCCATATCCAGTAATCCGGGCCAACCCCCGGGCTGAAGTTTGCCTCCGTATACGGCGGATAACCAAACCAGCCGCCGGTCGAAAAATTGCCGAGCACCAGCGAAATCATCACCAGCGCGGCGCCGGCGGCCGTCAACCCCAAGCTGATGGAATTGAGTACGGGAAAGGACACGTCGCGTGCGCCGATCTGCTGCGGCATCACGTAGTTCATCACGCCGAACAGGAACGGCATCGCCATGAAAAAGATCATGATCGTGCCGTGGGTGCTGAACAGTTGGGCAAAGTGATCGGGCGAAAGAAAGCCGCCATTGAGACCATCGGCCTGCTGCAACCGCATCAGCCATGCCTCGATCAGTCCACGCGCCATCATCACGAAAGCGATCACCACGTACATGATGCCGATTTTCTTGTGATCGACGCTGGTTACCCACTGCCACAACACACCCCATTTGCGGTAATGGGTCAGCAGGACGATAACGACCAGCGCGCCGATAACCACCAGGCTTGCAGCGAACCCGCCGATGCCGCCGTTGATCAAATTTTGCCTGGTGGGGTCATGCAGCATTTTCCAGAACGGCAGCGACGACCACTGCAACCGGCCCAATGGATGCGCAAGGATGGCGGCGGCATTCATGGCTGTTTCTCCGGCAACAAAGTCGCGGCTCTTGCATTACCCTTTGCCGACGTGCTGATGTTGTCCAGTGCATCTGCGGGCAGCGCCACCGGCGTTCCCTGCACGGTCGCCTTGATCACTGCGGGAAACAGCGACTTGCTTGCACTGCTGAAATACACGCTGCCGTCGGTGGATTCGGCCCTCGGCAGTGCGGCCACCAGATCGCTGCGCGTGGATTGCTGCGCGATGATTTTCAAGGCCTGCGCATCGAGCGGAATCCCGTGCGCGCGCACCTTGCTTACCCATGCCTTGAAAGCCGCGGGTGACATCGCGACCGCGGTGAACTTTTGCTGGTGGAAGCCGTCGCCGTTGTACATGGTGTTCTCACCGAGCGAGCGGCCGGGTTGGCTCGCTTCCAGATTGAGCTGAGTGTCCATGCCGCCCATCGCGTAGATCTGGCTGCCGAGTGCCGGAATGAAAAATGACTGCATTACCGTGGCCGAGGTCAGCTGCATCGACACCGGACGTCCTACCGGCAGCGCCAGCGTGCCGATCGTGGCGATCCCTTGGTCGGGGTAGATGAAAAGCCATTTCCAGTCGTAGCCGATCACCTGGACCCGCAGTGCAGGCTGGTTCGAGGCGAGCGGCCGGTAAGGATCCAGCTTGTGCGAGTCACGCCACACGAAGACGGCCAGGATCGTCACGATGATGATCGGGCCGCCCCAGGACATGATTTCCAGTATTCGCGAGTTCTTCCAATTCGGGGTGTAGCGCACTTTGCTGGCACCGTACCGGTAGCGCCAGGCCCAGAACGGCAGGAGGATGAAAATTGGCCCGGCCACGAGCACAGCCATGATTCCGAGCACCCAGTAAAAATGCCAGCGCTGCGCAGCGGCAACTGGACCCTGCGCGTCGAGGAAACTCATGTGCGTGTCACCGGCACAAGCGGTCAGCACCACCAGCACAACGCCTAGGGCAACCCAACGCGCCCATGCCACTGCGCGCCGTCGGCTGGTGTTGGCGCAGGCGCGTGGGCGGCCTGAAGGGTCAGGCCGAGCAAGATCACGCTGACGGTTGTCGCTGTTCACAATGAAACTTCCTTCTCACTTGCCGCCGTTACGGCATGCTGCTGTTGATCTGGTGACTGACGGGAATTGGCCGTCCGCAAGGTCACGTTGGCCATGACCGATCAAGCGAGCCACGCGCCGGCAAAGCCCAGTCGCTTCAGTCCGCGCTTGACCATGCTGGACTTGCGCATCAGTTCCCAGACCAGCCCGCTGCGGGCGTTCTCGATCATCATCACGACCAGACCCTGATCGATCCCGAAGCATGCCGGTGCCACCCAGCCCTCCGGACCATCTCCGGGCAACGAGGGATTGATTGCGCCGACGAATTGACCATCGCGCAGCGCGCGTGGGTAGCGCAACAGCGTTGCGTGAAGGCCCGCGAGCGCGGCCTCCGGCGCGTGCGCCACGCAGGCCGCCGCTGCCCACGGGACGAGCGTGCCGTCATCTGGTCCGGCAGTGACGCCGCGTGCTGCGTAGCCGACGAATTTCTGCTTGTTGCCGTTGCGTAAAGTGTGTGTGCCGTGGGGACCTTCGCAGGCGGAGAGTCCCCAGATGTTCTCGCCGTAGCCGACGTAGTTGAACGGGTTGAGACGCGCGTAATCGCGCTGGACCACAATGGCGCGTCGGGTGTTTTCGGCGTAATCGATGTCGGCGTGTTGGCTGACGAATCCGTCGTGCAAACCGCGCAAGTCGAGCCACGCCTGCGGGAACAGGTGAATGAACAGCGGAGCGGCGTGGATCCACTCCAGTCCAGCGTTGTGATGCCATACATAACCCTGGGCCACCCGCTGGTAGATTTCCCGGGGCAACGGATGCGACTTCGACGCGACACCGAGCACGTACATCATCAGTGCCTCGGTGTAGCCCTCCCAGTCGACTGTGCGGAAGCCTTCGCGGGGGAACCATGAGTGATTCACCTCGCCATTCTTCTTGTCCAGGGTCCACGCCCAGTCCACGCGTTCGAGGAGGGCGTTGCTGAGCAAGCGGATCTCCTTTTCCGCGGTGCCCTTCCGCTTGAAATATTCGCCGGCAACCAGCACGCCGCTCAGCAGCATGGCGGTGTCGATCGTGGACAGTTCGCACCCGTGCGCACGCTTGCCACTGTGCATGTCCAGAAAATGGTAGTAAAAGCCCTTGTAACCGGTAGCCTTGGCATCCTTGCCCTGGCGGCTGTCGCGGAAAAACCGCAGGGTCTTCAGCGTCATGTCAGCCGCTTGCTTGCGGCTGAGCCAGCCGTGCTCCGCAGCGACTGGGTAGCACGACAATGCAAATCCGGTAGCTGCGATGCTTGCCGCCGAGCCCACCTGGGAGCTGTCTGCCACCAAGCCCGTTTCCGGGCTGGCGCTGCCGGTGAAGTAGCTGAATGCATCAGCTTGCAGCTTGTCCAGCAGGTTGTTTTCGGCGGCGGTAAACGCGTACGGCGCGGCCATTTTGTCGCCAGATTGTTTGTCGGCCTTGCGTGCCATTCGTGCAAAACGCAACTCGATTGTCGTGACTGACTGTGGCTGAACCACGATTTCGATGCTGCGGGACTGGCCTTTCGCGGTGAGCTTTCCGTTCCGCGGTTTCATCCGCGAGGCTTCGACGATCCGGGTCACTTCGTCTGCTGTCGGACAGCGCGGGGCGCCGTGCATCTGCCAGCGTGCCTTGGCGTTCGCTTGTTTCGGATCGATACGGCTTACATGAGTGCTTTCCACTTCGGGCAGGTGGAAGAACTCGAGATCCACTGTTTCGGGTTTGACCGCGTGCAACGGCAGCGCAAGGTGGACGATGACCGCAGTCACCCTGTTTTCGCCGCGCACTACCCACACTTGCACCGTGTCGTGCTTGCCTTTTACGGGCAATTTTTTCTCATCACGCCGATCGCGCTTGGCGACATAGTCACAGGTGAAATGCGTGGGCATGAATCGGTCGCTTGGCAGGCAGTAGCGGCGTGACAGTGGGTGGCCATGGCCGCTCGAGCTGCCGCAGGGGTCGACCGAGGTGACTCAGCCGAACGAACCTGGAAACCGTACGCGCGCAAACGTGACGAACAAGAAAATGAATGTTTACCAAAGCGCCTGGCGAAAAATATTTCACATCATGCGGTGCGAAATGTCACTGCTTGCATACGGGCGATGTGGTTTCTTCTGAGCTCTTCATCGTGTGGAAAGACCATGAGCCAGACTGTTGCCGACTTCCTCCTGCAGCGCCTCACCGATTGGGGCATTCGGCGTATTTACGGCTATCCCGGAGATGGGATCAACGGCATCATGGGCGCGATGGGCCGGGCATCTGAGCGGTTTGACTACGTGCGCGTGCGCCATGAGGAGATGGCTGCATTCATGGCTTGCGCGCACGCCAAGTTTACCGGCGAGGTCGGTGTGTGCATGGCGACTTCCGGTCCCGGCGCGATCCATCTGCTCAATGGTCTGTACGACGCCAAGATGGACCACATGCCGGTGGTGGCAATCGTTGGACAACAGGCACGCAGCGCCCTGGGCAGCGACTATCAGCAGGAAGTGGACCTGCAGACCCTGTTCAAGGACGTCACCAATTACGTACAGACGCTGATGGCGCCGGCGCAGGCGCGGGTCGTGATCGATCGTGCATTTCGCATCGCCTCCGCCGAGCGTTGCATTACCTGCATCATCGTGCCAAACGATCTGCAGGAAATGGACGCTGTGCCGAGCCCGCCGCGCAAGCATGGGGAGGTCTATTCGGGGATTGGTTATGCCGACCCGCGGCCGGCGCCTTCTGATGAGGAACTGCAGAAGGCTGCCGAGATTCTCAACGGCGGGCACAAAGTGGCGATCCTCATCGGCGCTGGCGCATTGCACGCAGGCGACGAGGTGGTGGCTGTCGCCAATCGCCTCGATGCCGGTGTCGCCAAGGCGCTGCTCGGCAAGGCTGCGTTGCCGGATGACCTGCCGTTCGTTACCGGCTCGATCGGCCTGCTCGGCACCAAGCCGAGCTGGCAGATGATGAATGATTGCGACACGTTGTTGATGATCGGCACGACCTTCCCGTATGCCGAGTTTCTCCCCGAAGACGGCCAGGCGCGTGCGGTACAGATCGATATCAATCCGCGGAACGTGTCGATGCGTTATCCCACCGAAGTCAATCTGATCGGTGACAGTGCCGAGGTGCTCAAGCGTCTGCTGCCGTTGCTCAAACCAAAAGACAATCCGGACTGGCGCGAGCGCATCGAGCTGAACGTGCGCAAGTGGTGGCGCGCGCTGGAAGCCAAGGCGATGCAGCCGGCAGATCCGATCAATCCACAGCGCATCTTCTGGGAGTTGTCACCGCGCCTGCCGGACAACGTGATCATCTGCGGTGACTGCGGGTCGCACACCAATTGGTATGCCCGCGATATCAAGATGCGCAAGGGCATGATGGGTTCGCTCTCGGGCAAGCTCGCCACCATGGGCAGCGGTGTGCCGTATGCCATCGCCGCCAAGATGGCCTATCCCGATCGCCCGGTGCTGGCCATCGTCGGTGATGGCGCGATGCAGATGAACGGCAACGCCGAGCTGATCACGGTCAAGCAGTACTGGGAGCAGTGGAGCAATCCCTGCTTCGTGGTGATGGTGCTGGCCAACCATGACCTCAACCAGGTCACGTGGGAGATGCGTGCGATGGCTGGCGATCCGAAATTCGAGGCGTCGCAGGACGTGGAGGACTTCGCGTACGCGCGCTATGCCGAGGAGCTTCTGGGCTTCAAGGGCATCCGGGTGGACAACCCCGACGATCTGGGCAAGGCATGGGAAGAGGCGTTCGCGGCTGATCGACCGGTACTGATCGAAATCATGTCCGATCCGGATGTGCCGCCACTGCCGCCCCACATCACGCTGGCGCAAGCGAAGGCATTCACCGCAACGCTGATGAAGGGCGATCCCAATGAGCTTGGCATCATCCGCCAGAGCGTGCGCGACCTGATGGCAGGGCTGCTACCCGGTGAAAAGGGCTAGCAGGGATGAGCGTCACGGCGCACAAGTTAAAAGGTCGCGGCCCAGGCAAGCGTGTCCGCAGCGCGCTGCCATTGTTTGCACATGCCGAGTATTTCCGCGACTCCGTGCGCCTCGAACCCATGCTTTTCGATGCACTACGGAAGCTGCACAAGGGTGCCTTGCAGGTCCACGCGCTCCGGGGAGGCCTGGGCGTGACACTCAAACGACAGGACGGTGAGCGCTACCGCGTCGATACATGACCTGCGCCAACCTTCCGGCGTCGAGTTTTCCGGTTTGACTCAACAGCGTTGCCACGGACGTCGACGTTGCTCCTCTCACCAGTACTCATTCAGCGGCCATTGGCATGAAGACAATTGACAACAAGAGGACCGAGGTGGTCGTTATTACCGGATCGTCAGCTGGCGTGGGACGGGCCACCGCCAAACGCTTTGCGCGTGCTGGCGCACGCGTAGCGCTGCTGGCGCGCGCCAGCAAGGCGCTCGACGGCGCAGTGGCGGAGCTGCGCGAAATGGGTTGCACCGTGCTGGGCATTCCCGTTGATGTGGCCGATGCGGCCCAGGTCGAGGCGGCTGCCGAGCGCGTGGAGCGCGAGCTCGGTCCAATTGACATCTGGATCAACGCGGCAATGGCGACGATTTTCGCCCCGGTCAGCGAAATCACCGCCGAAGAGTTCCGGCGTGCGACTGACGTGACCTATCTGGGTACCGTGCACGGGACCATGTCGGCACTGAAGCGCATGCGTCCGCGCGATCGCGGCAAGATCGTGCAGGTGGGATCGGCGCTCGCGTATCGCGCCATACCGCTGCAGTCGGCTTATTGCGGCGCCAAGTTTGCCATCCGCGGTTTCACCGATGCGCTGCGCGTTGAACTCATGCACGAAAAGAGCAACGTGGGCATCACGATGGTGCAGCTCTCGGCATTCAATACGCCGCAGTTCCAGTGGGGCCGCACGCGCTTGCCGCGCCGGCCGCAACCGGTACCCCCGATCTTTCAGCCGGAGGTGGCCGCACGCGGCATCCATTACGCCGCTCATCACCAGCGGCGCGAGTTGTGGGTGGGTTATCCCGCGGTCAAGGCGATTATCGGCAACGGTCTGGTGCCGTGGCTGGCCGACCGCATCCTGGCGAAGAAAGGCTATTCGGGGCAGATGGGTGATCAGCCCGTGCCCGCCGATCGGCCTGACAACCTGTTCGAGCCCGTCGACCGGGACTTCGGTACACACGGCCGCTTTGATGATCGCTCGCGCAAATTCAGTGTGCAGTTGTGGGCCAACACGCATCGCCGAGGTGTCGCTGCCGGCTTGCTTGGCGCCGCGCTGCTCGTCACGCACGCAATGCTCGCAAGGCGCAGGGTGCGCTGCGATGACGATGAATACTGACGCGGGCAGCGGCACCGATGACCGCCAGCAAGCTGTCCGTATGAGAAACGAGCCATGAAGCAGCAACTGCGCAGTGATACAACGCTGGCTTTGGCGCTCGGCGCGGCCGCAGTGGCTGCCGCCATGCTGGGCAGCGGCAGACCTTCACGCCGGCCAGTGCACAGGTCAGAGCGGCAGATACGGCGGCTTGCGCCGCGCGGCGGAGAACTCCATACGCGTATCGAGGCAGCCCGTCGGTTCAACCACAGTTCGTCGTTGCTCGCGCTGTCGGTACTTGCTGACAGCGCCGTGGAGCATTATCGCGGTTCCTTCGCGAATCCGGCGATGTTCATTCCGCTGGTCTCGGCAACGCTTTCATTCTTCGCGGGATTGCACGGCGGCCACGACCGGCGCGCGGCGTCGCATCGGCTGCGCCAGGGTATTTATCGGTGCGCTGTCGCTACCGGCCTGGCCGGTACCGGGTTCCATCTCTACAACGTGACCAAACGTGTCGGCGGCTGGAGCTGGAACAATTTGTTCTATGCCGCTCCGCTCGGAGCGCCCATGGCCCTGTTGCTGTCCGGTGGTCTGGGCGCGATTGGCGAGCGTCTGCGCGACGAGCCCGTCGAAGCGCCGCGTCTGCTCGGTATGCCGGCGGGCAGGGCGCTTGCGCTGACTGTCAGCGCCGGATTGCTGGGCACGGTGGCTGAGGTGGGGCTGCTGCATTTTCGCGGGGCGTTCCAGCATCCGGCAATGTATGCACCGGTGCTCATTCCTCCGGTGACAGCGGCGCTGATGGTGGCGACAGCATGTGGCCGCCCACAGCCACGGCCATTGACGCGCTGGTGGCTGAAGTTGACCACATGGATGGGTCTGATCGGCGTGGCATTCCATGCACGCGGCATAGCGCGATGTCACGGTGGCTGGCGCAACTGGAGTCAGAACCTCCTGAGCGGGCCACCGCTGCCGGCACCACCGAGTTTTACCGCGCTGGCGCTGGCCGGGCTGGCCGCACTTCGACTGAGGCAAACCGAGCAATGAGTAACGATGGTGCCGTCACACGCTATCCGGGCTACGACGTATTGGCCAAGCGCCATACGCCATCGTGGGATGCAGTCACCCGCAAGGTGGTCGAGGAGCGGCTGGCCACACCGTTACAGCCAAGATTTTTCAACCCGATGGAGTGGGCGGCTGTGGTACCGCTGTGCATCTGCGTCGTCGCGCAACCTGTCGACCGGCCACCCGTGCCCGTGGCAGCGCTGCTTGATGCGCGGCTGTTCGGAAGCCAGGGCGATGGTTGGCGCGATGCCCGACTGCCGCCGCTGCGCGACGCATGGCGCATCGGTTTGGCGGCTCTGGACGCCGAGAGTCGTGCCGCGCACGGCGTGCTGCTCGCACAACTTCTGCTCGAGCAGCAGATGGCGTTGATCGGCGCCATGCAACGCGGAGAACTTCATGCTGCGGACTGGCATGGCATGCCGCCGGAGCTGTTCTTCAGCGAGCGCGTGCTGCATGACCTGTATGGCGCGTATTACTCGCATCCTGCGGCGTGGAGTGAAATCGGTTTTGGCGGACCGGCCAACCCGCGCGGATACGTGCGCCTGTACGAGGGCCGGCGCGATCCGTGGGAAGCGGTTGAGACGGCGCCAGACGCCGGCGAAGACCAACGGGACAAAGTCAGCCGGGAGAATGACCGTGTCCGCTGACGCCATGGAGACACCGCGTGGAACCGACGGCCGCGCGCCGGACGTGTTGCGCAAGGGTGGCTGGGTCCCGATGCGCGAGTATGGCCTTGACGAGCAGGTCGACTTTCTCATCGTGGGAACCGGTGCTGGAGGTGCCACCCTGGCGTGCCGGTTGGCGGAACAGGGTTTCAGCGTGGTGGCGCTGGACGCGGGTGCGTGGTGGCGACCGCTGGAGGAATTCGCCTCCGATGAGGCGCACCAGCAGAAGTTGTACTGGAATGACGAACGCATCTGCGACGGCGACAATCCGCTGAAGATGGGCGGCAACAATAGCGGCAAGGCAGTCGGCGGCAGCACGGTGCATTTCGCGATGGTGTCGTTGCGCTTCCGGCCCGAGTGGTTCAAGAGCCGCAGCCTGCTCGGCTATGGCGCCGACTGGCCGATTGACTGGCACGAAATGTGGCATTACTACGATGAGGTCGAGCAGGCGCTGAGCATCGCCGGCCCGATGAACTACCCGTGGGGGCCACCACGCAAACGTTACCCGTATCGCTCGCATGAACTCAACGCTGCGGCCATGGTGCTTGCGCGCGGTGCGGAGGCGATGGGCACGGCCTGGGCACCAACGCCGCTGGCCACGGTATCGGCGCCGCACGGCAAATCGCCGCCATGTGTGTATCGCGGCTTTTGCGTGGCCGGTTGTGCCACCAACGCCAAGCAAAGTGCGCTGGTGACGTGGATTCCACGCGCGCTCAAGGCTGGTGCCGAGATTCGCGACCTGGCCATGGCCCGGCGTATCGAGACCAATGATGCCGGACGTGCTGTCGGCGTGGAGTATTACCGCGATGGCGAATGGCGCTTCCAGCGTGCGCGCAACGTGGTGGTAGCCGGCTACGCCATTGAAACGCCGCGGCTGCTCCTGCTGTCCGCCAACCGCCGCTTTCCCGACGGCCTGGCGAACAGCTCCGGACTGGTTGGCAAAAACCTGATGGTGCAATCCAACCAGGCGGTGTGGGGCGTGATGGACGAGGAGATCCGTGGCTACAAGGGGCCGCCGTCGCTGTCGATCAGCGAGCACTGGAATTACGAAGACCAAGGCAAGGATTTTTTCGGCGGCTATGCCTACATGAGCCAGGGGCCGTTGCCGATCGGTTGGGCATCCGCATTGAACGGACGCGGCTTGTGGGGTGCGGAGCTGTCGCGCGAGATGCAAAAATACAACCACCAGGCAGGCTTGAAGATTGTCGGTGAAACGCTGCCGCAAGAGCGTAATCGGGTCACCTTGGCTGACGAGAAGGACCAGTACGGCCTGCCGATCGCGCGCATCACGTATTCATTTTGCGAGAACGACAAGAAGCTGATTGCCCATTCGCTCAATTTCATGGAGCAGGCGCTTGAGGCTGCCGGCGGCAAGGAAATCTGGCGCGAGGAAGACGATACCTGCCACCTCAACGGCACCGTGCGCATGGGCGATGATCCAGAGACGAGCGTAGTGAATGCAGACTGCCGTAGCTGGGATATTCCCAACCTGTGGATCTGCGACGGCTCGGTGTTTCCCACCGTGGGTGGCGTCAATCCGTCGCTGACGATCCAGGCTATCGCCTGCCGCACGGCAGATCGCATCAGTGCATTGGCTGCGCGTGGCGAAATCTGAAGTGAACGACGGCTCTCTCCGTGGTGCCGGAGACACGGAGCTGGAGCAGTTGGGCGATTGCACCAGTGCATTGCCATCACTTGCAATAATGACCCGCCCTGCAGGCGCGAGAAGGCTTCACGGACACCTGAAGACGCTAGCGCGGCATGGAAGACGCGTCCGTCACGCCTAGTCGACGCCATAGCGACAACGATGCAGGACTTGCATGCGGCACGAGAAGGCAGATGAAGACACGACATGTATACAGCACCACGAATGTCGCCGCGGCGGAAATCGCGGTCCAGGCGCTGCGTCGGGCCGGCATTTCGGATGAAGATATTTCTCTGGTTGCGCGCGGTGATATCGAGCGTCGGCAGCTCGATGAAAATCTCGTCGAACACCGCAGCGACTTTGCCGCGGGAGCACTCAAGGGCGTAGTCGGCGGAACTGGCAGTGGCGTGTTGGTCGGTCTGGTCGCCATGTTCGTGCCACCGCTCGGCCTCACCTTGGCAGGCGCCGGAGCCATAGCCCTCGCTGGTGCGGCGGTCGGTAGTTGGGCCGGCATGCTCATGGGGTCCGGACTGCCCGGCGCGGTGCGGCAGAAATTCGAAGAGGAAATAGCAGCGGGACGTGTCCTGCTGGTGATGGACGGCGACGAGGAGCAGTTGGCTGGCGCCGGGAAGATCCTGGTGCCGCTGGGTGCAACATTGCTGCCCTTCGACACGCCGAGTGCGCTTTCCTGAGCCGCTTCGGCTTGCCACTTGACGCCATCCAAGGCGACCGTCTGGAAACCTGCGGACATGAAAAAGCCCGCTGTCATGCGGGCTTCGGGTATTGCACGGGTCTCAGTGAGATCGCCTGAAACCCTCAATTGGTACCGGTGAGAGGACTCGAACCTCCACGACATCGCTGTCAGCGGATTTTGAGTCCGCCGCGTCTACCATTCCGCCACACCGGCACTGCAGCCGTGAATTATGCCGGGTTTACTGGACGCGGTCGAGCCCCAGGGTGTGCACATTGCGGCTGTACCACAGGCTGTCCTGGATTGGCTCAAAGACCGCGCAGCGCAGCATCGGGCCGGCGTAGACGTGCACGCTGACGGTGACCGTGTCGGCGCTGGGATTGCGGATGCTGTGGTATTCGTGTGGTGGAATCAAGCTGCCGGCCGAGCCTGCGCTGGCCTGTATGGATCCTACGCCGGTGAAGTTATAGCGCTCTGCGGTGTGCTCCACCAGATCGTATTGCTCGATTTCCAGCGCGCCGTGCCATACCCCTTCGACACACCACATGCCGTCGTGATCGTGGATGGGCGTGCCTTGTCCGGGTGCCCAGGTCATCGCCACCACGCAGTAGCCGTGCTCGTCGCTGCGATACAGTTCACGGCGTGCGTAGTGGTCGGCGAATGGGGTGAATACGCATTCGGGTAGTTGCACTTCGCCACCATGCATGAGCCGGCACAAGCTCTGGCGCAGACTGCCAGTGAGTGCCGCGGTGTCGGGTTTGGTCACGGCCAGGTCGATCGCTTCGATCAATTGCCGCCTGCCGGGAAATTCCAGGTTGAGCATGCCTTTCTCCGAGCGCGCGTCATTGCCCATCGTATCAGTGTCAATTCAAGGTGCAGATAAGCGCGACATGAAATCGCCGATCGCCCGGCTGTAGTTCGGGATATCGACGAGAAACGCGTCATGTCCCTGCGGCGAGTCCAGTGCGACGAATTCCACCTGCGCTCCGGCCGCACGCAGGCCCTCCGCAATCTGCTCCTGCTGCTGCAACGGAAACAGGATGTCGGTGCTGACGCCGATGACCAGCGCGCGCTCGATGCGGATGCGCAGCAGTCCGGCGTGGACATTGCCGTTGCCGTACTCGGCGATGTCGAACCAGTCGCTGGCGCGCGACAGGTACAGATAGCTGTTGGGGTCGAAGTGATGCACAAAGCGCTGCGCGTGGCCCTCCAGGTAGGACTCCACCTGGAATTCCCGCGCAAACGGTTCGTCCTCGCGTTGTTCGGGATCGAGCCGAATGCGCGCAAAGCGCCCGTTCCATTCCATCGCCGAACGGTACGTGATCACGCCGAGTTTGCGCGCGATGCTCATGCCGATCTCGGGATAGCTCGCGTCACTGTAATGACCTTCGTTCCAGTGCGGGTCGAGGCGGATCGCTTCGCGCTGCAATGAACGAATGGCGATGGCGAAGGGCTGCGCTTGCGGTGCGGTGTCCACGCTGATGTGGGCGTGGACACTCCCAGGGTGCAGCAGCATGTACGCGAGTGCGCTCATGCCGCCCATCGAGCAACCGGTCAGGCAAGCCAGACGAGTGATACCCAAACTGGTGACGGTGGCGTGCGCCGCATTGGCCACGTCTTCGAGTGCCAGGTCGGGAAAGCTGAGCCGATACGGCTTGCCGGTGTTCGGGTCGATCGAGGTCGGTCCGGTGGAGCCCTTGTCGCTGCCGAGGGAATTGACGCAGATGAGAAACCAGCGCGAGGTATCCAGGGCCTTGCCCGGCCCGGCCATGTCTTCCCACCAGCCCGGGCTGGGATCTTCGCTGGATGAAGTGAGGTGCGCGCTGGGCGACAAGCCTGTGAGTACGAGTACGGCATTGTCGCGTGCGGCGTTGAGCGTGCCCCAGGTTTCATAGGCCACCTGCGCGCCGTGCAAGGCGCCACCGCGTTTCATGGCGAATGGAGACGGCAGTGCGCAATAGCGCCGGGCATCGTGCTCCATCAGCGCACCGTGTCGATGGAAATCTTGACCGGTGTCGACGCACCAACGCTCACCAAGCCGGCGTGGCCTTCCAGATCGCCAGGTTGCGCAATTGGCTGGCCGCTGTGGCTGATGCGTGCGCTGACGAACACTTGTGGTACGGATGACAGCCGGTGCTGCGGCGACATCGCCATGGCGTCGGTGAGCGTTACGCTGGTAGGCAGTGTGCTGGCATCCAGCTTGACCACCGCAAGCGGTGGACCCGTGTTGTCAGCGGCGCGGGCGTAGACGAACAGTACGTCGCCCTTGTCGAGTTTCGCCGCCAGCTTGGGTGCCAACGCGACCTGCACCTGCAGCGCCGCGCCAGCCGGGGTGGCAGCGCCAGGCGTAGCCGGACTCCTTGCCGGCGCCGGAGCGTCGCCAGCGCGTGCGCCAGCGACGGCGATCTGTTCGGCCACCGCCTTGGCTACAGCGGAGCCCGGTTGGAGTTGCTGCATGAGCAACTTCCAGGTGGCTTGCGCGTCGCGATAACGCGCATGCTGGAAGTCGCTGATACCCAGCAGCCACAACCCGCGCTGACTATCGGGTTGCATTTGCACCGCGCGTTTGAGCAAGTCCAGCGCGCGCCCTTCGATCAAGTGGTCGGGACGCACCATGGAATCGGCTTCAGCCCAACCCACCATCGCGTCGGCGTTGTTCGGTGCCAGTTTGAGCGCATGATCGAATGCGTCGCGTGCGTCGGCGGGCTTGTGCAGCATGCTGCTGGTTTGCGCCAGCATCATCCAGCCGGCAACGTCGTCCGGCTGTTGGCTCAGATGTTTGCGCAACTCCTGCACCGCCTGCTCGATGTCCAGCGGTGGCATCGCTTGTGCGGAGGTGCCGTTGAGTGCTGCCGGTGTACCCACCAGCACGTACATGCCGGCGGTGGCCAGTGGCAGCAACAGCGCCACGCCCAGAGCGATGGCAAACGTGCTGCGCGAGCGACCCGTACGTCGGCCAGCGCGCAGCAGTGGCAGCAACACCATAACCAGCGCTGCGGCGATCATCGCCGCAGCAATCAGGTAAAACGCGATTTTCACCAGTCGTCCCCGTTGTCGGTTGGCACTTCAATGGCGGCCCCGCCGCGACGACGTTTGCGCACGGCGACCAGAACCACGCCGGCCCCTGCCAGAAGGATCAACGCCGGGCCGAACCACAGCAACCATGTACCTGGCTCAAGCGGCGGGTCGTACAGCACGAAGTTGGAGTAGCGCGCCACCAGATACTGCTTGATCTGCGCATCGGTCTGGCCCTGTTGCATCAACTTGAACACTTCCAGGCGCAGATCGCGTGCCAGCTCGGCATTGGAGTCGGCAAGGTTTTCGTTCTGGCACACCAGGCAACGCAATTGTTTGGTGAGATTCTGGAAGCGCACTTCTTGAGCGTGACTCTGGAATGGCAGCGGATCGATCGCCTGAGCCTGGATGGTGCCGGCGAACATCAACGACGCCATTAACAGCGCCCGCAAGAGCCCGCTCACGGCGCTTCCTTCAATAGTTCGGCAATCGCCGGCTTCAGCTCCCGGGCGATGATCTGCGGGGTGAACGGGCCGATGTGTTTGTAGCGGATGATGCCTTTTGCGTCGACCAGAAAGCTCTCTGGTGCGCCGTACACGCCGAAGTCGATGGCGGTTCGCCCGGCGCGATCAGTAATCACCATGGCGTAGGGATTGCCGTGGGTGTTCAACCACGTCTTGGCATCCTCCGGGGCATCCTTGTAGTTGTATCCGATCAGTGGAATGCCCAACTCATTGCCGTCGGCCATCAACGTGGGGTGTTCTTCGCCGCAGGCTATGCACCAGCTCGCAAACACGTTGAGCACGTACGGCTTGCCGAGCAGGCTGGCCTTGCTGATCGTGTGCGCCGGATCATCCAGCGTGGGCAGCACGAAGGCTGGCGCCGGCAGGTTGATCAGCGGCGAGGGTACTTCGTTCGGATCGTGCTGGGTGTTCCACCAGATGCCGAAGCCGAACAACGCCACCAGCAGCACGAATCCGAAAAAGGGCAACAATCGACTCATGTCGCGGTTTCCTGCGCACGCAGATTGTCCACCGGCTCCGTGCTCACCGGTATCTTCGCCGAGCTGCGCTTGAGGCGGAAGCGTTTGTCTGCAGCGCAGGTGAAGCCGCCCAGCATCATCAGCAAACCGCCCCCCCAAATCCAGCGAATGAACGGCTTGTAGTACAGGCGCAGAGACCACGCGCCCGCAAGATTCGCCGCGTCCATCGGTTCACCCAGCGCCACGTACAAGTCACGCATGACGCCGGGTTTCACGGCGGCCTCGGTTTGCACTTCACCGCGCAGGTAAGTGCGCTTTTGCGGGTGCATGACGGCGATGGTCCCGCCATTGCGGCTCACGGTGATCACGCCCTGATCCGCGCTCCAGTTCGGGCCGGTAATGTGGTGTGTGCCGTCGAAATGGAAGTCGTAATTGCCGATATGCTGGGTGTCGCCTGGAGCCATGCGCACATCAGTAGTCAGACTGAGCGTTTCCGACAACAACACGCCGGCGATGAAAATACCCACGCCGAGGTGAGCGAGCAGCATGCCGGCCATCTCCGCCGGATAGCGACGGCCGCGTGGATGTTCGCGCCAACGCTTGTACGCATACAGGGCGACGCCCGTCACCAGCCACACCGAAGCTGCGACGCCCAGTACGGCCTTGAGCTGCCCGTCGACGAAGAACGCTGCAATGATCGCGCAAGCGACGGCGGCGATGCCCACGCGCAGCAAGATACTTTTGATGACCGCTGGCTCACCCTGACCCCAGCGCAGGAACGGGCCGAATGGCATCAGGAAAACCGCCGGCGCCATCAGCAGCGGAAACAGCAGACCAAAGTAGGGTGGTCCGACGGACACACGCCCCAACGACAGCGCATCGCCAATCAACGGGAACAGCGTGCCCAGCAAAACCATGGCGGCGGCCACGACAAACACCAGGTTGCCTATCAGCAGTGCGGTTTCCCGCGACAGCACCTTGAACGGCTTGCCATGCGCAACCCTTGGCGCACGCAGCGCGTACAGGAGCAGCGAGCCACCAATCACGATGCTGAGAAAAATCAGGATGAACACACCGCGACGCGGGTCCGAAGCAAACGCATGCACTGAAGTGAGTACGCCCGAGCGCACCAGAAACGTGCCGAGGAGGCTCAGCGAGAACGTGAAAATCGACAACAGGATCGTCCACGCACGCAGGCTGCCGCGCTTTTCCGTCACGGCCTGCGCGTGGATCAGTGCCAGCCCGACCAGCCATGGCATGAAGCTGGCATTCTCCACCGGGTCCCAGAACCACCAGCCGCCCCAGCCGAGTACCCCATAAGCCCACCAGCTACCGGCGACAATCCCCAGGGTGAGGAACCCCCAGGCAATGTTGGTCCACGGCCGCGCCCAACGCACCCAGGCCTGTTCCAGTTCGCCGCCGAGCAGCGCGGCGATGGAAAACGCGAAGGCCACCGAGAATCCGACATAACCCATGTACAGCATGGGCGGATGCGTGGTCATGCCTGGATCCTGCAGGACCGGGTTGAGGTCGGCGCCATCACCCGGCATCGGCAACAGCCGTCCAAATGGGTCGGAGGTAAAGATGGTGAAGGTGAGAAAGCCGACGGCGATGAGCCCCATGACCGCGATCACCCGCGCAGCAAATACTTCCGGCAACTTCTGGCTGAACATGGCCAGTGCGACGGTCCACACGTTGAGGATCAGGATCCACAACAGCAGTGAGCCCTCGTGCGCGCCCCATACCGCTGCGAAGCGGTAATACCACGGCAGGGCAAGGTTGGAATTGGCCGCGACGTACTGCACCGAGAAATCGAAACTTATGAATGCCCACGCCAGAAGACCGAACGCCATGGCCACGAATACTGCCTGGCCGGCCGCGGCAGGGCGTGCCACGGCCATCAACGCGTGGTTGCCGCGCCACGCGCCGATCAGCGGCAGGATGCTTTGCGCCAGCGCCAGCAGCAGAGCGAGAATCAGCGCGAGTTGGCCAAGTTCCGGGGTCATGACGCGAAACCGGGAACGATGAACCCATCACGGGCAGCAGCAGACACAGAGGTGATCATTATCGGCATGGTTTCAGACAGTTGATGCGCAAGGGACACGTGCTGGCACGACTTCAGGTTCCACGGCCCGCAGCTCGGGCTTCCTCGATCTGTTTGTCCGCGTGGGCTTTCGCCATGGCGTCCTTGAGCTCTTTGGGCATGTACGTTTCGTCGTGCTTGGCGAGCACTTCGGTTGCCACGAAACGGGCGTTGTCCATGTGCCCGGTGGCGATCACCGACTGGTTGTCCCGGAACAGGTCGGGCAGGATGCCGGTGTATTCCACGGGCATGGTGCCACCGGCGTCCACCACGGTGAACGTGGTTTTCAGCGAGGTATCGCTGCGCTGGATCGAGCCGGCCTTGACCATGCCGCCCAGCCGGAAGGTTTTGTACTCTGCCGCCTGGCCCGATTGCACCTGGCTCGGGGTGAGCAGGTAATTCATGTTTTGCTGCAATGCGTACACGCCAAGACTCACGGCCACTGCGGCGGCCGCGGTAACGATTGCCACGATGATGAGCCGGCGTTTGCGAGTGCGATTCATGCGGACCTCGGAGGTAGCGCGGAAGGGACGGTGGCGCTGACAGGAAGCGTATCGCTGTCCTTGCGCGCGTGGCGTGCTGCCTGGCGTGCGAGTTGTGCGCGCAAGTCGCGCAATACCTGGCGGCGACGTACCGTGGGCGCGAGCGCGTCGGCCAGCAATACGAGAAGAAACACCCCGTACGCTGGCCATACGTAGGCCGCATAGCCGCCCATTGCCAGAAAATCATGCACGCTGGTGAAGCTCATGATGGCACCTCGCGCGTGGCCAGGGTGCGCACCCAGTCCTTGCCGCCTTCCAGCGCCAGCAGGTCGCTGCGTGCGCGTCGGCACAGGCTGGCGATGAAATACAGCTTGGTGGCCAGCGTCATCACCAGCAACGGCCACAACATGTCAGTGGACATCTTTGACCCGCTGAAAATATTGATCGTGCTGCCCTGGTGCAGCGTGTTCCACCAGTTCACCGAGAAATGCACGATCGGTACGTTGATGATGCCGATGATCGCCAGGAACCCGGCGGCGCGCGCGCCCTGACGACGGTCCTCGAACGCGTGATACAAGCCGATGACGCCCAGATACAGGAACAGCAGCACGAGCTCTGATGTGAGTCGGGCGTCCCATGTCCACCATGTGCCCCACATGGGTTTGCCCCACAGCGAGCCAGTCACCAGCGTGATGAACGTGAATGCCGCACCGATCGGCGCCGACTGCATCGCCACCACTTCGGCCAGCTTGATCCGCCACACCAGCGCGATAAACGATGCCAGGCCCATCACCGCGTAAATGAACATGCTCATCCACGCACTGGGTACGTGGATGAAGATGATTCGATAAGCGTCACTTTGCTGGTAATCCGGCGGAGCCAGCACCAGCCCGCCATAGAGGCCGACGAGCCCGGTCAGCAGCGCCAGCGCCATGGCCCACGGCCAGACCACGCCGGCAAATCGATAGAACGTGGGCGGTGAGCTGAGCCGGTGCAACCAGAGCGGAATCCAGTGGGTCATGGTCGTCAAGCATCCAGGGCGATACGAAGCGCCGCGCCGCATGCCAGTGGCGCAAGTACGATGGCCAGCACCAAGGCCGCAGCAAGCCAGGCGATCGGCGCGAGCCACGGCAGTCCCTGTTGGGCGGCCGCCACAGCCCCGGCGGCAAAGATCACCGCCGGCATGCATAACGGCAGCAACATCAAGGCCAGCAGCATACCAGAGCGGCGCGTGCCAGCCGTCAATGCCACCAGCACCGCGCCCAGCAGGCTGAGCAGCGGCGTAGCCAGCAGCAATGCCAGCAACAGCACCGGAATCACCGCGTGCGGCAGATGCAGCATGCCTGCCAGCAATGGCGAGATGATGATCAACGGCAATGCCGTGGTGAGCCAGTGCGCAAGAATCTTCATCCCCATAAGCAGCGCCAGTGGTTGCGGTGACAACACCAGTTGCTCCAATGACCCGTCCTCGATATCGCTGGAAAACATCGCGTCCAGCGCCAGCAACATTGCCAGCAACACCGTCACCAGCACGACGCCGCCGGCGATCCGCTGCAACAGCGTGTCTTCCGGGCCCAGCGCGAATGGAAACAGCATGGTCACGATCAGCGCATACAGCACCGGCATGGTGATGTCGCCGCGCCGCCGCCATGCGAGCGTCAAATCACGCCATAACATTGCCTTGCACGCAGGGATAAGACGTGGAGGACCCATTTCAGTTCCCCACCGGAAGCGGGTATCCGCCGAAAGCATGATCTGCATCAAGCCGAGCTGAGCCGTCCGCGTCCCTGCCGGGCATCGCGCACGGGCGGGCGCGGGTGCGGCCATGCGGCTGCAAACGCGCGGATGCAGATGGCAACACGTCAACCATGCAGGTGAATCCGCTGTGGCGCAGCGCCGGCGAAGTTGACCGTGGTGTGACTGCTGACCAGCGCGGCACCACCGCCAGCGATGTGCCACTGCAATACCCGGTTGACCAGCTCGGTGCCGGCGCGGTCGAGGTTGGCATACGGCTCATCGAGCAGCCACAACGTGGCTGGCAGCAGCAGCAAACGCGCCAGCGCGGCGCGTTTCTTCTGCCCGGCGGAGAGGCGTCGTGTGGGTTCGTCTTCGTATCCGCGCAAGCCGACCTCAGCCAGCGCGCTGGCCGTATCGGCGCCGGCGCGCTGGCCATGCAGCCCGATGGCGACGCGCAGGTTTTCGCGCGGGCTGAGATCGGCTTTCAGCCCGAGTTGGTGGCCCAGAAACAGGAAATCCTCAGCGCAGTGATCGCGCCGCAAGGGTTCGCCACGCCAGCGTAGTTCGCCCCCGCTTATGTGCAGCAGCCCGACCAGCATGCGCAGCAGCGTCGTCTTGCCGCTGCCGTTGGCACCCTCCACCAGCGCCAGTTCACCGGCGTGCAGTTGAAAGTCCAGCGGCGCGAATACGGCTTCATCCTGGCGCAGGAAACTGACGGCGCGCGCTTCGAGCAAGGGCACACTGGGATTGGCGACGGTCATTCCCTCAATTGTGCGCAATGGCAGGGGGACTTGTCCATTTCACTTGCCATTGCCTGGGCCGGTGCACAGCATGCGCAGAGCGGCAGGAGCATGCCCGCGGCCGTGGACGTACGCGTTCTGACCATGCGTAGTGCATCGTGCGTCAAGCGTGGCGGGCTCCAGACCGACGACAAACAAGCCCGGCTCATACCAGCCCGTGCTGCCGATGCCGACACCCGGGTACAGCGCCACGACTCCGGCGCTGGCCTGGAGTGTCGCCAACAGTTGCTGTTGCGCGGCGGTGTTGGCGTCGTTGGTGTGTGGCTTCGAGCGCGGATTCCATGCAGTGACGAAGCCCCACGGGTTTTCGCCAACCAGCGTTTGCAAAGCGTCCGGGAGCGACTCGTCGATGCGGATCGGCGACCATTGCGCCGTGTCCACGCACACCAGGTAAGTGCTCGAGCGGTACGCCGTCAGCAACGCTTCATCCATGGCGCAGCGGCGGTAGTGGCGGCATCTCTGTGCGCAACGCGACCACTGCTGCGTCAGCGTCGATGTCGGCGACCGTGGTGGCGCCGCGCAGCAGCCGTTCCATCAACGCGTCCTGTGCCCGTCCACGCTCCAACGCATAGGCGTAAGGCAAGTGGGTGAAACTGACCAGCCGGTAGCGTGACATGTAATGCTGTGGCGCGCGCGCCGTGAACAGCGCGCCAAGTTCGCGTTTGGCCAGATAGTGCGGGTCGGCGACCGAGTCGCGCATCTCGATGTAGTTTTCCAGGGCCATGGTGGCAATGGCGTTCGTGTCGGGTTGACGAACGCGCTGGAACTCCTCAAATACGCCGCCGCGATCGCGGGGTTCGGCGGCGAGCAAATCGCACAGCACGGTGGTGTCCTCGAAGCCGCAATTCATCCCCTGCCCGTGGAACGGCACAATCGCGTGCGCGGCATCGCCAATCAGCAGCGCACTCGCACCAAGCTGCCAGCGGTCCAGGTACAGCGTCGACAACGTGCCAACCGGATGATCGCGGTAGTCGGCGGCAAATTGTGGTATCAGCGGTAGCAGGTCAGGGAATTGCTCACGGAAAAACACCGCGCCGGCGTCAGCACCAGGCACGCTGGCAAAGCTCGGCCCGGCGCCTTGCACCGGCAGAAACAGGGTAACGGTGAAACTGCCTTCGGTATTGGGCAGGGCAATGCACATGTAACCGCCACGCGGCCAGATGTGCAGCGCGTGCGGTTCCAGCGCGAACTGGTCGTGGCCGCCACAGGCTTCGACGGTGGCGGGCGGCAACTCGCCAGCGGGTGGAATTTCCAGCTCCTTGTAGCCGTGGCCGAGTGCTTCCACGCGCTCGCCCAATGCGCTGTGTGCATTCATCGCCGCACGTAGGGTCGAGCCGGCACCATCGGCACCGATCAGCGTGGCGGCATCCGTCTCGTGCTCGTTACCGTCGGCGTCGGCCAGGCGGATACGCTTGTGCGCAAAGTCGACACTTGCCAGCGATTGCCCGAAGTGGAAGCGCGCGCCGGCTTTTTCCGCGGCGTCCAGCAGCAGCATGTTCAGCGCACCGCGCGCTACCGACCAGATAACCTCGCGGTCGTCCACGCCATAGCGTTGCAGTGCACTGCGGCCGTCCAGGGTGTGCACCATGCGTCCACGCATCATGACTACGCCGCGCAATACCTCGTCGGCCAGCCCGCTGCCGCGCAGCGCCTGCAAGCCGCGTTCGGCCAGCGCCAGGTTGATCGAGCGGCCGCCGAGAAAACCTGCACTGCGCGGATCAGCGCGCTTTTCAAATACGTCCACGGCAATGCCGCGGCGGGCCAGTTGCTGCGCCAGCAGTGCGCCGACCAGGCCGGCGCCGATGAGAGTGATAGGTGGCTGTGCCATGCTCATGGTCGGGGAGAGAATCCGCATACTGTTCCGCAAGCGCTCCCCCACTGCAATCCCGTTCGACCCCAGGCATGTGGAAAGCGGGCGGCGGAACGAGCTCGGTTGCGGACGGATTGGGCGTTGAATGTGGCTGCCGCGGTTCCCGGAGCAACGAAAAAGGGCCACCCCTCGCGGGCTGGCCCTTTTCGGTCACGCATGCATCAACTGCTTATTGACAGGTCACGCCGACTGCGTTGAACGCTGAGACCACGCTGCTGCGCGAATAGGCGTAATCGTCCGCAGCGGCTTCCACGCCGCAGGCGCCAGAGTTGAACGTGGACGTAGGCGTCCAGTACACGGCGTTGGCCCTCGTGAATACCTCGAATGCCATCCGCGTGTTCCAGCCCGCCGTTTTGGCCAGTGTGCAGAAGGCCTTGTTGTAGACCCCGCTGGAGTAGTGCACGTCCGTCGAACTGGTGTACTTCGCGGCGTTGTCGATCGAGCTACCGTCCAGCGTTGGTGTGCACATCCAGCGCAGGGCGGTGCCGTTCTTGATGATCTCGGCGCCCACCAGCCAGTCGTTGTGACCGCGGTCAAAGTACTCGGCCGCTTCGCCGGCCATGTCCGAGAACGCCTCGTTCATGCCGCCAGACTGCCCGGAGTACTGCAGGTTGGAGTTCTGCTCGGTAAAGCCGTGGCTGATCTCGTGGCTGGCGACGTCAAGTGAGGTCAGCGGGTAGAAGAAGCTGGCACCATCTCCAAAGTTCATTGACGAGCCATTCCAGAACGCGTTCTCGTAGTTGCGGCCGTAGTGCGCATTCATTACCAACTGGAAGTTCAGGGGCGGCGCGCCGAACCAGCTTTTGTACAAATCGTGCACGACACTGCCAAAGTGGTGGGCATCGTTGATCGGCGAATACGCGCCATTCGCGCCATCGCCGCTGCTGTTCGGGCAGATGAAGCTCCACAAAGTGCCCCTGCGCGTGCTGCCGGCCATGTTGCTGGTCTTCACATCAGGGTTCTGCATGGTGCAGGTAGAACCGGACTGGGTAACCGCGAGCGATGCGAAGTCGGTACCGTAAAAGTACTGGCCAGTCTTCAGATTGCCGCCGGCGCCCGTCGCGAGCGCGGGAGTGCCGGTGCCACTGCCGCCGCCACCCGGCTTGCCCTTGGTGGTGAGGCCTTCCCAGGACTGGATCACCTCCCCGGTATTGGCGTCGATGATCGCCATCGGACGCGTCGGGTTGCCGTTGCGATCGACGAAGAACGAAGTGAGATAGGCGAGCCGGGCGCGGCTGCCCTCGGCGTAGACGTACAGATCACTCTTCGCGTTCTGGATGTCGCTGTCCACGATGCCATTGCTGCCGATACCAAGCGGCAGAAGACCGGCGTGTGCGCGCAAAACGGCCGTGGCACGGGCGCTGCTGATGGCGGGCCTGACCGACGCAATGTCGCGACCGATTGAGTGGGTGATGCCGCCGCTGACGCCGAGCACGTTACCGCTGGCATCACGTTCCACCACGACGTGGCTGCCGTACACGGGCACACCACGGAACGTTTGCTGCTCGCGTGTCTTCAGGGTCCCTTGGGCAGTGCGTATCTGCAAACGTGGCGACAGCGCCGCGCCCGCTTCCAGGCCAATACGACTGGCCAGCGCCGCAGGTGCGATGTTGCCCATGAATTGGGCCTGGACACGGGCCTGCGTGGCAGCACCCGCGTCGGACGTCGCTGCCAGACCGATCACGCCCAACAGCGCGACGGCCAGTGATTTGTGCATCAACATGGTTCTCTCCCCTTGAGTGAAAGGAAGACGCCCCGCCAGCTTCCCCGGCTGCGGACGTCTTGCGTTCCGGTGTGCGACAGGTCGCCAAGGACCTGTGGGCAAGCGGACCGCAAGAAGTTACGCCTCAGGGTCCGTGTGGGTCAAGTGCCTGCGTCACATGACGGGAGATAGCGCCAGGTCGCGGAGATGCCCAGGGTGCGGTTTGTCGAGCGCCGCCTAAAAGCTCATGAAGTAGCCGCCGTTCACGGGCAGGTTCGCGCCGGTGATGTAGCCGGCATCATCGGCGGCGAGAAAGGCTACCGCGCGCGCGATATCCGCAGGCGAACCCAGTCGTCCGATCGGGATGCCGGCGATGATCTGCGCGCGGATCTCGGCAGATACGGCGGCAACCATCGGCGTATCGCAATAGCCCGGCGAGACCGTATTGACGGTGATGCCCTTGCGTGCGGTTTCGCGCGCCAGTGCCATGCTGAAACCATGCACGCCGGCCTTGGCGGCGGAGTAGTTGGTCTGGCCGAATTGTCCGGTTTGGCCGTTTACCGAGCTGATGTTGACGATCCGCCCGAAGTTGCGTGTGGCCATGCCTTCGATCACGTTGCGGCACATGTTGAATACGCCGTCCAGGTTCACGTGCATCAGTTCGTGCCACTGCTGTGGTGTCATCTTGCGCAGGCTGGCATCGCGGGTAATGCCGGCGGCGTTGACCAGAATGTCGACGCCGCCATGTTGCTGCTCGATGCGCGCAATGACTTGTGCGCAGCTATCGAAGTTGCTGACGTCGGCAGCCTCGAAGCTGATGGCCGTGCCAAGATCCGCCACTTCGGCACCAAATTCGGCGACGCGCTCCGCGCGCGCGGCGAGGTCGATGGCGATGACTCGGTGGCCTGCGAGTGCAAACCGGCGACAGATTTCCGTTCCCAGCCCGCCGATGCCGCCGGTGACGACCGCGATGCGTTTTGGCGCAAGGGACTGACTCATGAATTGCTCATCCTGGGTGGCGGGTGCACTGGTTGCATGCGGTCACGACGCTGCGCGCGCGGCCGCCCGGCGCGTCCGGCCGGATTCGCCGGCGTGGCAGGTTCAGCGGGATTTCTTGCTGCTACTGCTGAGTGGCGCGCCGGGGACAGCCTTGGCGGCGGTTTCCATCAGGCCGCGCTGCATGGTGTTCCAGGCATCCATGTTGCGCGCGGTCAGCTCGTTGAGCGTGTTCCACGGAGTTTGTCCCATCAAACTGTCGAGCTGGCTGCGGAACTGCGTTTGCTGGTCGAGAAACACCTGCAGGCTGCGTTCCAGGTACGGCCCCATGAAGCCCTGCAGGGAGTTTCCATAGAAGCGGATGATCTGGCTCAACAGTTGCGGCGAGAGCATCGGTTGCCCCTCGTCCTCATGGTCCGAGATGATTTGCAGCAACACCGAACGGGTCAGGTCCTCACCGCTCTTGGCGTCGCGGACTTCGAAGTCCTCGTTGTCCAGTACGAGCTGGCGAATTTCTTCCAGAGTGATATAGCTTGAAATTTCCGTGTCGTAGAGGCGACGGTTCGGGTACTTCTTGATGGTGCGCTTGGCCTGCTTCATGGCGTCAAATTACCAGAACGTATTGCGCCGCACCAGAGGAATGCTGCGCAGTATTCCGGCGTCAATGCCCCACAGCGCCGCCAGTGTTCCCAAATGGCGGACGCGCAAACCACAGCAACGGTATCAGCGCGAGGAACAACCACGCGCACACGAGATAGACGTCATTGACTGCCAGCGTCAAGGCCTCGCGCGTTATCAGGCCGTCAATCACGCCCAGCGCCTGCCTCGGTGACAAGCCACCATGCTGCAGTTGCTGCAAGAACTGGCTGGCCGCTGGCGCTGCCGGCACGATGTGCTCGGCGAGTGCCGCATGATGGTAGTCGGCTCGGTGCGTCCACAGCGTTACCGTAGCCGCGGTCGAGATGCTGGACGCCAGCGTGCGACAGAAATTTGCCAACCCCGAGGCGCTGGCGACCTGGTCGGCGGGCAAGCCGGACAGGTACATCTGGTTGAGCGGAATGAAGAAGCAGGCGATGCCGATGCCCATCACGAAACGCGGAACTATCAGTGTGCCGAATGACGCAGAGCTGTCGAACGTGGCGAACCAGAAGGACGTGAGCGCAAACACGATGAATGCAAACGTGACCACGGCGCGCAGTTCCAGCCGCTGGATGTTGGCGCCGATGATCGGCGCCATGACAAACGCGAGCACTCCGACGGGCGCGCTGGCCAGCCCGGCCCACGTCGCGGTGTACCCCAAGGTGATTTGCAGCCAAAGGGGAAACACCACGTTGATGCCGAAAAACGCCATCATCCCCAGCGACAGCGCAACCACGGCGACAGTGAAATTGCGGCGCTTGAACAGCGCCAGATCGATCACCGGATGCTTTGCCAGCAGTTCCCAGGCGATCAGGAATGTCACACACACCAGCGCGGTGACGCCCAGCGTCGTGATCATCGGCGAGGAAAACCAGTCGTTGTCGTTGCCGTTGTCGAGCATGAATTGCAATGCACCGACGCCGACTACCAGCAGCACCAGTCCGACCACGTCAATCGGCGTCTTGAAGGTTTTGGTCTCGCGCTTGCGCAGCAGCGCCCAGGTGACGATCGCGGCCAGCGCCCCGACCGGGACGTTGATGTAGAAGATCCACGGCCATGAGAAATTGTCGGTGAGCCAGCCACCGAGGATCGGTCCGAAGATCGGCGCCACCACCACCGTCATCGCCCACAGCGCCAGCGCCATGCCCTGTCTGGCCTTGGGGTAGCTGGACAGCAACAGCGCCAGCGACAACGCTACCATCGGACCGGAGCCGGCCCCCTGGGCCAGCCGGAAGACCACCAGCATCGGCATGCTCGTGGCCATCCCGCAAAGCATGGAAAACACCACGAACAGTCCCACTGACGTGATGAATGTGCGCACCTCACCAAACCGGCGTGCCAGCCAGCCGGTCAGCGGTTGCATGATCGCGCTGGCCAGCGCATAGGAACTGATGGTCCATGTGCCTTCGCTCGGGCTCACGCCAAGGCTGCCGGCAATGTGCGGTATCGACACATTGACGATGGTCATGTCCAGCACTTCCATGAACGTGCTGAACGCGACGGCGATCGTCAAGGCGACCAGTGCCCCACCGCGCAGTGGGGGCAAGGCCGCGTCGGGGTTCTCGTTGGTGGCCATGCTCAGGCAGTTTCCAGTCGGGAGCGCCTGCGCTCAGCGCGCGCGCGCCGCCGCGCTGCCGAGGTTTGCATGGATGATGCGTGCGGCCTCAGCGTCGGCCTGGCTGGCCACCGTGTCGTACACGTTGGTCTGCGCCGCTGGTTTGGTGTCATTGGCGGACGTCAGGACGCTGCCCCGGTCGTCACGAATGTCCACGGTGACCTCGGTGGACAGCCCCACGCGCAGAGGGTGTTGGTCCAGCTCGCGGTCATCGAGGGCAACGCGTACCGGTACACGCTGCACGACCTTGATCCAGTTGCCCGTGGCGTTCTGCGCCGGCAGCAGTGCAAATGCCGCCCCCGTGCCCGCGCCCACTCCGATGACCTTGCCGTGAAATTCCACGCCACCGCCGTACAGATCGGTGCTGATCGTCGCGCTCTGGCCAATACGAACATGACGCAACTGGCCTTCCTTGAAGTTCGCGTCGATCCAGAGGTTGTGCAGTGGCACGACCGTCATCAATTGCTGTCCGGGTTGCACGCTGTTGCCAAGCTGTACGCTGCGCTGGATGACGTACCCGGCGACGGGCGCGACGATGGTATTGCGCTGGGCGGCCACCCACGCCGCCCGAAAGTTGGCGCGCGCCTGCTGCACGGCGGCGTTGTCGGCCACGTTGGTTCCTTCGATGGAGGCGCGAGCTGCAGCCGCTTGGGCACGTGCAACCTGCAGCGCAGCCTCGGCCTGCGCCACGCCGTCACGCAGGTGTTGCACGATTTCCGGTGATTCCGCTTGCGCCGCAATCAGCGGCAGGCGGCGCTTGAGATCCGCCTGCGCCTTGCGCACATCGATCTCACGGGCCTTGACGGCAGCATCGCTGCCGCTGGCAGCGTCAGTCTGTTGCCTGACTTGGCGCACGGCTTGCGCCAGCATGCTGGTCGCCTGGCTCAAGCGCACCTGGGAGTCGGTGCTGTCAAGCCGCACCAGTGGCTGGCCGGCGCTGACGTGCTGGGTGTCATCGGCAAGAATCGCGATCACCGTGCCGGGCACCTGTGCGGAGATCGCCACCTGGTTGCCGCCGACGTAGGCGTTGTCGGTGACCACCCGCGTGGAGAACACGAAAATCTCCAACAACACCCAGATCACGGCGGCCAGCACAAAAATCGCAAGGATGATGAGCAGCGTGCGACGACGCTTGCGCGGGTCCTTCGCTGCCAGTCCGCTGTCATGCGGCTGCCCGGGGTCGGACGTGTTCGTCGTCGTGGGTTCAGTGCTGCTCATGCGCAGTGCTTCCGGTAGAAGAGGGAACAGCGACGTCAGCCGGTGGGCTTGCGGATGGCGCCGGTGCGGACATTTGATAGCCGCCGCCGAGGGCCTTGATCAGATTGAGATCGGTGGCCACGGCTTGCGCGCGCAACTGCAGTGCGGCGTCGCGCTGCTGCAATAGTTGCGCTTGCGCGCCGAGCGCCTCGCGTGCGTCGCGCACACCCTGGCGTTGGCGCGCCTGGGCACTGGCGAGCAGTTGCAGGCCAGCTTGCAACTGGGCGTCCTGTTGCCGTGCCCGGGCCGCCGTCTGTTGCGCGCCGAGCACTTGCGTCGCGACCTCACGCGCGGCATTCACCACGCTGGCGTTGTACTGCGCGACGGCGCTGTCCAGTTGCGCGCGCGCAATGCCGTAGTTCGCCTCCAGGCGCCCGCCGCTGAAGATCGGCAGATGCAACGCCGGGGTCAGGGCAAAGACCCGGCTACCGGGAGTGAACAGTTTGTCCAGCTCGATGGTCGACAAGCCGGCCATGGCACTGATGCTCACGTCCGGGTAGAACTGGGCGCGGGCCACGTCGGTTTGCTTGAGTGCAGCCTGCACCTGCCAGAGGTTGGCGGCGATATCCGGCCGCCGCGCCAGCAAGTCGAGGCCAGCGTTCGCCGGCAAACCGGCCTGCACTGTGGGTAACGGATGCGCCTGCAGCGGCGGCAATTTACCCGGCGCAATGCCCAGCAGCGATGCCAGCGCCGCGTGGCGAATCCGCGCCGAGCCTTGCAGGGCTACCAGCATTTCACGCGCCGCAGCCGCTTGCGCACGCGCCACTGGAGCTGTGTCGGGCAGGTCGACGCCCTGCGCTACACGCAAGTCTGCGATGTGCGAGAGGCGCTCCTCGGCAGTCACGCGCTGCTGCGCCAATTGCGCGCGAGCGTTGTCCGCCTGCCAGGCGAAGTACGTATCCGCGATCGCGTACTGAATGGCCAGTGCAGCCGCGCTGCGCTCGGCCATCGCGGCGTGGGCCTGATCCAGTGCCGACTCGATACTTGCGCGCTTCTGGCCCCACCAGTCGAAATCGTATTGCAGTTGGGCGCCGAGGTCGGCCTGGTTGTACCAGCTGAAGCCGAGGAACTGACTCGGGATCAGGCCGTGATCGGTGATGCGCTGGCGCGCGACTTGCGCCTGGCCAGCAATGGACAAGCCCGCCTGTGCCGCCGCCATGCGCGCCGCTTGCTCTGCGCTTTGCACGCGCGCTTGCGCCACAGCGAGGTCCGGCGCCTGGGCCATCGCCCGCGCAAGCAGTGCGTTGAGTTGCTCGTCGTCGTACACGCGCCACCACTGCGCCTGCGGCCACCCATCTCGCGCAGGGAGTTCCAGCCCCGCCAGCGGCGCGCTGTCGCGCAGCGCAGGTTGGTCGAGCCGGTCAGGGACGCTGGTGCAGCCTGCGACCAGCAACAGCAGCATGGCGATCCATGGCACGTGACCGACGTGCCATCCATGGCCTGGGCGCCTGGCGCCAACAACACCTGCAGCCGGGGTTCGTACAGCGCGCTTCGTGCTGTGCAGCCCAAAGACAGGTGTTGGCGGCACAACCCCTGCATGCACCGGTGGAGCGAACGGCCTCATGGCGTGACGCCGCTGTCCAGATCATCGAGGTTCGCCGCGAGCTTGCCGAGCAGCCGGCGCAACTCGCTTCGTTCACCGACGTTGAAACCGGAGAAGGCCTCGGCAATACGCGGGAACATCGGTGGCAAGACCTTTTGCGCAAATCGGCGCCCCGCAGCGGTGATGCGTATGATCACCTGACGGCGGTCCGTGGCGCCACTCTGACGCGTGATCAGCCCGCGTTTGAGCAAGGCGTTGGCAATGCGCGTCATGTTGGTGGCACCTTGCGTGGCCAGTTCACACAACTCGCCGGGAGTGGAACTTCCGTCTGGTCGGCTGTACAGAATCATCAATGTGGTGAACTCGCTGTGATTGATTCGGTACGGGGTGACGATGGCTTCGAGGTCGCGTTGCAGACGGTCGCCGACGATCAACAGCAAACGACACAGGCGCGTCTCGGTCGCCGGCATTTCCGGAATGATCTGGTTCACCCGACCAATCCCCTCGTCCATGGATCGGATGCGTTCGCCCAGTCGTGTCATTTCATCGGCTCATGATTCACCAGTGAAACAACATAACGAACGCGTATGGCGTCGTGCAAGTGCTGCGCGGATCGCCCCGTTTGGACCGGCAGCACGCCCGGGTGGGACCGGTGCCGCTGGCGTGTGGGGCTAGGTCGTCGTCTGACCAAGACCGAACAATTGCCGGGCGTTGGCACTGGTGGTTGCGGCGATTACAGCGACAGGTTCCCCGCGCAGGGTTGCGATGCACTGCGCGATCCCGGCTAGCCGGGCGGGTTCGTTGCGTTGACCCCGGTGTTCTACATCCGGTTGGTCGGGCGCGTCACTCTCCAGCAACAGGAATTCACCGGGCATGGTGGCCACGATGCGCCGCAGGCGTTGCGCGCGTGGATAGGTGACCGTGCCGCCAATGCCCAGACAGAAGCCCATCCGCCACAGCTGCTCGGCTTGTTGCTGGCTGCCTGAAAAGCTGTGCACGACGCCGCGCAGATTGCTGACCTTGCGCAGGGTCAAAATCACTTCCTCCAGTGCCCGGCGAGCGTGGACGATGACGGGCAGGTTGCGTTCGCGCGCGAGTTGCAATTGTGTGGTGAAGTAGTGTCGCTGTTCACTGGCGTCTGTTGCGTCGTCGTGAAAGTCCAGGCCGATCTCACCCACTGCCGCCGCATCACCGAACTCAAGCCATGAAGACAGTGCGTCCACGTCGGTGCGCGCATGGTGCTCGATGAACAGCGGATGCAGGCCGTAGGCGGGAACGATGCGGCGATCGTGAGCGCTCAACTGCCTGATCTGCGGCCAACTGGCAGCATCCACTGCGGGCACCACAAGGGTTTCCACCCCTGCAGCGTATGCACGGAGGAGCACTTGCGCCCGGTCGGGATCAAATGTTGCGTGGTCGAGATGAACGTGGCTGTCGACAAACATGTGTGTGATGTTTTCGTGATGCGCGGCGACCGAAGTTGCACGCCCAGACAGGACATTAACCCACTGCGGATGATCTAAGCCTGATTCAGTTAGGCGCAGGTTTAATGAACGAGACACACGGACGCGGGTGCAAGGGGCGCATCAAGCGATCTTACCAATCGACAAGAGGAGACACAGATGAACAAGGTGATGATCAACGCACTCAGTATTGGTATCGCGGCAGCGCTTGCCGTGGGCATTTCCGGTTGCAACCGCAATGCCGATGCGGGCACCTCCGACGGCGGCGCGATGTCGTCGGCCACTGCGGACGCCGGGGTCAAGTACGCAAAGGTGATCTCTGTGGAACCGGTTCGCAAGGCCGCCGACACGTCGCGGCAGGTTTGCCAGGACGAGGTGGTCAATCACACCGCGCCGCCGAAGGATGAACATCGGCTGGTTGGCACCGCCATTGGTGCGGTGGCCGGTGGCCTGCTCGGCAATCAGGTCGGCGGTGGCAAAGGCAAGACGCTGGCGACGGTGGCCGGTGCAGTTGGTGGCGGTTACGCAGGCAACCGGATTGAGGCCAGTCGCCAGCACGGGCAGGTGACTTCCAATGTCGAGCGCCGTTGCCACACCGTCAAAGGCACCGGTGAGAGCAAGATCGTCGGCTACGACGTGGGTTACGTCTATAACGGCGTCACCCGATCAGTGCGTATGGATCATGACCCGGGCGATCGGGTGCAAGTGCAGGAAGGTGTAACCGCGGTCTCCGACGCGCGCTGAGCGCGCCGGCCAGGTAGTTGCGTGGGCCCACATATTCACACTCAAGAGGGATTGATCATGAATGCAGTAACAGGCAAGTTGGCTTTCGCTGCCGTACTCGCGGGCGGTTTGGCGCTGGGCGGTTGTGTTACCCAGCCGTATGGTACGACCGGGCGGTACGGCACCGATTACTCGCAGTCCAGTCGCGGCAACAGTTCAATGCGGTGCCAGAACTGCGGCGTGGTACAGGAAGTGCAGCAGGTCTACATCGATGGGAACAGTGGCGGCAGCAGCCCGCTTGGCGCCATTATCGGTGCCGTGGCCGGCGGCGTGCTGGGCAGCACCGTGGGCAAGGGTGACGGACGCAAGGCAGCCGCCGTAGGTGGCGCGGTCGCCGGAGGCGTTATCGGCAATCAGGTCGGCAAGCACGAAAGTGGTGGCGGTACCGCCTGGCGCATCGTGGTACGCCTGGACGATGGCCAGTATGCAACCGTCACACAGCGACAGAATCCGGGCGTGCGCAGCGGCGACTACGTGCAGGTGAGCAATGGCCAGGTGTACGCGCGTTGATCGAATGAGGGCCTCAGCGGCTGGTACGTTTGGCCGTCCAGCCGTCTATTGACCAGACGGTTGGTCATGCCCCAAAAGCAAAACAGGCTCCCGATCGGGAGCCTGTTTTGTTGTGGACGACCAGTACTGTCGGCCTGGTCAGTTCACTGCATAGAACGCGTGATCGCCGATCGTCGTGCTCGGCCGGTTGAGCGACCAGGCGGGAACCACAGCCAGCGTCGCAAAGTGATCAGCATGCGGGACCAGCATCCGGCGTTTCCCGGCGGGAAGTTCCCAATTCTGGATCGAGCGGTCGGCTATTTCCCAAGCCTTGTTGAACGCATCGGTGTTGCTGATCACGAACGTGCCTGGTGTGGTGCTTGTCGCAAACTGGTGCGGCGCCGTCACCACTTTGCACAGGGTGTTGCCCCAGGTGCCGCGATCCCGACGACGCATCGCGACCTCGGCGACGGCCAGTTGGCCATTCGTGCTCTCGCTGCGTGCTTCCAGGTATACCGTGGTAGCCAGGCAAACATGATCGGCGAGAGGCTGCGGCATGATCGTAGTCAGCCACAACAACATGGAAAGGGTCATCGTTCTGCCTCCAGCGTGCTGTGCGCGTTGCGTGAATAAATCTCAACGTGCCGTTGCGGTGGACGGGCGGGCAGGCCGTTCCACCTGGATCAATCACCACAATCGAATTCGGATCATCCACGATTGGGCGCTTGCCACGGGATTGTGGCATTTGCACGGCAATTTTTGCCGCACGAGTTTGTATGTTGCGTGGCTGGTCAGTGGATGCTGACCGATGCTGTGTGCAACACCCTCCGCAGACCTGTGGAGGAGAATCACCATCCGGTATCCATCTGCCGGGTCGCGCCGATTCGGACACTTCCGATTCGTCGCGTGTTTCGACATCCGCCAGACGGACATCGCGATATTCGACCGACGGAGACTAGTGGCGGTTCGCGCGGCTGGCAAGTGCCGCTGACCATGCATTCATTTCACACTCATCTAGTCGCGACCGTGCTGATGACACTGAAATCACGCAATATCGACGTGGACATCACGCCGACCGGTCGGTCTGCAGCGAAACAATGGTGTTGTCGCGATGGACGTCTAGACGTCCATCGCGAAATTCAGCGGCGGCAGCATCGGTTATCACCACAAGCGCCTCGACATGTCCGTCGTGGACGACCACGTCGAGGACACAACCGACGTCCTCATTATTCAGATGCAGCCGGTCTCCCGGATTCGCCGAGTGCGCAAGCGTGGCACCGTGCAGATGCCACTTGTGGCCGCCGCGAAAATGCAGGCGCGCGATGATTTCCTGACCCGGATAGCAGCCTTTGTCGGTGACCGTGGCTTGCAGGCGCTGCAATGACAGCGCCGGCGCCAGCCATTTGTCCAGTTCCATCAAGGGCAACCATGGCCACCCGGCGCGCAGTTGTGGCAGGCGCCACTGGGTATCGCTCGTCTCCGTTTCGCTGACACGCAGACGGTGATCGCCGCAGCCGAGTTCCAGCGTGTCGCCCACGGTCTGGAACGTGTACAACGCGAGTGCCGGGCCAGTGCCGATCCGGCGCGGATGGCTCGCCGAAATACTGACTTTCGCGCGAAACACGTAGCGCCCCAGCGCCTCCGTCAACGTGTCGGCGTCGCCGCCGCGCAGCAGCAACAGCAACTGGTGTTCGCTGGGCCTGGCCAGATGAAACAACGCACGTACCCGGCCCTGTGCGCTCAGCCACGCACTGAATTGCCACTGCCCGCATTCAAGCGCATCGACGTGACTGCTGAATTGCGCATGGGCAAACGCCAGAGCGTCAGGGCCTTCGATCAATACGGACTGGGCGACAAACGGAATGGGCATGGCTTGCAGAGATGGGGGTGCTGGCAAAAGAGTGCAAGGCTATCCTTGCGCGAGGGGCTTACGGCGGCGGCCCCAGGTTGTACTGGGTGGTCGCAAGTATTACGCTTCTGCGGCTGAGATTACGCAATGACCAACACTCCTTCGCATGTCGACGTTCCTGCAGATTCCGCTTCGGCGGAGCCGTTGGCGACTCCGATCGAAGGCGAGGGGGGTGCTGATGGGCGCAAGAAAAGCACGAGCAAGGTAGTGTTGGCACGGGAGCCGTCGACTCTCGATCCCACTCGCTACGGCGATTGGGAAAAGAACGGACGCTGCATCGACTTCTGAGGGCGCCCCGTGGCGTATGACGCCGGGTGGCAAAGGGGCTGGCGAACCGGACAATATCAGCGATCCCACACAGGATAGTCGCCATGGCAAATATGCAACGCCCGCTTTCTCCGCACATCCAGATCTATCGCTGGCAGGCACAGATGGTCAGTTCCATCGTGCATCGTGCCACCGGCGTCGCGTTGGCCATAGGTAGCGTGGTCGTCGTGTACGGGTTGCTCAAGCTGGCCGGTGATGAAGCGGGCTTCAATGAATTTCGCAGTCTCGTCGGCAGCCCGATCGGGATGGTGTTGATGCTGGGCTGGAGCTGGGCGCTCTTTTATCACTTGTGCAACGGCATACGGCATTTGATTCAAGACGGTGGCGCGGGTTATGCGATCACCCAGTTCGTGCGTTCCAGTTGGTTGTCTGCCATTGGCAGCGTGGTCCTCACCGCGATGGTGTGGGCCTACATACTGACTGTGGGGGGTGCAGCATGAGCAACGAGAAGGTTGTCGCGACTGACCGACGCAGCCCACTCAAGATTGCACTTGGGCTCGGCTCGGCACATTCGGGCGTGCATCACTGGTGGGTACAGCGAGTAACAGCGGCGGCGCTGGTGGTCCTGGGCATCTGGTTCGTGATCCTGGTACTTGGCTTGCTTGGCGCGGACTACGTTACGGCGCGCTCGACCCTGGCGCAGCCCTGGAACGCGCTGCTGATGATCGCCTTTGTAGTGGCGATGTTCTGGCATGCAGCGCTCGGCCTGCAGGTCGTGATCGAGGACTACGTCCATACCCGCTGGAAAGAAGTATTCGCGCTGGTGGCGGTTTACTTCCTCGCGGTCCTTGGTGCACTGGCCAGCGTACTGGCCGTGTTGCGTATTGCGCTGACCCCCTGAGACGCGAGGAGCAGGTTCGTGGAAATTCAACAACATTTGTATGACGTGATCGTGGTCGGGGCAGGCGGTTCAGGTTTGCGCGCCACGTTTGGTCTGGCCGAGAAAGGACTCAGGGCAGCGTGTATCAGCAAGGTCTTTCCGACTCGATCGCATACGGTTGCGGCCCAGGGCGGGATCTCTGCAGCGCTTGGCAACATGCATCCGGACGACTGGCGTTTCCATTTTTACGATACGGTCAAGGGTGGCGACTGGTTGGGCGATCAGGATGCCATCGAATACATGTGCAAGGACGCGCCGCGCGCGGTAGTCGAGTTGGAGCATCAGGGCGTGCCGTTCTCGCGCACCGATGAAGGCAAGATCTACCAGCGCCCGTTTGGCGGCATGTCGGTCAACTATGGCGGAGACCAGGCGCAACGTACCTGCGCGGCCGCCGACCGTACCGGGCATGCCATGTTGCATGCGCTGTATCAGCAGGCGCTGGCACACGGTGCAACGATGTACGTCGAATATTTCGTCATCGACCTGATTTTCGACAAGGAAGGGGTGTGTCGCGGGGTCCTGGCGCTGGACATGAACGAAGGCACCATGCACCTTTTCCGCGGACACGCCATCGTTCTGGCGACCGGCGGCTATGGGCGTACTTATTTCAGTTGCACCTCGGCACATACGTGTACGGGCGACGGTGGTGGCATGGTGTTGCGCGCAGGCCTGGCGTTGCAGGACATGGAGTTTGTGCAGTTTCACCCGACCGGTATTTACGGCGCAGGCTGCCTGATTACCGAAGGCGTGCGGGGCGAGGGCGGATTTCTCACCAATTCCACGGGTGAGCGTTTCATGGAGCGCTATGCACCGCATGCCAAGGACCTGGCCTCACGCGACGTCGTCAGTCGGGCGATGACGGTGGAGATCAATGAAGGGCGCGGCGTCGGCGAGCACAAGGATCACCTGCTGCTCAATCTGATGCACCTGGGTGCGGACGTCATCCATTTGCGCTTGCCCGGGATCGCCGAATCCGCGCGGATCTTTGCCGGCGTCGATGTCACCAAGGAGCCGATTCCGGTGCTGCCTACGGCGCACTATGTGATGGGCGGCATTCCCACTGACATTCACGGTCAGGTCGTGCAAAAACGCGGAGATGACGTCAACGCCATCGTGCCCGGCTTGTTTGCGGTGGGTGAGGCGGCATGTGTTTCGGTGCACGGCGGCAACCGTCTGGGTTCCAACTCATTGCTTGACCTGGTGGTGTTCGGGCGCGCAGTGGCTGAACGTTGCGCCGAGATCATCAAGCCTGACACCCCGCACAAGGATCTGCCGGCGGGTCTGCTGGACAAGGCGATGGAGCGTTTCGAGACTTTGCGCAACGCCAATGGTGGTACGCCGACTGCGGACATTCGGCTGGCAATGCAGCGCACCATGCAAAAGTACGCAGCGGTCTACCGGCGCGGCGACACCCTGGCGGAAGGCAAGGCGAAGATCACCGAAGTATTCAACTCGTTCCAGGACGTGCACGTCACTGATCGCTCGTTGATCTGGAACTCCGACCTGATCGAGACGCTGGAATTGTCCAACCTGCTGGAGCAGGCGGTGGCCACTATGCACTCCGCCGAGCAAAGACCGGAAACGCGCGGCGCACATGCGCGCGAGGACTTCCCCGAGCGTGACGACGTCAACTGGCTGAAACACACTCTGGTGTGGGTGGACCCTGCCGGCAAGACGCGCTTTGACTTCCGTCCGGTGCACATGCATACCCTCACCGATGAAGTGGAAGCGGTGCCATTGGGCAAGCGCGTTTACTGATCTGGCGCAGGCGACTGCGGCCGACGCCACCGTAGAATCCACACGACATGGTCGGCCCATGTCGTGTTTCCAAGACCATCGAAGGGCAAGACCATGGGTGAATTCACGCTGCCGCGGAACTCCAAGATTCAAGCGGGCAAGCGCTACCCGGCGAAGGATGCGCAAAAACCACGTACCTTTCGCATCTATCGCTGGTCGCCCGATGACGATCAAAACCCGCGCATGGACAGCTTTGAAATCGACCTGGCGTCGTGTGGGCCGATGGTTCTGGACGCGCTGCTCAAGATCAAGAATGAGATCGATCCGACGTTGACCTTGCGCCGCTCCTGCCGCGAAGCGATTTGCGGCTCGTGCGCAATGAACATCAACGGCGTCAACACACTGGCGTGCATCTGCTCGATCCAGGAGCAGGCGGCCGGCGACATCAAGATCTACCCGCTGCCGCACATGCCGGTGGTCAAGGATCTGGTGCCCGACCTCACGCACTTCTATGCGCAGTTTGCGTCGATCAAGCCGTGGATTCGCACGCAAAGCCCGATGCCGACCCGCGAGCGTCTGCAATCACCGGAAGAGCGCAAGCGCCTCAACGGGTTGTATGAGTGCATCCTGTGTGCGTGCTGTTCCACCAGTTGCCCCAGTTACTGGTGGAATGGTGACAAGTATCTTGGGCCGGCAATCCTGCTGCAAGCCTATCGCTGGATCGTCGACAGCCGCGACGAAGCGACCAGCGAACGTCTGGATGATCTGGAAGACCCGTTCAAGTTGTACCGTTGTCACACCATCATGAATTGCACGCGCACTTGCCCGAAGGGATTGAACCCGGCCAAGGCCATTGCCGAGATCAAGAAGTTGATGTTGACGCGGCGCGGTTGAGACCTTCACTCGGTGATGGTTGCCATGATGTGCGCGTCGTGAGTGTCCGACTGCCTGGATTGTCGCCACGCGGAACCTGAGGAGTACGATTCATGGCAAATTTCACGTTGCCGAAGAACTCCAAAGTGCAGCCGGGCAAGCACTACCCCGCACCCGGTGCGCGTCATCCGCGCACATTTCACGTCTACCGTTGGTCCCCGGATGACGGACAGAATCCGCGCATCGACACGTTCGAGATCGATACCGATCAGTGTGGTCCGATGGTTCTTGACGCGCTGCTCAAGATCAAGAATGAGGTCGACTCCACTCTGACCTTGCGCCGTTCATGTCGCGAGGGCGTTTGTGGCAGTTGTGCGATGAATATCAACGGCGTCAACTGGCTGGCCTGCACGCAGGCGATCGATGACTGCAGCGGCGACATCAAGATCTATCCGTTGCCGAGCATGCCGGTAGTCAAGGACCTGGTGCCGGACCTGACGCATTTCTACGCCCAATATGCCTCGATCAAACCGTGGATTCGCACGCAAAGTCCGACGCCCACGATGGAACGCCTGCAATCGCCGCAAGAGCGCGCGAAGATCAGTGGCTACTATGAATGCATTCTTTGCGCGTGTTGTACCGCTGGCTGTCCCAGTCATTGGTGGAACGGCGATCGCTATCTCGGCCCGGCGGTACTGCTGCAGGCCTACCGTTGGTTGATTGACAGCCGCGACGAAGCCACTGCCGAGCGGCTGGATGATCTGGAAGATCCGTTCAAGCTGTATCGTTGTCACACCATCATGAATTGCACGCGCACCTGTCCGAAGGGATTGAACCCGGCCAAGGCGATCGCCGAGATCAAGAAGTTGATGATCGCGCGCCGTGGTTGAGCGGGAGCAGACCTCGCCAAGCGGATTCTGGTTGCTGCGCGCGGCAGGGCGCAAGCGCGCAGCTTTGGGCAAGCATGCGCGGCCGTCAGCGTCGGGGAGTGACACGGAGCAACACCATGTCTGCTGAAGCACTGAACGAAGCTCGCCGCAAACGCCTGCGTTGGCGCGTCCGGCGCGGTACGCGCGAGCTGGACACGTTGTTTGGCAGCTGGCTGGAAGAATCGTTTGCCGACGCCGAGCCGGCGCAACAGGTCGCCTTTGACGAATTGCTGAACGAGCAGGATCCGGATCTGTGGGATTGGGTCATGGGCCATTCGCGCCCGCCGCGCGCCGACTGGCAGGTGATCATTGATGCCATCCGTACCCGCCATCGGCTTTGAATACCGGCCGTCGCGGCTGTTGCGTCGGGCAGTCTTCGCCGTCGCAACATTGGCGTTGCTCGCCATCGGTTTGAATGGGTTGGCGTGGTGGGGAAAGTTACTACTGGTTGTGGTCGTGCTGGCGGTTACCTGGCGCAGCGCAGTCACGTTGCGGCGTAACCCGGTGGTCGCTGCCGGTTGGGGTGCGGATGACCTGTGGACGCTGCGCCTCGTTTCCGGCGATGACGTGACCGCGACGCTCGCGTCCTTCCATGTGCTGGGCACGCTTGTGCTGCTGCGTTTGCGCGCGCCGGGACTTCGCGTCCCGGCATTGCTGCTGGGTCCGGACAACAGCGATGCTGATATCCGGCGGCGGTTGCGCATGCGGCTCGCCATCCTGCAGGCCGATGAAGCGCTTCCACGTATCTGACTCTACTTCTGGCCGCCTGGATCTCCTTGCAGCGCTGCGGCGAGTCCAACCGGATCGGCACCTGCGGTGTTTACGCGCGGACATTTTCCCGTATCGCTGCGCGGCGGGTGACGTTGGCCTTGCTGCGCAGCGTGCCGCGCTTGACCGGCATGCTGCCGATGCAGCACGGACACTGCCTGCGGCTCGTGGGGAAGGTCGGGCCGCGTGCTCCAGCAAAAGGGCAGACAGTGCGCGCCCGTCCGCGTGGAAGCTGGCTGCAAGTTGTCCTGACCTCCCGGTTCGCACCACAACGTCACCAGTGTCAGAATGGCGCCCTTTGTTGTAACCCACGCAGCAGGTTGTCATGTTTCGACCGCTCGAACTCTTCATCGGCCTGCGTTACACGCGGGCCAAGCGCCGCAACCAGTTCATCTCCTTCATCTCCACCGTGTCGATCGTATGCATTGCGATCAGCGTGATTGCGCTGATTACAGTGATGTCGGTGATGAACGGGTTTGATTACCAGATGCGCACACGCATCCTTGGTGCGGTGTCGCATGCCACGGTATCTGGCATCGGCGAGAGCCTGCAGGATTGGCCGCGCGCGCTGAAAATTGCCGAAGCCAATCCCCATGTGCTGGGTGCGGCGCCATATGTGGAAACCGAGGCGATGTTGCTGGCGCGCCGCTCGGGTGCAGCGATGGTGCGCGGTATCGAGCCGGCTCAGGAGCCGAAAGTTGTCGACATCGCCCAACACATGATCGCGGGCGAGCTGGACCAGCTCACGCCAGGTAGCTGGAACATCGTGCTCGGTCGGGACCTGGCAATGAGTCTGGGCATCGGCGTGGGTGATCGCGTCACCATGGCCGTGCAGGATCTGCGCTCTTCACCATTGGGCAGCGTGCCGCGCATGCGCTCTTTTCATGTTACCGGGCTGTTTGTGTTGGGCATGGAGCAGTTTGACTCCGGGCTGGCCTTGGTAAACATGAGCGATGCGGAAAAGCTCAACAGCCTGACCGGACCCACCGGAATCCGCCTGCGGCTGGATGATTTGTTCAACGCCCGCCCGGTTGCCGCACAACTGGAGAGCCAGCTTGGGCAGGTGTATCGCGTGCAGACCTGGATGGACACCAACGCCAACCTGTTTTCCGCGCTGTCGATGGAAAAGATGGTGATGTTCATCATCCTCTCGCTGATCATCCTGGTGGCGGTGATCAATCTGGTCTCGATGCTGATGATGCTGGTCACCGACAAGCAGGCGGACATTGCCATCTTGCGCACGCTGGGTGCCACACCCCGAAGCATCATGGGGATGTTCATGGTGCAGGGATTGCTGGTGGGGTTTGTCGGCATTGGTTTTGGCGTGGGCCTGGGCTCGCTGCTGTCGTGGAAACTGGCGGGTATCGTCAAGTGGATCGAGCACACGTTCAACGTGACTTTTCTCTCGCCGGACGTGTATTACATCAGCGAGGTACCGAGTCGTCTGGACTGGCACGATGTCGGTTGGGTGGCGCTGCTGACGTTCGTGTTTTCGCTGCTGGCGACGTTGTACCCCGCGTGGCGTGCCTCGCGCACCCAGCCGGCACAGGCGCTGCGTTATGAGTGAGAAAGATCCGATGCGGTTGACCGAAAACGTGCTGCGGGCCAGCGGCGTGGCCAAGACCTATGCCGAAGGCGGCTTGCGCACCGAGGTGCTGAGCAACGTGAGCTTTGCCCTCAAGCGCGGGCAGACCATGGCCATCGTGGGCGCTTCGGGTTCAGGCAAGAGCACCTTGCTGCACATCCTCGGCGGGCTCGATACGCTGAGTGCCGGTGAAGTGGAGGTTGACGGTCGCGTGCTGTCCACGCTGTCGGATGCCGAGCGCGGGCGCGTGCGCAATCGTTCGTTGGGTTTCGTCTATCAGTTTCATCATCTGCTGCCCGAGTTCACGGCGTTGGAAAATGTGTGCATGCCGCTGTTGATTCGCGGCACGCCGATCAATGACGCGCAGGCCCAGGCATCGGCGTTGCTCGAACGCGTGGGCCTGGGCGCACGCACCGGGCACAAACCGTCCGAATTGTCCGGGGGCGAACGTCAGCGCTGTGCCGTGGCGCGGGCGCTGGTAACGCGGCCGGCCTGCGTGCTCGGTGACGAACCGACCGGCAACCTCGACGAAGGCAACGCGGCGCAGGTATACGCGTTGATGCTGGAGCTCAACCAGGAAATCGGCACCAGTTTCGTTCTGGTGACCCACGACACGCGCCTGGCCGCGCGCATGGATCGCACGCTGGTGCTGCACAACGGCGTGTTGCAGGAAAAAACCGCAGCCTGAGCACATCCGTCTCCGCCGCCGGTCGCCGCGGCGGTCAAGCCGAAAAAGGCGCGTCATGTGTACGCAACCCTTGGCCTGGCGCCGATGCGGCACGCGATGCGCACAGCATGATCCGCGCCCTGCCGGGTTGCTGATGCGATGACAGGTACGGTCGGTCGCTTGCTGGCGATCCATCCTGAGTAATCCCCACGCCCACGTGCCGGCTTCGGCCTACAGCCATTTCGTCCTGATGGCTGCGCGTTGCGCGTTAGGCTCGATGCTATCCGATGGACTGAATGGCGAGCATGTCTCACGCGCTGAAGCCGCTCAACGCCAGCGTTGCCGCGCCCGCATTGTTATGCGGGGTGCTGGCGGTGCAGTGGCTGCCGCTTCTGCCGGCGCCGTTGCCAACTGCGCTGGCCTTGCTGGTACCCGCTTTGCTGCTGTGGCCGCGGCGCCGCTGGCGCTGGGTGGTGTTTGTCCTGCTTGGCGTCGGCTGGGCGATATGGCGTGGTACGTCGGCAATGGATGCACGCCTGCCGCGGACACTGGAAGGCAGCGATTTCGAGGTGGTCGGCACGCTGGCGGACTTGCCAGATCGCCGGCCCGACGCGGTGCGTTTCACGCTGAACGTGGAGCAGGCAACACTGGCGGGCAAGCCGGTGGCGCTGCACGGCCACGTCACGGTGTCGTGGTATGGCGCAGCCCCGCTGCTGACCCCGTGCTCCCGCTGGCACTTGTTGCTGCGCCTGAAGCGCCCGCGCGGGTTGCTCAACCCCGGCGGTCGGGACAGCGAGCGTTCGGCGCTGGAACGCGGAGTGCATGCCCGAGGGTATGTTCGCGAAGACCCACGCAATCGGCAAATCGTTGGGGGCAGATGGTGCGTCGACCGGCTGCGTGCAGCGATTGCTTCCAGTGTCGCGAGGTATGTCAGCGATCCGCATGACGCGGCGTTGCTGCAGGCGCTGGCAGTAGGTGATACCCGTGGACTGCAGCAACATGACTGGGAAGTGGCACGCGCCAACGGGGTGTCCCATCTGATCGCCATTTCCGGGTTTCACGTTGGTGTTGCCGCAGTGTTCGGGGTTGGCGTGGTCTGGCTGCTGTACCAGCTGTGGCCGCGGTGCGCCCTGTGGCTGCCACGGATGCAAGCCGAGGCCGCAGCGGCGTTGCTCGTGGCGGGCGTCTACAGCGCGCTCGCCGGGTTTGGCTTGCCGACCGTGCGGACGCTGTTGATGATCGCGGTGGTGGCCCTGGCCCGCTGCAGTCGCCGTGGCAGTCGCGGTGGGCATTCCCTGGCATTGGCGTTATGGCTGATCCTGCTGGTGGACCCTTTGGCGGTACTGTCCGCCGGCTTCTGGCTGTCGTTCGTGGGTGTGGGGTTTCTGATGCTGTGCCTGCACGCGCGGGGGCACGGCGTGCGTGCGTTCTTGCGCGAGCTGACCACCGGACAATGGGTAATGACGGTTTCCCTGCTGCCGTTGACGCTGTGGTTCTTCGGACAGGCATCGCTGGTTGGAGCGGTATCCAATTTGCTGGCGGTGCCATTCGTGAGTTTTGTCATCGTGCCGTGCGCGCTGTTGGGCACCTTGTTGCTGGGGTTGTACCCGCCACTGGCAACGCCGGTTTGGTGGCTCGCCGGACAACTGATGCATGCGCAGTGGGCGCTGCTCGAGCACATGGCACTGTGGCCGGGTGCGCATTGGTATTTGCCCAGCGTGCACCTGGGTGCCCTGGTGCTGGCGGTGGTGGGTGCCCTGTGGCTGTTTTTGCCGCGCGGTATTCCGTTGCGGTGGCTGGGCCTGTTGCTGTTTCTGCCGTTGCTGTTGCCGCCGCTCACGCTGCCACGCGCGGGCGAATTTCAGGTGTGGGTGTTGGATGTGGGCCAGGGTTTGTCGGTAGCTTTGCGCACGCGCAGGCACGTGCTGGTTTACGACACGGGCGCGCGCTACCCGTCGGGTTTTGATCTGGGTGACGCGGTGGTCGTGCCGGCGTTGCATGCGCTGGGCATCAACCATCTGGACCTGTTGATGATCAGCCATGCTGACAACGATCACGCCGGTGGCGCCGCTGCCGTAGCGGCTGCATTCCCGGACGCCGTGCGCTATTCCGGTGAGGTGGCGCGCATGCCGGTGCCGATGCAACCGTGCGTCGCCGGACAGGCATGGCAGTGGGACGGCGTGCGTTTCGATGTGCTGAACCCGCCCCCGGGGCCAGTCAGCAAGAAGCGCAACGACCATTCCTGCGTGCTGCTGGTGGCAGGTCGACGCGGACGCATGCTGTTGACCGGCGACATCAGCTCCAGGGTCGAACCGCAGGTTGCCGCAGCCGTCGTTCCGGGCGTGCCGCCGGTGTTGCTGGTGCCCCACCACGGCAGCAAGAGTTCATCGAGCGCAGCGTTTTTGACCGCGTTGCAACCACCCTTTGCGGTCGTCTCGGCCGGGTGGCGTAACCGCTTCGGGCATCCACGTCCCGAAGTGCTGGCGCGATATGCCAATGCCGGCGTACCGGTGCTGAACACGGCGGTGGCGGGCGCGATACCGCTGGATTTTCCCGCAGACGGCATGGCGCAGGCGTTGCCCGGGTGGCGTGAGCGTTTGCCGCGCTATTGGCGCGAGTGAGTGCCCGGCGTGCCGGCTGCAGCACAGAACGTGGGGGCGAGACTGTTATCATGCGCGCTCGCCAATCGCACATCGCCGGGGCTGCAACGTGCTTGAAATCCTGATGGCTGGTGGGTGGGCCATGGTGCCCATCCTGATTTGTTCGGCTGCCGCATTGGCCATTGTGCTGGAGCGCTTCTGGACGCTGCGGCGCAAGGCCGTATTGCCGCCGGGCCTGAGCGCGGAAGTGCGCGAATGGGCACGCGCGGACAAACTTGACCCGCGCGACCTTGAGGCGTTGGCAGCCGGATCACCACTGGGTGAACTGCTGGCCTCGGCGCTCGCCGTGCGCAATCGACCGCGCGAGTTGATCAAGGAGCGCATCGAGGACACCGGCCGGCACGTGGTGCATCGCATGGAGCGCTACCTCAGCTCGCTGGGTACCATTGCCTTGATCGGACCTCTGCTGGGCTTGTTCGGTACCGTGATCGGCTTGATCCGCATGTTCATGGCGGTGATGGCCGGCGGCATCGGTGACCCGGCAAAGATGGCCGGTGGTATTGGCGAGGCGCTGATCTGCACCGCTTCGGGTCTGACCGTGGCCATTCCCGCGTATGTGTTGCACCGCTATTTCCGCGCGCGCGTGGCCGGCTATTGCGTGGACATGGAAAAGCAGGCTACGGCACTGCTGGATGACCTGACGCTGGTGCGACCGGGCATGGCTGCCGCACGGCCGCGCCGAATGCCGACGCCGGCTGCGCCGGGCGCAGTCTGAGCACGCGCCCATGCATATCGGCAATGACCGTCGCGGTGACGATTTCGAGATCAACGTCATCCCGTTGATCGACGTGCTGCTGACGCTGCTGATGTTCTTCGTGCTGACCAGCACGTTCGTGCAACATTCGCGCATGCAGGTCACCTTGCCCAGTGCCAGCGCGTCCGAGCGCGATGCGAACAGCGCGGCGCTGACCATCATGGTGGATCGTGAAGGGCACTTCTTTGTCGGCAGTGACCAGGTGCCAGGGACAGATGTGGCTGCGCTCAAGCAGAGCATTGCACGCGTGGCAGGCGATGATCGCGAGCGCTCGGTGACGATTCGCGCTGACGCCAAGAGCTCGCATCAGAGTGTAGTGATCGCGATGGATGCGCTGGGCCAACTCGGCTTCAAGCGCTTGTCCATTGCCACTACCCCGACGCCTGCCGACGCGGCCCAATGATCGACGCCAAGCCGCAACTGTGGGACGCGCAGAGTTGGGCCGTCTACAAACGGCTGCTCGGGTATGCGCGCCGCTATTGGGTGATCGGGCTGCTGGCAATAGTAGGCATGATCGTGGACGCCGGGGGCCTGGCGCTGTTCACGAACCTGATGCGCACCATTGTCGACGACTTGTTCGTGCGCAAAAGCGCCTACCTGATTTTCTGGATGCCGATCTGGATCGTCACGATCTTTGTCGTGCGTGCGTGCGGCACCTTCGTCAGTACTTACGGCATGGCTTATATCGGCCGGAACGTGGTGCAAGCGGTCCAGTGTGACGTTTTCGCGTCCTACTTGCGGTTGCCGGCGGCTTTCTTCGGCCGTGAGCCATCGGGGCAGCAGATATCGCGCATCACCTACACCAGCGAGCAGGTCGCTGCGGCGGCGTCGGACGCGGTCAAAGTGGCGCTGACGGACGGTGCCACCGTGCTGTTCATGCTTGTGGTCATGTTGCACAACAGTGCCTACCTCACGTTGACGCTGTTGATCATGCTGCCGGCGGTCGCGCTGGTTGCCACCCTGGTCAGCCGACGCTATCGGCAGATCAGCCGACGCGTGCAGGGCACGATGGGTTCGGTCACCGGTACGGTCGAAGAGTCGGTGGGTGCAAACCGCGAAATACGCATCTACGGCGGACAGGCGCACGAGACCGAGCGCTTTGGAGAGGTCACCCGGCGCACGCGCTGGTTGAACCTGAAGATCCACGCGACGGCCGCCGCCTCCAGCTCGACCATTCAAGTGGTAGGTGCTCTGGCGCTGGCGGCATTGGTCTTTCTGGCGACGCGCCCAGAAGTCCTGCAAAACATGTCGCCCGGGGTTTTTCTGGCCGTCCTGACGGCGATGGGCACGATGCTGCCCTCGTTGAAACGCCTGACCAACGTGCAGGCCAACATCCAGCGCGGATTGTCTGCGGCCGAGGATCTGTTCACGGTCATTGACCTTCCACCGGAAGTGGACAGCGGTCAGCGCGAGCTGACGCGCACGCAGGGCGACCTGCGCCTTGAAGCCGTGCGCCTGACCTATCCGCGTCAGGATGTTGAAGCCTTGCGCGGGATCGACCTGCACTGTGCGCCGGGCACGGTAACGGCGCTGGTCGGACGCTCCGGCAGTGGCAAGAGCAGCCTGGTGAGTCTGCTCCCGAGGTTCTATGCGCCCAGCTCCGGACGGATCGTGCTGGATGGCGAGGATTATCAGGATTACACCCTGGCTTCATTGCGCCGCCAGATTGCCTGGGTGGGGCAGAGTGTGGTGTTGTTTGACGATACTGTTGCCAACAATATTGCGTACGGAGAATTGGCTGGCGCCAGTGAGGCGGCCATCATTGCCGCTGCCGAGGCAGCGAATGCCATGGAGTTCATCGCCGTCATGCCGCAAGGTATTCACAGCCAGGTCGGGCAGGGCGGCAACACGCTTTCCGGCGGTCAGCGTCAGCGCATCGCGATTGCCCGTGCGCTGCTGAAGGACGCGCCGATCCTGATACTGGACGAGGCCACCAGTGCGCTTGACAGCGAATCGGAGCGGCTCATCCGGCAGGCATTGCAGCGGCTGATGCACGCGCGCACGACGCTGGTCATCGCCCATCGTCTGTCCACCATCGAGGATGCCGACCAGATCGCGGTGCTGGATCATGGATGCATCGTCGAACGCGGCACGCATGCGCAATTGCTTGCACTTGGTGGTCATTACGCGAGCCTGCATCACCTGCAGTTTCAGGACCCGGCGGGTCGCTCGGCCGGCACCGCTAACCACGATTGAAGGTCGCCATGGCGCTGCGCGACACACTCGACTCAGCTTGGTACCACGCCGGCCCCATCCCGTGGTGGACCGGGCCGCTGGCCGCGCTCTATGGAACAGCCAGCGGCTTGCGGCGCTGGCTGTTCCGGCATGGCTGGCTACGCAGCCAGCGGCTGGCAGTACCGGTGATCGTGGTGGGCAACATCAACGCGGGCGGAACGGGCAAGACGCCGTTGACGATCGCACTGGCCGACGAGCTGCGGCGGCGTGGATACACGCCAGGGGTGGTCAGTCGCGGCTACGGCGGGACGCAGCGCGCACCAGTGTTGCTCGATGCCGATCCTGATCCGGCGGTGGTGGGTGACGAGCCGTGTTTGATCCGGGCCAGCGGCACGCCGGTGGCGATTGGGCGCGATCGACCTGCGGCAGCGCGCTTGCTGATCGACGCCGGTTGCGATGTGGTGGTGGCCGATGACGGCCTGCAGCACTATCGCCTGGCGCGTGACGTGGAGATCTGCGTCATTGATGGCACCCGGCGCTTTGGCAACGAGCGCCTGCTGCCGGCCGGCCCGCTGCGCGAACCGTTGCGGCGCCTGCGTTGCGTGGATTTGCGCGTGTGCAACGGCGGCGTGCCTGCCCCCGGGGAATTTCCGATGGCGTTGCGCGGGGATGTTGCGATCAATCTGCGTGACGCCCGCGAGCGCCTGCTCGAAGACTTTGTCGGTGCGCGCGTGCACGCCGTGGCGGCGATCGGTCATCCGCAGCGCTTCTTCGACAGCCTGCGCAGCGCGGGTCTCGAACCGATTGAACATCGTTTTGACGACCATCACCGCTTCGTTGCCGGCGAGCTGACCTTTACTCCCGAGCTGCCGCTGCTGATGACTGACAAGGATGCCATCAAGTGCCGGCATTTTGCCCAGGCCAATTGGTGGCGGGTGCCGGTAAGCGCACAGTTGCCGGAGGAGTTTTTCGGGCAACTGCTGCAATGCATGAACGCGCGCGCGGACAGAGCGCCCCCGGCCGCGCACCGGCCGCGTTGAACGTCGGTGGCCAGTCCGCGACTGTCAGGCGCTGGCCACGCCGGTCGCCGAGCGTCGGCGTGACAGCGGTTCGCCGGCCGCAAATACCTTGCGCGTCAGGTTGCCGCCGATCCAGTAACACAGTTCTTCCGGGCGCTGCACGTTCCACACCACCACGTCAGCGCGCTGACCGACTGCGAGCGTGCCGCGATCGTCCAGTCCGAGTGCTCGCGCAGCGTTGCGCGTAATGCCGCGCAATGCTTCTTCCGGGGTGAGTCGGAACAGCGTGCACGCCATGCTTGCAGCCAGGCGCAACGACAACAGTGGCGAGGTACCCGGATTGCAGTCGGTAGCCACCGCCATCGGCACGCCCTGTGCCCGCAACAGGGCGATCGGTGGCACCCGGGTTTCGCGCAATGCGTAAAATGCACCGGGTAGCAGCACGGCCACCGTACCAGCGGCAGCCATGGCTTTCACCCCGGCATCCTCCAGGTACTCCAGATGATCAGCCGACAGGCCCTGATGCTCTGCCACCAGCATCGCGCCGCCCTGATCGGATAATTGTTCAGCGTGCAATTTCACCGGTAAATGCAGCTCCTGGGCACGTGCAAACAACCGTGCTGTTTCGGCACGGGTGAAGCCGATGTTGTCGCAAAACCCATCCACCGCATCGACCAGGCCTTCGGCAGCCAGCGCCGGCAACATGCCATCGCACACCAGGCTGACATATGCGTCGCGCTGGTCCTTGTATTCCGCTGGCAGCGCGTGCAGGCCGAGGAAACTGGTGCGCACGGTGATGCCGAGCTCGCGACCAATGTGGCGGGCCACGCGGAGCATGCGGCGTTCACTTTCCAGCTCCAGCCCGTAACCGGATTTGATCTCCAGCGTGGTGACGCCATCGACAAACAGTGCGCGTGCGCGTGGCAGGGATTGCGCCAGCAATTGTTCCTCGCTGGCGGCGCGCGTGGCGCTCACGCTGGATACAATGCCGCCGCCAGCGCGGGCAATCTCCGCGTAGCTTGCACCCTGCAAACGCAGCTCGAATTCATGCGCGCGATCGCCACCAAATACGAGGTGCGTGTGGCAGTCGATGAGTCCGGGTGTCACCAGCGCACCGTCGACGGGTTCCACTGTGACGGCCAGTGCCGCCGGGGCGTCGGGCAGGGTGTCCAGCGCGCCGACCCAGGCGATGCGCCCGCGGTGCAGCGCGATAGCCCCACGCTCCACCAGGCCATACGGTGCGTCGCCGTTGAATGTAGCCAATGTGGCGTTCAACAACAGCCGGTCCCAGCGTTGGTCGTTCATGGCGTGCGTGATCCGTGGTAGTGCGGGCAAAGTCGTGCTGGCGAATACGCTCGCGCTGGCAGCCGCCGCGCGACCGCCTCACCATTATCGCAGCACCGGCGTGTCGATCATTGTCGGCCGGGCAGCTCAGTGGGGGCGCCAGCGGGTCTCGTACAGATCGAAGCGGCGGTCTTTCAGGTTTTGTACTGCGCCGGCGTTGCGTGCCCGCGCCAGGCTTTCCAGACGCAGATCAGCAAACAGCACGGTTTCAATGTTCGGAGTGGAGTCGGCGGCGATGCCGTCGCGTGCGAACGGGAAATCGCTGGGCGTCAGGATGCAGCTTTGACCATACTGGATGTCGAAGTTGTTGACGCCGGGGAGATTGCCGACGTTGCCGGACATCACGACGTAACACTGGTTCTCGATCGCCCGTGCCTGTGCGCAGTAGCGCACGCGCAAGTAACCCTCGCGCACATCGGTACAGAACGGTACAAACAGGATCAGCGCGCCTTGATCCACCAGATGTCGCGCCACTTCCGGGAATTCGGCGTCGTAGCAGATCATCACGCCGATCGGGCCGCAATCAGTCTGTATGGTCGCGGCGGTCTCGCCGCCGGTGATGTTCCACACGTTGCGTTCGCTCGGCGTCGGATGCAGCTTTTCCCGCTCGTGCAGCGAGCCATCGCGCAGGCACACATAGCAGACGTTGTGGATGTCCCCGTTGGGCTGCTCGGTCGGGTGCGTTCCGGCGATGATGTTGATGTTGTAATGGACGGCCAGACGGCTGAATAATTCCTTTACCTGCAGCGTGTACTGGCTCAGTTTGCGGATCGACTCCACTGGCGACAGCTCGGTGTTCTCGATTGACAGCAATTGCAGTGTCAGCAGCTCCGGAAACGTCACGAAGTCCGCGTTGTAGTCGGCAGCGATGTCGGTGAAGTATTCAACCTGCGTGGCAAACTCCTCGAACGAGGTGATACGCCGCTGCTGGTATTGCACGGACGTGACGCGCACCGAATCAGGCAAGCGTTGTGGCGAACTGCGCGATGGCATGTCCGGCTGGTCCAGCAGGCGCGGGTTGCGCCACACCAGGTGCACCGCGTAGCCGAGTGACTCGTGGTCCGACGGCACGTATTCCCTCAGCAGGCCGATCATCTCGAAGTCGTTGGACAACTGGAAGCTCAGCGTCTGGTCGCGACGCTTGCCGTCCAGCACCGCCTGCACGTACGCCTGCGCGCTGCCATAGCGCGACAGGTTTTTTGCCAGCCCGGGAATGCGGCCGCCAAATACGATGCCGCGCAATTTCAGATCCATGCACAGTCGTTTGCGCGCGTGGTACAGGCGTTGGCCGATGCGCATTCGCCGGTAATCCGGATGCACCACCACTTCCATGCCGTACAGCCAGTCACCGTCCGCCTTGTGTCGCGAGGCCATGCCGCCATTGGTGATCTGCGTCCAGGTATGCGGCGCCAGCGCCGTGGCTTCGTCAATGCGGAATGTCGCGCAGTAGCCGACGACCGCGCCTTCGTACTCCACGACAAGCTGGCCTTCGGGAAAGTGTGTCTGCTGGGAGCGCAACATCTCCGCGGAGTGTCCCCATTCCAGCGTGTATATCCGTCCGGTCAACGCAACCAGCGCGGGCACATCATCGGGGACGGCTTGACGCAACAGCAATTTGGGCGAACGTTCGTTTGTCTTTTTGACCATGGCGCCATTATGCATGGCCTCGTCCACTTGCGAGTGAAGAGCACCGCGCGGGCCGTTACACTGCGTGGCATCCGCATGGGAGCAGGGCATGGGTGTCAATGCAGCGATTGGCCAGTTTCGCGCGGGACAGTTGTGGCAAGCCGATGGATGGCACGCAAATGTCACGCTTGCGATTGGCGCAGACGGGCGGCTGGTGACGTCGACCGAAAGCACGGGCGGAGTACTTGGTGCTTGGGTGTTGCCGGGCATGCCGAACCTGCATTCGCATGCGTTTCAGCGCGCCATGGCTGGCCTTGCCGAGCGCAAGGGGCGCACGCCGGGACTGGCGGGTGAACGCGCTGGCCAGTCCGCGGCAAGTGGCGGCACTGCGCAGGTTACCGACGACAGCTTCTGGAGCTGGCGCGAAACGATGTATGCGTTTGCCGCGGCGATCGGTCCCGACGAACTCAAGGCGGTCGCAGCGCAGTTGTACGTTGAAATGCTCAAGGCCGGCTACACCCAGGTATGCGAGTTTCACTATCTGCATCACCAGCCCGATGCTGCACCGTATGCGCCGGCCGAGGCGATGTCGCTGGCGCTGATCGAAGCCGCGCGCGAGACGGGCATTGCGCTGACGCTGCTGCCGGTGCTGTACATGAGTGGTGGTTTCGATGGGCGTGCACTCGGCGTACGACAGCGCCGTTTCGGGCATGAGGTGAGCGCTTATCTGCGCTTGCTGGAGACGCTGCGTACCCGGGAAGCGGCAAATTTGCGCGTGGGGATCGCGCTGCATTCCCTGCGCGCCGTGCCCGCAGTGGCCTTGCGTGAAGTGCTGGCCAGTGGCCTGGCCACGGGCTCTCCGATCCATATCCACATTGCCGAACAACTGGGTGAAGTGCAGGACTGTCTTGCCCTTCGCGGTGCACGCCCGGTGGAATGGTTGCTCGCCCACGCCGACGTGGACGCGCACTGGTGTCTGGTGCACGCCACGCATTTGACCGATGCGGAGACGGTCAGCCTCGCGCACAGCGGCGCGGTGGTCGGGCTGTGTCCCACCACCGAGGCGAATCTTGGCGATGGCCTGTTCCCGCTGGCAGCATACGCCGAGGCGGGCGGGGTCTTCGGCATCGGTTCGGATTCGCACATCTCGATTTCGCCGGTGGAAGAATTGCGCTGGCTGGAATACGGACAACGCTTGCGCACGCACCACCGCAATGTAGCTGCGCGCGAGCACGGCGCCAGTGTCGGTGAAACGCTGTGGCGCGCCGCATTGCACGGTGGTGCGCAGGCGTCAGGTATGCCGGTGGGCACCTTGCATCCGGGGATGCGCGCGGATCTGATTGTGCTCGATGACAGCTCGCCGCTGCTGGCAGCGCGCGATCAGCGGTCGGTGCTGGACAGCTTCATCTTTGCCGGCAATACGCCACTGGTGCGCGACGTGATGGTGGGTGGCCAGTGGGTGGTGCGCGATTTCAGGCACCACGATGAGGAGCGCATTGCCGCGCGCTATCGACGTGTGGTGGAGAACCTGGCACGCGGGTAAGTGGCTGTGTACCGACGGATAGCAAACAGGTTCTCGCGGAACTCCTGCAGTGCGCTCCGACGGACTGCGTGACGTGGTGACATGCACTATCGCGTGATCGCCCCGGTACCGATCGCATCACTTCCTGCCCGGGCTGGAATGACGGAACAGCCGATTGCATGCACAATGCCCGCGGCCGTGTCTTGACCACCCGCAAGGAGAACTTCGTGCAGACGTCTGAAGATCTTGGCAAGTTGCTGTTGCGTATCGCGATGGGCGTGTTGATCCTGTTTCACGGTGTAAGCAAATTGTTGCATGGGCTGGACGCGGTCAGTGGCGCAGTGGCGGCGGCGGGTTTGCCGGCGTTGGTCGCCTATGGGGTTTATCTGGGCGAGGTCGTGGCGCCGATCCTGCTGTTGCTGGGGCTGTGGACACGGCTGGCGGCGGTGGTTGTGGCGATCAACATGCTCGGTGCGTTCGCTCTGGTGCATTACACGCAGATCGCCACGCTCGGCGTTGGTGGTGGCTGGGCACTGGAGTTGCAGGGCATTTATCTGCTGACGGCGCTGGCGATTGCCTTGCTCGGCGCCGGGCGCTTCAGCGTTGGCGGGACTCGCGGGCGCTGGAACTGAGCGCACTGGTCACAGACTCCGGTTCTTGGCCGCTGACTTGCAGATGAACGGGCCGCAACTTGCGTGCTCCGTGCGTCAGCGCGCTCACCACATGCACGTTTTTGCTGACATTCCCGGCGCAAGGAGTGTCCCATGGTCCGTTTCGTCCGAATCTGCCTGATGTCTGGTTTGCTGTTGATCGGCGGGGTTGCGCTCAACGGTTGCGTGGTGGTTCCCGCACGCGGTCATCCCGCACGAGCGTGGGTGTGGGGACACTGGGTGGCGCCGCATGTGTGGGTGCACGGGCACTGGCGTTACCACTGACGCGCGCGCGCGGTCGCCGGCGCTGCGCAAATGCTCCATCAATGCCAAACTTGATTTTTGCCGGTCGGTCACATGCGTTCGAACGCACTTGTTGCCGTGGGTTTGGCGCTGGCTTCGGCGCTGTTCTTCACGCTTACGTATGTGCTCAACCGCAGCCTCGTTGCGGGTGGCGGGCATTGGCAGTGGGCGGTAATCCTGCGATATCTGTTCACCTTGCCGCTGCTCGCGTTGGTGCTGCCGTGGCAAGGTGGTCTGGGTGAGCTGCCGCAGGAACTGCGCCGGCATCCACGCCCATGGTTATGGTGGAGCTGCATTGGCTTCGTGTTGTTTGGCCTGCCGCTGACATGGGCGGCCAGCAGCGGTCCGTCATGGTTGGTGGCGGGCAGTTTTCAGGTGACCGTTCTGGCCGGGCCATTGATGGCGCCGCTGCTGTATCGCGATGAACGCCGCCACCTGGCGTGGCGCAGCGTGGCTCTTGGCGCCTTGATTGTCGGCGGCGTATTCACGCTGCAATGGGGGCACGCGCGCGGCGGCCTGAGCCCGAGCGACTGGGTGGCGATCGGTGCGGTGGCGTTGGCCGCATTTGCCTATCCGCTCGGCAATCGCGGGTTGTTGCTGCATCTTGAGCACAGCCGGGCGCAACTCAACGCAGTACAGCGCGTGTTTGGGATGACGCTGTGCACTTGGCCACTGTGGCTGGTATTTGCGCTGTTGGCCTGGGGCACGCTGGGTCCGCCGACGCTGCGGGAGGCGGCGCTGGCCGGCGGTGTGGCGCTGTCCTCGGGCACGATTGCCACCGTCATGTTCTTCCGCGCCACCGACATGGTGCGCCGCGAGCCGCATGCGCTGGCTGCGGTGGAGGCGATGCAGGCGGCGGAACTGTTGTTTGCGACCGTGCTTGGCGTGCTGTTTCTCGGCGAGGCGTGGCCGCGCGGTTACGCGTTGCTGGGCGGGTTGGC
>JBDSWR010000069.1:0-25024 GCA_039926605.1 Rhodanobacter sp. | reverse complement strand
CGGACAACGGCGGCTTCAAGTACAACCCGCCGAACGGCGGTCCGGCGGATACCGAAATTACCGGCTGGGTGCAGAATCGCGCCAACGCGCTGCTCGAAGCCGGCCTCAAAGGCGTGCAACGCATGCCGTTTGCACGGGCCCGCAAGGCTGCGACGACGCACGTGCACGATTACCTCAACGCGTACGTCGGCGACCTCGCCGAAGTGATCGACTTCGACGTGATCCGCAGCGCCGGCGTACACATGGGGGTGGACCCGTTGGGCGGCGCCGGCGTGCACTACTGGGCGCCGATTGCCGAGCGCTACAAGCTCGATCTGACGGTTGTCAGTACCGAGGTTGATCCGCAATTCGCGTTCATGAGCGTGGATTGGGACGGCAAGATCCGCATGGATCCGTCATCGCGGTACGCCATGCAACGCCTGATCGGGCTGAAGGATCAGTACGATGTCGCGTTTGCCTGCGACACCGACCACGATCGCCACGGCGTGGTCACGCGTAGCGGTGGCTTGATGGAACCGAATCACTATCTGTCGGTGCTGATCGATTACCTGTTCCAGCATCGCCCACAGTGGAGTGCGGACGCCGCAGTCGGCAAGACCGTCGTCAGCACCGCGCTGATCGACCGGGTGGTGAAGCGTCTTGGGCGCAAGCTGTATGAAGTGCCGGTGGGTTTCAAGTGGTTCTCCGCGGGGTTGTTTGATGGCTCACTCGGCTTTGGTTGTGAGGAAAGCGCCGGCGCGTCCCTGCTGCGTCGCGATGGTTCGGTGTGGACAACGGACAAGGACGGTCTGGTGCCGGCCCTGCTTTCGGCCGAAATCACCGCGCGCCATGGCAAGGACCCGGCCGAGCTGTACGCGCAGCTCACGGCCGAGCTGGGCAAGCCGTTCAGCGATCGTATCGAGGCCGCCGCGACGCCAGAGCAGAAAACCAGGCTGGCCAAGCTGGCGCCCGACCAGCTCAAGAGCGACCGGCTCGCTGGCGAAAAAATCGAGCAGGTGCTGGACAAGGCGCCTGGCAACGGTGCCGCCATCGGCGGCATCAAGGCGATCGCCGCCAGTGGCTGGTTCGCCGCGCGCCCATCGGGTACCGAGGCGATCTACAAGATTTATGCCGAAAGCTTCAAGAGCGAAGAACACCTGCAGAATCTGCTGGCCGAAGCGCAGAAAATTGTCGATGCCGCACTCTCCTGAGCCTTCGTAGGGCGGGCAATGTCCGCCGGTCGGTACGCCGCGAGGGCGCGGGCAGTGCCCGCCCTGCGCAACAAGAAATTCGCGCACGCAGAGTGCGCGCCCACAATCATCATCGGAGATCATCATGTCCAACGCACTCGACCAGCAATGCATCAACACGCTTCGTTTTCTGTCGGTGGACATGGTGCAGCACGCGAACAGTGGCCATCCCGGCTTGCCACTGGGCGCGGCGCCGATGGCTTATGCGTTGTGGACGAAACACCTGAAGTACAACCCGAAAGATCCGCACTGGGTCGATCGCGACCGCTTTGTGTTGTCGGCCGGGCACGGCTCGGCGCTGCTGTACAGCTTGTTGTTCGCCACCGGCTACGATCTTTCGCTGGACGACATCAAGCACTTTCGCCAGTGGGGCAGCAAGGCCCCGGGCCATCCGGAATACGGCCACACGCCCGGCGTTGAAGTCACCACCGGACCGCTCGGGCAGGGCCTGGCCAACGCCGTGGGCATGGCCATTGGCGAAGAGCATCTGGCGGCGTGCTACAACCGTGACGGTCACGCGATCGTCGACCATCACACCTGGGCCATCGTCAGTGATGGCGACCTGATGGAAGGCGTTGCCAGCGAGGCCGCGTCCCTCGCCGGACACCTCAAACTCGGCAAGCTGATTTGTCTGTATGACGACAACTACATCACGCTGTCGGCCGGCACCGACATGACATTCTCCGAAGACCGCGGCAAGCGCTTTGAGGCCTACGGCTGGCAGACCATTCACGTCGCCGACGGCAACGACATCGATGAGATCAGCGCCGCCCTTGACGCCGCGCGCGCCGACACTGCGCGCCCATCACTGATCATCGTGCGCACGCATATCGGCTTCGGTTCGCCCGAGCAGGACAGCCACAAGGCGCACGGTTCGCCGCTTGGCGTCGAGGACGTGAAAACGACCAAGCAGAACCTCGGCTGGCCGGTGGAACCAGCGTTTCTGGTACCCGAAGACGCGCTCGCACACTTTCGCCTGGCGGTGGAACGCGGCCAGCAGGCGCAGTCGGAATGGAAAGGGCGTATGGACGCCTATACGGCAGCCTTTCCGGAACTCGCTGCCGAACTCGGCACGCGCCTGCGCGGCGAGCTCCCCACGGGCTGGGACGCTGATATCCCGGTATTCCCCGCCGACGCCAAAGGCATGGCCACGCGCGTGGCTGGCGGCAAGGTGATGAACGCGTTTGCCAGCAAACTGCCGGCGCTCACTGGCGGGTCGGCCGACCTCGACCCATCCACGCACACCGCGCTGAACGGCCTGGGTGATTTCAATCCGCCCAGCACCGCCAGGGAGGACACCGAAGGTTCGGATGGCGGTGGCTGGAGCCCGGCCGGGCGCAATGTGCACTTTGGCGTGCGCGAGCATGCCATGGGCGCGATCGTCAACGGCCTGGCGGCGCACGGTGGCTTCATCCCCTACGGCGCGACGTTCCTGATCTTCTCCGACTACATGCGTCCGGCCATTCGCCTCGCCGCGCTGATGGGCATCCACGTTATCCACGTGTTCACGCACGACAGCGTCGCGCTGGGCGAGGACGGTCCGACCCATCAGCCGGTGGAACAACTCGCCAGCCTGCGCGCCATTCCCAACCTCACCGTGATCCGTCCGGCCGACGCGAACGAGACGGCGGTCGCCTGGAAGGTTGCCGTGGAGACCACAAATCGCCCGGTGCTGCTGGTACTGACCCGGCAAAACCTGCCGACGCTTGATCGCTCGCAGTTTGCCAGCGCTGACGGTTTGCGCCAAGGCGCGTACGTGCTGAAGGATGCTGCGCAGGGCAAGCCGGAGCTGATCCTGATCGGCACCGGCTCGGAGGTCGGCCTGATCGTCGCCGCTGCGGAAAAATTGCAGGCGGCGAGGATAGCGGTGCGCTGTGTGTCGATGCCGAGCTGGGAGCTGTTTGACGCCCAACCGCAGAGCTATCGTGACGGCGTACTGCCGCCCGGCGTCGGCGCGCGTCTGGCGGTGGAACTTGGCGTGGCGCAGGGCTGGGAGCGTTACACCGGTGCCCGCGGCGACGTCCTGGGCATTGAGCATTTCGGTGCCTCCGCACCGGCCGAAGTCTTGCTGCGTGAATTCGGTTTCACTGTCGACAACGTGGTGCAGCGCGCCCGGGCATTGCTGGGGCGCTGAACCCGCACCCGCCCGTTCACGGGCTTCAGGCGAGCGCGCGGATTGGACTCTGCGGCAAGGGCGGCCGGCTGCCGTCGGTGATTGCTGCGGTTGCCAGCGCCGCAGCGCCTGGCACGGCATGAATCGGGTGATTTCGGCCAGCCGCGCGTCACCGCGTTCGCTATGCGTGTGACGCCGAGGTCGCAGCCGCCGATTCGTCGCCCGGACCGCGCGCGCAAGCGACGCCCAGAACACCGACGCGATGACAGAAACTACGCGACAATAAGCGTTTGCCGACCTCCACGGAGCACCAATGACCCCTTCGACCCTGCGCATCGCCACACGCAAGAGCGCACTTGCGCTGTGGCAGGCCGAACATGTCGCGACCTTGTTGCGCGGGATGTATCCAGCGCTGGCGGTGGAGCTGGTGCCGATGACGACGCGTGGCGACGAGGTGCTGGACCGGCCGCTGGCATCGATAGGCGGCAAGGGCCTGTTTCTGAAAGAGCTTGAAGTGGCCATGCTGGAAGGCCGCGCCGACCTGGCCGTGCATTCGCTGAAAGACGTGCCGGCACACCTGGAGCCCGGTTTCGTGCTGCCGGCGATTCTGCCCCGGGCCGATGCTGCCGATGCGTTTGTCAGCAACCGCTTCGCTACGCTGGCCGATTTGCTACCCGGTGCACGCGTAGGCACCTCGTCACTGCGTCGCCAGGCGCAAATGCGCACGCTGCGCCCGGACGTGGAGTTGCTGGACTTGCGCGGCAACGTCGGCACCCGGCTGGCGAAGCTCGACGCCGGTGCCTATGACGCGATCGTGCTCGCTTGTGCCGGACTGGAGCGGCTCGGGCTGGCCTCGCGCATCCGCTCGCGGCTTACTGCACCGCAATGGCTACCCGCGCCGGGCCAGGCGGCCATAGCGATCGAGGCCCGCAGTGACGACGCGGCGACGCTGGCGCTGTTGGCCGCACTCGACGACGCTGAAACGCGGATGACAGTGAGCGCCGAGCGGGCGTTGAACCGGGCGCTGGGCGGGAGCTGCACTGTGCCGATTGGCGCGTGGTGCGTGCGCACTGGCCTCGAGCTGCACCTGAGTGGCCTCGTGGGAGATGTGGACCATGGCCGCGTGTTGCGCGCCGAAGGCAGCGCAACGATCGCGCAAGCGGACGCATTGGGCCAGCAGGTTGCGGACCTGTTGCTCGCACAAGGGGCCGGGCCATTGCTCGGACTGTGAAACCGCTGGTGCGGCGGATCGCGACGTGGTCGCGCCGCACAGGTCGGTCGAAGCGATGGCGGACGCGTGGTCATCGTCACGGCTTTCGGGTTTGTTCGTCCTCTGCAACGCAGTGACGCAATAGCACCGCAGGTGTTGCTTCGGGATCGACAGCGTCCCAGGGGCATGCGCGGTAGAAACGGGGCGGGCTGCAGAGTCATCTGCCCAGTGCGTTTTTGACCAGCTTCACAACAGCGAAGTTGGTCAAAAGCTGTCCTCGCGCAGGTGACTCTTCGCCTCGAACTGTTCTGCCGCCCACGCTCCTAGAAGTTGTAAACCAGGTTGGTCGTGGTCAGCGTGTCCGTTTTCTTGATACCCGGTAATACATCGCTGTGGTGACGTAGCTGCAGGCCGATTTTCAACGCCATCTTGCGGGTCATGCTGACGGAGATGCCTGCATCATTTTGCAGATACGTGTCGCGTGAGCCGGCTTCCATCAGCATGGTGTCTTCAAACGCGGTGTTATCGGTGAGCTTGTATTTGTAGTTGATCAACCCGCGGGCCACCGCTTCGCCGACGGTGGGTTGCCGTTGGCGCACCGTGGCGCCGCCGAACAGCACGTTGACATCAGCCGGCCGGTAACGCTTGTAGCCGGGGCCGATTTCAAACGACAGCTCAGTACGCTCATCCTTCAGGGCGATGTAGCCGTAGCCAAGCGAGACGACCCCTTGCCACACGTTGGCGCCAAATTCGTCGTGCTCGTAACGGGCGGCACCGACAATGTAGCTGCGTGGATCAAGCTTGTACCCGACCGACGCGCCACCGTCATAGCGGTTGGCGGTGGTGTTGAGTTGGGTGACCGTATTGCCGGCGCTGTCCCGCACTTTTTGCTGGCTCTTGGAGCGCAGGGCGTCAATGAAGAACGTGTTCTTCCACTGATCGTTCTCCTGATTCAAGCCGAGCTTGGCATTGATGTTCTGCGAACGTGTGTTGCCCGTTGCCGAGGCAAAGCCGAGCTCACCGGCACCGGTCCAACCACCGTTATTGGAGGAGCTTGCGGTGGTGTCCTGCGCCTGCACGGCAAAGCTCGCGAAAGCAGCCAGCATGACGCCGGCAATCAGGGTTTTCTTCATGGGAAGGTAGTCCGTAGTTAAGTCGTTGCAACTGACCAGCTTAGCGAGGCGCATTGAACTTTCAATGAATGCGCGGCGGCAGTTGACCGTGCAGGCGAGACGGTGGGGGCGCACTTACGCACCATCCACGGGCAAAAAAAAAGCCCGCCGAAGCGGGCTTTTCAGATTCACTCAAGTTCTTGCGAACTCAGGCAACCTGGACTTCCTCAGCCTGCAGGCCTTTCTGGCCCTTGGTGACGACAAACGTGACGCGCTGACCTTCCTGCAAGGACTTGAAGCCCGTGCCCTGGATCGCGCGAAAATGCACGAACAGGTCATCACCGCTTTCCGGCGTGATGAAGCCATAACCCTTGGCGTCGTTGAACCACTTGACTGTACCGCTCTGACGATCCGACATGTAACATACCTTTGAAGCAATGGAAGATTTGCGGCTCGGAGCGTACGCACTTTACCGCAATAGAAGGCAGGAAACCGCGGGATGTCCCGGGCTCTTGCAAGCGCAGCATACACTACAAATACTGCGTTTTTGCAACTGGTTTGCACGATTGGCCTTGGTGACTTCATCAGCGGGGTCCTGATCGTGGCCTGACACGCTGCCGTCAGGACGTGTGCGCAGCCGGATTGCTGCGGTTGCAGGGCGCGTTGACGCATCCCTTACAATGACGTCATGAAGATTGCCTCGTGGAACGTCAACTCGCTGAAAGTGCGCCTGCCGCACCTTGTGCAATGGTTGGCAACGGCGCAGCCGGACATCGTGGCGCTGCAGGAAACCAAGCTGGAAGACTCGAAGTTTCCCGTTGACGGGCTGGTCGCGGCGGGCTATCGGGCGGTGTTCTCCGGGCAGAAAACTTACAACGGTGTGGCGCTGCTGGCGCGCGACAGGCCGCAATGTGCGCTGACCGACGTCGTCACCGACATCCCCGGGCTGGATGATGCGCAGCGCCGTATCCTGGCCGTCAGCGTCGGCGAGCCCGGGACCGATCCGGCGCGGATGCTGCGGGTGGTCAACCTGTACGTCGTCAACGGCAAGGCCATCGACGACGAAAAGTACGTGTACAAGTTGCACTGGCTGGAGCGGGTGCGTGCGTTTCTCGCCGACGAGCTGCGGCGTTACCCGCAACTGGTGGTGCTGGGAGATTTCAATATTTGCCCGGACGACCGTGACGTCTACGACCCGGTGGCGTGGGGTGAGGACATTTTGTGTTCGCCACCGGAACGCGCCGCGCTGGCAGCCATTGTCGACCTTGGCCTGCACGACAGTTTTCGTCTGCTGGAGCCCGATGACGGGCACTTCAGTTGGTGGGATTACCGGCAGGGCGCGTTTCGCCGCAACATGGGTCTGCGCATTGATTTGATTCTGCTCAGCGATGCGCTCAAACCGGCGATCAAGGCGGTGGGCATCGACCGCGAACCACGGCGCTGGGAGCGCCCGTCCGACCACGCTCCGGTGACGCTGGAACTGGAGCTGAGAACCTGAGATGACTGCAAAAACCGAATGGCCAAGTTCGCTCGATGATACCGAACTGGACGAGCTGGACCGCTACCTGCGTGCGCACAGCGACGAAGAGACGTTGCTGCTGGACGGTGTGCACGGCTTGCTCAGCGCGCTTGCCGTCGGCCCGCTCCTGGTTTTGCCCGACGAATGGTTGCCCGAAGTACTGCACGAGCCGTTTGCCGACGAGTCGGAAGGTAACCGCGTGCTCGCGCTGCTGGCCAAGCTCAACGACTCGATCAGCGCCGAGCTGGGTGTTGACGCGTACGAGCCGATCCTGGGGGAGGTCGAGCTCGAATCCGGTCCGACGCTGTCGGCCGCGGGGTGGTGTGAGGGCTTCAGCCGTGGCATCGACCTGCGCGCGAGTCTGTGGGAGGGGCGGTTGTCGGAAGACCCGCAATTGATGGAATTGCTCGGTCCGGTAATGGCGCTGGCCGTGGACGAAGGCATCCTGCGCGCCGAGACCGAGTTCGAGAAACTCGGCGACGATGAATATGACGACTGCCTCGCCCAGGTACCGGCCGTGCTGGTTGCGGTCAACCGCTATTGGGAGGACAAGCCGGTCACGGCTGCCGAGGTCGAAGCGATGGTGCTGCAACTACCCGGTGATGGCTCCGTCGAAGCCTCCCCGCCGCGTCAGCGCGCGGGCCACTGGGTGCATTGACGGCGATACCCCGGTAAACGCACTGCCCACAGGAGCCGCTCGCGGGCGCTGCTCCTGCTCTGAATGTGCTGGCGATTGGCAACTCCGGCGTTCCTGATTCCCGGTTCCGAACGAAAAGCATCGCCCGCGAGCGGGCTCGTGGCAGTCGCGCCGACGGTCCGGCGTTGACGTAGGAGAACGGTGCGTGCATGCCCCGTACTTGGATAGCCGTTCGCCCGACGCCACTCTGGTGTGCAGATCTCACTGCAGGAGCAAGTCATGAGCGAGCGCCATATCGTCCGCCGCATTCGCGGCATGGATACCGCCGACGGTGCCGGGGTGAAATTGAAGCGCATCATCGGCCAGCCGGGCCTGGACATGCTTGATCCGTTCCTGTTGCTGGACGAGTTTCGTTCCGACGATGCCGACGACTACATCGCGGGCTTTCCCGAGCACCCGCATCGCGGCTTTGAGACGGTCACCTACATGCTGGCCGGACACATGCGCCACCGTGACAATCACGGCAACACTGGCGATTTGACGCCCGGCAGCGTGCAGTGGATGACGGCCGGGCGCGGCATTCTGCATTCGGAAATGCCGCGGCAGGAAAACGGTCTGATGTGGGGGTTCCAGTTGTGGGTGAACCTGCCGGCAGCAGACAAGATGACAGCGCCGCGGTATCAGGACATCGGGCCGGAGCGCATCCCCGTGGTGCACCCGACTGACGGGGTCGAAGTGAAGGTGATCGCTGGTGAGCTGGGTGGCGTGACTGGGCCGGTCGCTGGCATCCCGACTGCCCCGGTGTATCTGGACGTCAGTTTGCAGGCGGGGGCGGAACTCACGCTCGCCCTGCCGGCGCAGCATCACGGCTTCGCTTATGTGTTTGCCGGCGATGGTGCGCTGATCGGCGGCGAGTTGCTGCAGCACAGTGAGCTGGGCGTCTTGTCCGCGGGCGGGCAACTGAAGCTGTCCGCTACCGATCAACCGTCACGTCTGCTGCTGGTTGCAGGCAAGCCGCTCAATGAACCCGTGGCGCGCCATGGGCCGTTCGTGATGAATACACCTGCACAGATCCAGCAGGCCATGGCCGACTTTCGCGCGGGCAGGTTCTGAAAAGGGACGCGACTGCCACAGGGCGTCATTTCGGCGCGTCGGCGTAGCGGCATGGCAATGACTCGCGGCGCCAAGCTCTTGGCCACGGCGTGACCGATCGCGTGGCGCCGGATGGCAGGCTGGAGTCCATATGCAACAGGCTCCCGCGAACACGCCCAGCGCGGGCGTCGTGTTCCCGTCCGGTCAGCGCCGTCGTCCGGGGCGCTGCCAATTCTGCGAGTTTGCTGCAACAGCGCTTACTTGGCACACAGTGTGCTTCGCGGTTACTGAAGCCTAACCGACGCCACGGCGTGGAGGCGGCGGGACACTTGTTGTCAGACATATATGAACGGTCCGTCACACTTCCAGCCACGGGGTATGGACGCCGCCGCCGAATATTGTTAATTTAGGATTAAGTCAAGCACATACATGATTCTGCATCCCATAGCTCGCCATTTCTTTATAAACATTCGCTAACTCACTGTTTCCCATCATGACGATCCTCACTATCACTGTGCTTTTCGCTTTGCTTGTCACTGCGGTGGCGTTGAAGCGTGTGCCGGATGGTCATGTTTACAGTCTGCACCGCGGTGATCATCCGCTCCGGCTGTTGCAGCCCGGGTTGCACTTGATCGTGCCGGGACTGGACCGGATCGCCCACCGCATCGACTTGAGTGGCCAGACTTTGCGCTTCGATGAACCGGCGGCGGACGCACCTGCGCTGCGCGGCACGGTGTATTGGCAGGTGCTGGAGCCGGAGCGTGCAGACGCGGTAATGGGCGAGATGGAACAGTTGATTCGTCGTGGTGCACTCGATGCGCTGCATACCGAGCCGGCCACCGCGCGCAGCAACCGTCACGATCTGGGACGGCGGGTGAAACAGCAGCTCAATCACAGCCTGCGCCAGCGCGGCATGATGGTCACCCGGGTCGATCTCGAAGCGTCCTGAGCTGATAAGCCATTGCAAGTGGCGTGCGCTCGGCGCAGCGGGAACCGCGGGCGTTGTCCCCACGAAGGTGTGCAGCCCGCTTTGGCGGGCTTTCTTGTGGTGGCCGCTGGTACTGAGTCGGCAGAGCTTCGATACTTGCCGCTTTGCGGATGCACGGGCACCACATGACGGATCGCGACAGCCTGCACGCCACCTTGTGTCGTGGCATCGACCAGATGGGGCTGTCGTTGCCTGACACCGCGGTTGCCCGATTGCTCGACTATCAGGCGCTGCTGGAACGCTGGAACGCCACCTACAACCTCACCGCGGTGCGTGATCCGGGCGAGATGATCACTCGTCATCTGCTTGACTCCCTTGCCATCGCGCCGTACGTGCAGGGCGCGACGCTGGCCGATCTGGGTACCGGACCAGGCCTGCCGGGGATTCCGCTGGCGCTCGCCGCGCCGCAGCGCAACGTGTTGCTGGTTGACTCCAATGGCAAAAAAGTGCGCTTTCTGCGCGAAGCCATCCGCACGCTGAAACTGGAACGCGTGAGCGCGGTGCAGGACCGCGTGGAAACCGTGACGGGGCAATTTGACTGCATCACCAGCCGCGCGTTTGCCAGCCTTGCCGACATGCTCACCTGGGGTGGCCACCTGTTGGCACCCGGTGGCGTATGGCTGGCGATGAAGGGCCGCACCCCGGATGCCGAACTCGACGCGTTGCCATCGGGCTTCATCCTGCGCTCCATGCACGCCCTGAGCATCCCCGGACTGGATGCCGAGCGTCATCTGCTGGTACTGGCGCGTGTGCACGACCGAAGCCGGGGCGAGCCGCCGGCGATGGTAATCTAGCGTTCTCCCGCGCACGGTAATCACCCCGCCATGGCCCGCATCATCGCTGTCGCCAATCAGAAAGGCGGCGTCGGCAAGACCACCACTGCCGTCAATCTGGCAGCCGCCTTGGCGGCGGCCAAGCGCAGAGTGTTGCTGGTGGATCTGGATCCACAGGGCAACGCGACCATGGCTTCAGGAATCAACAAGCGCGACGCTTCACCGAACGCTTGCGCTGTTCTGCTGGAAGAGGTGCCGATCAGCACAGCCATTGTGACCACGGCTGCCCATTTCGACCTGCTGCCCGGTGGCTCCGATCTCACCGCCGCCGAGCTCAAGCTGATGGACGCGCTGGCGCGCGAACATCGGCTGAAGGAACAACTGGCACCCGTGGCCGACGCCTACGACACGATTCTGGTCGATTGCCCGCCGTCGCTGAATCTGCTCACCTTGAACGCATTGACTGCGGCTGACGGAGTGCTGATCCCGGTGCAGTGTGAATACTTTGCGCTGGAGGGTCTGTCCAGCTTGCTGGAAACGGTCAAGGCGGTACGTCATCGGCTGAATCCCAGGCTGCAAATCGAGGGCTTGCTGCGTACCATGTATGACGTGCGCAACAACCTTGGCAACGAAGTCTCGGCACAACTGGTCCAGCATTTCGGCGACAAGGTGCTGCGTTCGATCATTCCGCGCAACGTGCGTCTGGCCGAAGCGCCGAGTTATGGTCAGCCGATTCATCTGTACGATCGAAGTTCGCGCGGCGCGATTGCCTACACTGGATTGGCAGGTGAAATGATCCGGCGCGAGCGCACTACGCAAGCTGGCGCCGGCGCCGAAACTCCGACTCCGCCGACGCATGACGATCCGGGTGCGAAGCTCCAGGCGCCCACCGCCAACCATCAGGAATAAGCATGGCCGCTGCAAAGAAACGAGGCTTGGGACGTGGGCTGGACGCCTTGCTCGGCGGTGACGGCGATGCGCCGGCAGGCAGCGCCCAGGACGGTGAACTGCGCCTGCTGCCGATCCAGCAGATCGAGCCGGGGAAATACCAGCCGCGCCGCCACTGGAACGATCAGGCGCTGGACGAGCTGGCCGCCTCGATCAAGGCACAGGGCCTGATCCAGCCGGTCGTTGTGCGCGAGAACGGCAAGCACAGCTACGAACTGATCGCCGGCGAACGCCGTTGGCGCGCAGCGCAACGGGCTGAACTGGCCGAAATACCGGCGCTGGTCAAGAAGGTGTCCGAGGCCGCCGTGCCGGCGATGGCGTTGATCGAAAACATCCAGCGCGAGGATCTCACCCCGCTGGAAGAGGCCGACGCGCTGAAACGGCTGATCAGTGATTTCAACCTTACTCACCAGCAGGCTGCCGATGCGGTCGGGCGCTCGCGCGCCTCGGTATCAAACATGCTGCGCCTGACCGAACTGCCGGAGTCGATCAAGAAACTGCTCGACGAGGGCGCCCTGGAAATGGGCCACGCGCGCTGCCTGCTGACGCTGCCCGAAGCTGCGGCCGAAGCGTTGGCGCTGGAAGCGGCGCGCAACGGCTGGACCGTGCGCGAGTTGGAGGAGGCCGCTCGTCGCGCCGGCGCCGCGCCTCATGGCAAGGTGCGCTCAGCCGGCAAACGTGACCCCAATGTCACCACGCTGGAGCGCGAACTGGGCGAGCTTTTGGCCACGCGCGTGGAACTGGCACAGGGCCGCGGTGGCCGCGGCAAACTGGTCATCCATTACCACAGCAACGACGAGCTTGAAGGCATTCTCGAAAAGATTCGCTGAGCGCTGCGCGGCGAAGCAGTGACTGCCGTTTTTCATGGGCCGGAGGACGTCGCGCGCAAACTTCGGCGCACAGTGCCCGCTCTACGCGTAGCCAAAGTTGACGCGCGCCTGGGTGCGCAGTGGCCCCACGCCGGAGGCGCAGGGTGGCGACAGGCGTTAAACTGTGCCGGTGCAGCGCCGCGCGCAGCATCCGTTCTGCTGAAAGGCGTGCTCCATGCTGGAACTATCCGTCGTCGTCCCCGTGTTCAACGAGCGCGACAACATTCCGCCCCTGCTGGCTGAAATCGCAGCCGCGCTGCGCGGTCGTGTCGCGTTCGAGGTCATCTACGTCGACGACGACTCCAGCGACGACAGCCGCGCGGTACTCGTCGCGCAGAAAGCGTTGCACCCGGAACTGCGCGTATTGCATCACGTCGTGCGCAGTGGACAAAGCACGGCGGTGTGGAATGGTGTGCGCGCTGCCAACGCAGCGTGGATCGCGACACTGGATGGTGACGGTCAGAACGACCCGGCGGATATCAACAAACTGCTTGCCGCACGTGCGGAGGCAAGCGCTGACGTGCGCCTGTTTGCCGGCTGGCGCACGACCCGGCGTGACAGCTTCAACAAGCGGATATCGTCAAAAATCGCCAATGCCGTGCGTTCCCGGATGCTGCGCGACGCCACGCCGGATACCGGTTGTGGCCTGAAACTGTTCGAGCGCGAGGTGTTCTTGCGTCTGCCGTATTTCGATCACATGCATCGTTATCTGCCGGCGCTCGTCAAGCGTGCCGGCTTTGCCTGCCAAAGTGTGCCGGTGGGCCATCGTCCGCGCACGGCTGGCGTATCCAAGTACGGGATGCTGGATCGTCTGTGGGTCGGCCTGGCCGACTTGCGTGGGGTGGCGTGGCTGATGCGTCGCGCCAAGGTGACGCAGGTCGACGAGCTGTAGTGCATCCGTGGCGATCGCGTGGCCTGCAGCCAATGGCGGACCGCGGCTTACGCCCCCATGCCTGCGCGGTCGTATGCTGGTGACCCCAGCCTTGGGAGACTGCCATGAGCATTGTCACCAAACGTGTGTATGAACCAGCCGCCGACTCAGACGGCTACCGGGTGTTGCTCGATCGGCTGTGGCCGCGCGGGCTGAAGAAGGAAGCGGTGCCGTTTGACGTATGGGCCAAGGATTTGGCCCCGTCCACCGAGCTGCGCAAATGGTTTGGCCACGATCCCGCACTGTGGGACGGGTTTCGCCAGCGTTACGCTGCCGAACTCGATGCCGCTGCCGAGGTTTGGCAACCACTGGCGCAGCGCTCCACCCGACATCCCGTCACGTTGCTGTTCGGTGCACATGACGAGGAGCACAACAACGCGGTGGCGCTGAAGATGTACATGGAAAACTGGTTGCACACGCATGGTGCACACTAAGCCAACGGCCTATGCCGCCAGCTACGCTGTGCGCGTTGGCGGCGCTCCGCGCGACCATTGCGCCAACACGCTGCGCGCCTGCTCGCGACCGCGTTCAATCAACTCGTGGGCGCGATAGAACTCGTACACGTTGGCCATGTCCCGTGGCAACTGGATCAGCAGATCCGGCTCGTACACCGCCAGCCGCAGGCGCGACAAATGCGATTGCATCAGGTCGATCGACTGGTTGAGCAGCTCAAACGTGCCTTGAGCGCGCACGTGGGTTGCCCCGTGTGGCACCAGATGCGTGACAAAGTCCTCAACGCGGTCACGGTAAGTGCGGTCCGAGGCCGCCAACGGAACCTCCGGTGCCACGGCCGTACTCTGCGTCGCCGGACCGTCCAGACTGACCGCCAGCAGGTAATCGGCGCGCTCGCGGATCAGCGGCGTGACCGGCACCGGGTTGAGCAGCGCCCCATCGACCAGGCGTTGGCCATCCAGCTCGAAGGGCCGAAACACGGTGGGCAATGCGGTCGACGCACGGATCGCATGAAACAGTGAACCATGCGTCAGCCACACTTCGCGGCCTCGATCCAGATCGGTCGCAACCGCGGTGTAGGTGATCGGCAAATCCTCTATCCGCACGTCACCAGTCAAATGCCGCAGCGTGTTCATGATGCGCTCGCCCTTGATGAAGCCGCCGCCGCTGAGGGTCCAGTCCGCCAGGCGCAGCACGTCCAGGCGCGCCAGGCTGCACGCCCAATCGCGGTAAACCGCCAGCTTGCCCATGGCATGGATGCCGCCAACCAATGCTCCCATCGAGCTGCCGGCGATCGCCACGATCTCGAAACCCTGGGCTTCGAGTTCCTCGATGACGCCAATGTGCGCCAAACCCTTGGCTCCGCCAGAACCGAGCGCGAGCGCGACCGTCGGCTTGCGGACGGCGTCGCGAACAGCGGAAGCGGGCTCGTGCATGGTCAACCACCTGTGTGCTGAGAAGGCACCAGCACGATGCGCAGGCACCATCCGGTGTGCAGGTCACTCGTGCCCAATTTGTTGGCTCCGCGCGGGCTGGACACGCCGCTCCTGCGCAAGCCCGTTATCATGTGCGCCGATGCCTGCTTTGTCGCCCCCGATGATGTTCTCTCGCCCTGTCGGCCCGCGGACCACGCGATGAGCTGGCAGGCTTGGGCGACTGTTGCCGTCGTGGTGGGTGCGATGGCGCTGTTCGTGAGCGAAAAGGTGCGCATTGACCTCGTCGCGCTGTTGACGCTGGGTGCGCTGGTTATCCTGGGCATCATCAGCCCGGTGGAGGCCCTGTCCGGTTTCAGCAACGAGGCCACCGTGGCGGTGGCGGCGATGCTGGTGTTGAGCATGGGCATTGATCGCTCCGGCGCGCTGGAACCGTTGATTCGTCTGCTCTCGCGCATCCGTTATCCATGGCTGTTGACGTTGGCGACGATGCTGGTGATCGCGCCGCTGAGCGCGTTCGTCACGAATATCGCGTTGGTGGCCACGTTTCTGCCGCTCGCGCTACGCGTCTGCCAGCGTACGGGCACTTCACCTGCGCGAGTATTGATGCCGATGGCGTTTGCCGCGCAGATGGGCGGTGTGTGCACATTGATTGGTACCTCCTCCAACCTGCTTGTCGATTCCATTGCGCGCGGGCACGGGCTGGCCGGATTTGGCATGTTCGAGTTCACCGCCATGGGCGCGGTGCTGGCCGTCGTCGGCATTGCCTACATGATGCTGGTCGGGCGGTGGCTGTTGCCCAAGCAGGTGGATGTGGGCCTGCCGCAGCAGACCGATATCGGCAAGTACGTGACCGAGCTGCGGGTGGACGCGGAATCCAGTCTGATTGGGAAGAGTATCGCCGAGGCCAGTCTGGGTGAGCGTTACGGCGTGTACCCGCTGGAACTGCTGCGTGGCGAGCGCCGCATGTGGTCTCCGCGGTCGCAGGAACTTGCCGTGGGCGACGTGTTGTTGGTACGTGGTGACTGGGGCAAGATCGAAGAGTTCCAGCGCCGGGCCGGCCTGAGCCACGCACCACAGCGGCGCTACGCGCAGGACAAGGATCACCCGCGGGTGCTGGCCGAGATCATGGTGGCGCCAGCCAGCTCCAGCGAAGGCCAGCAACTGGCAGAGACCGAGCTCAAATGGCGCTACGACGCCACCGTATTGGCAATCCATCGACGCGGACAGATCTTGCGCGACAAGCTCAGCGAGGTCAGCCTGGCCGTGGGCGACGTGCTGTTGGTGCTGGTGGACGAGGCGATCGTGCCGCAGTTGCGCAGCGATGAAGGTCTGGTGGTGCTTACCGAACGCGAGGAGCGCCCACGCACACCCCGCCGGGCGATCCTGGCCGTGCTGATCATGGTCGCGGTGGTGGCGACTGCCGGGCTGCATCTGTTGTCCATTCCCATTGCCGCGATCCTGGGCGTACTGGCGATGGCGCTGTCCGGGTGCTTTGGCCGCAAGGACGTCTACGCGGGTATCGACTGGAAGGTCATCATTCTGTTGGGTGCGATCCTGCCGTTGGGCATCGCGATTGAAAAGACCGGTCTGTCGGGAACGGTGGTCGAACTGGGTATGCGGCTGGTCGGCGATCACGGCCCGATGGCCGCGTTGCTGCTGGTGTACCTGATGACCGCCACGATGACTGAGTTGATGGGACATAACCCGTCGGTGGTGCTGATGATGGGCATCGCGGTCTCGGTGGCGCACGCGATGAACGCCAATGCGCAGCCGTTCATCGTGGCGGTGGCGTTTGCCGCGTCGACGTCGTTTGCCACGCCGGTCGGCTATCCGACCAATACCATGGTGTATTACGCGGGCGGTTACCGCTTCACCGACTTCATGAAGGTGGGTGTCCCGCTGATTGCAATTTTCTGCGCGTTGTCGATGTGGCTGATACCTGTCTTCTGGCCGTTTCACTGATAACCGCGGTCGGCATTTACGAGACGCGGCCCGCCCGTCTCAGCGCATTGCCTCGGCCGGCAGCTGACGCTGGCGCAACCAGCAGGCGATACTGAAACGGGTCCGCGCCGGCGGTAATACTTCGTGGTCGAACTGCGCGGACAGAAACAGTGCCAGGGTGCCGCCTTGGGGCGCGATGTCGTGGTGGCCGCGCGGCAAGTACAGGCGCAGCGCGCCACCGTCGCTGTCGTGCCATGCGGGATTCAAGTAGAACACGGCAGATACCACACGTGCATCGCTATCGCGCAGGCAGTCGCGATGGCGCGCGTAGCCGCCGCCGGGAGGGTAGGCCGCGTAGTGCGCCTCGCTGTCCACGAGCCCCAGCATCAGGCGGCGATTGAGCACGCTTCGCAGCGCGTCCAGGCGCCGGGAAAATACTTGTTGTGGCGTCGTCAACGAGTCCGGTACGAACCAGTGTGTGCGGTCGGTGCGCAACAGCGACGCCGTACGTTCCAAGCCAACCCGGGCCGGGTGAAACTGCCGGGTCGTGTACAACTGTGCGCACTCGTCGTACAGGGCCTGGGTCTGTGCCAATGTCAACCAGTTTGGCAGCACGCACCAGCCGTCCGTGGCGAGTGCGTCGACCGCAGCGTGAAATTCGTGGCTGGCCATGCCCGTCGGTCCCTTTGCGCGTTCAATGCAGTTCGCGTCCCGCTGTCATGCTGCGGCGCGGACGGCGGTCAGCGTGTCGTGTCCGGCAGGATACGCGCGCGAGATTTCGCCCATGTGAACGCGGCGACGGTCGTGTTCCCGCTGCCGCCGCAGGTGGAAGCACCGGCCTCCCGGCACCGGCCCAGTGGCAACGCGGCTGCGTGCATCGGCGACGTGTCCCAGTGCTGCGCTTCAGCCCATGGTGATGCGCAGCGTGTGCGCGATGCCATCATCGGCCAACGCTATATCAGCGCTCGGTTCCAGCGACTGGCCGTCCAGTGCAATGCCGGTGACTCCCGTGCATACGCCGCGCGAGTTTTCCACTTCAATTGTGTAAGGCGTGGCAGGGTGCTGCCCACGGTGCTGATAAGTCAGGGTGAATCCTGGCCAGGCCTTGGGGATACATGGGTCGATGCGCAGATGGTTGCCACGCAGATGGAAGCCGAGCAATGCTTCCAGTCCGGCGCGATACAACCACGCCGCTGAACCCGTGTACCACGTCCACCCACCGCGACCAATATGCGGCGCGATGGAATAGACGTCTGCGCATGCCACGTACGGCTCCACCTTGTAGCGCTGTACCGCCTGTGCACTGTCGGCATGGCGGATGGGGTTGAGGATGTTGAACATGTCCGCGGCACGTTCACCATCACCCAGTTGCGCCCAGGCAAACACCGACCACGTGGCGCCATGGGTGTATTGCCCGCCGTTCTCGCGTACACCCGGTGGGTAGCCCTTGATGTAGCCCGGGTTCTCCTCGGCGTGATCAAACGGTGGCGTGAACAGGCGCGCCACCTGGTGCGGGTGATCCACCAGCAGGCGGTCGACCGCCGCCATGGCCTGTGCGGCACGTGGCGGGTGCGGCCCTCCGGTCAGCAAGCTCCATGACTGGGCGATGGTATCGATCCAGCACTCCTTGCTTTGACTCGAACCCAGCGGCGTGCCGTCGTCGTAGTAACCACGGCGATACCATTGACCGTCCCAAGCCTGCTCCAGCGCGCCGCGCATGGTCGCCGCGTAATCGAGCCAGCGCTGTGCGCGCTCGCCTTCGCCACGCTGCGTGGCCTGCGGTGCGAACGCGGCAATGGTTGCCAGCAGGAACCAGCCCAGCCAACTGCTTTCGCCGCGGCCCTCGACGCCTACCTTGTTCATGCCGTCGTTCCAGTCGCCAGTACCCACCAGCGGCAGGCCATGCGCGCCGGTGGTCAGGCTGGAATCCAGCCCCCGCGCACAATGTTCGTAGACGCTTATGGGATCGTCGCCCGTGCCGGGCTGGAAGAAGGCGTCGGTGGCGCCCTTGGCGATGGCGGGTCCCGTGAGAAACGGTCGGGTTTCATCCAGCACTGCGTCGTCGCCGGTCACGGTCACGTAGTGCGCCGCGACATACGCCAGCCAGATGCGATCATCGCGAATCTGCGTGCGGATGCCCTGCCCGTCCGGCGGCAGCCACCAGTGCTGCACATCGCCTTCGGCAAACTGTCGGCCGGCGGCACGCAACAAGTGCTCGTGCGCCAGATCCGGACGTGTCACGCACAACGCCATCACGTCCTGCAACTGGTCGCGATAGCCGTAAGCACCGCTGGCCTGATAGCCCGCCGTGCGCGCCCACAGCCGGCAACAGGTGACCTGATACAACAGCCAGTCGTTGAGCAGGATGTCCAGTGCGCGATCCGGTGTATGCACCTGCACCGTGTCGAGCACGCGGTCCCATTGCGCAGCTACGCCAGCCAGCACGGCGTCAAAATCGATGCCCCGGTACTTTCTGACCAGCGCTTGCGCCGCCGCGGCATCGGCGGCATCGCCCAGAGCAAACACGATGTCGATCTGCGTGTGCGGCGGCAGTTCGATGCGTGTCTGCAACGCGCCGCACGGATCGAGTCCGGCACCCAGTTTCCCGGACAACGGTGTGGCGGCGTGCAGCGCCGCCGGTTGCGCGACGTTTCCCAGTGCACCCAGCAGCTCCAGCCGATCGCCACTCATCGAGTGCTGCAGCCCGCCCAGGTCGATGAACGCGACACGCTCGGCAAAATCGCCGCGCCACGGGTTGCGCGCAAACAGTGCGCCGGTGGCATCGTCGCGTGCGGTGATCACGAACGGTGCCGGCGTCGTGCCGATTGCGCCCAGTGCCCACTCGACATAGCCGGTGATGGCGAGGTTGCGCACCCGTGGCGAGCGGTTGCACAGGCGCAGGCGCGAGAGTTTGATCGGGTCGTCGGTCGGCACGCACTGCGTCAGCTCCAGCGCGATCTCGTGCGCGCTGTGAACGAAGCGCGTCCAGCCTTTGCCGTGCGTGGTCGTGTACGTGGCACCTGGCACCCGAATGGGCAGCGCGGTGGCACTCCACAGCACGCCGGTGTCTTCGTCGCGCAGATACAGCACCTCGTGCGGGGTGTCGCTGACCGCATCATTCGGCCAGGGAGTTAGTGGATTTTGCTGACTGTTAAAAGACCACGTATAGCCGCTGCCTTCGGCCGAAACCAGAAACCCGAAGGCTGGGTTGGCTATGACGTTGATCCATGGTGCCGGGGTAGATTGGCCGTCTTTCAGGATGACGCGATAGCTGCGGCCGTTGTCCGCGAAGCCGCCGCTACCGTTGGCGAACTCGAGGGCGTTGGACGGTGCAGCGGGCACGGCGCCAGCCGCGACGGTTGCGCAGACGGGCGCCGATGCATCCGCTGCAGTGCTCTGGGCCGTGTTGTGCACGGTGGACGTTGGCGCCGCTGCATCGGGGTTGAGTACCACGCGGGCGACCGTCAGCAGGCCGGCACACAGGCCGGCGTCGATGGCGTCTTCGCGCAGTGCGAACAATTCGGCCTTGGGTGCCTTCGCGTTCTGGGTCAACAGCGCGTGCTGTGCGTCCAGGAGGGGGGCAAGCGCCGCGTCCACTGCATCTGCCGCCGCTCCTTTGGCGCGGTTCAACAACACCACATCAACCGCAAAGTGCTGCTGTTGCCAATGGTGCTGCGCGCGCAGCAAGTCCTGCACGTGCGTCAATGCGCTGCCGTCGCGCAAACACACCAGAATGATGGGACGATCACCGGAAATACCGGCAGCCCAAAGCGTCGGTGCGCCGCCGTGGCCGCGTGTCAAATCCGCGGTAGGTGCGCGCTGGGTGGCGTCGCTGCTGACCAGCGCACGTAGCCAATGCCCGCAGCGCGTGGCCAATGCCGCGTCGATGCCAGCGTGTTGTTGCGTGTCGCGGGCATAGGTCATGGCGCCGTCGAACAATTGCGTCGCCGCGTCGCCGTTGGCCAGTTGTGCCGCCAGTGCCAGCGCACCATCGCGGCTGTCGGCAACGCGCGTCCACAGCAGCAAGGTCACGCTTTCCCGCGGTGCCAGCGTGAAATGCTGGCGCAGGGAGAATATCGGGTCGAGTACACAGCCAACGGTGTTGCTCAGCCTGGACCCTGGCAGCAGCGCTTGCGCATCGCGCAATGTGCGACCGCGGCCGAGCCAGTGCGCGCGATCGGTCTCGTAGCTGCAATCACCGTTGACCGGTCGCCCGAGCACTTGCAGCGCGTGGGCTGCCCATATGTGCGTTTCGCTGTTGTCGCGGCGCCGGCGCGTGGCCAGCAACAACGCGTGCGTAGGGTCCCACTCGGTTTGCACGAACATCTTGGAGAACGCCGGATGGGCATTGTCTGCGCCGATCGGGCCGAGTACCAATTCGGCATAGGTAGTCAGCGACAACGTGCGCGTGTGGTCCCCGTGATTGCTCACGGTAAGTCGACGCAATTCCACGTCGGTGTCCGCGGCGACGGCAATCTCCAACACGCTGTGCACGCTGTGGTGGCGCCGGCTGAAGCTGACGCGGCCGGGCGTGAAATCCACGGCGTCATCCGGCGTGTGCGTACCGAATGGCTGGGAAGTCGCCCCCCATACCGCGCTGCTTTCCTCATCGCGCAGCACCAGGTAGCAGCCCCATGGATCGCTGGTCGGGTCTTCCCGCCACCGTGTCACCGCCAAGTCGCCCCAGTGGCTGTATCCCGAGCCGTTGGCGTCGAGCAGGACGCTGTAGTTGCTGTTCGAAAGCAGACCGTGTTGCGGTGCGTCGACGGGGTGCGGAGTACTGAATGCCATGAACGAAACCCTTTCGCGTCAGAACGTAACCTCCAGCATGCGCTCATCCGTGCCTGGATGGTGTCAACGGAACTTGATCGCTCCTGTCGGCGCTGGGTTTGCCGACGTTGACCTGCGTTGGCGCAAATGGCGCGGTAGGATAGTCACAGCATCGATCAGTACCAGCCCAGCGTGCTCCGTGGCACGTGCGCGCCCTTTCCCCCACGACAAATCACGACGACCCAATGCTTGAGTACCCACCCAGCCAGCCGTTGTCGGGCGATGCGCTTTTGCAACATTTGCAGACCAAGGCGTTCGCTTATTTTCAGTACGAAACCAACCTGAAGAATGGCCTGGTGGCGGATAAAACGGCGCCGAACTGGCCTTCCAGCATCGCCGCGACCGGATTGGCCTTGAGCAGTTATCCGGTCGCGGTCGAGCGCGGTCTGCTGACGCACGACGCCGCGTTGCAGCGCACGCTGACCACGTTGCACTTTTTTCGCGACAGTCCACAAGGACGCGAGCCGGACGCAACCGGGTATCGCGGCTTCTACTATCACTTCCTCGACATGCAGACGGGCCGGCGCGCCTGGCGCTGCGAGTTGTCCACGGTGGACAGCGCCTTGCTGTTTGCCGGCATGCTGACAGCGGCGGCGTATTTCACCAGCGATGCGCCGGCGCAGCGGGAGGTGCGCGATCTTGCCCGGTTCCTGTATGAGCGTGCCGAGTGGTCGTGGGCACAGGCCGACGATGGCACCATCGGCCATGGCTGGCATCCGGAAAGTGGTTTCATCCCGCATCGGTGGCAGGGGTATGACGAGGGCTTGCTGCTGTATATTTTGGCGCTGGGTTCGCCGACCCATCCGGTTGCAGCGGCCGCCTACACCGCCTGGGCGTCCACTTATGAGTGGAAGCACTGCTACGACCTCGACTACCTCTATTGTGGCCCGTTGTTCACCCATCAGTTGTCGCAAGCGTGGCTGGATCTGCGCGGTATCCAGGACGCATTCATGCGCAGCAAGGGCATCGATTATTTCGAGAACACTCGTCGCGCTACGCTGATTCAGCAGCGCTATGCAATCGACAATCCGCTGGGTTTCAAGGGTTACAACGAACATTGCTTCGGCATCACGGCCAGCGACGGCCCTGGTCCGGCGACGGTGAAAATTGACGGGGTCCAACGCCAGTTCTACGACTACGTCGGTCGCGGCGCGCCGTACGACCTCGATGACGGCACCCTGGCCCCCTGGGTCGTCGTGGCGTCGCTGCCATTTGCGCCCGAGGTGGTATTGCCGACCGTGCATCATTTCATCCAGACGCTGCAACTGGACGATGAGCATCCGTATGGATTCAAGGCGAGCTTCAACCAAACCTACGTTGACAAGCCGGGTCAGGAGTTGAGTGGCTGGGTCTCACCATATTTCTTCGGCTTGAATATCGGCCCGGTATTGCTGATAGTGGAGAACCATCGCAGCGGCATGTTGTGGAAGTTGCTGCGTAGCTGTCAGCCTGTAGTAGCGGGCCTGCGCCGCGCCGGGTTTTCCGGTGGCTGGCTGGACGCCCAGCCCCAAGCGCGCCGCTGATGGCGTGGCGTACTGGCAAGCACCCGGCAGGAGAACGCAGGCGATGGGACCAACGATGAAAGCTGAAGCGGAAGTGGCGTTCGGGTACATCTTGCGGTCGGCATCAAGCAAGAGTGCGCCGGGAAGCGTGCGTCGGTGCGGCGCGGAGCGACCAGGCACGCGCTCGCGTACGCTGCTGATTGGCGGCAGTCGGCAGCCTGCGGTCGCGTGTCTGTGAATGCGTGCTGTGAGACGGTGCAGTCGCAGCCAGAGCAGCTACTTGCGCTTGGCGATGACGCGTTGCTCGACCATCTGCAGCGCGCGGCGTTCGGTTATTTCCTGCAGGTGTTCAATCCGGCAAACGGATTGCTGGCGGACACCACGCGCGAAGGTTCACCTTGCAGCATCGCGGTGGTCGGCTTTGCATTGTCGGCCTACCCGGTCGCGGTGGAACGCGGCTGGATGACGCGTGCCGATGCGGTTGCGCGCAGCCTGGTTGCGTTGCGCTTCTTTCGCGACAGCGATCAGAGTGGCACCCCGCAGGCAACTGGTTACAAGGGTTTCTATTACCACTTCCTGGACATGCACAGCGGCGCGCGGGTGTGGCAGTCCGAGTTGTCGATGATAGACACGGCCTTGCTGTTGGCTGGGGCGCTGACCGCCGCGAGCTACTTCGATGCTGACCAGGACGACGAAATCGAACTGCGTGCGGTGGTCGACGTGTTGTATCAACGCGTCGATTGGTGCTGGGCGCAAGGTGGTCAGCCGACGTTGCGCCAGGGCTGGAAACCGGAATGTGGTTTTCTGAATTATGGATGGGACGGATACAACGAAGGCCTGGTGTTGTATGTCCTCGCTCTGGGCTCGCCGACGCACCCCATGCAACTCGACCAGTACGCGGCGTGGACTGCGACCTATCAGTGGGAAAACCTGTACGACATCGACTTCCTGTATGCCGGACCGTTGTTCATTCATCAGTTCTCGCATGCCTGGATCGACTTTCGCGGCATTCGTGACACCTTCATGCGCGAGAAGCACTGCGATTACTTTGAAAACAGCCGGCGCGCGACCGAGGTGCAGCGCGAATATGCGCGGCGCAATCCGCACAACTTTCGTGGCTACGCCGAGGATTGTTGGGGCTTGACTGCGTGCGATGGTCCGAGCGAAGCGCCACCCGCGTTGGCTGACCAGCACCGACGTCTGTTCGGTTACGCCGCGCGCGGGGTGCCCTACGGTCCGGACGACGGCACCCTCAGTGGCTGGGCCGCGTTGGCGTCGCTGCCGTTTGCGCCTGAAGTCACATTGCGCGCTGCGCGGAGCATGCTGCGGAGCTATCCGGAAATGTTGTTCGGCGGCCAATACGCCAGCAGCTTCAATCCCAGCCTCGCAGTGGATGCTGGTCCGGCATGGATTTCGCCCGGCTATTTCGGGCTGGATCAAGGCATCGTATTGATGATGATCGAAAACCATCGCAGTGAGTTGATCTGGCGCTTGCTGCGTAATTGCCCGGTCATTCGCACCGGTCTGCAGCGTGCCGGCTTCCGCGGCGGGTGGTTGTAGCCATGGCCACGACTGAGCCCATCGAGCCATTGATCGAGCGTCCGCGCATGTCATCGACCGCACCCAATGACGCGGCCGAGCGCGAGCGACTGAGCCACGTGCGACCGCCCGATTGGCACAACCCGACACCCGCCACTTGCTACGATCTGGTCGTGGTCGGCGGTGGCACTACCGGGTTGGTAGCCGCGCAGGCCGCCGCGGCGCTGGGCAAGAAAGTGGCGCTGGTCGAACGCTATCTGCTCGGTGGCAATTGCCTGAATATCGGATGCGTGCCGTCCAAGGCGCTGATCCGCACTTCGCGCCTGTACGCAGAGATGCGTGACGCCGAGCGTTACGGCGCGCAGGTGCCGGCCGATATTCGCGTCGACTTTGCCGCATTGAT
>JBDSWR010000068.1:0-61873 GCA_039926605.1 Rhodanobacter sp. | reverse complement strand
ATATCAGCCGCACCAGCACGCTGTCCAGCACGACGATGCCCAGGTTGGAGGGCCAACGCCGCCAGCGCCCGATGGTTTGCTGACGTTTTGGTGCCAGCACTTCCCACAGCGCCATCACGCAGAAAATGCCGGCAAACGCGCCCAGTCGAATCGCGGGTTCATGAGTGAGCAGAAACGTGGTCACGGGGACTGATCCAGATCGAGGCGGGCTTTCAGCATCGTAGCAAGACCGAACGGCAGCTCGCGGCGGCGACGAATCCTTTTGCTGCAATCACGCCTCCTTGAAGGAGCGATGACGCGATCATCCGCATCTGACGGAAGTTGTGTTTCCGCCGGTTCCGGCCAGACGAAGGATAGTTGCCGTGCAGGAGGTATCTCTGCGCCAGCTCTCCTGCGGCTCACGCAATGGGAGACAGCCATGCCAGGCACCAAAGTCACGACGGACATCGACCTCGACTTCAGCGCTGCCAAGGCGATTCTCCTCAACTGCACGCTGCAGCCTGCACCCGAGATGTCGCACACCGAAGGGCTGATTCGCATTGCACGCACGATCGCGTGCCATCTGGAAACACCACGTAATAACCCAGGGCAATCAGACCATCGAGGTCGAGGGTAATCAGTATTTTCCTGCGGAGTCGCTCAAGCGCGAACACTTGCGCGTCAGCACCCGGCAGTCGACGTGTCCGTGGAGGGCACCGCCAGCTATTTTGATGTCACCGTCGGCGAGGAAGTCAATCCTGCGGCGGCCTGGTGTTACCCGGAGCCGAAGGCGGCGGCGGAGATTCGCGGGCACGTGGTGTTCTGGCACGGCGTGGTCGTGCAGCCATGAAACGAATCTGAGCCGGGCAGGGGAACATGCTGACCGTGGCCTGTGAACCGGCGTTGGCCCACAGCTTGTGGCGTCACTGGTCGGGCTGGCTCCTGCTGAGCGTGGCCTTGTGCGGGCTTGCCGGTTGCGCCACCCGCGTGTGGAATTCGCGGATCAAGCCAGTCGGGGTACAGGACCGCTACGAGTTCAGCACCCGGTTTCCACATGTCCCTCGCGATACCTTCGGGGTGTTGGCGTTTTCCGGCGGCGGCACTCGCGCAGCGGCCTTCAGTTATGGTGTGCTGGAAAAACTGCGCGATACCCCCGTCCCCGCGGGCGAACCATCTGCGCGGTTGCTTGATCTGGTCGATGTCATCACTTAGGTGTCCGCCGGCAGCTATACCGCCGCCTACTACGGGCTGTTCGGCGACCGCATCTTCGACGACTTTCGCAACCGCTTCCTGTATCGCAACTGGCAAGGTGAGCTGCTCGGCTTGCTGCGCCGTCCCGAGCACCTGCTCGCGATTGCCAGCCGGCGCTACAACCGCAGCGATCTGGTGGCGGCCTACCTCAACCGCACGCTGCTGGATGGCAAGACCCTCGCCGACATGTCGCCGGCCGGCCTGCCGATGGTCATCCTCAACGCCAGCAACTTGAACAACGCGACCACGTTTTTCTTCATCCAGCCGCAGTTCGACTTTCTCTGCTCGGACCTGTCGACCTATCCGGTAGCCAACGCGGTGATGGCCTCGGCCGCAGTGCCCGGGCGGTTCGCGCCGATGGCACTGCGCAATTATTCCGCTTGCCCGCAACGCCAGCAGCCGTGGGTGGCTCAATCGCTGGCGCATGACGACCTGCTGTCGCGCCGTTACGCCGTTACGCCGTCGCGCTGGCGTTGTCGCGCTACAACGATCCGCAGCAGATGCCGATCCTGCGCCTGGTCCATGGCGGTATCACCAACAATCTCGGCGTGCGGGGCTCGATGATGAGTCCGGTGGCGCAGTACGGCAACGTACCGGACATGGCCGGCGCGTTCACGCCGGTACAGCGCCGGAGCGTGCGCCATGTGCTGGAGGTCATCGCCAACGTCCAGGTCTATGCGCCCTATCCGTGGTCCGGAACGGGGCGCGGACCAGGGCTGGCCGATACCTTGAGCGCATCCTTAAATGCATCACTGGGCATCCTCAACAACGAGACCGCGGCGCTGGCCAGGAGTGGTTTCCTGATGTGGGCAAAGCACATCAACGCCATGCGCGGGCCGGAAGCACCACAAGTTGACGTGAACTTTGCCGTGCTGACCTTCAACCAGATCAGGGATCCCGCCGAACGAGAGCGATTCAATGCGATGCCGACCACGTTCCACCGCAGCGTGATCAGGTCGATGCGCTGCGTGCGCTGGCCGGCCGATTGCTGACGCAGGCACCGGAATTCCCTGAGTTCCTGCGCGAGCTGCGGGATGAGCAGGCTGCCCCGGTTGCGCCGCACGCCACGACTGTTGCCGAGCCGGTTGGCGCCGGGCGGCAGTGATGTTGCCGGTCGTCGCACCTGTACCCACCCGCAGCCGAGAATAAACTCGACATGTAGCGGTAATCAGTGGTGGCGCGAGTCGGTTGGGGTTTGACGTGAAGTGAATTTCACGCAGCACTTGCAGGTACGTCGCGCCGACCTCGCCACCAGCGCCATGAGTCGATCGTGTCGAACACCAGCGAAATGCCGTTGACAAGCAACAGGACGAGCGCCAGCGCCAGCTCAGTTGTTGCCGGTGGCAGGCTGCCGACTGCACCAGATACGCGCAGTGCCAGTGCGATCTCCAGCGGAATCCAGGCCAGCAGATGCGGCAGCGACATCGCCCGGCTCATGCCGGCGGCGGCCCACATGATCGGCACGTTGGTCGCCACCACCAACAATGCGGCCGCCACACCTGCGCGGCCGCTCCAGGTGTCCAGCAGGAAGAATGGCATCACGTTGACCGGTATCAGCACGCAGCCCACCCACACCTGTACCCAGCCGGGCAGGCTGCGAAACGAGTACCAGATGCGTGCCGATCGCGTTTTCATCGGCGCAGCTTGACGCAACGCGCGCAGACCTGGCAATGGCCGCATGGCGGTATCCGGGCAATGCGTGCCGGGCTGACTCGGCGGGCGCCGACTGCATGTTTGCCGTTGCCGCATGACCGCCAATTTTCACCGCGCGGTTGACAGCGCTCAGCCTTGGGCATGCGCAAGTGGTGAATCCTTTCAGCTCCCCGGCACCTCTATGGGATGCCGGACCTTTCCGGTCCCTACAATGGAGATAGCCATGAACAACAACAAATTGATCAAATCCGCGCTGGCCTGTGCGCTCACTCTGGGCATGGCTACGGCAGCGTCTGTTGCCATGGCGCAAGCGCCGATGGAGATGACCCCGCAGATGCAGAAGATGCAGATGGACAAGACCATGGCGATGATGAAGAAGATGAAGTACGCCACCTGCTATGGCGTCAACGCTGCGTTCAAGAACGACTGCCAGTCACCGGGCCATTCTTGTGCAGGTCAGGATGCCACGGCCAACGACGCCCAGGCCTTTGTCGCCATGCCCGCCGGGCTGTGCACGAAGATCGCTGGCGGCAGCCTGACCAAGGGCTGAGTCGAATGGTCATGACGCATGCACTCGCCATGACCACCTCGTCGATGCCGGTTGCCGCCGGCATCGGCCTGCGTGCGCCGCACGTAGCGCGCGTGCTGCACGAGCGGCCACCGATTGCCTGGCTCGAAGCCCACAGCGAAAACCTGTTCTCCGCCGGTGGTGGCATGCACTCGGCGATGGAACAGATCCGTGCCGACTATCCACTCAGTCTGCATGGCGTCGGTTTGTCGCTGGGTTCGGCTGATCGTCTGGATCGGACGCATCTTGCGCGGCTCGCTGCCCTGGTAACGCTGTATCAACCGGAACTGGTATCCGAACATCTATGCTGGGGCGCAGTTGGCGGGCGTCACAGCAACGACTTGCTGCCGATGCCGTTCACCGAAGAAGCGGTGACGTTGATGGTCGCGCGCATCAGTGAAGCGCAGGACGCATTGAAGCGCCAAATTCTGATCGAAAACATTTCAACCTATCTGCGCTTCAAGGCCGGCGATTACACCGAATGGGATTTCGTCGCCGCCGTGGTACGCCGCAGCGGCTGCGGTTTGCTCTGCGACGTCAACAACATTTACGTCAACAGCGTCAATCACAACTTCGATCCGCAGGTGTATTTGCGCGCGATGCCGCGCGAGGCCGTCAAGGAGATCCATCTGGCGGGGTTTACCCGCAAGGATGAGCTTGCGGTGCCGCTGCTGATCGATACCCACAGCCGACCGGTCGATGAGAAGGTCTGGGAGTTGTACGACCAGGCGCTCGGCCTGTTCGGCCCCATCCCGACGTTGATCGAGTGGGATCAGGACATCCCCGAACTTGAAGTGCTGCTGGCCGAGGCGGCGCGTGCCGGGGAGGTGCTTGATGCACACCGCGCCCACGCTGACTGAACTGCAAGGGCGCTTTCTGGACGCGCTCTACGATGACAGCGACGCCGGCCCGATCGAGGAGATCGCCGGCAATGGACTGGAACCGCCCGCGCGCCTGCGCATTTACCGGCATAGTTGCAATCAAATCCAGAGCGCGGCATTGCGCGCGGCCTACCCGGCGGCGCTGGCTTTGGTCGGTGCTGCGTTCTTCGAGCAGACCGCCCGTGGTTACCGCCATGCGCGTCCGTCGGCTTCAGGCAACTTGCAGGGTTTCGGCGCGGGCTTCGCCGACTATCTGGCATCGTTGTCCTCGCTCGCCGGCTATCCCTATTTGCCGGATGTCGCGCGGCTGGAATGGCGCCGTCAGTTGGCTGTGCTGGCGGCCGATGCGGACACGATCGATACCGACACTCCTGTCGAAATGACCGGAACAGCGTTCCACCGTCAGCACGTACAGCTGCACCCCAGCGTGCAATTACTGCGCAGTCGCTATGCCGTGATGACGCTGTGGCGATGGTGCCTGGCGCCGTCCGCGACCGCGCCCCCAGTTGACGAGGGCGAACAGGTGTTGCTCTGGCGCGATGGCGTCGAAGTGGCCATGGCCGTACTGGCTCCGGCCACATTTCGCTGCGTCGAGCTGCTGGCTGACGGCCACGATGTGGCCACCGCCCGCGCTGCTGCCTGCAGCGTGGACAACGAATTCGATTTTGCATCCTGCCTGGGCGACTTGCTTGCCCAGGGCCTGATTGTGACATTTACCGACGAGGAGATATCGCCGTGAAAGGTTTGATGCTTGGTGCAGGGAGCTTCTACGCGCGACTGACGCGGGGCTTGGCCGGCCTCGAACCGGTGGTACTGCTGTTGTTCCGGATCTGGGTGGCGCTGGCGTTCTGGCGCGCCGGGGTGGTCAAGCTCGAAGATCCGTTTGGCACGCAATTCCTGTTCAACGTGATGTATCAGGTGCCGCTGCTGTCACCCGATGTCGCAGCCGTGCTCGGCACCTGGGTAGAGCTGATCGTGCCGTGGTTCATTGCCTTCGGCTTGCTTGGCCGGCCCTTCGCCTTGCTTCTGTTCATTTACAACATCGTTGCGTTCACGTCGTTTCCAGACTTGTGGCCGCACGGATTCTGGACAGACTTGTTCAACATCACGTCGTTCGTCGATCACAAGGTCTGGGGCCTGATGCTGCTGGCCATCATTGCCTGGGGACCTGGGGCGTTGTCCCTGGATCGGCTGGTTCAGCGGTTCTGGCCCAAGGCAAGTCGACCTGTCGAGGTGACCAGCTGAGCACATTCGTCAGTTACCGTTGCCACATGGAAGTTGAATCCTTTGGGCCTTTGCCGGCCTCTATGGGATAACAGCCCTCACATGCGTCCAGCGGGACGCCGCACAAACCAGGCCAGGTGGCTTATGCAACACGACGCGATCATGGTGGAGGCGGCACGGCAGGGTGACATCATGGCGGTGGAGCATCTGCTGGCAGCCTGCCGGCCTGACCTGCGCAGGATTGCACTCACCCAGTGCGCGGCCGGAGTAGATGCCGATGATGCCGTGCAGGAGTCGTTGCTGCTGATTTACCGGCGCATCGGCGCGCTACGCACGGTGGCGGCGTTTCCAGCGTGGACGTTTTCGATTGTACGGCGCGAGTGTCACCGCTTGTGGCGTTCAATGCGCGGCGAGGTGGAGCTGCCGCCGGCCGATCATCCGGTGTTTGCCTATAGCGAACATCCCGGGCTGCGGCTGGATCTGGCCGCAGCGATCCAGTCGCTGCCGGAGAAGTACCGCGAGGCAATCATTCTGCGGGATTTCGAGGAGTTTTCGATCGGCGAGATTGCCGACCTGCTCTTGCTCACCCGCGAGGCGGTGAAAAGCCGTATCTACCGCGGCCGCCAGATGGTGCAGGAATATCTCAAGGACTGATCGCCGCCGCAGCGGTCGACGCTACTTTGACGGGCGCAACTGCAGACCTGCCATGACTCTCAGAACCGACGACACAAAGAAAACGTCATGAATACGTGTATTCGCGCGATGATTGCCGGCTTTGTCGCTACCGTCGTGCTTTCGGCACTGATGCTGCTGATCCCCATGCCGATGGCCGGTGCTGGCTTGTTCGCCATGATGGTGGGCATGATGGCGCCGGTGATGACGTTGGTGGTGCACCTGATCCGGGGTGCCGTTCTCGGCGTCACATACGGCGGCCTCGGTCGCGCCACCGCCAATGCCTGACGCCTGGAGCCATCGTTGCCCGAGGCGACGTAACGTGCGCGTTGCGGTCTTGGGTTCATCTGGTATTCCGGTTTCAGTGGCCTTGTACCTATGAAAATCAACACCACGACCATCCGCTGGCTGATCGTCATCAGTCTGCTCGGTGCGGTGATCGCTTTTTTCGCACTGGGCTGGCAGCACCAGTTCACGCTTGACGCCCTGAAGGCCCGTCAACAGGATCTCGACGTCTATCGGCAAGCCCATCCGTGGTTGCTCGGTGCCGGGTTTTTCCTCGTCTATGTGGCGTTTGCCGCGCTCTCGCTACCGGCAGCCACGCTGCTGACACTGGCCGCCGGCGCTGTATTCGGCCTGCTCGAAGGCACCGTGCTGGTGTCGTTCGCTTCCAGCATCGGCGCCACGCTCGCCTTTCTGGCCAGTCGCTTTGTGCTGCGCGATAGCGTGCAGCAGCGCTTCGGCAAGCGTTTGACCACGGTCAATGAGGGCATGCAGCGTGAGGGCGCGCTTTATCTGTTTACATTGCGGCTGGTGCCGGTAATTCCGTTCTTTGTGGTCAACCTGCTGATGGGGCTGACCAAGTTGCCGGCTCGCACTTTCTACTGGGTCAGTCAGATTGGCATGCTGGCGGCGACGATGGTTTTCGTGAACGCCGGAACCCAGCTGGCCAGCCTGGATTCGCTGTCGGGAATACTGTCGCCGCGGATCATCGGTTCGTTTGTATTGCTCGGCGTGTTCCCGCTGCTGGCACGCTGGATGGTGGCACGGGTGAAGGCCAGGCGAGTGTATGCCGCTTGGCCGAAACCAAAAAAATTCGAGCGCAACCTGGTGGTGATCGGCGCCGGTTCCGCGGGCCTGGTCAGTGCCTACATTGCCGCCACGGTGCGGGCGAAGGTGACCCTGGTCGAAGCCCACGAGATGGGCGGCGACTGCCTCAACACCGGTTGCGTGCCGTCGAAGGCGGTGATCCATGCTGCGAAGCTGGTAGCGCAGGCGCGCGGCTCCCAGGCGGTTGGGGTTAATGTCGGCGAGGTGGGCGTGGATTTCCACGCAGTGATGGAACGCGTGCAGCAGGCGATTGCCACGGTGGCGCCGCATGATTCGGTGGAACGCTATCAAGCGCTGGGCGTGGATGTGCAGCGCGGGCACGCCCGCATCGTGTCGCCATGGGTAGTGGAGGTGGATGGCAAGCCCATTTCCACGCGCGCCATTGTCATTGCCAGTGGCGCCGAGCCGCGGGTGCCCGATCTGCCGGGATTGGCCGAGTCAGGCTATCTCACCTCGGACACGCTGTGGCACTTGCGTGAACAGCCGGCCCGATTGGTGGTGCTCGGTGGTGGGCCGATTGGGTGCGAGCTGGCACAGGCGTTCGCGCGACTGGGTTCGCAGGTCGTCCAGATCCAGAACCACAAGCGTCTGCTGGTGCGGGAAGACGATGACGTGTCTGCCTTTGTGCGCGAGCGACTCAGCGCCGACGGCGTTGATGTGCGCACCGAGCACAAGGCGGTCGCGGTTGAGCGTGACGAGGACAGTCAGGTGCTGGTCTGTGAGCATGCTGGCGAGCGCGTGCGCGTGCCCTTCGACACCTTGCTGGTGGCGGTCGGTCGCAAGCCGCGCACGGCCGGTTTCGGTCTGGAGGAGTTGGGCATTCCGGCTGAGCGCACGGTAGAAACCGATGCGTATCTGGCCACGCTGTATCCCAACATCTACGCTTGTGGCGATGTCGCCGGACCGTATCAATTCACCCACACTGCAGCACATCAGGCGTGGTACGCCGCAGTGAATTCGTTGTTCGGCCAGTTCAAGCGTTTCCGCGTGGACTATTCGGTGATTCCGGCAGTGACCTTCGTTGATCCGGAGGTGGCGCGAGTGGGCTTGAACGAGCGCGAGGCGAAGGAGAAAGACGTCGCATACGAGGTTACCCGCTATGAACTGGATGACCTCGACCGTGCGATTACCGAAAACTACGCAAGCGGCTTCATCAAGGTGCTGACCGTACCAGGTAAAGATCGCATTCTGGGCGCCACCATTGTCGGTGCCCACGCTGGCGAAATGCTCGCCGAATTCGTGCTGGCGATGCGCTACGGGCTGGGCTTGAACAAGATTCTCGGCACTATTCATGCTTATCCGACGTGGGCCGAGGCGAACAAGTACGCGGCCGGCAACTGGAAGAAGGCACACGCACCAGAGCGCGTACTGGGCTGGCTGGCGCGCTATCACGCATGGCGACGCGGATGAGTGCGTCGATGAAATGGGTGTCGGTGATGTTGCTGCTGGCCGTATCGGCGACGGCGTCGGCAGCGGCCATTACGCTGCGATTTTCGGATGCGGCGCCAGGCCAGACCCTGCCGTCGGGCTGGAAGACCCATGTGATGTCACGGCATGATGCCAAGGCGAAAATGGCGATTGTTAGAGACGTCAGCGGCGACGTCTTCAGCATTGATGCCAACCATGCTTCTGGCGCCATTGCCCACAAGCTGGATGTCCTTGCGGCCACTACCCTGAGCTGGCGCTGGAAGGTGGACCACAGCGTCGCGCAAGCTGATCTGTCGAAGAAATCCGGCGACGACTTCGCGGCGCGCGTCTATGTGTTCTTCGATGTGCCACGCTCGCGGTTGACCTGGTTGCAACGTGTGAAACTGAGGGTGGTCAGTCGCAGTCTCGGCCATGCGCTACCCACCGCCGCCTTGTGCTACGTGTGGGACAATCGCCATCCGGTGGGCACCATCGCGCCCAATGCCTATACTGATCTGGTGCGAATCATCGTCGTGCAGAGCGGCAATGCCCACGCCGGCACCTGGCAGCTTCAGCGGCGCAATCTGGCTGCGGACTTTCGCGCCGCTTTCGGTCGCTCCGCGCCACGTGTGACCGGCATCGCGCTGGCTTCCGACACCGACAATACCGGCGCCCATGTCCGTGCATGGTTCGGCGACCTGACGTTGGCGGGCGAAGCATCGTCGTCCACTGTGCCGCCGACCGGTCGATGAACATGGCGCGTGGCAAAGTTGTCATCATCATCGTGAACAGGAGCGATTGCCCGTGAACGCCGTGCTATCCATACATCTGCCCACGTTCGCCCGCACCTTGCGCGAACATGATCTGAGCGTGCCGCGCACGCCGCTGGAAATCCTGCAGATCAACGTCGGCAAGCTGTGCGATCTGGCCTGCCAGCACTGCCATGTCGAGGCCGGGCCCAAGCGCACCGAGATCATGCAGGCGGCCACTGTCGATCGCCTGCTTGAACTGCTGGCCGCTGCGCCCGCCATCCACACCGTGGATCTGACCGGTGGCGCACCGGAGCTGAATCCGCATTTCCACACGCTGGTGCGCGAGGCGCGCGGGCTGGGCAAGACCGTGATCGACCGCTGCAACCTCACCGTGCTGTTCCGGCCCGGGCAGGAAGACACCGCCGAGTTCCTCGCTGCGCAGGGCGTCAAGGTGGTCGCCTCGCTGCCGTGTTACACCAAGGCCAACGTGGAGAAGCAGCGCGGGCAACATGTATTCGATCCCAGCCTGCGCGCCCTGCATCAACTCAACGGGCTAGGTTATGGCAAGCCGGACAGTGGTCTTGAGCTGGACCTGGTCTACAACCCGGTTGGCACCAGCTTGCCGCCGTCGCAGACGGCCTTGGAAGCGACTTATCGGCATGAACTGGCTGAGCATTTTGGCATTGTGTTCAACCGCCTGTTCACCATTACCAACATGCCGATAAAGCGCTTTTTGCACTTGCTCGAGCGCGAAGGGCGTTACGACAGCTACATGCACACCTTGCTCGATGCGTTCAATCCGCGCGCGGCGCTGGGTGTGATGTGCCGCAACCTGCTGTCGGTGGACTGGCGTGGGCAGCTTTATGATTGCGATTTCAACCAGGCGCTGGAGCTGCCGCAGGGCGGCCACGAGCGCAGCATCTGGGACATCAAATCACTCACCGACGTTGAGCACGACCCAATCGTGTTTGGCGATCATTGCTATGGCTGCACCGCAGGTGCGGGCAGCTCCTGTGGAGGTTCGTTGACATGATTACCCGTTCCGAACACGGCACCTGCGGCGACAGCTGTGGGGACACCTGCGTCGATACCAGTGCCGAGGCACAGCAAGCGGCGGTGCGCAGCTATTACGGCGAGACGCTGCAATCGAGCAACGACCTGCGCACCACCGCCTGCTGCAGCGTCGATGCCATGCCGCAGCCACTGCGCGCGCTGCTGTCGCGGCTGCATCCGGAAGTGCGCGAGCGCTTCTACGGTTGCGGTTCGCCGCTGCCGCCCGTGCTCGATGGCATGACTGTGCTGGACCTTGGCTGTGGCAGCGGGCGTGATGCCTATTTGCTGTCGAGCCTGGTTGGCGAGCGCGGCCGGGTGATTGGCGTGGACATGACCGCGCAGCAACTGGAAGTGGCGAAGCGGCATCGCGCGTTCCACGCTCAGGCATTTGGTTACGCCCAGTCCAATGTCGAGTTTCACCTGGGTGACCTGGCCGATCTGGCGGCGCTGGGCATCGCCGACAATTCGGTCGACGTAGTCGTGTCCAATTGCGTGCTGAATCTGGTGCCGGACAAGCGCCGCGCGTTTGCCGAAACCTTGCGTGTGCTCAAGACCGGCGGCGAGCTGTATTTCTCCGATGTATTCAGCGACCGGCGGTTGCCGCGCGAGCTGCTGGCCGATCCGGTTCTGCTGGGCGAATGCCTGGCCGGCGCGCTGTACGTGGAGGATTTTCGGCGCTTGCTCGCAGAACTTGGCGTGGCCGATGCGCTGGTGTGCGCGCGCAGCCCGATCGCACTGACCGACGCGGCGATTGACCAACGCATTGGTTTCGCACATTTCGAATCGATCACCTGGCGCGCGTTCAAATTGCCGCTGGAGGACCGCTGCGAGGACTACGGCCAGGTGGCTACTTATCTGGGGAGTCTGCCCGGGTATCCGCATGCGTTCGAGCTGGACGACCATCATCACTTCGAGAGCGGTCGCCCGGTGCTCGTGTGTGGCAATACCGCCGACATGCTCTCGCGCACGCGCTTTGCAGCGCATTTTCGCATCGATGGGGACAAGCGCCAGCATCATGGATTGTTCGGTCGTGCGCCTGCCACTGCGGCCAGCGTCGCACTCAGTTGCTGCTGAGCGCGCCGACGTCCCGTGAGGCTCATGCCCGTAGGAACAGACCATGAATTCCCTCGACTGAATCAGCCGGCCGGCCATCGCGCTGCGCGCCGCGTTACCGTAACCAAGAGCAGCATGTTGCGCACATGTCGCGGCATGAATATGCCAGCGCCGTGAGCCGGTCGCGCCGTGGCTGTTACGGCTTGGCCTTGCGCCGCGGTTTCGCCTGCGCGGCAGCGATCAACTCCTGCAGGTAGGCGATGCCTTCCTCCTCCGGGAAGAAAGCAACCACATCGGCCACGGTAAGGTCATGGCGTTTGCGCAGCACCAGAAACTCCGCGCGCGCGATCTCATTACGCTGGGCTGCGGCGGCCTTCTTGCCCTGTGGCTTGGCTACCTGCTGCTTTTCCACCTTGCGCTCGAGTCGCGCCAGTTCTTCCTGGAATTGCTGGAAGTCGTATTTCGAGGAGGTCATCTGCATCGCTTGGGTTGCCCGGACCACGTCATTTTCGCATGTTCGCCAGCCGCGCGTGCGGCCCTCACGCGGTCTTGCGCGTTGGTCGCGGCCTCGGCGTGAACGGCGCCATGTGCTGTGCGAGTGAGTCGCTCGCGAAGAGCGGTCTGGCTGTGCAAGTGCGGTGGTTGGCCATGCCCAGATGCCGACATGTTACCGCTTGGCTGGAGCTTGCTCGATTGGCGCGGGGGCTCGCGCAGCCGGGGGACGACCGACGCACCACCCCGGGAGCGTGCGATGCAGATACCCTTCACCTGTCTGAGGGCAAGCTCTCTTCGCCATGTCGTCGCTCCATATGGGGAAGAGCCCGCGACAAATTGCCGAGTGCAGTACCGTCAATATCAGTGCACAGTGGATTTATCAGCGCATGGCCGCTGATCAACGCAGAGGTGATCTGTGGACGCAGTGGCACCCCTGAACCAACCGGGCCTGAGCCCGCTTTCACGACGTGCTGCGCTTCCCTGAAATTGTGGCTACCCATGGCAATCCGCACTGTCTACGGAGAAAACACCATGAAACGTCTGTTTGCACGACTTCTCGGCGCCTTTGTGTTGGGTGTCGCAGTGACGCCAGCCGTAGCGTTGGCGGCCAGCGCCGTGACTAATGTGCTGGCGGTTTATCACGACCCCGCGTGCGGCTGCTGCGTCAACTGGATCAGCTACATGCGGGCGCAGGGCTATGCCGTGACGGTGCACGAGACGCAGTCGATGGCGGCGGTCAAGGCCCGCTTGGGCGTGCCGCCCACTGCCGCCTCCTGTCATACCGCGACCATCGACGGCTACGTGATCGAGGGCCATGTACCGGTGGAGGACATCCGCCGCCTGCTGGCCGAGCGCCCGGATGCACGCGGCTTGGCGGCGCCGGGCATGCCCATGGGTTCGCCGGGCATGGAGATGGGCACCCCCGAACGCTATGAGGTGCTGCTGATGGGCAGGGATGGATCCTCGCGGGTATTTGCCTCGCACGGCCCCGAGATCTGAGGAGTACGCCCCGGGCAATAAGCTTGAGGCGACCGGGTCGAGCCAAACGGATCCGCGCTCGTTTTTCAAACGGAAAGAGCTGAAGCGGGGCGAATTCAACTACGCATCGCTCCCTCTATCAGCGGCGGGGAGTCCGCGCGAAGCAGGCCGCGCCAGCGTTCGCGCCAAACCGGAGCTTCGGCACATACGTGGGCACCCCGCATGTCGCCAAAGTGGCTTCAGGCTGGGCGCTGCAGGCGCGGATTTCGCTGCACTTTGTCTGGGGTTCGCGCCTCTTGCTCAGCGATGGCAATCGGGTACTTCGCTCGTGCGGTGCTTGGCGAATGGATGCGGAACAGGTAGAACGTTGTGATGCTGTTGCTTGCGCCCGCCCTCAGGAGTTGCGTATGGAATCGCCGGCCATTCCCACTGATGCCCAATTGTTGCAGCTTGCCCAGACTGCAGCCGCTGCCGTGCAGCAGAAACGGCTGATGCTGGTGACAGCCGAGTCGTGTACCGGCGGCTGGATTGCCAAGGCGTTGACCGATCTGCCGGGCAGCTCGGCGTGGTTTCATGCCGGCGTGGTGACCTACAGCTACGAAGCCAAGGAGGCGTTGCTTGGGGTCAATCCACGTACGCTGGAACACGCCGGTGCGGTCAGCGAGGAAACTGCGCTGGAGATGGTGGCCGGCGCGCTGGCCCGTCTTGGTGCCGGAGTGGCCGTGGCGGTGACCGGAATTGCCGGCCCAACCGGTGGCACGACGGATAAACCGGTGGGTACCGTATGGATCGGCTGGAAGCGCCGCGGCGACTATGCGCACGCGCAGATGTTCCAGTTTTCCGGAGATCGCGAGGCGGTGCGTCGGCAGACGGTGGCGGCGGCGCTCAGCGGGTTGTGCCAAACCCTGACGAAATGATGCGCCGGTCGCTGTCGGAGCGGCTTGACCGGTGTGGGATACTGCGTCCATTGGCGCGGATTGCCGCTGATCGCAGCCCGTGAGACCGCAACAGCGGATCATGCCCCCTATTCATGGCTCACCTGGAACCCAAAACGATGGATGACAACAAGCGCAAGGCACTCACTTCCGCGCTCAGCCAGATCGAAAAGCAGTTTGGCAAGGGCGCCATCATGCGCATGGGCGACCGTGTCAACGAGGCGATTGACGTGGTTTCCACCGGTTCGCTCGGGCTGGACATTGCCCTGGGTGTCGGCGGCTTGCCGCGCGGTCGCGTAGTCGAGATTTACGGTCCGGAGTCATCCGGCAAGACGACCATGACCTTGCAGGTGATCGCGGCTTGCCAGCGCATGGGCGGCACCGCAGCGTTCATCGATGCCGAGCACGCGCTCGATCCCACGTACGCCGAGAAGCTTGGCGTCAAGGTCGACGACTTGCTGGTGTCGCAGCCTGACACTGGCGAACAGGCACTCGAAATCGTGGATATGCTGGTGCGTTCAGGTGCGGTCGACATGGTGGTAGTCGATTCGGTTGCCGCGTTGACCCCGAAGGCGGAAATTGAAGGCGAAATGGGCGATTCGCACGTCGGCTTGCATGCGCGCTTGATGAGTCAGGCGTTGCGCAAACTGACTGCCAACATCAAGAAATCCGGCACGCTGGTGGTGTTCATCAACCAGATCCGCATGAAGATCGGTGTCATGTTCGGCAGCCCGGAAACCACTACGGGCGGCAACGCGCTGAAATTCTATGCATCGGTGCGTCTGGACATTCGCCGTATCGGCGCAGTGAAGCGTGGTGACGAAATCATCGGCTCGGAAACGCGCGTCAAGGTGGTCAAGAACAAGGTGGCGCCGCCGTTCCGCAAGTGCGAATTCGAAATTTTGTATGGCGAAGGTACCTCACGCGAAGGCGAGATTATCGACCTAGGGGTAACCGAGAACCTGATCGACAAATCCGGTGCGTGGTACAGCTACAAGGGCGACCGCATTGGTCAGGGCAAGGACAACGTGCGCCAGTTCCTGCGCGAGCATCCGGAAATCACCAATGAGCTGGATCAGGAATTGCGCAATCGCCTGCTGGTTCCGGTGGGCAAGCCGGCCGTTGCAGCAGTGGAAGAGGTTACCGAAGAGGCGTGAGGATGCTGGTCGAGCATTCGACAACAGACCCATGGCCCGGCACGTCCGGGCCATGTGCGTTACTGGCTTTGCATGTGCTAGCGCCCGGGCGGGCGTGGCGGGCGTGGCGGGCGCGTGCCTTGAGTGATGGGAAATCCACAACGTCTCGTCACTGCCAGCAGACGACTACGGCCGTTCGGTTGGTGCGCAGATGAGCTTCACGCGACGCCCTGATTCGGATAAAGCGGCATCAGCCCAGCGCAGCGCCTATGACAAGGCGCTGGGCTTGCTGGCGCGTCGAGAGCACTCACGCCGTGAGTTGCAAACCAAACTGGCTCAGAGCGGTTATGCCGACGCTGAGGCCAATGCGGCCATCGAGCGTCTGGAAGAGCAGCACTATCAGGATGACGAGCGCTTTGCCGAAGTATTGCTGCGCAGCCGCATTGCCCGTGGTTATGGCCCGTTGCGCCTGCGCATGGAGTTGAAAACCCACGGTTTCGCCGATGCGCAGATCCGCGAATTGCTGGACGCGGCCGATGTCGACTGGGCGGTTTGTGCCGCTGACCAACTGCGCCGGCATTACGGCAGCGTCGGTAGTGCTGACCGCGCCGAGCGCATGCGCCGGGCGCAGTTCCTCTTGCGCCGGGGCTTTACCGCCGCCACAGTACACAGTGTCACCCAAGCCGATGTGGACGAAACTGCCGATCCGGATAGTTGATCGCGCGGTCTGCCTGCGGCGTTGACGTTTATCACCAGCCATCCTGAGCCGCATGAAAACTTCAGAAATTCGCAGTACTTTCCTCGAATATTTTCGCGCGAGGGGCCATACCATCGTGCCGTCCAGCTCGCTGGTGCCTGCGAGCGACCCGACGCTGTTGTTCACCAACTCCGGCATGGTGCAGTTCAAGAACGTGTTCCTGGGCAGCGAAAAGCCCGGTTACACCCGTGCTGCCGATGTGCAACGTTGTCTGCGTGCAGGCGGCAAGCATAATGATCTGGACGTCGTTGGCTACACGGCGCGGCATCACACGTTTTTCGAGATGCTCGGCAATTGGTCGTTTGGCGACTACTTCAAGCATGACGCGATCGCGTATGCGTGGGAATTGCTCACCGGCGTGTTCAAGCTGCCCGCCGACAAGCTCTGGGTCACCGTGTATGCAAGTGACGACGAGGCCTGGCGCATCTGGCACGACGAGATTGGCATACCCGTCGAGCACATTGTGCGCATCGGTGACAACAAGGGTGCGCCGTATGCGTCAGACAATTTCTGGCAGATGGCCGACACCGGCCCGTGTGGTCCGTGCACGGAAATATTCTACGACCACGGCGCGGACATTGCCGGCGGTCCGCCTGGCTCAGCCGACGAGGATGGTGATCGCTACGTCGAGATCTGGAATCTGGTGTTCATGCAGTTTGACCGTGCGCCGGATGGCACGCTGAGCCCGTTGCCGGCGCCGTGTGTGGATACCGGAATGGGTCTTGAGCGGCTCGCCGCCGTGCTGCAGCACGTGCATTCCAATTACGAGATTGACCTGTTTGTTCATCTCATCCGCGCCGCAGGCGAGTTCACCGCGACCGCGGATCTCGGGAACAAGTCGCTGCGCGTGATCGCTGATCACATTCGTGCGTGTTCGTTTCTGATTATCGATGGCGTGTTGCCGTCCAACGAAGGCCGCGGATAGGTGCTGCGGCGGATTATCCGCCGGGCCCTGCGGCACGGCTGGATGCTCGGCGTACGCGGTGATTTCTTCTGGAAGATGGTGCAGCCGCTGGTGGCGGAAATGGGTGTGGCCTATCCGGAGCTGGCGGCCAGGCAGACGTTTGTCGAAGACGCCTTGCGCGCCGAGGAACGCCGTTTCGGCGAGACGCTGGAACACGGCATGCGGGTGTTTGACGAGGTCACGCAGAAATCCGGCAAAACAATCGCAGGCGCCGATGCATTCCGCTTGTACGACACTTATGGTTTTCCCGTCGACCTTACCGCCGACATCGCCCGCGAGCGGGGGCTGGGAGTGGACATGGCCGGCTTCGAGCGGGCCATGGGTGAGCAACGCGCGCGTGCTCGTGCCGCGGGCCGCTTCACGGCCAACGGCCTGATGCCGGCGGACTTGGCCAGCGAGTTGCAACCCACGGTATTTCTTGGCTATGAAACGCTGCGCAGCTCGTCAAGCAAGGTGCTTGGGATGGTACGCGAAGGGCGCCGGGTGGAGCAGCTTGGCGACGGCGAGCAGGGTTTGTTGATTCTCGATCGAACGCCGTTCTACGCCGAGTCCGGTGGCCAGGTTGGCGATACCGGTGAGCTGCTCAATCCTGTTGGTCGGTTCGAAGTGGGCGACACGCTGAAGATGGGTGGGGTCTTCTTCGGCCACGCCGGTGTCTGGCATGGCGAGCAACCGTTGTGCACAGGCGATCTGCTGGATGCGCAGGTGGACGAGCAGCGCCGGCAGTCGATCGTGCTCAATCATTCGGCCACGCATTTGCTGCACGCCGCGCTGCGCAAAGTGCTCGGTACGCATGTCTCGCAGAAGGGTTCGTTGGTCGCGCCGGACCGGTTGCGTTTCGACTTTGCACATTTTCAACCGGTGAGTCGCGACGAGTTGGCGCAGGTCGAGGCCATGGTCAATGCCCAGGTGCGCGGCAATGCGCACGCGCAGATTGATCAGATGGCCTATGACGAGGCCATTGGCACCGGCGCCATGGCGTTGTTTGGCGAAAAGTACGGTGACGTCGTGCGCGTGTTGCGGATGGGTGATTTCTCCACGGAATTGTGCGGCGGTACTCACGTGCAACGCACCGGTGATATCGGCTTGTTCAAGATTGTCGGCGAGGCCGGCGTGGCGTCCGGCGTGCGGCGCATCGAGGCCGTTACCGGTGACGGTGCGCTGGCTTACGTCGATGCGCAGGAACGCCGCCTGGGGGAACTGTCGCACCTGCTGTCGGGCAATGGCGACGAGGTCGTGGAAAAGTTGCATCAACTGCTGGAACGCCAGAAGAAGCTTGAACGCGAACTGGATTCGTTGCGCAGCAAGGCGGCCGGTTCAGCCACCGCCAGGCTTGCAGCCCAGGCCACCGACGTGGCGGGCATCAAGGTCGTGGCCGCGCGTCTTGAGGGTCTGGACGCAAAGTCGCTGCGTGACAGTGTCGACCAACTCAAGCAGCAGCTCGGAGACTGCGTGATCCTGCTTGCGGGTGCAGCCGATGGCCGAGTGGCGTTGGTCGCCGGCGTTCACGGGAATGCACTGGACCGGGTCAAGGCGGGCGACGTCGTGGCCCATGTGGCCCGACAGATTGATGGCAAGGGCGGCGGACGTGCGGACATGGCGCAGGGCGGGGGCGTGGACGCACCACAACTGCCTGCGTTGCTGGCCGGGTTACCAGAATGGATTGTTCATCAGCGCGACTGATTTTTTCGTGTACGAATACGTAATAGCCGAAGTTAATTGCGTGCACCGATCCCGCTTAGTTAGTATCATGCCAGCGTCGGCGCGGTCAGAGCGTCGCATCGTTGGTCAGGATGCTCGATGAGTGTTTTGGCTGTGAACCGATCAGGCCGTGAGGGTTTTGTCGGATTGTTGCAACTGTGCAAAGAGTGAGACTCAGGGGTGAGGTTTCATTCTGCTGCCAAGCCTGTGACCAACAGCATACGGAGTAACAATCATGTTGATTCTGACGCGCAGGGTCGGTGAAACCCTGATGATCGGCGACGAAGTGACCGTCACTGTTCTGGGCGTGAAGGGCAACCAGGTGCGCATCGGTATCAATGCACCAAAAACCGTTGCAGTGCACCGCGAGGAGATTTACTTGCGGATCAAGGCAGAGCAGGAAGGGGGGGCATTACCTGGGGAGGGAAGCTCGCCGACTGTGGTTGAAGAGTCATCCGATAGCTGACCGCGCACCGGTGCTTTACCTCGACCACTCGCGCCAGTATCCTTGGCGGCTCCGCTGCAACGCGGAGACGATAACCCGGAGAGATGCCCGAGTGGCTGAAGGGGCTCCCCTGCTAAGGGAGTATAGGGTTTATAGCCTTATCGAGGGTTCGAATCCCTCTCTCTCCGCCAGATACGCAAAGCGCCCCGCAGGGGCGCTTTGCGTATCTGGCGGAGAGAGGTGGTGGACGAACCAATCGTTCGACAAATTCGTCTGGAACGACAAGGACAGCCGCAGTCTGGCCCTGGAGCGCGCAGCGCGGAGGAATTGAATAGCTGTATTTGGCCATTTTCATTCCACGTTGTTGGCGCGCGTTGAATCCTTTGCAGGCGGTCTCTCCGCCACATCCGTGGACCGGTCCACTGTTCCTCGATTCCCTGCAGGCCGGTCGCTGCAATACGTACCTGGACAGTGAGCGCGGGCAATCATTCGACCTGAGTGAACGCCGCCGTCGTTTGAGAAATGGCGTCGTGCCGAGGGCGCGGTAGGTTATCCCCTGAACGTCACGCATGTGGCGGGTAATTTGGCATCGGCAAATTGGACCGGAGCGACCCTGCAGACGTATCTGCGCCGCAGCTTAGTGCGTGTGGCCGAGCCGCTGGCGCGGTCGATCACCAACAGCCAATGCGAAGACGCGTCGTGTTGCGATGCTCTGACCTCGCCGACGTCATTGCCGGCATGGCAGCGGCACCGAGCTTCCAGCATCATCACGACGGAGGGCACTCGGCCCTGCGCAAAAACCCAGCATTCAGTCTGCTGCGGTTTTTGCGGGAGTAGGGTTGATGTGCTGGTATCGGGCCGTCACGGCTTGCTTGCAGCGGGTTTGGCGTTTACCTTCCGCTATTGCCCATGGTTAAGGAAACCTGCGATGAGATTCTTGCTTGCCGCGCTGCTGCTGGCCACGGTGACCGTGCCGGTGCTGGCGGCGGATGGTGTGGATACCGCGTTTGTGCCAACCCAGGGCACGCATGCATTCAACGTACGCGATCTGGTGATGATGGACCGGGTCAGCGATCCGCAGTTGTCGCCGGATGGGCGCTACGTGTCATTTGGGGTGCGCAGTACCGATTACGCGGCGAACAAGGGTGTCCACGCGCTTTACGTGGTGGATCTGGCGGCGCCGCTTGCCGTGCCGACGAAAGTCGTGGACAAGGGTTCTTCGGCGCGCTGGTCGGCGGACGGTCGCAGCCTGTATTTCGTGGCGCCGGCCAACGGCGTGGCGCAGTTGTGGCGGGTGGATTTGGGAAGCAAAGACGCACTGGACCTGGCCAAGCCCGCGGCGCCCCTGCAGGTGAGCCATTCGGTGCTGGATCTGGGAAGCTACAAGCTGTCGCCTGATGGCAAGCGCGTATTGCTGTCCTATGAAGTGTTTACCGATTGCGCCACGCTGGCATGCACGCAGCAGCGTATCGACGCGCGGGCCAAGGACAAGGCCAGCGGCACGCTGTATCACAAACTGTTCGTGCGCCACTGGGATACGTGGGCAGACGGACGGCGCAACCAGTTGTTCGTTGCTGAGTTCGATGCCAGCGGTCAGTTGGCCGCGGAGCCGAAGTTGCTCACGCGCGGCATTGATGGCGATGTGCCGAGCAAGCCGTTTGGTGACGAGAGCGAGTATGCCTTCGCGCCGGACGGCGCCAGCGTGTATTTCGATGTGCGGATTGCCGGCACTACCGAGCCGTGGTCGACCAATTTTGACGTGTATCGGGTGAGTCTCGCTGGCTCGGCCGCTCCAACCAACCTCACGGCTGCGAACAAGGCTTGGGATGCGTATCCGGTACCGTCACCCGATGGCAAGACGCTGTATTACCTGGCGATGAAGACGCCTGGTTTTGAAGCCGATCGCTTTGCGATCAAGGCGATGGACCTGGCCACGGGTGCGCTACGCGAGGTGGATCCGAAGTGGGACCGTTCGCCCGGCAGTTTGTCCATCTCCGCGGACGGCAAGACGCTGTATGCCACTACCGATGACGAGGGCCAGCACCCGCTGTTTGCGATCGATACAACCAGCGGCAAGGTCGACCAACTCGTGGGCAACGGCACGGTAGGCAGCTATGCCGCAGGTGCGGAGATGCTGGTGCTGACGCGTGACGATCTGCAGCATCCGGCTGATGTATACGTGGTGCGCGCCGACGGCAGCGGCCTGCGCCAGGTGACCCACTACAACGAAACAGCCTTGAAAAACGCCAAAGTCGGCGACTTCGAATTCTTCAACTTCAAGGGCTGGAACAACGAGACCGTACAGGGTTACGTGGTCAAGCCGGTCGACTACCAGCCCGGCAAAACCTACCCCGTCGCCTTCATCATCCACGGTGGCCCGCAAGGGGCGATGAGCAACGGTTGGAGCTATCGCTGGAATCCGCAGACGTATGCCGGCCAGGGCTTTGCCGTGGTGACGGTAAACTTCCACGGCTCGACCGGCTACGGCCAGGCATTTACCGACTCGATCTCCGGTGACTGGGGCGGCAAGCCGCTGGAGGACCTGAAGCTCGGCTGGAAGGCGGCGTTGGAAAAGTACAGTTTCCTTGACGGCGATCGTGCCTGTGCGACGGGAGCCAGTTATGGCGGCTACATGGTCTACTGGATTGCCGGGGTGTGGAACGAGCCGTGGAAATGTCTGATCGATCATGACGGTGTGTTCGATACACGCGCGATGTACTACGACACCGAGGAGCTGTGGTTCGAGGAGCACGAGAACGGTGGCACGCCTTGGGAGCACCCGCAGAACTACGAGAAGTTCAATCCGGTCAATCACGTCAAGGATTGGCGCGTGCCGATGCTGGTGATCCACAGCGCCAAGGACTTCCGTATCCCTCTCACCCAGGGTCTGGGCGCCTTCACGGCGCTGCAGCGGCGCGGCATTCCCAGCCAGTTCCTGACCTTTCCCGACGAAAACCACTGGGTTCTGAAACCACACAACAGCGTGCAGTGGCATGACACGGTCAATGCATGGCTGAAGCAGTGGACGGCAAATGATGCCGTCAAGCCGGCGTCCGATTGACGAGGGTTGGCCTGGATTGCGGGATCGCGCCCTGTGCGCGATCTCCGGGCTCTCTGTAGAACCGCTCCGGTCGCAATACTTTTTTGGGTTCGGGGCAAAAGCTTTTGTGCGCCTTTGCTTTGGTGCGCGAGTCACCTTGGCATGCCCGTAGTAGCGTGTCTGTGCATGGCTCGTGTGACTTGCGTGACTCTGCACGAGCGACTGAAGTCGCGATGCTTCTGAGCTCCCAAGGTCTGGGTTAAGCCGTTGCGTCGGGGAGCAAGAGCTTTCGTGCGCTTGCTGCACGCGAGGTACTGACGTGACAAGAGCTTTCGCGCGCCGGAGGCGCACGAAAGCTCTTGCGCGTGGCGGGTGCACGATCAAGGCGCCCGAAAGCTCTTGCGCGTGGCAGGTGCACGATCAAGGCACACGAAAGTCTCTGCGCGTGGCGTGGTGTGCGATCAAGCCGAGAAGGGCATCGCGAGTGAACTCGCCACCACAGGAAAACGTTCGCAGCCAGAGTGCGCTCTACAGCCACTTGGCGCGTTTCAGGCTGATGAAGATACTGCCGACGATAGTCAGCATGACGAGGATGATGGCCGGGTATGCCCAGGGACGGCTGAGTTCGGGCATGTGCTGGAAATTCATCCCGTACCAGCTTGTGAGCAGGGTGGGTGCGGCAAGCATTGCGGCCCAGCCGGCGAGTTTTTTCATGACCTCGTTTTGACCGAACGTGACCAGCGAGAGGTTGACGTTGATCGCGGCCGTGAGCATTTCGCGCATGGCGTTGATCGACTCGTTGACGCGGAACACGTGGTCGTAGACGTCACGGAAATACGCGCGCAGCTTGTCCGGGATGAGGGTTGGATGCAGGCGCACGAGTTGGCTGATGATGTCCTGCAGCGGTGCCACGGCCAGGCGCAGGGTCATCAGGTCGCGCTGCATGTCGTACAGCCGCCGGACCGTGCTGCGCTTGAAGGTTTCGGCGAAAATATCCTGTTCAAGTTGCTGCAGTTCTTCACGAAAATCGCGCACGATCGGCAGCAGGTTGTCGACAATGAAGTCGAGGATGCCGTACAGGCCGTAGCTCGGCCCGAGCGCGAGGAGTTTCGGAGTTTGTTCGCAGGTACGCCGGGCCGGGGCGTAGGACAACGACGCCCCGTGACGAATGCTGACCAGATAGCGCGCGCCGAGAAAGATGTGCGTTTCGCCAAAGGCAAGGTGGCTGTCAACCAGTTGTGCGGTCTGCACCACGAGGAATAGTGAGTCGCCGTAAGCTTCAATCTTGGTACGTTGGTGGGCGGTATGGGCGTCCTCGATGGCCAGGTCGTGCAGGCCGAACTCCTCCTGCAGCTTCAGCAACAGCGCTTCGTCCGGCTCGTGCAAACCGACCCACACGAAAGTGTCTGGCTGCGCCAGTACATCGCTGATCGCATCCAGTGTGATCTCGCCAATGCGGCTGCCGTCGCGACGGTAGGCGATGCAGTTGACGACCATTGGCTGGGCATCCGTTGCGGATGTGGCGGGCGGCGGGATCAGATTCATTGCCGCATGATGCCCCGCAGTCGGAAGCAGGGCAATTGCGCCGTGTCACCAATGTCAGCCTGAGATGGGATCGCGCAGCCAGCCACGTTGGAGCGCCGGGTCGAAGCATCGCTTTGCCATTGAGGCAAACAGTGGACGGATCGGAGCGTTTGTACGGGGCAGGCTCGGTGCACCGTTGGTGCATGGCGTTGGCGCGGCGCGACCGCACCGGCAGCTCAGGCGTGCGTCGACCCTTCGCGGCTTCTGCGCAAAGTCCAGGCCAACGCGATCCATATGGGCAACGCAAGCAGCAGCCAGGGCTGGTTCTGTTGCACGGTACCGGGTACCAGGTGCAGCGCAACGGCAGCGAGCGCGGCGAGTAGTTGCAACACGATCACCGCATTGCTGAAACGTGATGCGCGCAGTCCGCGCCGCGTGCGCCACAGGGTAGGCAGCAGCAGCCACGCGAGCGGATTGAACAACAACAGGTTGGCGTTGGCCCACGCCGCACGGTGCGTGGTCAACGTCCACAACACAAGCAGGATCAAGCCGACCAGGCCGGCCGCCAGCAGGTACAGCGTGCCCAGCGTGACGTAACCGGGCAACCATACGCGTGACATCGCGATCAGCAGGCCGGCGCACAGCAGCCCGGCAAACGCCATCGGCAGGCGCAGATCCGGTGCGCGCTCGGGCGGTACGTCGAGGCCGTTCGCTGCAACCAGTTGTTCGTCCACCACCAATGGCAGTGCGCGGCCGGAGGGGTCGGTGATGTGTACGTCGCGTAGCCGGGTTTGCAGCACTTCTGGCAGAAAGCTCTCGCGCCAGGCGTTGAGCGGCTGGTCCGCGTACGGCCCCAAGCCGAGATCCAGCACCAGCATCAGCCACGGCTGCGCGCTCATCAGGCGCGCAGTTTGCTCGCGGAACGTCATGTCACCGGGGAGCACCGTCAGTTGCGCGCGGATGACCCCGCCGAGGGCGACATTCAACGCATCGCGTACGCGTGTGGTGCAGTTGTCGGTGTAGTAATCGTACGGATAGGCGGCATTTTCCGGGCGCAGATTCCACAGCAGGAAGTCGCGCAGTGCCGAGGCTTGGGCGGCATTCAGCGCGAGGCGCTTACGGGTCACCGAACGTCTGGCCTGAACGTACAGGCTTTCATCCAGCGTGCTGGGCGCGGCGTCCATGAGGTAGCGCATGCGGCCGCGGGCAAAGTTCAGCAGAAAGCCGCGCTCGTCGAAATCGAATACGCCGTAATTGAAGTTGACCGCTTCACCCGAGCCCAAATCGCGCAGTTCGATTGCGTCGTGACCGAAGCGCTCCCAGTAAACCTCACCCGGCCCGTAGGTAATCAGGGATACCTGCAGATCGGCGCCCGGTGCGTCGGCCACGCCGGCATGGGCCGGCACCATGCTCGCTAGAGTGAGCAGCACGAGGAGCAACAATGAGTGGGCGCGAATCAGATGCATGGATGGTTCGTGCACGCGTGCACACTGGGCGTACCACTTTTTCGGTTGATCGGCGGAGCGTCACGCACCGGGTGAGCTCCTACGGAGTGGCGCGGTTGCGGCGTGTCGTGGGTGCGCTACGCATTGCCGAACTGCCGTACCACGCGGAACTGCTGAACGCGGCGATCGTCGGCCGCAGTGACGTGAAACAAGTAATCACCAATGGTGGCTTCTTCGCCCACTTCCGGCAGGTGGCCAAATTCGGAGGTGATCAAGCCGCCGACAGTGTCGTATTCCTCATCGGGCAACCCGGCCTTGATCTGCTCGTTGAAGTCGTCAATTGGCGTGAGCGCGCTGACCAGCCAGTCGCCGCCGGGTTGCTCGTGCATCAATACCGGTTCGGCCTCGTCGTGCTCGTCATCGATCTCGCCGACGATTTCCTCCAGCACGTCCTCGATGGTGACCAGTCCGGCGACGCCGCCGTATTCGTCGACCACGAGTGCCATGTGGTTGCGCGAGAGGCGAAACTCCGCCAGCAACACGTTCAGCCGCATCGATTCGGGAATCAGCACGGCCGGACGCAGGATGTCGTGAATGTCGAATGGCCCTTCGGCGCCGAAAAATTTCAGCAAGTCCTTTGCCAGCAGGATCCCGAGAATCTCGTCCTTGTCTTCGCCATGCACCGGAAACCGGGAGTGACCGGATTCGACTACCGCGGCCATGATCTGCGGCAGGTCCCAGCTGGCGGGCAGCATCACGATCTGCGTGCGCGGGATCATGACGTCATCGACACTGAGTTCGGTGACCTTGATCGCGCCCTCGACCATGGTCAACGTGTCGGCCGAGAGCAATCCATTGGTCTGCGCCGCACGCAATTCGGCAAGCAATTCAGGGCGGCTGCGTGGTTCGCCGGAAAATAGATGGCCCAGTCGGTCCCACCAGTTACGGTGCGCCGGGCCGGTGGTACTGCCAGGGTCGTCGTTCATCTGTCGCTGTATGACTGCCCGGAATGCAGGCGGTGACCAAGTTTAGCGGAAAAATCCAGATGGTTCAGCGCACAGGGACTCATCAGGCACGTGCGCAAAGCCCGTCATGCATACGGATTGGCAATGCCGAGGCCGGCGAGGACGCGAATCTCGAGTGCCTCCATGAGCGCCGCGTCCCGGTCCTGGATGTGGTCATAGCCGAGCAGATGCAGTACTCCGTGAATGGTCAAGTGGGCCCAGTGATCACGCGCTAACTTGCCTTGCTCGGCCGCTTCACGCTGCACCACCGGTGCGCAGATGGCCAAGTCGCCGATCAATGCAAAGGTGACGCCGGGAGGAGGTTCGGCCGCAAAGGACAACACATTGGTGGCGTAAGCGCGGCCGCGATAGCTCTGGTTGAGCGCCAATCCCTCGGCGCTGCCGACGATGCGGATGGCCAATTCGGTATAGCCCTTGCGCCGGGCCCCGCGCAAGGCAGATTCGGCCCACAGGCGGAAGCTGGCCGCCGCGGGCAAACCCGCGCGCGGCAAGCCGTAGCCGACATGCAATTGCAGCACCTCAGGCGGGGCGCACCCGCTTTGTACGCTTGGTCCAAGAGCTCCACGCAACATGTGGGGTTCGGCCGGGTGGGACGCGTGGCGACTCACGCGTCGTCCTCATCCTTGCGTGCAAATGCTTCGTAGGCGCGCACGATCTTCGCCACCAGCGGATGGCGGACCACGTCGCTGGAGGTGAAAAACGTGAAGCTGATGCCACTGACGTCGCGCAACACCGTGACCGCCTGACGCAACCCGGATTGCGCGGCGCGCGGCAGGTCGACCTGGGTGACATCGCCGGTGATGACGGCAACCGTACCGAAACCGATGCGGGTCAAAAACATCTTCATCTGCTCGACCGTGGTGTTTTGCGCCTCGTCGAGAATCACGTAGGAATCGTTCAGCGTGCGCCCGCGCATGTAGGCGAGCGGGGCGATCTCGATCACGTTGCGTTCGATCAGTTTCGCCACTCGCTCGAAGCCGAGCATTTCGTACAGAGCGTCATACAGCGGGCGCAGATACGGATCGACCTTCTGCGCCAGATCGCCCGGCAGAAAACCAAGCTTCTCGCCGGCTTCCACCGCGGGGCGTACCAGCAGCACACGTTGCACACGATTGGATTCCAGCGCTTCGACGGCGCTGGCGACAGCGAGATAGGTCTTGCCGGTTCCAGCCGGACCAACGCCGAAGTTGATGTCATGCGTGGCGATTGCATGCAGATAGCGATCCTGGTTCGGGCCGCGCGCCTTGATCGAGCCGCGTTTGACCCGGATCACCACTTCCTGTGCCGATTCGGCGGCTGCGGCACTCATGGCGTCGACGCCCGATTCAGCCAGGTGCAGGTTGATCTTTGCGCCGGTCAGGGATTCCTCCTCGGCCGCGCCATACAGCACACGCAGCACCTTCTCGGTGGCGCGTGCCGTGCCTTCGTCACCGACAACCTGAAACACGTGGCCGCGATGATTGATTTCGACGTCGAGCCGCAGTTCGACCTGGCGCAAATGTTCATCGAAGGGCCCGCACAGGTTGGCGAGGCGCGCGTTGTCTTCCGGATCAAGCGTGAAATCGCGCTGGTTGAGGCTTGGGGTCATGAAGGGTCTGGCGTTCCAGGTGTTGAGGGTTTGGATGATGCCGGGAGTTCAGTCGCCAGGCCGGTGGCAACGTCAGGCGGCGACTTCGTCATTGATCTGGACACGGCCACGCAGTGAGTTGGCCATCGCCTCGGTGATCACCACGTCGACGAACTGACCGATCAGCCGCGGGTGGCCGGCAAAGTTGACGAAGCGCATGTTTTCCGTGCGCCCACTCAGCTCGCTGGAATCGCGGGTGCTTGGCTTTTCCACCAGGATGCGCTGCACCGTACCCACCATCGCCGCGCTGATCTTTTTTGCGTTGGCGTTGATCGCAGCCTGGAGGCGATGCAGGCGTTCCTGCTTGACGGTCAGCGGTGTGTGGTCGGCGAGGTTCGCAGCAGGGGTGCCGGGACGTGCGGAGAAAATGAAGGAAAAACTCTGGTCGAAACCGACGGAATCAATCAGCGCCATGGTCTTCGCAAAGTCCTCTTCAGTCTCCGTCGGAAAGCCCACGATGAAATCGGTGGAAACGCAGATGTCCGGCCGTACGGCGCGCAGCTTGCGGATCTTGCGCTTGTACTCCAACGCCGTGTAGCCGCGCTTCATCGCCGCCAGCACGCGGTCAGAGCCGGACTGCACGGGCAAATGCAGGAAGTTGGCGAGCTTGGGCACGTTCGCGTAGGCCTCGATCAGCGAGTCGGAGAACTCCAGCGGATGCGAGGTGGTGAAGCGAATGCGGCCAATACCGTCGATCTGCGCGATCGCGTGGATCAGCACCGCCAGGTCGGCAACGCCCCCATCAAACGTCGGACCGCGATAGGCGTTGACGTTCTGGCCGAGCAGATTCACTTCGCGCACGCCCTGCGCCGCAAGCTTGGCCACTTCCACCAGTACATCGTCAAACGGCCGGCTGAGCTCCTCGCCCCGCGTGTAGGGCACCACGCAGTAACTGCAATACTTCGAGCAACCTTCCATGATCGACACGAACGCCGTCGGACCTTCGGCGCGTGGTTCGGGCAGACAGTCAAACTTCTCGATTTGCGGGAAGCTGATATCGACCTGCGGCAAGCCGGTGGCACGCTGCTTTTCGATCATCTGCGGCAACCGGTGCAGGGTTTGTGGACCGAACACCAGATCCACATACGGCGCGCGCTTGAGGATTTCCGCGCCTTCCTGTGATGCCACGCAGCCGGCAACACCAATCAGCACTGGCTTGTCACCGTGCTTCAGTTCCTTCCAGCGACCGAGTTGGCTGAAGACTTTTTCCTGCGCCTTTTCGCGAATGGCGCATGTATTGATCAGGATGACGTCCGCCTCGGACTCGTCCTGCGTCAACTCCATGCCGTGCGCGGCCCGCAGCACGTCGGCCATCTTGGTCGAGTCGTACTCGTTCATCTGGCAGCCGTGGGTCTTGATGAAAAGCTTGCCGCTCATCGCGTGCGCACCGTGGTCTGGGGGTAGTGTCGAACTGCACAGTTTACCCATGCCCGCACCACGTGACCAGCGGATCGCCAGAACGATCAAGCACTTGCAGTGGTCGCGGGACACGTGTCGCAGCATGTGTGCACGTGCCGACGAGGCGTCTCCGGGCGCAGGGCCGGTCGGTCAGGCACAGGCGTCAGGTGAGCGCAGCGTTTCAGCGCATGGACTCGCGCCGAGCCGTCGATGATTGAGGTGATGTGACGCTCGTCACGTCCCTCACCGCAGGCGCGACCAGTCGGCCACTTGGCGTGGGCCGCATATGGCGGCACACTGCGCACATGTTCGACGTCGCAGTCCACCGGGGGAGCGTCGACCCAAGGGCCAGGGGCTTCCCAGTTTGCCAGATCCTGTATGGGGTCGCAGTGTCCTGCGGGCTGGCACTGGCGCTGCTCGGCGCTCCGCGCGCGCACGCTGGGGCGCTTTACCGCTGCGCGGGTGACAGCGGAGAACTCGTTTACAGCAGCAGCACGGCGGGTTATCACGGTTGCAGGAAGGTCAGCAGCTTTGGTGCAACGGAGCCGCGACGCATTCCGCAGCGTGCGCCAGCGCGGGTTACCGTGAGCCGGGTAACTGCCGCGGTGGCAACTTCAGCAAGCAATCTTGGAGCGGATGGGGCACAACCGACGACGCTGGCGCGGGCCCAAGCCAATGTGCAAACCGCCGCTCGTGTGCTCGCCGCTGCACAGGTGCAACGGGTCTCGCTGGGTGCAGCGCACGCTGCAGTGGTGACGGATGCACATGCCGCCTCGTCGCTTACCGCCGTGGTTCCGGGTCAGTGGAGTTACCAGCAGTCGGCCGCCGGGCGGACGCTGACGCCGCAGTCGAGTCCCGCGCTCGTGTCAGCGACCGGCGCCACTGCGGGCCGACCGCGCGTGTTGCAGGGCGCGGTGTATCGCGTGGTACGAGGCGATGGAAGCGTGGAATACACCAACCTGCGTCCGGCGACAGGCGTGAAGGGGCACGCGGTCACCATGCTTTTCAGCTACATCGCCACGTGTGCGGCATGTGATCTGCGCTCGCCGATCCGCTGGGGCAGTGTGAGCCTCAACCTTACGGCGTATGCGGACACGATCCGCGCGGCAAGCCTTGAATATGGCGTGGATGAAGCATTCCTGCGCGCGATCATCCATGCCGAGAGTGCCTTCAACCCACGCGCACTATCAATCAAGGGAGCGCAAGGATTGATGCAACTGATGCCCGGTACGGCCAGCGACCTGGGCGTGCTGGATGCATTCAATACCGATCAGAACATCCGGGGTGGCGCGCATTACCTTGCTCGGCTGCTGCAAGACTTTGGTGGCAGCGAGCAACTGGCTGCAGCCGCATACAACGCCGGTCCCGGCGCGGTACAGCGCTACAACGGGGTGCCACCGTACGCGGAAACCATGGTTTACGTGGAGCGGGTGGCTACCTTGCGCAAGCGCTATGGGGCAGCGATTCACCCGCCGTTGGCCGCAAACGCGCAGGTGCCACCGGCGGCGCGCATGTAAGCGTCGCAGTGTTGCCGTGCTGTATGGTTGCCGCGCAACAACGCGGCGGCATGCAGCCAGGCATCGTGGTGCGCCTTCCTGTCCCACTGACTCGGCGCCGTGCGCAAGAGGTTGTCATCCGCGCGCAGCGGCCCGCCTATGCTGGACGTTCGACGTACACGGCCGAAGCGATACCCCGCCGCAGCGCGGCGCGCGAGGTGGATCGGCCAGGCGCTATTGCGTTCCACGCTGTGGAGGAGGCCGCCGTATCGGCGTGACGTTGATGTGGAACGGTTTGCCGTTGCGCAGACCGGACATCAGCACAGTGGTACCGGGCTTCAACGCGGCTTCGTCGCGGCGCAGATCAGCCGGCCCGGTGATGTCGTGGTCGCCAAGACGCAACACGATGTCGCGCGGCATGAGCCCTGCCTGGGCTGCCGGGCCACCGGGATAGACATCGGTGATCTGCGCGCCACGCGCGGCTGCGGGGAGACCGCTGTTTGCGCGCAGCGGCACGAATGCGTAATCCGCGCCCAGCCAGCCGCGCACGACGTAACCGGTGGCAATGATCTCGTCCAGGACCTTGCGCGCCACGCCGACCGGGATCGCGAAACCGATGCCTTCGGCACCGGCGGCCTTGCCGATCAACAAGGTATTGATGCCTACCAGTTGTCCGGCGGTGTTCACCAGCGCTCCACCGGAGTTGCCGAGGTTGATTGCGGCGTCGGTCTGGATGAAATCCTCGGCGCTGCCACTGGTCAATTGCCGACCAACCGCGCTGACGATGCCCATCGTCACGGTCTGATTCAAGCCCAGCGGATTGCCGATGGCGAGTACGACATCACCGGCACGCAGCGCCGCCGGGTTGGCCATGCCGATGGCCGGCAGATTGCTGGCATCGATCTTCAATACGGCCAGATCGGTCTCTTCGTCGGCGCCAACCAGCGTGGCCGTGGCGATGCGCCCGTCGTACAGAAGCACCTGGACGTCTGCCGCGCGCGCGATAACGTGGTTGTTGGTCAGCACGAAGTCCTGGTTCTTCGCACGCACGATCACCCCGGAACCCAAGGTTTGCTCGCGATGCTGGAAGGTTGTGGGCGTTCCGCCAAACAGTTGCTGCAACACGGGATCGTCGTACATGCGCAAGGCTTGCTCGGTGACGATCTTGTTTGCATAGATGTTCACCACCGAGGGTGCGGCAAGGGCGACCGCATCGGCGTACGACACCGGGCCGGTGTCTACTGTGGATGCCGTGCTGTGCACTGGTGCCGCTGGCACACCGAGCCGCTCGCGCAGGCGTATGCCAGTGCCCGGCCAGAACCACGCGATCACGAATGCGGCAAGCAGGCCGAGCACGACAAAGCGGACGATGAAAGCGAGCATGCGGGCAGCGGGTTTCATCAATAGCGGCCTTGCCTTTGTGGAAACGGTGTCACCGCTGGCTGCGGCGATGGATTATCCCGCGATCTGGCAACCATCGGTGCTGGCGGCTGCCGCTGCGATGGTCGGGCTGAGATCATGCCCGGGTTCAGCGCCCGGTCGTGGTCGTGCTCGCGGGTGGAGGCTTAAGTCGCTCGTCACACACCGCGCGCGAACTGCCTGTGTGTCCTGTCTTCCGCTCCGGATTTATTGTACGGGGCCAGCCCTGACGCTACACTAACGCGATTTTCTGGGGCCGAAAACCCACATGACAGCGCAAGTACCGGAGAGCCTGATGGCGAACGAAGTCGTCGATCACGGCCGCCGGCGATTCCTGACAGCAACCACTGCGGTGGTTGGTGGCATTGGAGTCGTCGCGGCAGCCGTGCCGTTCATCAAGTCGTGGGAGCCCAGCGCCCGCGCCAAGGCTGCCGGCGCCCCGGTGACGCAATCACTGGCCAAGATCGAGGCCGGGCAGATGCTTACCGTGGCCTGGCGCAGCAAGCCGATCTTCATCGTCAATCGCACGCCAGCGCAGCTTGCCACGCTGCACGGTGTGGATTCGCGTCTGGTGGACCCGAAATCCAACGGCAGTTCATCCGACCAGCAGCCAAAGTACGCGCAAAACGAGGCACGCTCGATCAAACCGGAGTGGTTGGTGCTGATCGGTATCTGCACCCATCTGGGCTGCGTGCCCGACTACTTCGGGCAGATCAAGCCGCAACCGTTTGATCCGGATTGGGAGAGCGGGTTTTACTGCCCGTGTCACAAGTCGCGCTACGACATCGCCGGACGTGTCTACAGTGGTGTGCCGGCGCCGAAGAATCTGCCGGTGCCGCCGTATCACTTCATTGACGACGCCACGATCCAGATTGGCGTGGATCCGAAGGGAGCAGTCTGATGGCCAACATAGCGGACTGGATCGGCGAGCGTGCACCCGGCCTGGCGCCGATGTACCGCAAGCACATGACCGAGTATTACGCCCCGAAGAATTTCAATCTTTGGTATTACTTCGGGTCGCTGGCACTGCTGGTGTTGATCAGCCAGATCGTCACCGGCATCTTCCTCACCATGAACTACAACCCGAGCGCCGCCGGCGCGTTCGATTCGGTTGAGTACATCATGCGTGACGTGGAATGGGGCTGGCTGATTCGCTACATGCATTCCACCGGCGCATCGTTGTTCTTCGTGGTGGTGTTTCTGCACATGTTCCGCGGCATCATCTACGGCTCATTCAAGAAGCCGCGCGAATTGGTGTGGCTGCTGGGCATGCTGATTTTCCTCGCGCTGATGGCCGAAGCGTTCATGGGCTATGTGCTGCCGTGGGGCAACATGTCGTTCTGGGGCGCGCAGGTGATCATTTCGCTGTTCGGCACCATCCCGTTCATCGGCGATGCGCTGGTGCAATGGATCATGGGCGATTTCCTGCCAGGTGACGCGACGCTCAATCGCTTCTTTGCGTTGCATGTGATCGCGTTGCCCATCGTGCTGCTGCTGCTGGTGGTGCTGCATCTGGCGGCACTGCACGAGGTGGGCTCGAACAACCCGGATGGCGTTGACGTCAAGCATGGCCCCAAGGGCAATCGCTGGAGCCCATTGGCTCCGGTCGACGGCATCCCGTTTCATCCGTATTACACGGTGAAGGATCTGGTCGGCGTCGGGTTTTTCCTGATGATTGCCTCGTTCATCATCTTCTTTGCGCCCACGCTGGGGGGCTGGTTCCTGGAGCCGGACAATTTCATTCCGGCCAACAATCTGGTGACGCCATCGCACATCAAGCCGGTGTGGTACTTCACTCCGTTCTACGCGATCGTGCGCATGATCCCGTCGTTCCTGGGATCGGCGATCTGGGGTGTGATTGCGATGTTCGCGTCGATCGCGGTGCTGTTTGCCATGCCGTGGCTGGATCGCAGCCCGGTAAAGTCGATTCGCTATCGCGGGCTCGGTTACAAGGTGTCGCTGGGGTTGTTTGTGTTGGCGTTCTTCATGCTTGGTGCGGTCGGCTCCGGCATTACCGCCGAAGTCATCCCGGCCTGGTTCGGCGACATCGACGTGACGTTCTGGGAAAACCTGTTCGGCCGGGTGATGACCGCCATCTACTTCGGCTACTTCGTGTTCCTTTGGGCATATACAACTTTCGGCTGGGAAACGACCAAGCCGGTTCCGGATCGGGTGACCACGCATGACTAAACGCCAACGGTTGTTGAAACAGTTCGCTTTCCCGGTGGCGTTGGCGCTTGCGCTGGTGTGGGGTGGCGTGGCGCAGGCGTCCGAGGAGGGTGGTTTGCCGCCTGCCGGCACGAATGTGCATGATCAGGCTTCGCTGCAACGCGGCGCGCGGTTGTACTTCAATTATTGCGTGGGGTGCCACTCGCTGAAGTACGTGCGCTACGAGCGGATTGGCGAGGACCTCGGTTTGAGCGAAGCGGAGGTGATGACCAACTTCAACTTCACTGGTGCGAAGTATGGCGAGACTGTGGTCTCGCACATGCCCGCAGAGTCGGCCACAAAGTGGTTTGGCAAGGCCCCGCCAGATCTCTCGCTGGAAGTGCGCGCAAAGGGTCCGGACTGGGTCAACGCCTATCTCAACTCGTTCTACCTGGACCCGAGCCGCCCGACAGGCTGGAACAACACGGTGTTCCCCAACGCCTCCATGCCGTTTCCATTGTGGGAGCTGCAAGGCCTGCAGACGGCGGTGCTGGCTCCGGCCAAAGCCGGGCAGGATGCTGGCGTGGAGAAGCTTGTGTTGTCCCAACCAGGCAAGTTGACGCCTGCGCAATTCCAGCAGGCTACCCGCGATGTCACCAATTTCCTGCAGTACGCTTCCGAGCCGGCCGCGCTGCAGCGTCATCGTTATGGCATCTGGGTGCTGCTGTTCCTGGCCGCGTTCACGCTGTTGGCGTATATGCTGAAAAAAGAATACTGGAAGGACGTTAACGAGGCCTGATGGATACCGTTCGAACGCGACGCTCGCGTGCCGCAACTCCGGCCCACGACGACAGGGAGGCGCACATGGTGCAGGGCGTTCGTCCGCGCACGTTGTTGACGCTGTTTACATCAGCCGATGATGTGCAGTGTCATCGCGTGCGGCTGGTATTGGCAGCGAAAGGAGTCACCTACGATCGCATCATCGTGGAATCAGGCAAGGTGCCTGAGGATCTGCTCGTCCTCAACCCGTATGCCAGCACGCCGACCCTGGTCGATCGTGATCTCGTGCTGCACGACACCACGGTGGTGTGCGAGTATCTGGACGAGCGCTATCCACATCCGCCGCTCATGCCGATTGACCCCCTGTCGCGTGCGCGCCTGCGCGCCGCTGCCGTGCGTATCGAAGGCGAGTGGCTGGTCGAGGTTGCCACCATCAGTGCCGGCGGCCGCCCCGCCGACGCGGCCCGCAAGCGCTTGCGCGATGGTCTTTTGAGCACGTTGCCAGTGTTCAAGGCCGCCAGGTTTTTCATGGGGACGGACATGAGCCTCGTCGATTGCCTGGTTGCACCGGTGGTGTGGCGCTTGCCGTGGCTGGGCGTTGATCTGGGTCGCAGCGGCAAGCCGATCGTCGATTACGGCGTGCGCCTGTTTCACAGTCAAGGTTTTGCGCGCAGTATGACGGACGAAGAAAAAGCCATGCGGCAGGACTATGGGCACCACTGAACCCGTCACCATGAGTTCCAATCGCCCGTACCTGTTACGCGCGATTTACGACTGGATTACCGATAACGACTTGACCCCGTACTTGCTCGTCGACGCGACGGCTGAGGGCGTGAAGGTGCCGCCACAAGTCGTGAAGAATGGCCAGGTGGTACTCAATCTGGCGATGCGCGCCGTGGCGAGCCTGGATCTGGGCAATGAGTGGATTAGTTTCCAGGCGCGCTTTTCCGGTGTGAGTCAGTCGCTCCGCGTGCCGGTGCGTGCCGTGCTTGCGTTGTATGCACAGGAAAATGGTCAGGGCATGATGTTTCCAGCCGAGGAAGAGGGTGGCGATCACCCGCCGCCGGTTTCCGGCTCAGACCCCGCAACGCCAGACCAGTCCCCAGGCGGTGCGGCCGATGACAAGCCGAAACGTGGCGCACCGCACCTGCACGTGGTCAAGTAGAACCCGACGCGGGGTCATTGATTATGCGGGACGCACTTGCATCGAGCGAGGCAAAACCTACTGCGCGCGATCAGTGGGCAGTGGTGGGCGCGGTGGAAATGTCGTGATGTTGTTGTGCACGGCAAGCTGCTCACGACCGCCGGATTCCGTACTCGCCACACGCTCGGTTACGGGCAGGCTCAGGCTGGTCATTGCGCCGCCGATCATCCACAGGCGGCCGGGTTCGCGATCGTTGCCACTGATGCTCACTTCAAAGTCGTAGCACCGCTCAACCCGCTGCAGTCCATCTACCCGGCGCAAGCGAATGCGGCGCAATCCCACAGTTTCATCCAGCAATTGCAGGCCGTGCTGCAGACATTGCGCCCGCGCTATGCGCACGGCGCGTTCGCGGGCGGTGCTGAGTTTCAGCCACACGCCAATGGCGGCACCCAGCCCCAGCAATACCAGCATGTCCTGAACATTGCTCATGTCAGCATTGTGTGGGCGCTGCGCGCGGCATGCAAGCCGGCGAGGGGCCCGGCGCCGGTCAGCTCATATGCAAACGCAGGGAAAAGTCCACGGCGTGTACATGCTTGGTCAGCGCGCCGACCGAGATGAAATCCACGCCGGTGCGTGCAAATGCGCCGATCGCCGCCAAGTCGACGTTGCCGGAAACTTCCAGCGGTGTGCGACCGGCGGTCTGCGCCACCGCGGCAACCATCTGCTCGCGCGTGAAGTTGTCGAGCATGATGCGATCCACGTCGGAACCCAGAGCCTGACCCAGCTCGTCGAGGGTTTCCACTTCCACTTCCAGCGGCAGGGTTGGGTGCAATTGGCGCGCTGCACGGATCGCCGCAGCGATGCTGCCGGCGGCGATGATGTGGTTTTCCTTGATCAAAATCGCGTCATACAGGCCCATGCGCTGATTGTTGCCGCCGCCGCAACGCACGGCATATTTTTGCGCCACGCGCAGGCCGGGAATGGTCTTGCGGGTATCCAGCACGCGCGTCGTCGTGCCGGCAACAGCGGTGACATAAGCCGCCGTGACCGTAGCTGTGCCCGACAGCAGTTGCAGAAAGTTCAGGGCGGAGCGTTCGGCACTGACCAGCGCACGCGCCTGCCCGGACAACTCGCAGATCGCCGTGCCGGCGTTGATACGTTGTCCATCGACCGCGTGCCAGTGGATGGCCACATCCGGGTCCATGGAATGAAAGCATTGGTCGAACCACGCAGTGCCGGCCAGGACGGCGTCATCGCGACACGTCAGTACGGCGTCGGCGCGTGCCGCTGCGGGCAACAGCAGAGCAGTGGCATCGCCTTTGCCCAAATCCTCCGCGAACGCCCGCTCGACGTCCGCGGCAATGTCTGCCGCCGGCGGAGGCACGAAACGATTGACGCCAGTCACACCGGATCCGGGTTCGACTCGGTTAGTGCGGAAGCGGTCGCGGTTGCCGCGGCAGTGTCTGGTGGATTGCTTTCGCGCAGCCGTCCGACGATGGCGTTCATCGCGCGGTCGAACAAGGCATTGGCGGCGAGCACGCGTGCACGTCCATCGGCGAGCAGCACGGCGAGCTCGTGCGGCGCGTAGTCACCCACCTTGAGCCCACGACGATTGACGAACAGATAACGCCCGCTCATGGGGCTGATCCAGGACAGCTTGGCTCGCGTCGTATTGTCTTCGGTGAAGCAGAACTCCAGCCACGTGCCGGGCTGCAGTGACTCCACTTCCTGCCACTCCGGGCCGTCCGGCGGCACGTTGACGTCATCGCGTGGGGCTACTTCCTCAAGCTTTGGTTCGTCCGCCACCGGCTGGATCGTATCCGGGATGGCGAGCATCGAGACATCTTCCGCGTTGAGTGCAACAAGCTCACCCGGGTCGACGGCCTCACCCAGCTGTTGGCGATAATACGAGTGCAACTGGGAAAGCAGCCGGTCTATGTCCTGTGACTGGAATGCCACATTCGCCAAGCCCAGGCGCAATGACCGTTCGATTCCGGGCAGCATGCGGCGGAGCAACTGGCGGCTTTCCTGATCCAGCGCTGGTTTGGTGCTGGCGATGAACTCGTCGACAAAGCGCAGGGCCGCCTTGAACTCCGGTGAGTTCTCGCCCTGGCGCAACACCGTAAGCACCAGATGATTGGCCCACGCACGGGCCAGGATGCTGTGAATCAGCGGCGGAAGCTGCATGGAACCAATGCGTTCCAGGATCTCGCGTGCCGCGCGGCGACGCGCCATGTCGAGTTTCTCGCGACCGCGTATCGATTCGGCCACGCGTTGTTCGGTGACTTCCGAACGGCGCTTGTTGACGTCATTGAATTGCTGCAGGTCGAGCAGCAAGCGGTCGAAGATTCCCATGTCGTCATCGAAATCGTGCAGCAATTTCTCGACGGTCGATTTCACCTTGTCGTACAGGCGCCCATCCCGATCGGCCTCCTTGGACCAACCCTTGGCCATGTCGGCCAGGTTATCCAGCAGCCGCCGGGCGGGATGTTGCCGATGCGCGAACAGCTTGCGGTCAAGAATCGCCGCTTTCAGGTAGGGAATCTGCAGGCGCCCGAGCAGCACCTGCATCTCCGCCGGCAGGGTCCGATCTTCCAGGATGAACTCGAACAACATGCCGACCAGATCGATGGTGTCTTCGTCAATGGTCGCCACCCGGCTTGAATGCTCCCCGCGCAGCGCGCCAAGCTGACTCAACAACTGCACCTTCAGCTGCTGCACTTCCTCGCGGTTGAGAACGAGCGCATCGTCGGTGCTGCCTTGCTGTGCGCGGCTGCCACTGGTGATTTGACTTTGCAGAATGCTCAGCGCGCCGAGCAATTCGCCGGCCGACGACAGCGGCACGGACGAGGCCCGCCCGAAATTGTCGTGGTCGACGCGCATGCCCGCACCGGTGCTGGCCACGCGTCTGGCGCTGAACAGCGCGTGCAGGGTCTGCAACAGGTTGTCCGGAGTTTCGCCGGTGTCATCGACCGTTGGCAGATCGGAGGCAGCGTGCGTGTGTGAAGCGTTTGTCCGCGGTGCAGTACTGCCCGGGTTGCGCACCATGCCATGGCGCAGTTGCGGCAGTACGCCCGCGCTGCTGAGTGCGGCGTTGACTTCCTGGTAGAGCGTTTCCAGCGCGGACAGCACGTAGCGATCAAACAACTTGTAGATGATCAGCTTGACGCGCATGTCGGCGCTGAGTGCTTGCATCGACTGGCGAAACGTCTGCGCCAGGATTGCTGGCGCCATGGGGTTGTTGGAGTCACCAATTTTGCGCCCACCACAGATCACCGACAGCCGCTGGTTGACCGCAAACAGCTCGCGCGACAGACGCGCCTCGTTCTTGCTGATCATGCTGGTGATCGCCAGCGCCTCTTCCAGCTCGTTGTCCGCGACCAACGACAGTTCCACCTGACCAGCGAAGTCCGGGTCTTTCGGTTGGGAGGGTGCAGATGAACGCGACAGATTACCCAGCTCGGCGCTGATTGCTTCGAGAAAACTGCGTTCGACCGGTGATCGACGCTTGCGTACTTCACGCATGCCGTCGAAATAGCGCGTCTGCGCGGCGTTGTTCTCGGCTTTCTCCGCAAGGTCGAACAAGGCGTCGTCGACGCGCTCGAACATGCTGCTGACCCACTGCAGCAGGCGTTTGTTGGCAATATCGCGCACCGCGTCGAGCAGATCGCCCACGCGTTGCTGGGGCACGGACGCGCGCCCGTTCAACGGGGTGACTGAGGATGGTTCGGTCGCTTCACTCATTGCCGTCCCTCTGGCAGCACGATAGGCGCCTTGCTGCAAACCGGCGCGTGGACAGTGACGATAGGCCAAACCACGCGGCGTGTCATGCCCTGCCGCGGCTCGCTCGCAGCCGGCCCACCATTCTATGGCGTGGGAGGAAAGCCGGTCAGTTGAACCGATCCAATGCCCTCTTCAGGCAACATCACCGGAATTCCCTCGTGAACGCGATAGATGACCTTGCGATCAGTGGTGATCAACCCCTCGCTCAACGCCGTTTTTACCGCTGCGCCGGCGATGGTGTCAACACCGCCGGCGCTGATAGCTGCGTTAAGCACTTCCAGCTCGCGTTTGGTCAGCAGACGTACCGGGGTCTTGCTGACCGGGCAGCACAAGATGTCAAGGAGGCGCTTGTCCATGGGGCATTCGGCGGGCGGGCGTGCCCGTGGCTGGGGAAAGCCCGTACAATAACGGTTTTTGGACGGCTGGGCCATGACAGAAGTTACCGCATCGCCTCGTGTGGGCGTGGTGATGGGATCGCGTTCGGACTGGGAAACCATGCAGCACGCGGCTGCAGTGTTGACACAACTCGGGGTCACCCACGAGGTTCGGGTGGTGTCGGCCCACCGCACGCCCGATCTGCTGTTCAGCTACGCGGAACAGGCCGCGACGCGGGGGATTCAAGTCATCATCGCCGGTGCTGGCGGCGCCGCGCACCTGCCCGGCATGCTCGCTGCCAAGACGCCCTTGCCGGTGTTTGGCGTGCCGATGCAGTCTCGAGCGTTGAGTGGGATGGATTCGTTGTTGTCCATTGCGCAAATGCCGGCTGGTGTCCCCGTGGGCACACTGGCGATCGGCAACGCCGGCGCGGTTAACGCCGGGCTGCTTGCCGCCGCGGTGTTGGCGTTGCACGATGCGGCACTGGCAACGGCGTTGAGTGCCTGGCGGGAGCAGCAAACCCAATCGGTGCTCGCCCAGCCGGACCCCCGCTTGTGACCGGGCGCACATCGCCGGTGCTGGGCATTCTGGGTGGCGGCCAGCTTGCACGCATGCTGGCGTTGGCCGCAGCACCGCTGGGAGTGAAATGTCTGGTGGTGGATGGCCACGCGGATGCGTGCGCCGGCCAGGTTGCGACGTTGCTTGTAGCCGACTGGGCAGACCATGCCAAGTTGCGAGCGTTTGCCGAACAGGTGGATGCGGTCACCTTTGATTTCGAGAACGTGCCTGCTGCGACCGCACGCGCGCTGGCCGACAAGGTGACGGTCTGGCCTGCGCCAGAGGCATTGGCGATATCGCAGGATCGGGTGCCGGAGAAAACCCTGTTTCGGGAATGCGGCATCATGACCGCCGAATTTGCCGCCGTGAATACTCGCGCCGAACTGGATCAGGCACTGGCACGCATCGGTGCGCCCGCAGTCCTGAAGACCCGGCGGTTTGGCTACGACGGCAAGGGCCAATTTCGGCTCAAGACTCTGGCTGACGCCGACGCGGCGTGGTCAGAGCTGAGTGTACCGGGCGCGGAGCACGGCCTGATTCTGGAAGCGTTCGTGCCGTTTGCGCGGGAATTGTCGGTCATTGCCGTGCGCGGCCGCGATGGGGAATTCCATACCTGGCCATTGACCCAGAATTGCCACACTGATGGTGTGCTGGCGATGAGTCTGGCGCCGGCGCCGGATATTGCCGCATTGCAGCCACGCGCTGACGCCTTGGCGCGGACCCTGGCCGAGCGCTTGAACTATGTCGGCGTGTTTGCGCTTGAGCTGTTCGTGACCAGCGATGGCCAGTTGCTCGGCAACGAGATGGCGCCGCGCGTGCACAATTCCGGTCACTGGACGATCGAGGGCGCGCATACCAGCCAGTTCGAGAATCATGTGCGCGCCGTGCTTGGCATGCCGCTGGGCGACACCGGTGCGCGTGGCGTGTCGGTGATGTTCAACTGGCTCGGTGAGCTGCCAGCGATGACGCCAGTGTTGCGGACGGTGGATGCGCACTGGCATGACTATGGCAAGCAGGCGCGGCCCGGACGCAAGACCGGCCACGCCACGGTGTGCGCACCGGATGCGGCCACGCTGGCCGAGCGGGTGGCAGCGTTGGCGCAGACTCTTGGGCGCGAAGCCCAGGCCGCCCCGGTGCTTCAGGCGTTGCGGACAATGCCGCAAGTTTGACCACCGGATCGCCGCACATATCGCCGGGACAACTTCGCGGCGTGCCCGGGACCAAAAACGGCAGAAGCCAGGCACCGCCGACCTGCCGGCGCCCAAACGGTCCTGGCCACGCTCCGAAGGGAGCGCATTGCCCGCTGGCGTCTGCTGCTGAAACTGCCTATTCGCCAGCTTGTGCTGGGAGCGATCTGGGCGGTGGCGGGCAGTACCCGTCATACCCAAGGTGCACGCGTCGCGGAAGACGACCCAAGCCGAAGCTGGCTCTGCGCAGCTTGACTTTGAGCCGGGGCGTTGCATGAGCGGCAGCGCGCGCCATGAAAAAAGCGGCACCGTCACCGGCACCGCTTTTTCAGGTAAATGGAAAGACTGGCTCAGGCGAGGTTCTTGCTCGCGAAATCCCAGTTGACCAGGTTCCAGAATGCGTCCAGGTATTTGGCGCGGGCGTTGCGGTAGTCAATGTAGTACGCATGCTCCCACACGTCAGTGGTGAACAACGGCTTGTCACTGCCGGTGATTGGCGTGGCGGCGTTGGCGGTGTTGACGATACCCAGCGAACCATCCGGGCGCTGTACCAGCCAGGTCCAACCCGAACCGAAGTTACCGGTCGCGGCCTTGTCGAACTCTTCCTTGAACTTGTCAAATGAGCCGAACGCCTTGCTGATTGCGTCGGCCAGCTTGCCGCTGGGTGCGCCGCCACCGTTGGGTTTCATCGAGTTCCAGTAGAACGTGTGGTTCCAGGTCTGTGCGGCGTTGTTGAACATGCCACCGGACGACTTGCGAACGATGTCCTCAAGCTTGGCGTCGGCAAATTCAGTGCCCTCGATCATCTTGTTGAGCTTGGTCACGTAGCCCTGATGATGCTTGCCGTAGTGGAACTCCAGCGTTTCGGCGGAGATATGTGGTTCAAGGGCATTTTTTTCGTACGGCAGCGGCGGAAGTGTGATCGCCATGAAAGACTCCTTTTGTAACGTTGAACGGGGAAGCGGACGCTGGCAGCCATCGGGCGCCGACGGGGCGCTGATACAATAGCCGCCCGGATGCATTGTAAAGATGAAAAGCCAAGCCATGGATATCAACCAACAGATCCGAAACACGCTGGCCGAGCACCCCATCGTGCTCTTCATGAAGGGTACCCCGCAACTTCCGATGGATGGCTTTTCCAACCGCGCCATACAGGCGTTGACCGGTGCGGGTGCGGATTTCCACAGTGTGAACGTGCTGGCCGACCCCCAGGTGCGCGCGGCGTTGCCGCATTTATCCAACTTCCCCACGTTTCCACAGTTGTTCATCCAGGGTGAACTCATCGGGGGCTGCGACATCATTGAAGACTTGAGCGCTGCCGGCGAACTGGCGCGCATGGCGCTCGACGTAGCCGGATGCGCACGTTGACCGGTCTCCCCTTCGTCCGTTTGCCCGCAGCGTGGCAGCCGGCAGCCGACGCGCTGCAGGATCGCGTGGTGCTGGTAACGGGTGCGTATGGTGGCCTGGGTAGTGCAGTGGCGCGCGCAGCGTCGCGAGCCGGTGCGACCGTGGTGATCACGGGCAAGCGCAAACGCCAGCTCGAGCAGTTGTACGACGCGATGTGCGCTGAGGGTTTGCGCGCGCCGATCATCCATCCGCTGGACATGGAATTGGCCACGCCACGCGAGTACCTCGCGCTGGCGGAAGGTTTGGAGCGCGATTGTGGCCGGCTTGACGGCATCGTGCATACGGCGGCGAGCTTCAACGGCTTGACCCCGATCAGCATGCACAAGCCCGATGACTGGTTGCGCGCGCTGCACGTCAATGTCTCGGCACCGTTTGCGTTGACGCAGGCGTGCATGCCGTTGCTGCTGCGAGCGCCTGACAGCGCGATGGTGTTTGTACTGGACGATCCGGAGCTGTTGCGGCGTGCGCACTGGGGTGGTTACGGTGTGTCCAAGGCCGCGCTGGAGCGCTTTGTCTCGATCCTGCATCAGGAAACTGACGCGGGTCCCCTGCGCACGCATGCGGTATTGCCGCCACCGCTGCGCACGGCGTTGCGACAGAAGGCCTACTTCGGCGAAGACCCCGGGCAATGGCAGGTTCCCGCGGCCAGCGCCCAGGCGATCGTCTATCTGCTTGCCACGCCCGCGGCGGAAGCGCGCGGGGCGGTGCTGGATTTGCGTGCCGCGCCCAGCGCGCCACTTGCGTCGGACCCCGGAAGCCCTTGATGGAAAGCCACATGACCACGGTGTCCGCAGGGATCATGTTGTTCTTGATCATGGATCCGTTGGGCAACATCCCGTTTTTCCTGAGTCTGCTGAAGCATGTGCCGCCCAAGCGCAGACGCTGGGTGATGGTGCGCGAGCTGCTGATTGCGCTCGGCGTGTTGCTGGCATTCCTGTTTGGCGGTCAGTACATGCTGCATCTGCTGCAATTGAAGACCGATTCGATCAGCATTGCCGGCGGCATTGTGCTGTTCCTGATTGGTATTCGCATGGTCTTTCCACCGGCTGACGGCGGCGGCATCTTTGGCAAGGCGGGTGAAGGTGAGCCGTTCATCGTGCCGATGGCCATTCCCGGGGTGGCCGGCCCCTCGGCGATGGCCGCGTTGCTGCTCTTGACCAACACCGAGCCGGGGCGCACCGCTGATTGGGTCACCGCGCTGCTGTTGGCGTGGCTGGCGACCTCGGTAATCCTGCTCAGTTCAACGTATCTGTTTCGCTGGCTCGGCGAGAGTGTACTGACGGCGCTGGAACGCGTGATGGGCATGTTGCTGATCGCCATGGCCGTGCAGATGTTTTTGGTCGGCGTCGCATCGTTCCTGCATTTGACCATCTCCTGAACGCAGACAACAGACTCTTTGTCGCAGGAGTTGTTCGGGTGATCTCCGCGGCTGGATGTGCTGGCATACTCGGTAGTCCGCAGCGAGGGGCTTGGAGGACGCGGCATGTTGAGTATTGAACACTCCCTTGTCGAACGCCTGCCGTGGCTGGCGCAGTACCCACGGCTGCGCCGACCGATCGCCGAGGTGCTCGGCCGATTGGCCGATGAGGAGGGATTCAATCGCGTACTGGCGCGTACCGAAGATGCGCATGGCCTGGTGTTTGCCGAGCGGGTACTGGAGCTGCTCAATACCAGCTATCACGTCAACCCGCATGAACGCGAAAACATCCCGACCGATGGCCCGCTGCTGGTCGTGGCGAATCATCCGTTGGGCATGCAGGATGCCATGGCGTTGCTGCACCTGGTTGGCTCGGTGCGCCCCGATGTACGTCTGCTCGGCAACGACTGGCTGGCGGTGGTGCCGCAGTTGCGCGACCTGCTCGTGGCCGTGGACGTGTTCGGCAAGGGCGCTGCGTCCCGCCTGCGCGGCATCTATCGTGCATTGGACCAAGGCGAGGCGGTGATCATGTTTCCCGCCGGCGAAGTATCTCGTGTACGCCCCAACGGGGTGCGTGACGGACCGTGGTCTGACGGCTTTGCGCGCTTGTCGCGGCGCAGCGGCGCATCCGTGCTGCCGGTGCATCTGGCAGCACGCAACTCGGTATGGTTCTATGGCTTGTCGATGCTGGCCAAGCCGTTGAGCACCGCGATGCTGCCGCGTGAGGCCGTGGCGCGGGCGAAACGCCGCATCGGAGTAAGCATCGGTCCGCTGATCAGCGCCGAAGAATTGGAGCGCCGCAGCGCCGCAAGCACCACACAGGCGGCAACGTTGATGCGCCGGCACGTGTATCGCGTGGGCCAGCATCGCGGTTTGATCTTTGGCGGCCAGGCGCCGCTGGCGCATCCTGAGCCGGCTAATCTGGTGGAGGCAGAACTGCAGCAGGCAGACAAGCTGGCGGACTTGCGTGATGGCAAGCAGGCATGGTTGTTTCGCGGCAGACTCGACAGTGCGGTATTGCGCGAAATTGGCCGTCTGCGCGAGCTGACCTTTCGCCGGGTTGGCGAGGGTACCGGCGCGCGGCGGGATCTGGATGCCTACGATGCGTTGTACGAACACTTGGTGGTTTGGGACCCGGTCGCGCTGCGTGTTGTCGGCGCCTATCGCTTCGGGCACGGCGGGCGCCTGATTGGCGAATACGGTTTGGCGGGGCTGTATACGTCCAGCCTGTTCAGCTATTCGCCGGCGCTGGAATCCCGTCTGGCCGAGGGTATGGAACTGGGGCGCAGCTTTGTCGCCCCGGCGTATTGGCGATCGCGCGCGCTCGATCAGTTGTGGCAGGGCATCGGGCTGTATCTCCAGCGTCACCCCGAGGTGCGCTATCTGTTCGGTCCGGTGAGCATCTCGGTGGCGCTGCCGCGCGAGGCGCGCGAATGGATTGTCGCGGCGCACCAGCACTATTTCGGTGCACCGGGGCTGGCTGCAGCGCGACAGCCGTTTGTGGTGTCGCCCGAGGTCATCGAAGGGGTCCGCAAGTCGCTGGATGGACTGGATGCGGTAGCCGGGCTGGGCAAGTTGCGGCACCACCTGGATGCGCTGGGTGTCAGTTTGCCGGTGTTGTATCGCCAGTATGTGGACCTGGTTGAGCCCGAAGGTGTGCAGTTTCTCGGCTTTGGCGAGGACCCGGGGTTCTCCGGCTGTGTGGACGGTCTGGTGATGTTGGATCTGGCCAATCTCAAACCGGCAAAACGCGCTCGGTACTTGCAGCGCGGGCCGTGATTTCCATGATGTTGCCTGCATCACGACCATGTATCCGGGTTCGGTTCGTGTGACTGGCGTGAGTGGGGTGCTCGTGCAGCAAGGGGGGTGCCACCGGTCGCGAAAGTGGCTTACACTAGCGTTAAAGTTTTCTTAAGAAGCGCTGAAACTGCTCGTCGAAACGCGTGGAACCGCCGCGTACATGCTGACTGGATGAGCAGCATAAAAATTGGGGTGTATCTGCACGTATCGCGCCGAGCCCGACTCGGCACGCTGACGTATTTTTTTCCATTTACTCGTTGCGAGACCTGAGGGGTCACTCAAGAATGAAAAGCTCAATCCGCGCCAGGTTGTTGCCGTTTGCCATCGCCTCGCTGCTGACTGCGGCACTGCCGTCCATCGCGCAGGACACTTCGTCTGCGGTCAGTGGCCGCGTCGTGGATGCCAGTGGCCAGCCTGTCGCTGGTGCGACGGTGCAGATTCTGCACGAACCATCCGGTACCACCAAAATCGCGACTACTGATGCTGATGGACGCTACTCCGCGCAGGGCTTACGCGTGGGCGGACCGTTTGACTTGACCGTGTCCAAAGCGGGATTGACCCAAGCTGAGCAGAAAAACGTCTATCTGCAACTGGCGCAGACGCGCTCGGTCAATCTGACCATGAGCGCGCAGCAGGCGGCACAGAATTTGGAGGGTGTGGTGGTATCCGCCAGCGTGCTGGCGCAGACGTTCTCGTCGGACAACAAGGGTATGACGACCAACGTTTCCGCCCGCGAGATTGAATCCACGCCGACGCCGGATCGTTCGATTCAGAACATCGTGCGGCTTGATCCGCGAATCGTGATCACTGACCGCGAGCGCGGTGAGTTTTCCGCCATCGGGCAAAACAGCCGTTACAACAACGTCACCGTCGACTCGGTCAGTGCCAATGACCCGTTCGGCCTGAACGCAAACGGCCTGCCAACGCTGGCCACGCCGATTTCGCAGGATACGATTCAGGAATACAACATCTCGACCGCGAACTACGACACCGGGATCCGCCGCGGTGTCGGTGCGAACGTCAATGCCGTCACCAAGAGCGGCACCAACAGTTTCCACGGGTCGGTCTACTACGTCTTCCAGAACGACGACATGATCGGCAAGAACGAGGACGGCGCCAAGTACAACGCATTTGCGCGCAACTGGACCGGTGGTGGCACGTTCAGCGGCCCGATCATTCCGGACAAGCTGTTCTTCTTCGCATCGATGGAAAAGAGCGTAAAGGTTGGCGCCGGCAGTCCATTTGGCCCGGAAGATTCCGGCGCAGCGACCCCGATTCAAGGCCTCACTTCAAGCCAGGTGCAGCAGGTGATCGATGCCGCCAAGTCGCTGGGTCTTGCCGACCCGGGTGGCTTTGGCGGCGGCAACACCAACCTGCAAGACAAGCGTTATCTGGGGAAGTTGGACTGGAACATCAGCGACAACCACCGCGCCAGCTTCACCTACAGCCGGACGAAGGAAACCAAGCCGGTCATCACCGGCACGGACACCAATCTGGTGTTGTCCAGCGGCTGGTACACCACCGCCGTTGACAACAAGAGCTATGCGCTGCACTTCTATGACGATTGGTCACAGAACTTCTCCACCGACACCACTGTGTCGTATGCCAAGTTCGACCAGTTGCGCGGGCCATACAACGGTATCGCCAGCCCGGATGTGCGGGTTTATCCGACCACGTTCAGAGACGGCGTGTCAGTAGAGTTCGGCACCGAGTTCTCCAGTCAGGCCAACATACTGCGCACGCGCACCAACAATCTGGCATGGGCCGGTACCTACTTCGCCAACGCCCACACGATCAAGGGTGGTTTCGACTACGAGCGCGACAACCTCTACAACCTGTTCATGCAAGCCGCCAACGGCAGCTACAATTTCGAGGATCAGGATGGCAAGACCGGGCTGGAAAACTTCCTTGCCGGAAATTATCAGCGCTATCGCTACAATCGCCCGGCTGACGGCCTGAGTCTGAGCGATGTAGCTGCCAGCTTCACCATCAGGCAGTGGGGTTTGTTCCTGCAGGATACGTGGCAGTTCAACGATGCGCTGTCCCTCCAGTATGGCGTGCGTATCGACATTCCGCTGACCAGTGACAAACCGCTGTTCAACCAGAAGTTTGCCGCAGCGCCGGGAGTCAATCCAGTTACCGGACAGGCCACTGGTGGTTTTGGCCGCACCAACCAGGACACCATCAACGGCAACCGGGTGATCCAGCCGCGACTGTCGTTCAACTACAACTTCGATACCAAGTACGCAACGCAGTTGCGTGGTGGCGCTGGCCTCTTCATTGCCAATCCGCCCACGGTCTGGATCGGCAACATTTACTCCAACTCGGGTGTAACGCAGACCCAGTTCAACTGCGGCCCGACGCAGAGTGGGCCGTGCAGTGGCACCAATCTGCCGCCGTTCAGCGCAGATCCGCTGGCGCAGAACGATGGGGTCGCGGGAAGTGGCGCGCAGACAGTCAACACGATCTCGCCCGGGTTCCGCATGCCGAGCGTCTGGAAGTTGAGCCTGGGCGTGGATCGCGAGTTGCCGTGGTGGGGTCTGGTGGCAACGGCGGATTACCAGCACTTGAAGGTGCGTGACGCGATCCTCTATCAGAACTTCAACACCGGTGCGCCCACCGGGATACTTCCGGATGGTCGCCAGAGCTTCTACAAGGATCTCTCACTTGATCCACGAGCCAGGGGTCAGCGCAACCGCAACCTGGCCAATCCGAACTTCACCTCCACCACGATCAACCTGGCCAACACCAGTCGCGGCAAGGCCGACAGCCTGGCGTTGTCCTTGAAAAAGCCGTTTGCGGATGGCTGGACCGGTATCGTGGGCTTCACCTGGAGCCGCACCACCGAGGTCAACCCGGGTACATCGTCCACTGCCAGTTCGAACTATGGCAACACCTTCATCGTCAACCCGAACGAGAACGTGGCGAGCCCGTCCAACTACTCGGTGCCGCGTCGCGTGATGGCGTCGCTGAACTGGCAGCACCGCTTCTTTGGCGACTATGCCACCAGCGCCAGCATCTTCTATGACGGCCACAATGCGGCGCCATATAGCTGGCGGTTCGGCAATGACGCCAATGGTGACGGCCTGACCAATGATCTGGTCTTCATCCCCAAGCCGGGTCAGGTCGAGTTCCGCACCGGTGTTTCGCCGGAGAAGATTGATCAGTTCTACGACTACATTCGCCGCAACGACTATCTGAAGGATCATGAAGGCGGGATCGCCGGCCGCAATGGCGACCGCGCCGGGTGGATCAACCAGGTCGACCTGAGCTTCAGCCAGGAAATCCCGGGTATCTTCCAGGGCAACAAGGGCGTCATCAAACTGGACCTGTACAACTTCACGAACCTGCTGGACAAGCACTGGGGCATCGAGAAGCGCGTCAACTTCCCGGGCGGCCGTGCCCTGGCTGACTACTACGGCGTGAATCCAGCTACCGGCAAGTACATTTACGACCTGGGTGGCAGCAACTATACGGATGCCGACGGCAATTACCGCCCGCGAGAAATCCCCACTTACGTCAATTTTGGCGATGACCTCGCTCAGCGTTGGTCGGTGCAATTGACGGTGAAGTACACGTTCTGAGCTTGCCAAGCCTCAGCGGGAAGGGTGTTTTATCCGACCGGCGCCCGCAACGGCGCCGGTCTTTTGTTTGCTTGACCATGGCGTGGTTTGCGCAGCAAGCTGCACGACCGGGACCGTCGGTCAAGAAGGTCGGGTCGCCACGACGCGACATGAGGAGGCCGCTATGAGCATTGTTTCCATGGATTACCAGGTAGGCGATCGGGCCACAGTCAGCGCACGCATTTCGCCCGTTGGCGGGCTGGATATCCTGTCCCGCAACGAAGTGGTGCGCTTGCGCGGCGCCAGTGGCTCCGGGCTGCATGCGCTGTTGCGTCGATGCGCACTGGCGGTGCTGACATCAGGCACCATCAGCGATGATCCGCGGGCGATTCTCGAGCAGTATCCGGACTTCGATCTGCAGGTGCTGCAGCAGGATCGCGGCATCAAGATCGAGCTCACTCACGCGCCGGCGCAGGCGTTCGTGGATGGCCAGATCATCGTCGGTATCAACGAGTTGCTGGTCGCCGTGGTGCGTGACATTGTGTACGTTTCCACGCAGTTGGAGCAGCTTGGTTTCGCTCTGGAAGGTTCTGCCGGACTGACGCAGGGCGTGTTCGAGATCCTGCGCAACGCGCGCATTCTCACCCCGCATATCGATCCCAACCTGGTGGTGTGCTGGGGCGGCCATTCCATCTCGCGCGAGGAATACGACTACACCAAACTGGTGGGTTATCAACTCGGGCTGCGTGGCCTGGACATTTGCACTGGTTGCGGACCGGGCGCGATGAAGGGGCCGATGAAGGGCGCCACCATCGCTCATGCCAAACAACGGCGCCGCGACAATCGCTACATCGGCATTACCGAGCCGGGCATCATTGCCGCCGAGTCGCCGAACCCGATCGTCAATCACCTGGTGATCATGCCGGACATCGAGAAGCGGCTTGAGGCGTTTGTGCGCATGGGCCACGGCATCATCGTGTTCCCCGGCGGCGTGGGTACTGCAGAGGAAATTTTGTATCTGCTCGGTATCCTCCTGCATCCGGACAATGCGGGTATCCCATTTCCGTTGATCCTTACCGGACCGACGCAGTCAGCGGCATATTTCGAGCAGATCGACCGGTTTTTGCAACTGACGCTGGGTGCGCAGGTGGCAGAGCGTTACCAGATCATCATCGATGATCCGGCCGCGGTCGCGCGCGCCATGGTCAAGGGCATCGACAAGGTGCGACACAATCGTCTGGACACCAAGGACGCGTTCTTCTTCAACTGGGCACTGCAGGTGCCGCTGGCGTTTCAGTTGCCGTTTCATCCCACCCACGAGGCCATGCGCGCGCTGCAACTGCATCATGGCCGACCGCTGGACGAGCTGGCTGCCGATCTGCGTCGGGCGTTCTCCGGCATCGTGGCTGGCAACGTCAAGGAAGAGGGCGTGCGCGCGATCGAGCAGCATGGCCCGTTTGATATCGACGGCGATGTGGACATCATGCGCGCGCTGGACAAACTCCTGCAGGCTTTTGTCGTGCAACATCGCATGAAACTGCCTGGCGGCGCCGCGTATGTACCGTGCTATCGCGTGCGTACCACCTGAGTCACGGGCGGCGTTGCACGGTGCATGTCTTGACAGTCTGACGCACGCTCAGCAAACTACGCGGCTCACGCCCGAATAGCTCAGCTGGTTAGAGCACTTGACTGTTAATCAGGGGGTCGTTGGTTCGAGTCCAACTTCGGGCGCCATCATTCAAAGGCCAGCAAGTCATTGCTGGCTTTTGCTGTTTCCGGCTTCGGCAATTTTCTGAGCGCGTTGCGCTGGCGCCGTGTGGCGCCGGGCGTGCAGCGCATCCTGGCAAGCTACGTTACCGGCGGCGACCTGATGTTTTCGCGCATGGCGTCCTGCAGCAAGTGGACGTTGCCAAGCCACGGCAGCAACGAACTGACGATGATCCTGGAGGGCGCCGGCGACGACCTGCGCGGCCAATTTGGCCCGCGTGACGTGGCAGACCTCGACGGCGCGACCCGGATCAGCCCGTGACCTGGCCGGGTGTCGCGTGCCTCTGCGCGGCTACGGCCGATGCACCACGGAAGTTCCCTGGCTGTGTAGCGCGTACTCTTCAGCCATTGTTCGGCTTCGGAGCGTGGCAATGCGCGAATCTTTTGCATGGAGCGGGTGGCCATGAGTACGGCCATTGTCCTGTTCCGGCGCGACCTGCGGGTGGTCGACAACCCGGCGTTGAGCGCGGCAAGCGCGGCGCATGCGGAAGTGCTGCCGGTATACGTTCACGCGCCCGCCGAGGACGGCGCGTGGGCCGCGGGAGCGGCCAGCCGCTGGTGGCTGCACCGGTCGCTGGACGAACTTGGGCGGGAGCTGCTGGCCTGTGGCAGCGGTCTGCACCTGCGCCTTGGCGACACGCTGGCCGTCCTGCAGGAACTGATCGAGCGCAGCGGCGCCACTGCGGTGTACTGGAATCGCCTGTACACGCCGGCGGCGATTGCGCGCGATACGCACGTGAAGACCGCGTTGCAGGAACAGGGTATTGCGGTGCACAGCTACAACGCAGCGCTGTGGTGCGAGCCCTGGGAGATTGCCACCGGGCAGGGCGGCCCGTATCGGGTATTCACCCCGTACTGGCGCAAGCTGCGCGCCACTTTGTCCGTGCCCCGGCCGTTGCCCGCGCCGCGCTTGCCCGGCTGGACCGACCTGCCGCACGGGTTGCCGCTGGCGGCGTTCGACCTGGCGCCGCGCCATGCGTGGGCTGGCGGCCTGGCGTTGCACTGGCAGCCCGGCGAGGCTGGTGCGCAGGAGTTGCTCGACATCTTTGCCGACGATGCGCTTGGCGACTATGCGCACGGACGCGACCTGCCGGCGCGACACGGCACCTCGCGACTGTCGCCGCACCTGCACTTCGGTGAAATCTCGCCGCGACAGATCCACTTCGAACTCGACCGCCGCGCCCAAGCGCGCGACGTTAAACGTCGGCCGGATATCGAGCCGTATCTGCGCGAGCTGGGTTGGCGTGAGTTCGCGCACCACGTGCTGTATCACTTTCCACACACGCCGACTGACAACTTCAACCCACGCTTCGACGGCTTTGGCTGGGCACCGGCAAACCCGGCGTTGCGCGAACGCTGGCAGCAAGGCCGTACCGGTATTCCGCTGGTCGACGCCGGCATGCGCGAGCTATGGCACACCGGCTGGATGCACAACCGCGTACGCATGATCGTGGGCAGCTTCCTCACGAAAAACCTGCGCCAGCACTGGCAGTATGGGGCCCGCTGGTTCTGGGATACCTTGGTGGATGCCGATCTGGCCAACAACACGCTGGGCTGGCAGTGGGTGGCAGGTTGTGGCGCCGATGCGGCGCCGTATTTTCGCGTGTTCAATCCAGTCACCCAGGCGAAGAAGTTCGATCCGGATGGCGCGTACCTGCGCAGTTGGCTGCCTGAACTGGTCGATGCGCCCGTGGCACTGCTGCATGAGCCCTGGAAAGATCAAGCTCTGCTCCGGCGCAGTGGCTATCCGGCACCCATGGTCGACCTCGGCCAGTCGCGGCTGCAGGCACTGGCAGCGTATGGTGCGCTCCCGCGCTGATCTCATGCATGGAGTGCGAAGGTAACCTGGACGGCACTTCCAGCGAATGATCTGGCTGACGTCCTTTTTCATTCCCTGGAGCTTCCATGCCCGCTTTCGAACCTGCCGCCATGCCACCGTCGCCTCACGGCACCTGGCCCGCGCTGCTGGCTATCGCGCTGATCGTTGCGGCCGCCGCCCTCGCGTTTGCCTGGGTCGCGGGCTGGCTGACCCCGAACCGGCTCACGCCGCAGCGTTTCACCAATGTCATCGAAACCGGCAACGGACAGATCTATCGTGGCTTCCGTCGCGCACATGCCAAGGGCGTTTGCGTGGCAGGCTACTTCGAGGGTAACGGGCAGGGCGTGCCGCTCTCCAGGGCACGGGTGTTCGCGCCCGTGCACACGCCGTTCGTGGGCCGGATGTCGATCGGCGGCGGCTCGCCGTATGGCCTGGACGGCAAGGCGCGCGTGCGCAGCATGGCGCTGGAATTGAACAGCGACGATGGCCAGCAGTGGCGTATGGCGATGAACAGCTTTCCGTTCTTTGGCGTGTCATCCGCGCAGGCGTTCTACGAACAGACGGTCGCCAACGCTCCAGACCCGGCCACCGGCAAGCCGGACCCGGCCAGGCAGGCTGCATTCGCCCAGGCGCATCCGGAATTCGCGCGTTTCGCTGCGTGGGCGAAGACCGCACCATGGTCCACCAGTTGGGCCAACACCACATTCAACGGCGTCAACACGTTTCGCTTCATCAATCGAACTGGCGAGATCAAGAACGTGCGCTGGTCTATGGTGCCGCAGACTGCATTTGCGGAGATGACACCCGGGCAGCGCGCCGCTGCTGACGGCAATTTTCTCAGCGAGGATCTGGATGCACGACTGGCACACGGGCCGCTGCGCTGGGACATGGTCGTGACCGTGGCGCAACCGGCTGATCCGATCGTCGATCCCTCACAAAGCTGGCCCGATGATCGCGAGCACATCACGGTCGGCACGGTGGTCATTGAGAGGAGCACGGCGCAGGCCACTGGTGCCTGCCGCGACATCAACTACGACCCGCTGGTGCTGCCCACCGGCGTGCAGGGCTCGGACGACCCGATCCTGGCAGCGCGTTCGGCCGTCTATTCGGTATCGTTCAATCGCCGCGAGCACGACATTGCCAGCGGCAAGGCGGACGCCGCCATCGGCAACGCTGCGCCCAGGGAGGTCACGCCATGAGCGAGCTCATGTCATCGAACGTCGTCCGCAAGCACTTCAACCTCACCGCGCGGGTGCTGCACTGGGCCATGGCCCTGGCGATCATAACCATGCTGTTCGTGGGCATCGGCATGGTCGGTTCAATGAGCCTGCGCCCCACCCTCCTCAGCCTGCACCGGCCACTCGGCATCGCCATCCTGCTGTTGGTGGTCGTGCGGCTGGCCAACCGCCTGCGCCATCGCCCGCCGCCGCTGCCGGTTGACCTGCCGCGCGTGCATGTGCTCGCCGCCAGGGGCTCACACTGGCTGCTTTACACCGTGATGTTCGCGATGCCGCTGATTGGCTGGTCGATGCTGTCTGCCGGTGGCTATCCGGTGACCATGTTCAAGGGCTTCGCGCTGCCGCCGATCGCCCCACACGACGCCACCGTCTACGCTGTATTGCGCAGCGCACACACCTGGCTGGCGTTGCTGCTGCTCGCCACGGTTTTGATGCACTTGGCTGCGGCCTTGTTTCATGCATGGGTGCGTCAGGATGACGTCTTCCCGAGCATGGCGCGCGGCCCGCGCGGGGACCACCAGACGTCGGCGCTGGCTGCGAGTGAAGGGCATGAACCGATGCCGCCGCGAGACTGAGTGCGCTCGCGCAGGAGGCCCGAAGTGGCGTCGTGGTGACAGCACGACGGGTATGACTGGATAATCCTGCATATCGACGTTGCGTTGATATATTCGGGGCCAGATCATGTCGCAGGGCGTGGCTATCGCAACAGGATGTGCATTCGTCGGGGCGCTGTGTGTCATCGGCGCGATCAACCAGATGCGCACTGGAAAAACCTGGGGCCTCGCGGGGGGTGGACGCGTCTTTCGCAGCGAACAGCCCGGTTACTTCTGGTTCCTGTTCGCCGCGCGCGTGGTTCTCGGCCCGCTTGCGCTGATCGCGGGCCTGCTGGGGCTCGTGCATTTGCACGCGGGTAGCTGACCTCTCAGCCCCGAATTTGCCGGTTCCATGGCACCCGGACACACCCGGTGCGGCGGCGATACTTGCCTGGCATGGGGAATGCCAATATCTGCGAACGTGCGAACGCTGGCACCCACGAGGGGCGGGACCGCCATCTTGTTGGCTGTGGATGACGTGGCGTGAAGGGTTTCATGCCTTCTGGTCCGCTGGTCCTTCGCTCATCCCGGAATGCCGATCCAGCGCGCTGGGTGTGGTGTGCACCATGGGTACAAAATTGTCCGCGGCGGTAACCTCGCGCTTGCGCGAGGCAAAGCGGTACAGCGTGTAGCACGCGAGCAGACCGTTGAGTGCGGCAAACCATGCAAACAGGATCCACGGTTGCCACATGCTCATCAGGGCACCGGCCACCAAGGGGCCGAGCGCCGCGCCCAGGCCGTTGACCAGCAGCACGGTGCTTGATGCAGAGAGTAATTCGTCGCGACGTAGGTAATCGACCAGATGCGCCACGGCGATCGGATACACGGCGAAGCTCATCCCGCCAAATGCAAACACCACGACCATCGCGAACGTATGATTGTCAGTTGGCACGATCAAGTTGACCAGGGCCAGCAGCGCGGCCGCCGCGCTGATCAGGGCCAATGCCATACGGCGATCGATGCGGTCAGCAAGACGCCCCAGCGGCAGTTGCAGCGCCACGCCTCCGGCGATGGCCACGCTCATGTAAACCCCGATTTCAGCAATGTCATATCCCTGGGCGTGCGCGTACAGCGGCAACAGGCCCCATAGCGCACCCAGCACCAGTCCCGAGACGAAAGCGCTAACCAGCGCGCTTGGCACCAACCGGAAAAAGCGCATGACCTGCACCTTGGGGACCGATTGCATCTCCGGCTCCGGCTGGCGCGTGGCGAGCACCGGCAAGCTGGCTACGCAAAACAGAATCGCGACGATGCAAAACAGGACGAACGCCTCGCCTTGCAAGTGCAGGAACTGCTGGGCCAGCGCCCCGGCGGCCAGATTGAGCATCATGTAGACCGAGAACACGAACCCGCGATGGATCGGCTGGGCGGCGGCGTTCAGCCAGCTTTCGATGATCGCATACAGACCCACCAGCGCCAGACCCTGCAACACGCGCAGAATCATCCAGAACCAGTATGCCGAACCGATGGCTTGCAGCAGCGCCAGGACCGCCACCGATGCGGTGCAAAAGGCGAATGCACGAATGTGGCCGATGGCGTGGGTCAGTCTCGGCACGATGTACGTCCCCAGCAGGAAGCCGGCGTAGTACAGCGAAGTCAGGCCGCCGAGCATCGCCACAGAAAATCCCAGCGATTCCCCGTGCAGGGCGACGAGCGTGTGCAGCAGGCCGACTCCCATCAACAGGAATACGGTGCTCACCAACAACGATGTGACGGTGCGGATACTGGAAAACATGGTGATGCAGGTGACCGGGTGGTAGCGGGTCATGGCCGGCAAGCAAGTTCCCGACGCATGGTTTGCAGGGGGAGTGTAGGGGCCCATTGTCCGCAATGCGTGGCAGTGCTGCGCTTGCGTGTTGCCGAGGACCAGCCGGATGTGTACAACTTCGAACAAGCGTGCAGTATGAGCTTGGGTCCATCAACCGGCACTGAATTCACCGGCGTGACAGTTCGGTTCCCTTCGACGCAATCGGCGGCGCGCAGGTGTCCGCCAATGCCAGCTTATCCTCGCACCGCTGCCTTGACGATTTCAGCGCATGGGCAAAATGAAGGAAGCGCGGCGCGTGGGTTCGCGGGTGGGGAACAGCGGCGCGTGCGAGTTCACATCACGTTCGCGCTGCAAGATCAGCAAATGCAGCGGGCCGCTCGCTGCAGGGGTTCGCTGGTATCGCGCCCCGGGATGAACAGTCATGGATTGCGAGGGTGGTGCATGCGCGATGTAAGACGTCAATGGCGCAGGTTGCCGTTAGTGCACCAAACTGACGTTGGTAGTGGACGTGCCCGGATGCACCGGTACAAGTGTGCGTGTGAGAGCAGGGGAGTGAACCCGCCGCGTATGCCCGGGCGACGCGGTGCAACTCCCCTCGGTCCAGTTGCGGGATTTGGCTCAATTGGCAAGCGTCGCGCTGTCGATGACAAAGCGGTATTTCACGTCGCTCTTGACCATGCGGTCGTAGGCGTCGTCGATCTGCTGCGCCGTGATCATCTCGATGTCGGCGACGATGCCCTGGGCTGCGCAAAAATCCAGCATCTCCTGGGTTTCTGCAATCCCGCCGATCAGCGAGCCCGCAATTGATCGGCGTTTCCCGATCAAGTTGCTGATGCTGGGCGACGGGTGCGGATGCTGGGGTGCACCGACCAGCACCAGGGTACCGTCGCGCTTGAGCAACGACGTATAAGCATCCAGTGAGTGACTCGCAGCGACGGTATTGAGGATAAGGTCAAAACTGTTGGCATGGGCCTTCATCTCGTTCGTGTTGCGCGACACCACCACCGCGTCGGCACCCAGATGCAGCGCATCCTGACGTTTAGCTTCCGAGGTGGTGAATGCAACGACGTGCGCCCCCAACGCGTGCGCAATCTTCACGCCCACGTGGCCCAAGCCACCGATACCGACCACGCCAACTTTCTTGCCCGGCCCGGCGTTCCAGTGGCGCAGCGGCGAATACGTGGTGATGCCAGCACACAGCAACGGCGCAACGGCAGCCAGTTGCGCTTCCGGGTGACGAATGTTCAACACGAACTTGCGGTCCACCACGATGCGCTGCGAGTAGCCACCTTGCGTATGCCCCGGCGCATCATGGGTCAGGCCGTTGTAGGTAGGGGTGAAGCCGCTCTCACAAAATTGTTCCAGCCCCTCGGTGCACGAGGCGCAATGCTGGCAACTGTCCACCATGCAGCCGACACCAACGGTGTCGCCGATCTTGAAGCTGGTCACTTCGCTACCCACGGCGCTGACGTGGCCGACGATCTCGTGGCCCGGCACGCACGGATACAGCGAGCCGCCCCATTCCGAGCGCACGGTGTGCAGGTCCGAATGGCATACGCCGCAGTAGGCAATCTCGATCTGCACATCCTGCGGGCCGGGCTTGCGGCGCTCGATGTCGATCGGCTCAAGCGGTTTGTCAGCGGCATGCGCGCCGTAGGCTTTGGTAGTCATGGGATTTTCTCGGAAAGTTACGGGCAAAAGTCAGGATATGGCGTCCGCGAGGCCCCAAGTGTACGGCGTTGGCGTCGACTGCCTCATGCGCGGCTATCCCCGGCACCGCCGCGCGGTCGCCGATGTGCCACCGACAGCGGCTGGGCGGATCGTCTGTGTCGAGAAGAAGCGAGGCCTCACTTGCCGACGCGCGCAGCCAGATGCGCGGGATAGCGGTCTCCCTGAACCGTGATGTGCGCCAGTGCATCGTCAATCTGACGCAGGTCTTCAGCAGTGAGCGAGATCTCCACCGCGCGAAGGTTTTCCTGGAGGCGATGCAGCTTGGTCGTACCCGGAATCGGCACGATCCACGGCTGCTGGGCCAGCAACCAGGACAGGGCGATCTGCGCCGGTGTGGCGTTCTTGCCAGCGGCGATGCGACCGAGCAGATCGACCAAAGTCTGATTGGCTCGCAGCGCTTCCGGCGCGAAGCGTGGCATGGTGTTGCGAAAGTCGTTCTTGGCGAAGGCCGTGGCCGCACCGATCGTGCCGGTCAGGAAACCCCGGCCGAGCGGGCTGAACGGCACAAAGCCGATACCGAGTTCCGCGCAGGTTGGCAGCACTTCCTTCTCGGGGTCGCGGGACCACAACGAATATTCGCTTTGCACCGCGGTGACCGGCTGCACGGCATGCGCACGACGAATCGAAGCGACACCAGCTTCGGACAGGCCGAAGTGCCTGACCTTGCCTTCGGCGATCAAATCCCTGACCGTGCCCGCCACATCTTCCATAGGCACGTCCGGATCCACGCGATGCTGGTAGAACAAGTCGATGCGGTCAGTCTTCAAGCGCTTGAGCGATGCTTCCGCTACCTCGCGGATATGTGCCGGGCGACTGTCCAGACCGTCCGCGCCAATGGCGTTCCTGAAACCGAATTTGGTGGCAATCACCACGCGATCGCGTAGTGGTGCCAGCGCTTCGCCGACCAGTTCCTCGTTGGTGAACGGTCCATAGACTTCGGCGGTATCAAAGAAGGTCACGCCGGCCTCGACCGCCCGGCGCAGCAGGCCGATCGCCTCCTGCCTCGGCATGGCCGTGGCGTACGCGTAGTTCAATCCCATACAGCCAAAGCCCACTGCCGACACTTCGAGTTCGCTGTTGCCAAGCTTGCGCATTTGCATTGTTGTGCTCCGGACGGGCGGTCGGTGGACGTAGTTTGCCGCACATCAGGGCATTCGATCAGACGCGCTCCAGACATGCAGGTGTCGCTGAGGCCTCGTTGAGAAGTGCCTGTCCAGACTAATGGCAGCAACGAGCAAACTGGAGCAGCTTGGCAGCATGCAACCAGGACGTTGCTTCCGGCCATGCCGAAGGTTTCCAACTTGCCGCTGGGCACGGCCCGCGGCCAGGGTAGAAGCCGGCCCACCGCACGCGGTGTGGCAGGGGTGCCACTGCCAAAACGGCTCGTCAAATTTTTGTGCAATGACTGGAGGAAATGACTGCACCGCTGTGGGCAAACACCGACCAGAGTTGACCCGAGGAGAAAGAAGAAACGCCACCGTGGCCGCTGTCCTGCAACTGAGTCTGTAGTCAGTGGCGCGAGCCGCGGCCCGGCCACACCACCACTCCGCCATCACAGGCAATGTTCCAACCTCCAATCCCGAGGCGCATCCGTCCGCTGTCGCCATACCAGTCAATTGGAACCCGCATGAAGATTCTCATGGTGCTTACCTCGCATGACCAGCTTGGTCAAACCGGCGAGAAGACTGGCTTCTGGCTCGAAGAATTTGCCGCGCCCTACTATGTGTTCAAGGACGCCGGCGTGCAGATCACGCTGGCTACGCCGCGTGGCGGACAGCCGCCGCTTGATCCCAAGAGCGATGACCCGTCGGCGCAAACCGACGCAACCCGGCGCTTCAAGGCTGACCCGCAGGCGCAAGCGTTGCTTGCCAGTACGCACAAGCTGCAGGACGTTGCCGCGGACGACTTCGACGCGGTCTTTTATCCGGGTGGCCACGGCCCGATGTGGGATCTGGCCGAAGATGCCCACTCGATCGCGCTGATCGAAGCCATGCTGGCTGCAGGCAAGCCGGTTACGGCGGTGTGCCACGCACCGGCGATTCTGCGGCATGCCAAGTCGGCGGACGGCCAGTTTGTAGTGCACGGGAAAGCGGTCACCGGCTTCACCAACACCGAGGAAGAGGCTGTTGGCCTGACCAAGGTGGTGCCGTTTCTGCTTGAGGACATGCTCAAGCGGAACGGAGGCAAATACAGCAAGTCCGGCGATTGGCAGCCGTACGTGGTGACGGATCGATTGTTGATCACTGGCCAGAATCCGGCGTCGTCCGAACCTGCCGCGCACGCGCTGCTGAAGATGCTCGGCTGAACAACCGGCAACAGGGCTGTCGTGCTGACACGGCGGGTGAACCCGGCAGCAAGCCGGCTGAAGCAGGTCCCAGCCGTTGCCGTCTAGATCCCTGGCCTTGGCCGGCGGAAGACGTGTTTCGCGCGAACCGGGCGGTGCCGGCAACACTCAGCGCTTGTCGTTACCCGTATCGGGATCTGCGATCCAGGCCAAGCCAGGGGCTTGCGTGTATCGCGCGATTGTCACGTCGTGGTCGGCAACCAACAGCCGCGGTACGCGCGGGTGCTCGGTCATGGTTTATCCGTTCGGGTCGTGCCTTGACGGAGATCACGGTGTCGAGCAAGCATCCGCTCCGATTAAGCGGGAGCATCTGTCACTGGATTTCCGTTCCCGGGGCCACGGTCAGATGTGACACCTTGACGCAGTGCCGCAGTTACGGTCGATTGCATGACCCAGGTCAATTTTGCGTGGAGCTGCTCATCTAATGTGGCGGTGAATCCACCCAGGGAACCACCATGCAAAG
>JBDSWR010000067.1:0-4456 GCA_039926605.1 Rhodanobacter sp. | reverse complement strand
GCTCGCCGATATTGGTGCCATATCCTTTTCCGCGTTGGCCGGCTTGACGCCGGCACTGCTGGCGGCGATCTATCGTCCGCAGCTTGGTGCGCGGGCAGTGATGACCGGACTGGCCGCCGGCACGTTGGTATGGCTATACGCGCTATTGCCGGCGTTCGTGCCGACGACTGCAGCGATGTTGCAACCCGGGTCGTCGGGCCTGCACTGGCTGACGCCCGATGGATTGCTCGGGCTGGGCGACTGGAATCGACTTGGTCGGGCGGTCACCGCCAGCCTGGTGGTCAATGTGGCGGTGATGGTGACGGTTGCTGCCTCCCGTTACGGGCAAGCCGGGCAGAGCATCAGCGTGGGCGACATGGGCGTTGCTGAATTGCACGCGCTGGCCGCGCGGTTCCTGCCGCTCGATCGGGTACAGCATTTGTTCCATGCCGCGCCTGCCGTCGGGTCGGCTGGCAGCAGGCGCGTGGCCGAGGTCGAACACGAGCTTGGCGCCGTCATCGGGCCGGCTTCCGCGCGCTTGTTGCTGGATGTCGTGCATCGGCAGGGGCGCGACGATCTGGACACCGTCGTGGCCATTGTCGGTGAGGCAGCACAGGATCTGCGCTTCAACCAGCGCGTGCTGGAGGCCGCGCTGGAAAACATGAGCCAGGGCATTTGCGTGGTCGACGCGCAGCAACATCTGGTGGCGTGGAACGCGCCGTATGCGCGGCTGTTCAACTACCCGGCGGAGTTGTTGCAGGTCGGCCGCCCGGTCGCGGAGCTCATGCGTTACAACATTGATTCGGGCTTGCTCGGACCCGGCGCCGTGGAGCAACGCGTGCAGCGCCGTCTTGCGCATATGCGTGCCGGCACGCGGCACCTGGCTGAGCGCCAGTTTCCCGCGGGCAGGATCGTCGAGATTCGCGGTAACCCCCTGCCTGACGGCGGCTTTGTGGCCACGTTCACGGACGTCACGGCGTTTCGTCAGGCCGAGTTCGCTTTGCAACGTATCAATGAAACCCTGGAGCAGCGCGTGGATGAGCGCACCGCTGCGCTGGCCGCTGCCTCGGCCGAAGCGCAGGCGGCAAACGAGGCGAAAAGTCGCTTCCTCGCGGCAGTGACCCACGACCTCATGCAGCCGTTGCACGCCGCGCAATTGTTCGCCCACGCGCTGACCGAGCACGGCAGCGACATGACCACTGCACAACATCTCAACGGCGCCCTGGCGGCTACCGAAGGGTTGCTGACCGGCCTGCTTGATGTAGCCCGGCTCGAGGGCGGCCTGTTGCATGCACAACCACGCGCGTTTGCGCTGGGCGACGTGCTCGGTCCGCTGGCCGCGGAATTTCGCGCCATCGCGGTGGACCGCGGGATACGCCTTGACGCGGTCGGCACCCGCGCATGGGTGCATTCCGATCCCCAACTGCTGCGGCGGGTGTTGCAGAACTTCCTGTCCAATGCCCTGCGCTACGCCGAGGGCGGACGCGTGCTGGTCGGTGTGCGTCGGCGCGCTGCGCAACTGCGCATCGAGGTATGGGACACGGGCCCGGGCATTGCGCCTGAAGAACAGGGACTGATCTTTCAGGAATTCCGGCGTGGCAGTACGGCGGGAGGGCAGGGACTTGGCTTGGGCTTGTCCATCGCCTGGCGCATGGCTGACTTGCTCGGACAACCTCTTGGCCTGCGGTCATGGCGTGGACGCGGCAGCGTGTTTTTTCTCGATGTGCCGCTCGCTCACGCGACCACGCAGCCCCTTGCGGAGCCACGCACGTCACCCGCGCGGCCCGCGGGTCGTGTATTGGTGCTGGACAACGAACCGGTGGCCCTGGCCGCATTGAGCCATCTGCTGACCGGTTGGGGCTGGCTGGTGCATGCAGTGCGCGATGTCGAGCAGGCGCTGGCCGTGCCGTGGCGTCCGGACGTAAGCATCCTTGACTATCACCTGGACGGCGGACAGACCGGGCTGGACGTATGGCAACGCTTGGTCCGGCAGCACGGTGACGTGCCGACCGTGATGCTGACTGCTGACCGGGACAGCGATCTGCGCCAGCGGCTGCTGGAGGCGGGTATCACCGTGCTGTACAAACCCCTGAAGCCGCTGGCGTTGCGCCAGGTATTGCAGCGCATGCTGAGGGCATCACGCGCATAGTGGCGGTGTGACATCCGGCTGGCGTGCAGTCAGGACGCACCCCAGCCCGGTTCGCTCAACTCCAGTGAACGCAACACCATGGCCGCCTGCGTTCTGTTCCTTACGTTGAGTTTCTCGAAAATCGCGGTGATGTGTGCCTTGACGGTGCGCTCCTGGATCGATAGCTGGTCGGCGATTTGCTTGTTCAACAGGCCGTCGGCGAGCAGCGCAAGCACGCGTGACTGTTGTTCGGTAAGCCGAGCGAGGCGGCTGGCCAGATCGGTATCCGCGGGGTTGGCAGGCAGCGCAGCGACTGCAGCGGCAAGGCTGGGCTGCAACCAGGCGCCGCAAGCAAGCACGCTGCGGATAGCTTCGCCAAGTTCGGTCGGGCTGGCGCTCTTGGGAATGAAGCCGGCGGCGCCGTAGTCCAGCACGCGGCGCACGACGCTGGGTTCATCGTGTGCGGACACGACCAGCACTGCCACACCTGGATGCAGGCCCCGGAGTGTGGCCAGTCCGGATAAACCCTGGCTGCCGGGCATGCGCAGGTCGAGCAGCACCAGATCAGTTTCCGGCGGTGTCGACAGGACGCTCAGCACGCCGGCGAGGTCGTGGGCCTCGGTAACGACGCATCCGGCCACGCTTGCGCGCGCCGCCTGGCACAGTGCGGCCCGAAACAGCGGGTGGTCATCGGCAATCAGCAGCCTGATCATGCCACTGACGTTAGCGAGGTCTCGCCTTGCCGTCGAGAGGGAGCGCACGCTGTGCAGCGCGTTGGACTTTTGTACCATGGCAGGCTTGGCCCGGCTTGCTATGGTGGATCGATGAAACGAACCATGCGTCTGGCGTTCCCGCTACTGCTCCTCGCGCTTTCGGCCTGCGCCAGTGACCCGTTGTCCAAGGAGACTGCGATGAGTGAACTGGGTGTGGGCGATGTGCGCGTGACCGAACATCGTGGCCCCGATGACCTGTTGAGCGGCGGCCTGGGCCTGACCGGCCTGGCTGGCGTACCGGTGCAGTTTGCCGATGCGCTGCAACCGACCGCGCAGGAATTGCGCCGTCGCGCGATCCAGTCGAGCTGGAAAGGTATTGCCGACCTTGGACCGCTTGGCGGTTATGGCACGGTGTACGGCGGCGTGCCGGATGTGCCAGGACGTGAATACCAGGCGTTTGCGTGGCTTCCCGGTGCGCACTCAACGCATCGCGTGCTGCTGCAGGTGCCGGATCATTTTGATCAGCACAAGCCATGTCTGGTGATAACTGCATCGTCGGGTTCACGCGGCATCTATGGTGCAATTGCGCTGGCTGGGGCGTGGGGCTTGCCGCGCGGGTGTGCCGTCGCGTACACGGACAAAGGTGCGGGCAGCGGTTACTTCGACTACGCCGACGACAGTGGCGTGGCAATGGATGGCCAGCGCGCACACCGCGGTGCTGCCGACTTGGAGTTTGTGCCAGCGCCCGCGGCGAGCACCGCAGGGATCGCGATCAAGCATCTGCATTCGGGTGACAACCCGGAGGCAGACTGGGGCCGCCATGTGCTGCAGGCAGCGCAGTTTGGCCTCGCCATGCTGGGCCGCGCATATCCAGCGCAGGCGCCGTTCACGCCGCAGAACACGACGATCATTGCCACCGGCTTGTCCAACGGCGGTGGCGCGGTGTTGCAAGCTGCGGGCCTGGACGATCAGCATGTGCTGGCCGGCGTGGTGGCGCTGGAGCCAAACGTGCACGTTGCCGGGCATGGGCGCGCGCTGTATGACTACGCGACCGAGGCGGCAATCTGGGCGCCGTGCGCGCTGGCCGATCTACGCTTTGCGGACGTCCCCTTGGCGCGTGCGCCGAAGGGTCTGCCGTTGCCGACAGCGGCGTTGCGCTGCGCCAGGTTGCACGCACAAGGGAAATTGCGCGGCAGCGACCTGCAGGCGCAGGCGGCTGAGGCTTACGAGCATTTGCGCGATGCCGGATGGAACGATGAGGCGCTGGCAACGTCTGCCTCGACGGCTGCGTTCGACGTCTGGCGCGCAGTCGCGGCGGGATACGCGTCGGCGTATTTGCGTCGAGGTGCGACCGCCATGCCGTGCGGGTTTCACTATGCGGCAATGGGAGTTGGCGGTGTTCCGGGCATTGCCGAGCCCGCCACGCGCGTGACTTGGTGGTCGGATGCGGCCGGCATTCCGCCGGGCAACGGTGTGGGTTTGTACGGTGGCGTCGACGCCAGCGCGGACCCGACGCTGCGCGGGTTGGAGTGTCTGCGCGCGTTGTGGACGGGCGACGAACTTGACGCGCAGGCGTTGCGCACGTCGGTTGCAGCCACTGCCGCGTTCCTGCCCCGCCCGGACTTGCCCGTGTGGA
>JBDSWR010000066.1:0-49830 GCA_039926605.1 Rhodanobacter sp. | reverse complement strand
TGCCGGGCAAGTCTGTCGACGGCCCCAGGGTAGCGACGATCTTGGTGCGACGAAACGTTGGTGTCATCATCTTTCGAGCCTAGCAGAACCGCTCGAACCCGATCACTGCAGCCCCACTTGCTGCACTGGTGGTGCTGATCCACGGCGGTCCACATGGCATCGCCGATCAGTGTGGTTACCGCGCCGAAGTGCAGCTGCTCGCCACCCGTGGCTATGCGGTGTTGCAGGTGAACTACCGCGGCTCCGGCGGTTACGGGGAAAAATTCATTGAGCGCGGCTACCGCCAATGGGGCCTGAGCATGCAGGATGACATCACCGACGCCACACACTGGGCGGTCAAGCAAGGCTATGCCGACCCGAAGCGGATGTGTCTGTACGGTGGCAGCTACGGCGGCTACGCCGCGCTCGAAGGCGTTGTGCGCGAGCCAAATCTTTACAAGTGCGCGATCGGCTACGCCGGCGTGTATGACCTGCGCGTACAACTGGGCCGCAGCGACACCCAGCGCAGCAACGCTGGCGTCGATTATCTGCATCGCGCGCTCGGAACGGATCAGGCCGACCTGTTGCGGCGTTCCCCACTTGCCGGTGTGGCGAGGATCAAGGCGAGCTTGCTGTTGGCGCACGGCAGGGAAGACCAGCGCGTGCCGTTCATGAATTTCCGCGCATTTACCAAGGCGCTGGACGCCAATCACATCGCCTATGAATCACTGGTCAAGGAGCATGAAGGGCATGGGTTCTTCCTGCCTGCGCACCGTCTGGAGTTCTACAACAAGATGCTGGACTTCCTCGACCGCAACATTGGCGCACAGGCTGCAAGGCACTAGCGGCTAACTCAGCGGCGGCCGGAGACCGGCCATGCGTCAGTGCGCCAGCGCAGTATTCAACACGCTCGCCAGCCGCCGGCCAGCTTCGCGCAGGCGCAACTCGGCAACTGGCAGTTGCGCATCCACATACGCCTGACCAATCGTGTGGCCGGGCGGATAAAAGCCGGGTTGCGCGGTGATGCGACAAGACTCCTCGGCCCACTGCGCGTACACATCCCGCAGCGGCGCAATGGGCGGCGGCAGCGCCACCGGTCCTCGCGCATCCAGCATCTGCGCATACGCGTGGGACTTCAGTCTGCGCCGCGACGTCAAACCCGAATCCCACACTCGATGCAGGTTGCTGCCCTTGCCGGCAAACTGGACCTGATAGGTATTGCCGCCTTTGTCATTGCGGTAGCCGGCATGCAGCGGCTGGTGCATGTCACCGACGAAATGCACGACAAACTTCAACGCCTCACCTCGCGCAGCGTCGCTCTGGGTGCGATCGCCAAGCACCGCGACATAGTGCGCAAGCCCTGCGACCACACAGCGCCCGTCGCGACAATCGCGCGGCGGTACGTAGTCGCAGTCGGCACCATGAAAATTGACGTAATGCATCTGGCGCGTCTGCTTCCACAGCGCAGCCAGTGCCGGATCGTCCTGGATCTGATCGGGCCAACTGGCAATGGCTGCCAACGATGCAGTGTGCTCGGGCGCCAACAAACGACCCACTTCCGCCTGCGCGGCGGGACTGAGGTGGCGCTGCGCCAGATCGGCGACGATGGCGTGACCCAGCGGGCCCCATCCCCACACCGGACCCACGAGCAAGCACGCCAGTAACGCGACCACAAAACGACGAACAACAGGCACGGCAAAGTCCCATGGATTGGTTAGCAAGTCTGCCACAGCTCAGGTGACCGCACGCTCGCCGGCGCGTCAGGGTTGGGAGCGGTCTTGCTGCAAGGTGGCTGGCGCAAGCGCCAGACAGGCAGCGAACGGCACGCCCAGTGCCTCCGAAACGATCGCTGGCAAAGGCTGCGACAAGGGAACTCTGATGGCGCAGCGTCTTTGCCTGTAAAATCATACGCTGGTGGGCCGCCTGACATGGCCCTGTTCACTCATTGGAGGACGTCGCCCCATGGCCATCAAGGTCGCTATCAACGGTTACGGTCGTATTGGTCGCAATATTCTGCGTGCGCTGTACGAATCCGGGCGCACCAGCGAAATCCAGATCGTTGCGATCAACGACCTCGGCGATGCCGAGACCAACGCCCATCTGACCCAGTACGACAGCGCGCATGGCAAGTTTCCCGGCAGCGTGACTGCCGAGGGCGGCTTCATCATCGTCAATGGCGACAAGATCAAGGTATGCGCGGAGCGGGACCCGTCCAAATTGCCGTGGGCCGAGTTGGGCGTCGACGTGGTTCTGGAATGCACCGGTCTGTTCCGCAGCAAGGCGAAGGCCGGCGCGCACCTTGCCGCTGGCGCCAAAAAGGTGATCATTTCGGCACCCGGCGCCGACGACATTGATGGAACGTTCGTTTTCGGCGTCAACACCGACAAGCTCAATTCCAGGCTGCAGGTGATTTCCAACGCGAGCTGCACCACCAACTGCCTGGCACCGCTGGCGAAGGTACTCAATGCAAAGCTCGGCATCGTGCACGGTTTGATGACGACGATTCATGCCTACACCAACGACCAGGTGCTCAGTGACGTCTACCATGCCGACCTGCGACGCGCACGCTCGGCCACGATGAGCCAGATTCCCACCAAGACCGGCGCCGCAGCCGCAGTGGGCTTGGTGCTGCCAGAGTTGAACGGCAAGCTGGATGGATTTTCCATGCGCGTGCCGACCATCAACGTGTCCGTCGTTGATCTGACCTTTGTCGCCAAGCGCGCCACGACCAAAGAAGAGATCGACGCAATCATCAACGAGGCGGCTCACGGCGCCATGCAAGGCATCATCGAGGTCAACACCAAGCCGCTGGTGTCCATCGACTTCAATCACAACCCGGCGTCGTCCATCTATGACGCAACCCAGACCCGGGTAATGGAAGGCACGCTGGTAAAGGTCCTGAGCTGGTACGACAACGAGTGGGGCTTCTCCAACCGCATGCTGGACATTACGGTCGCGCTGATGGCAGCGAAGTAACTCGGCTGACGCAGGCTTGCATCTGTGCGGATGAGCCGAATCGATCGCGATCGCCGACAGCATCGCGATTGATGTGTGCAGAAAAAAAGCCGGGCATTGCCCGGTTTTTTTCATGGCGCGATGGCGCTACCCGCGACTCCGTGCCGGGTCAGTTCGATGTTGCAGAACTGCGGCAGGCACTGCCCACCGGCTGTCCCAAGCCGCGACGTGCCATCGCCTGCTGCTGCCAATGACGGCGCACGGCAGCACCCGTTACAGCTCGCGCTTGAGCAGCGGGAGCTTGTTTGGCACGCCATCCCACTTGGCCGCATCTTCCAGTGACGGGATCTTGCTGGTGAGCACCGGCCACTGCGGTGCCAGCTCCGCATTGATGGACAGGAAAATTTCCTGGCCTGCGGGTACGTCAAGCTCGGCGAAAATTGCACCTACTGGACACTCTTCGACACACAAGGTGCAATCGATGCATTCATCGGGATCGATTACCAGGAAGTTCGGGCCGGCATGAAAGCAATCGACCGGACACACTTCCACGCAGTCAGTGTGTTTGCAGTTGATGCAGTTATCAGTGACAACGTGGGTCATCAGGCCTCCTTAGGCACGAATCGTCATGTACATGCAGTGTTGATCAGGTCGACGCGCGCAGCGCTGATCCACATCAGTCCAGCTCACGCCAACGTGCGCGGTTGATCCGCCGCACGCTGTGCAAACCGGGTCTTGCTGCGTCAACACGCCGCAGTCGCAGCTGATGCAGGTCAGGGACACTGTCCCGTCCACACTGCAATATGAGGCTTCATTTTACTCACGCTGTTTCGTCAGGAGTACCACCTACATGATGCGCAAATTGATCGCCATTGCCCTGCTCGGCCTGTTGTCCACTCCGTTGCTGGCTGCCGAGTGCTCGACCACGGTCGAGGGCAACGATGCCATGCAGTTCAACAAGAAGACGATCACGGTGCCAAGCACCTGCAAGACGTTTGCGGTGACGCTCAAGCACGTGGGCAAGCTGCCGAAGGCGGCGATGGGTCACAACTGGGTGCTCGCCCACAGTGCGGACGAAGCCGGCGTGGTGGCCGACGGAATGAAAGCCGGCGCGGCCAACAGCTACGAGAAACCCGGCGACGCGCGCATCATCGCGCACACCAAGTTGATCGGTGGCGGCGAGTCGGACACCGCGACGTTCAATGTCTCCAAACTCAAGGCCGGCGAAACCTACGCCTGGTTCTGCACATTCCCGGGCCACGCGTCGCTGATGAAGGGTACCCTCAGCATCGGCAAGTAGATCGGCCATAACGCGCTCGTACCTGCACCCGGCCGGCAACTGCCGGGTGTTGCCTTGCTACCACTCACTGGCTATCTCAGCTCATCACCGTGACCAGCACCCGGCCCGCATTGGATGTTTCAACCATCGCTACGCTGGTTGACCATTTCTACGAAAAAGTCCGCGCGGATGCAGACATCGGCCCGGTGTTCAACGCTACCGTGCACGACTGGGAGGCGCACAAGCGCCTGCTTACCTCGTTCTGGTCATCCATTGCCCTGCGCACCGGCACCTATCGCGGCAATCCGATGGCCGCGCATCGACCCCTGCCGATCCACGCCGGGCATTTCGATCGCTGGCTGGCGCTATGGCGGGAAACCTGTGCCGAGGAACTCGACGCGGCGCACGCGATGCAAATGGCCGATTACGCCGAGCGCATCGGCCGCAGTCTCAAATTCGGCCTGGGCATCCATCCGCAAGGACGCACACTGGGTATGTCGCTGGTTGGCGAGAGCGGCTGAGATCGCTCTCACACCCGCAAACTGCCAACGAGCAGGCAGCGCAATGGCGCGCCCACTCGCCAAACGCCAGCCCGGTCAGTCCAGTACTTGCAACGCTGCATCGTAGTTCGGTTCGTGACCGATCTCGCTGACCAGCTCGGCATGCAGCACCTTGTCGTGCTCATCCAGTACCAGCACGGCACGCGCCGCCAGACCGGCGAGCGGACCACTGGCCAGCGCCACGCCATAATCATTGAGAAATTGCCGTCCACGCATCAACGACAACATGGACACCTTGTCCAGCCCCTCAGCGCCGCAGAACCGACCCTGCGCAAACGGCAGGTCAGCGGAAATGCACAGCACCACCGTATTTTGCAGTTTGCCTGCCAGTTCATTGAAGCGGCGTACCGAGGCCGCACACACGCCAGTGTCAACACTCGGAAAAATATTCAACACCTTGCGTTTGCCCGCAAACGCCGTCAAGGCGACATCAGCCAGATCAGATCCGACCAGATGGAAGGCCGGCACGGTGGAACCGACTGCAGGAAACTGGCCATCGACGTTGACTGGCTGACCCTTGAATGTGACGTTGGACATGCTGCACCTCGACAATGAAAGGATGGCTACAAGTAGAACATGGTCTTGGCCAGAAACACGATGCCGATCATCAAGCCAAGCACTACTCGGTGAGTGTAGCGAAACCGGCAGACATCCATCTTGCCACGGCGCATCGCCCACATGGCATTCGCAAACACGCCAAGCACCCCGAACGCCAGCACCACCTTCAACAGGAGCCAGTTGCCAAAGCGCGAGCCAACGCACTGGAAGCCGTCGCAGCGAATATCGAACACCGCAAAGCCGCTCAAGAACAGCAAGACCACCACAACCGGCATGAATTGCCGTACGCGCGCCATCACCGCTTGTTCAATGCGCTGCATGATGATGATGTCGAAATGCTTCTTCAGCGACTCGATCACCACCACTTCAAACACCACCGCGCCCACAAAGATGATGGCGCACGAAAGGTGCAGCAACAGAATCCACGGATACCAGACAGCCACGCGCGCTCTCCCATCGGTTCACCACGGGATTCTGCGCGCGGCCCACTGCGGTCGCGCTGATATGGATCAAGCGCGTCCAGCCGCACTGGCTCCCGTCGACATTACGACGCATACGCTGTCTGCTGCGCCGGCGCTCAGCCGGTCTTGCCGTCAGCACGCGGCGTCAGGTAAATCCACGCCGAACGCAACACCCACGGCGTGAATGCCAGCAACCAGCCATACGCCGCGATCACCAGCCACAGATACGGGTTGTAGTCCGCGCCGCCGCCAAACTCGGCGCGCAAGCGCAGCAGCACGACAACCTGCAGCAGGCCGAAGCAGAGCCATGCGACTCCGCCCATCTGCAGCGGGCGCCCCGAGTGGCCTTGCGTCACGCGCGTGACCATCGCCACCAACATCGAGCCAAAATAACCAATGCCCAGCGCGTGCAGCGGCGCGCGCAGAAACAGCAAATCACCGCTTGTGGCGTAGATCACGTCCTGCACCGCGTACAACGCGAACGCCACCGGCAGCCACGCAAACGCCAGATGCAACGCCCCCAGCACGCCTGGGCGCAGCGCCTTCCACGGCTGCCAGGTCAGCGCATGCCAGGCAAACACGAGTGCCAGCGGAACATCAACCAGCCACAACCAGCCGAGCGCGCCGCGCCAATCCAGCAGCAGATGCGCCAGCAGCAGTACCCACACCACTGGCAAGCTCCAGCGCGGACGGATCGCCTTGTATCCCGGCACCACGTTGGCGCTGAAGAACGGCATCATGCGATGCGTCACGGTAAAAAAGATCGGCAGGAGCAGGCCGAAGGTGCCGATGCGTACGGCCAACTGCACGCACTCCTCGGGGCCACCAAACAGGTAAATCAGAAACAGGACCAGACCCAGCGCACCCAGACTCAGCGCCAACAGGCACGACTTGGCGTGATCAATCCGATTGGTCGCTGCGCGCAGGACTCCTGCCAGCGTGTAGATGCCAAACAGATAGCCCACCAGCATCAGCACAAAGCCGAGCTTGAGCAGCCACGGCAAGTTCAGCAAGCCGAAATTGGCCAGTACATAGCCAATGAAAAGGCAACCGGCGACCGGCAAATAATGCCCGCGAGTCAAAGCGGGCTGGTTCATCCAGCGCGGAAATACGGTCAGCAGAAAGCCGAACATGAACAGCGGGAAGGTACCGTACTGGATCAGCATGCCGTGCGCATATGCCGCCGGAATCGGCGGCTGCGGCCACGCGCTGTGCACCAGCCCGAACATCCAGGACAGTTCGACTGCCCACCACGCCATGCTCAGCAAGATCGCGATCGCACCCGCCAGAAACAATACCCGATGGGGTGCGGACGCCAGCAACGCCGGCAATTCAGCAAAGGTGGCGGGCTTTTTCTCGCCGCTGGAAGTTGCCGCCATGTCTCGTGACCTGAATGCGAATGACTCTCCATCATGCCACGTCGGTCGACTCCGCGCCGATGACTTGCATCAGACCCGCAGCGCTCTGCATACCCATGCGCAGCCGTCCAACTCACCGCCATGTCTTGATGCGCCAATCGGCGCGCGCGCGGATGCGGCTACGCGGCTGGCGGTGCACTGTCCCAGAGCGCGCAGCGAGCGGGCAGGTCCATCGCGTAACAACTTGCTCAAGCGGGCAACAGCGCGTGGCCGAGTTCACGCAGTCTGGTCGAGTCGAGCAATTGCAATTCGCGACCTTCGATCTGGATCAGGCCCTGACTGCGAAAACGACTGAGCACCCGACTAACCGTCTCCGCGGCAAGGCGCAGGTAATTGGCAATGTCGCCGCGTGACATGCTCAGGCGGAAGCGCGTGGCGGAGAACCCGCGCGCCGCGTAGCGTGCGGCCAGATCCATCAGGAAGGCCGCCACACGCTCGTCCGCGCTGTGGTCGCCGGCGAGCAAGGATGCCGTACCCAACTCCTTGCTCAGCATGCGGAACAAATGTTGTTGCACGGCTGGAATGCGTGAAGCCAATGCGCTCATTGCCGGGAACGAGAAACGGCAGAAGTACGCGGTATCCAGCGCCACGGCATCACACGGAAAATGCTCGGGATAGATCGCGTTGAGGCCCACCACTTCGCCGGGCAGGTAGAAGCCGAGCACCTGCTCGCGACCCTCCTTGTCCACCATGCGCGTTTTCACGGTGCCACTGCGCACCGCAAAGATCGCGCGAAACGGATCACCCGTGCGAAAGACGTGCTCGCCGGCGCGGAACGGACCGACGTGTTCCACCAGGCACTGCAGCTCGGCCAACTCCGGCTTGTCGTAACCCGCAGCGACGCATGCGCTGGAAAACGCGCACGTGCCACAGAAGCGGGTTTCATCACCGTCGTCGGCAATCGGGCTGGGCGGCTCGGGCAGGCGACCTGCTACGGGACTGGATTGCATGGTGGAAACAATAGCGGGAAATGGGGGTGTCCGTGCGCAACGCGTCAGATGACCCGCGAATAACGTGCGACCTGGCTATCTTCTTGCAGGTACGCGTCGAAGCACATGGCGATGATACGCAACAACAGCCGGCCCCGCGCGGTGACGCGGATGGCACGCGCATCCTCTTCCACCAGGCCGTCCGCCACCAGGGGTTGCAATCGCTGCCGCTCACGCACGAAATATTCGTCAAAGCGCAATCGATGGCGCGCGCCGAAGGTTGCCTTGTCGATCACTCCCTGGCACATGAGTACGCCGATCAACGCGCGCCGGATCAAATCATCCTCATCCAGTTCCAGACCAGCGACCACCGGCAAGCGGCCGTTGTCCAGCGCCGCGTAATAGCCGATCAAATCTCGCGCATTCTGGTTGTAGCTGTCGCCGATGCGGCCAATGGCGCTGACGCCCAGACCCACGATGTCGCACTCACCATGCGTTGAATAGCCCTGGAAATTGCGCTGCAAGCTGCCGGCAGCTTGCGCCAGCGCCAACTCGTCATCGGCACGCGCAAAGTGATCCATGCCGATATACACATAGCCGGCTGCAGTCAGCCGCTCCAGCGCACACCCGAACAGCGCCAGTCGGCTCGCCGGATCGGGCACTTCGTGTTTGACAATCTGGCGCTGGGCCTTGAACAGCTCCGGCAAGTGGGCATAGCCATACACGGCAATACGATCGGGCTGCAACGCCACAACGGTGTCGAGAGTGCCGCTGAACTGCGCGACATTCTGCAGTGGCAGACCATAGATCAGGTCGACGTTGACCGAACGAAACTGCGCTGCGCGGGCCGCCTCGATCACCGCGCGTGTCTCCTCGACACTCTGGATGCGGTTGACGGCCTTTTGCACGGCGGGGTCGAAGTCCTGCACGCCCACTGAGATGCGATTGAAGCCCAGTTCGCCCAATTCCTGGATATACGCGGCGTCGGCGAACCGCGGGTCCACTTCGATGCCGTATTCGCGCTCAGGATGGCGCCCGAAGCTGAAATGCCGCGCGAGTGACTCGATCAGCTCGCGCATGCTCGTCATGTCAAAAAAATTCGGCGTGCCGCCACCAAGATGCAATTGCTGCACTGGCCGATCGCGGTCGAACAGCGGCGCAAGCATTTCAATCTCGCGGTACAGGCGCTCCAGATACCGGCCAGCCTGTGCCTTGTCACTGGTGATCACGCGATTGCAGCCGCAGTAGAAACACGGGCTGGTGCAGAACGGCACATGCACATACAGCGACAGCGGCCGCGGAATCGGTTCGTCGTTCGAGGTACGGATCACCCGGCGCAGCGCTGGTTCATCGAAATCCGTACGAAACTGCGGCACCGGCGGATAGCTGGTGTACCGCGGACCGGCCACGTCGTAGCGCGCAATCAGCGCCGGATCAAACTCTGGGGCGACAATGGAAATGGCCATGGCCGCAGTGTGTCGACGCCCCGAGGCGGCCGCATTGATCCGCGTCAAGTAGCGCTCAGTGCGCGCCAATGACATCGCATCGCGGTCGCCTCAACGATCAGCCTTGATACTGCACGATCTGCTGCTCGATCGAACCAAAGATCGACGTGCCCGCGGCATCGGTGATATCGATGCGCAAGCGATCACCAAATTTCAGGAATGGCGTGCTCGGCTGGCCATCGCGCAACTTTTCCACAGTGCGCTGCTCGGCCAGGCACGACGCGCCCTTGCTGGTGTCCTGATTGGCGATGGTGCCGGAGCCGACAAGCGTGCCGGCCGTCAGCGGTCGGGTCTTTGCCACGTGCGCCACCAATTGCGCAAAGCTGAACTGCATGTCGACGCCGCACTCGGCTGCGCCAAACCACTTGTCGTTCAACCAGGTGCGCATCGGCAGGTGCAACTTGTCACCGCGCCAGGCGGTGCCCAGCTCATCGGGCGTCACCAACACGGGCGACAGCGCTGAACGTGGTTTGGATTGCAGAAAGCCGAAGCCCTTGGCCAGCTCGCCGGGGATCAAGCCGCGCAGGCTCACATCGTTGATCAGGCCAATCAACTGGATGTGTGCCGCGGCTTCTTCCGGCGTGACTGCCATCGGCACGTCATCCGTCACCACGACGACTTCGGCCTCCAGGTCGATGCCGAACTCCTCGCTCGACACCAGCACCGGATCGCGCGGGCCAAGAAAACCGGCGCTGGTCGCCTGATACATCAGTGGATCGCTGTAGAAGCTTTCCGGCACCGTCGCACCGCGCGCCTTGCGCACGCGTTCCACGTGCGGCAGATAAGCGCTGCCATCGACGAATTCATAGGCCCGCGGCAACGGCGCGGCCAGTGCGCTCATGTTCAGCGCAAACGTGCCCGCGGCGTTGCCCGCCTCGAGTTCAGCAAACAACGTGTTCAGGCGCGGCGCTGTGTTCGACCAATCATCCAGCGCTGCCTGCAACGTCGGCGCAATGGCGCCGGCGGGCACCGCACGTGTCAGGTCGCGACTGACCACCACCAGCGTGCCGTCACGCCCCCCTGCCTTGAGACTACCCAGTTTCATGCCTGCACTCCGTTGGCCGCGCTCACGAGCAGCCTTCCACGTAATCGACTTGCGGCGGCACACCCACGCGCCACCGCGTGACCTCGCCATGCTCATCGGTTTCGAACAACAGCACCCCGTCGCCCGCTGGCGCCGCAATACGCAGGTAGTTTGCACCGTCCACGTAAACGTGCGGCTGCACCACGATGCGTGCACCGTACAACGCGCGAATCCGCGCTTCGCTCATCCCGACCTTGCCGCCGCCGGGTGCGGTTTCCTTTGTGCTGCGGACGTCGTAGCGGGCGAACTGGCCATTCTCGAACATGAAACCGAGATCACCTGCCGCCGTCGCCGCTGCGGATGATTTGTAGAAGCAACTCGAATCCGGGCCGGCCTCGCCCTTCAACTTGCCGACCCAGGCGTTGTCGAACGCGGTCTCGTCCATGCCGAAGCGCAAGTCGCCATAACCGTCATAGCGGGCCATTCCTTCGGCAACAGGCGATGCCTGCGCGCTCCTTGCCGACGCAGGCGCATCGCTGGGCGCTGCCGAGGCATCCGCAGATAATGGCGCCGATGGAGGCGCCGGACGGCTGCACGCAGCCAGGACCAGCACGCCGGCCATGCTCAGCCAGCCGCTCCTCATGCCTCGTTGCCGGGATCGAAGTGCTTGGCTATACCCTGCCAGCAATCGGCATAATCGCGCTGCAACTGTGGCGAATCCAGCGCTTGCCGCGTGGGCCGGATCACCTTGCGCGTTTCGAACATGATCGCCATGGTGTCGGTGATCACATCGGGCTTGCTCAAGTCCGCAGCCGAAGCCTTCTCGAAGGTCGCCGCGTCCGGGCCATGCGCGCTCATGCAGTTATGCAGCGACGCACCACCGGGCAGGAAACCCTCGGCCTTCGCATCGTAGGCGCCGGTAATCAGCCCCATGAATTCGCTGGCGACATTGCGATGAAACCATGGCGGCCGAAACGTGTGCTGCGCCACCAACCAGCGCGGCGGGAAGATCGCAAAATCCAGGTTCGCCGTTCCCGGCGTGTCACTGGCGGAGGTAAGCACGGTGAAGATGCACGGATCGGGATGGTCGTAGCTGATCGAGCCGATCGGACTGAAGCGGCGCAGATCGTATTTGTACGGCGCGTAATTGCCGTGCCATGCCACCACGTCCAGTGGCGAATGATTCATCTGTGCAGTCCACAACGCACCTTGAAACTTGCCGATCAACTCGAACGCGCCATCGACGTCCTCGTAGGCTGCGACGGGCGTGAGAAAGTCACGGGCGTTGGCCAAGCCGTTGGAACCAATTGGTCCGAGCTCCGGCAAGCGCAACAGGGCACCGAAATTCTCACAGACATAGCCTCGGGCGCTGTCATCGAGCAGTTCGACGCGGAAACGGATGCCACGCGGAATGACGGCAATTTCCTGTGGCTCGAGGTCCATTGCGCCCAACTCGGTTGCCACCCGCAGGCGGCCTTGTTGCGGCACGAGCAACAGTTCCGCATCGGCGTCGTAGAAAAACCGCCCCTGCATCGAGCGGTTGGCCGAATAAATGTGGATACCGATACCGGCCTGCTCAGCCGGACCACCGTTGCCGGCCAGCGTCACCAGCCCGTCGACGAAATCCGTCGGTGCACTGGGTAACGGCGAGGGGTCCCAGCGCAACTGATTCGGGGTTGCCGGCGCTTCGTCGAAGCGGTTATGCAACGTCGCGTGGGCGTGCGGCTGAAACGGCTGATGCACGGCGGCCGGGCGGATCCGGTACAGCCAGCTACGTCGACCCAGATGGCGCGGGGCGGTGAACGCGGTACCGGACAACTGCTCGGCATACAAACCGTGGGCCACGCGTTGCGGCGAGTTTTGCCCCACCGGCAGAGCGCCGGGAACTGCCTCGCTGGCAAACTCATTGCCGAAACCGGACTGGTAGTTCGACAGGCTCATGGCCGCGCTCCTTACAACACGCCGCGTTTCATTTGATCGCGCTCGATGCTCTCGAACAGCGCCTGAAAATTGCCTTCGCCGAAACCTTCGTTGCCCTTGCGCTGGATGATCTCGAAAAAGATCGGCCCGATCACGTTCAAGGTGAAAATCTGCAGCAGCTTGCGCTTGTGGGTCTCCGGATCAGCGTCGATCAGGATCCTGTTCTTGCGCAGGCGCGGCACGTCTTCGCCATGGTTCGGGATGCGCTGGTCAATGACATCGAAATAGCTGTCGGGCGTATCGAGAAACTCGACGCCGGCCGCACGCATGCCTTCCACGGTGGCGTAGATATCGTCAGTGAAGCAGGCGATGTGCTGGATACCTTCACCGCGGTACGCGTCGAGGTACTCATTGATCTGCGATTTCGGGTTGTCCGACTCGTTCAGCGGGATGCGCACAATACCGTCGGGCGCAGTCATCGCCTTGGAGACCAGCCCGGTCTTCATGCCCTTGATATCGAAATAGCGAATCTCGCGGAAGTTGAACAACTTCTCGTAGTACTCGGACCACTTCTGCATGTTGCCGAAATACAGGTTGTGCGTGAGGTGATCGATGAACGTCAGACCGAAGCCCTTCGGGTTCTGATCTGCGCCAGCGACGGCCACGTAATCGGTGTCGTAGATGCTGCCGTTGGCACCGTAGCGATCGACCAGATACAGCATGCAGTCGCCAATGCCCTTGATCACCGGCGCAGCGACCGCCTTGGTCGCGGCCTTGTCGGTCACCACTTCCCCGCCGTTACCCAGCACGGACTTCAATACTTCAGCGGCCGGCTTGTTGAAGCGAATGGCAAAACCGCATGCGCAAGGGCCATGCTTCTCGGCGAAATCCGCGGCGAACGAATGCGGATCCTCGTTGAGCAGAAAATTCACGCCGTTCTGGCGAAACACGGTGATCGGCCGCGATTTGTGTTTCAGCACGGCACTGAAACCCAACTTTTCGAACAAGCTGCGCAACTCGGCGGCGCGACCCGCCGGGGCGGCAAATTCGACAAACTCGAAGCCCTCAATCCCCATGGGGTTTTCGAAGGTGGTGACCTGCATGCCGAGGTTGGGTTGGGCAGCGCTCATGGCTTGGCTCCTGACAACGCGAATCGTGGAAAGAATGGCCTGAATCCGCAGAGTGGGTTACTATAGTTACAAATGCAACTATCTGCAAGGAGTCTCGCAACATGGGCAACCACGGCAAACCCCGATGTGACCCGAAGGTGACAGCGACGTCAACGCAGGGGGCGCGCGAACGGGCGCCGCTGCAACTGGAAAACTTCCTGCCGTATCGGCTGTCGATCCTGTCCAATACCGTCAGCCAAGGCATTGCCAGCGACTACCAGCAACGCTTCGCGCTGAGTGTCACCGAATGGCGGGTAATGGCGGTGCTGGCGCGTTTCGACGGCCTGTCGGCACGCGACGTAGCCGAGCGCACGGCGATGGACAAGGTCGCGGTAAGTCGTGCACTGGCGCGACTGGTGGCGGCAGGTCGCGTTGACCGCGCAATTCACGACGATGACAAACGACGCTCCGTGCTGCGACTGAGCGCAGGCGGCTGGCTTATCCACGACGAAATTGCGCCAATGGCACGCCTGCGCGAGCGTGCGCTGTTGCACAAGCTGACCCTCCACGAACGGGCATGGCTGAAGCGGATTCTCGACAAACTGCAGGACGGCGCCCCCGTGCGCCGGTAGGAGCGTCGCAAAGGGCGCCCCGGCAAACTCATCCAGGGCAAACCAGGTCACATGGACGCGCGGCTCAACGCACCCCGTGCATCAGCTTGTTGATCAACGGCGCAATCAGGAACAGCAACACGCCGCCGCCCAGCAGGATCCAGAACCCCATCGTGTATCCGGACAATGCCGAGGCAACCGTCATGCCCTCCTCGCCACTGACGCTGGCCGCGAACAGGCCGGCCAGGTTGTTGCCGATCGCGGTGGACAGGAACCAGCCGCCCATCCCCAGGCCAACGAGACGCACCGGCGCCAGTTTGGTCACCATCGACAGGCCGATTGGCGACAGACACAACTCCCCGGCGGTCTGCAGCACGTAGCACAACACCAGCGTCCACAATGGAATCAAGCCGCCGTCGCCAACCAGGCTGGACAGGGCATACCACAGCACCGCGAAGCCCAGAGCATTGCCGATCAGGCCCATGCCGAACTTGCGCGGAATCGATGGCTCCATGCGGTGCTTGTCCAACCAGCCCCAGAGCAGAGCTACCAGTGGCGCCAGGATCACGATGGCAATCGGATTGACCGACTGGAACCAGCCAATCGGGAACTCCCAGCCACTGAGGTTGCGGTCGACGATGTGCTGAGCGAGGAAGTTGAACGAACTGCCCGCCTGTTCGAAAAACATCCAGAACAGTACGTTGAAGGTAAAGATGATCAACATCGCGATCACCCGTTGGGTCTGCACCCGCCCCGTGCGGACCGCCTCGATCACCAACATCAGACCCACGCCGATGAACAGCGCCGTAAGCAACCATTGCAGCATCACCGCGCCGGCGCGATCCATCAACAGATAGACCAACGGGATCGCCACCAGCACGCCGATGGCCACGTACACCACGCGCATCGGGCTGGCGATTTCCGGCGCCGGCTTGCCCACCGGACCAAGCTGGCGACGACCGAACCAGAACCACACCAGGCTGATCAGCATGCCGACGCCTGAGGCCGCAAACACCACGTGGTAGTTGTCCTGCTGTGGCGTGCCGAACACCTGCTCGGCAAGGTAGCTGGTCAGGATCGGCGCGATCAATGCGCCGCCATTGATGCCCATGTAGAACAAGGTGAAACCACGGTCGCGGCGCGAATCACCCGGCGCATACAACTGGCCCACCATCGAGGAAATATTCGGTTTGAACAGGCCGTTGCCGACGATGATCGTGGCCAGGCCGAGCATGAATATCTCGTGCTGCGGCACCATCACCATGAACAAGCCGGCGGCCATCACCACGGCGCCCAGCAGGATCGAGCGCTGGTAACCGATGATCTTGTCTGCCACGTAACCGCCAAACACCGCGGTGGCATAGACCAGCGCCAGGTACGCGCCGTAGGTGCGGCTGGCTGAAGCCTGACCCGCTTCATCGCCACCAAAGAATTGCGCCACGATGTACAGCGTGAGCGCCCAGCGCATGCCGTAGAACGCGAAACGTTCCCAGAACTCGGACATGAACAACATCCACAACGGACGTGGATGGCCCAGCAGTTGCGGGAAATCGGGTACCGGAGTCGCGGCGCTGCTGGTGTTGGCCTGGCTCATGCTGTCCCCTTGGATGGGCTGGTCGCAAGGTATTGCGAGCGGCTAGATGTAACGGAGCCGCGCGGCCACGTCAACCGCGACGCGAGCTCAGCCGAGTGTGCTCAAGTCCCGAGGACAGTCCGCACGTCCAGCAACTCGGGGAAAAACTCCAGATCGAGCGCCCTCTTCAGGAAATCCACGCCCGACGATCCGCCCGTACCACGTCGATGCCCGATGATTCGCTCCACCGTCTTCATGTGCCGGAAGCGCCACAACTGGAAGCTCTCTTCCACGTCCACCAGTTGTTCGCACATGTGGTACTCGGACCAGAACTCGCTGCGCCCCTCGTAAATGCGCTTGAACACCGGCAACAACCCGTTATGTCGGTGGTGCGGCTGGGTCCAGTCACGCTGCAGCAAGTCAGCCGGCACGGCGTGGCCCCGACGGGCCAGATAGGCGAGAAATTCGTCGTACAGGCTCGGCGCCTGCAGTACCGCATCGAGCTCGGCCTGCGCGGCGGGGTCGTGGGCAAATACCTTGAGCATGGCGGCGTTCTTGTTGCCCAGGGTGAACTCGATCTTGCGGTACTGCAGTGACTGGAATCCTGACGATGGCCCCAGCACCTGGCGAAACTCCAGGTACTCGGACGGCGTCAGCGTTTCCAGTACTGACCACTGCTCGAACAACTGGCTCTGGATCTTCTTCACCCGCGCAAGGATCTTCAGGCACGCGTCAATATCGTCCTGCTGCAGATGCGCGACCGCCGCAGTCAACTCATGCAGCAGCAGCTTCATCCACAGTTCGGCGACATGATGCTGCACGATGAACAGCATCTCGTCGTGGTGCGGCGGATCGCTCAGCGGCTGCTGTGCGGCGAGCAGCAGGTCCAGATGCAAATACCCACCGTAGGTGATCCGACCCTCCAGATCGGTCTGCACTCCAGCTTCAATCTCGCGCTGATTCTCACTCATGGATTTGCACACGCAATTTGAGAAAACGTTGATGGTAGCGGCACAATACGCACTGATCCTTGACTGGCGACAAGGCGGGAAGTGCGACGCACGGTAAAAAGAATAGACGCATGCGGTTCCGCCATACGCCGGAATTCACGCGAAAAACGGCCGTACGACGCCATCCACGACCCCTTCCACGCCCGCTGATCGCCCCTGTTCATGCTGCACCGTACCTTGCGATGCAGCATGAGTGCCTGCTATCAAGCGCGGTCTTGTTCGACATGTTTTGCGCACTTGAGGCTGCTGTCGCGCACACCAAAACCCACCCTCAACTCCGGAGCGAGTCGTGACCATCGCCGCCAAGTTTGAAATCGAATACCTGCAATACCTCGATGCCGATGGCAAGGAAGTCCGCAAGGATCTGCCAAAGTTTGCCAAAGATCTCGAGTACATGGTCAAGCTGTACAAACTGATGGTGTCCACGCGCGTGTTCGACACCAAGTCCATCGCCTTGCAGCGCACCGGCAAGCTCGGCACCTATGCCAGTTGCCTGGGTCACGAAGCCGCGCATGTCGGCATCGGCAGCGCCATGCGACCGGAAGACGTGCTGGCGCCGAGTTATCGCGAATACGGCGCGCAGTTGTATCGCGGGGTGCAGCCGCGCGAGGTTTACATGTACTGGGGCGGCGACGAGCGCGGCAATGACTACCAGCAGGAGCCCGCGCGCCACGACTTCGCCTGGTCGGTGCCGATCGGCACGCAGTGTCTGCACGCTGCCGGCTCGGCGCTGGCATTCAAGATTCGCGGCGACAAGCGCGTAGCGGTCTGCACCATTGGCGACGGCGGTTCGTCCAAGGGCGACTTCATGGGCGCCATCAATATTGCTGGTGCGCGTGACCTGCCGCTGGTGGCGGTGATCGTCAACAACCAGTGGGCGATCTCGGTACCACGCAAGATCCAGTCCGGTGCACCCACGCTGGCGCAAAAGGGCATTGCTGCCGGCCTGTTCTGCATCCAGGTGGATGGCAACGACATCATCGCCGTGCGCAAGGCGATGGAAGATGCGCTCGATCGCGCGCGCAGCGGCAAGGGCGCCAGTGTGATTGAAGCGGTCACCTATCGTCTCGGCGATCACACCACGGCCGACGACGCGCGGCGCTACCGTGGCGCGCAGGAAGTGAAGGACGCGTGGGCCAGGGAACCGATGATCCGTACGCGCAAATGGCTCGAGGCCCAGGGTGCCTGGGACGACGCCAGAGAGGAAGCGTGGAAGGCCGAGTGCGACGAGTGGATGGACAAGGAGGTGGACGCCTACCTTGAAACCAAGACCCAACCCGTCAGCGCGATATTCGACTACACCTTCGCCGAAGTTCCGGCGGACCTGGCCAAACAGCGCGACTTCTTCCTCTCGCTTGAAAACAAGGCGAACTGAGCCATGGCACAAATCACCCTCATTGAAGCAGTTACCCAGGCGCTGGCGTGGGAAATGGCGCACGACGAAAGCGTGGTCGTGCTCGGCGAAGACGTTGGCGTCAACGGCGGCGTGTTTCGCGCCACCCAGGGGCTGAGCGAAAAATTCGGCGAGTGGCGCGTGTTCGACACGCCGCTGGACGAGACCACCATTGCCGGCGTCACGGTCGGTATGGCCGTGCAAGGCATGAAGCCCATCGCCGAAGCGCAGTTTGAAGGCTTCATCTACCCGATGATGGAACAGATTGCCTGCCACGCCGCGCGCATGCGCAACCGCACCCGCGGTCGCCTCAGCGTGCCGGCGGTGTTCCGTGCACCGTGGGGCGGCGGCATTCGCGCGCCGGAGCATCATTCCGAAGCGAACGAACATCTGTTCACCAACATCCCCGGCTTGCGCGTGGTCTTGCCCTCATCGCCCGCTCGCGCTTACGGCTTGCTGCTGGCGGCCATCCGCGACCCCGATCCAGTGATGTTCTTCGAACCCAAGCGTATCTATCGCCAGTACAAGGAAGAGGTGCCCGACGACGGCGAGGCGTTGCCGCTGGACGTGTGCTTCGTGTTGCGCGATGGCACCGATGTCACTCTGGTGACCTGGGGCGCGCAGGTGAAGGAATGTCTGGAAGCGGCCGACGCGCTGGCCGCCGAAGGCATCAGCGCCGAGGTGATCGACGTTGCCACGCTGACCCCGCTGGATTTCGACACCATCGCCGAATCGGTCCAGAAAACCGGTCGCTGCGTGATCGTGCACGAAGCGCCAAAGACCGCTGGGTTCGGCGCCGAAATTGCCGCCCGGCTGGCCGAGCAATGCCTCTACGACCTGCTCGCGCCGGTCGAGCGCGTCACTGGTCCGGACACGCACATTCCATTGTTCCGCCTGGAAATGAAGTACCTGCCAAGCGTGCAGCGCATCACCGCAGCGGCGAAGCGTACGCTGGCAGCGTCATAATCGTGGCCGAATGCTTTGCACAGGGCGGGCACGGCCCCGCCACGTGCATAACAGCAAACCGCGCAAAACCAGAACGAAAGCCGGCGGGCAGTGCCCGCCCCAACATTTGGAAACCGACCCATGGCTGATATCAAGACATTCCATCTGCCCGACCTTGGCGAAGGCCTGCCCGACGCAACCGTCGTCGAATGGCATGTGAAGGTGGGTGACTACATCAAGCTCGATGCCCCGCTGTGTGCCATGGAAACCGCGAAGGCGATCGTCGACGTGCCCTCGCCGTACACGGGCAAGATCGTCAAGCTGCACGGTGCGCCCGGCGACGTCATCGTTACCGGCGCTGAACTGGTCGATTTCGCGCCGGACCCGAACGCCAAGCAGCGCGCCGAAGCCGCGCCCAGTGGCCATGAGCACGGGCCGAAAAAGCCGACTGCCGGCGCGGGTGCGCCCACGCCGAACCCGGATGATTCTCCCCGCGCGGTCATCGCGTCGGACGATGGCGGCACCATCGAGGAATCGGGCAAGACCGAGCGCGCGGACGAGGGCACCGTCGTCGGCGCCATGGTCAGCAGCAACGCCGTCCACGTCGAACAGGCGGCCAACATCGGCGGCGTGAAGGCAGTACCCGCCGTGCGCGCGCTGGCGAAGAAGCTCAAGATCGACCTCAGTCGCGTACATCCCAGCGGTGCCGGCGGCGTAGTGACATTGAAAGACGTCAAGCAGGCGGCAGCCAACGGCTCCGCAACGCTTGGCAGCGCGCCGGCGCGCACAGCCGCCACTTCCGCTGTAGCGAATCAGCCAGCCCCCGCGCCGACTGCGCGAACTGCAGTCTCTGCAGCCGGCAAGCCGATGCGTACCGCATCGCCGAGCGTGCACGCCAGCGGCCAACCCGAGCAACTCAAGGGCGTGCGCCGCAACATGGCACGCGTCATGGCCGACGCCCACGCGCGGGTGGTGAACACCACGATCGTGGATGACGCCGACCTGCACGCCTGGATCGGCAAGCAGGACATCACTGCACGATTGATTCGATCGATCGTTGCCGCATGCAAGATCGTGCCGGCGCTGAACGCGTGGTTTGACGACAAAAACCTCAGTCGCACGCAGCATCCACATGTTGACATCGGTATCGCGGTCGACACCGACGAGGGCCTGTTCGTGCCTGCGCTACGCAACGCCGACGTGCTTGACGCCGTGGGCATTCGCGCCGCGATCAAGCGTCTGCGAGCACAGACTGAGGACCGCACGATCCCGGCGTCCGAGTTGTCCGGCTACACCATCAGCCTGTCCAACTTCGGCATGTTCGCCGGACGCTACGCCACGCCTATCGTGGTGCCGCCAACGGTTGCCATTGTCGGCGCCGGCAAGCTCAGCCACGATGTGGTGGCAGTGATGGGCGGTATCGAAGTGCATCGGCGCATGCCGATCAGTCTGACCTTTGATCACCGTGCGGCCACCGGCGGCGAGGCAGCGCGCTTTCTCAAGGCATTGCTCGACGACCTGGGCTTGCCAAACTGATCTGGCAAGCGGAGTCACGCAGCCAGTAACAGAACGGGCGCCAAGGGCGCCCGTTCTGTTACTGGAAACTGGTGCTGCCGAAGCCGACGCGCTGGCTCAATAATCGCGCACGTCCAGCACCACAAAACAACGCGCGGTGTAGTCGCGTTCGTGCGTGGGCCACGCAATATTGGCCAGCGCTGCAGTTGCCACTGGCCACGGTTCATTGTCGAGCAGCGCCTCGCTGCGGGTGCTGCCATCGGCACGAAAACCGTGCACCAATCGTGCCCAGTGCAATTGCGGCGTCAGCATCTCACGCTTGAACGCCTCTTCCATCACGGCCATGGCACTGGCCGGAATCACCAGCGCATCGTCCTCATCACCACGCAGCGTGAACGGACCAATGAAAACATCCCAGGTCCGGATGCCGATGACCCACGTCGCAATGCGCACATTGCGATCGTCGGTGACATACCAGCACGCTGCCAGCAATACGTGGAAAATGTTGCGTTCAAATGCCTGCAGCGCATCACGCCAACCGGTCTCGCCCGCACCGACGCCGGAAAAACTCTCCTCGATCCGCCGATCCTCATCGAGTACCACGTCGATATCCAACCGTCCTGGCGCACCGGATGCGCTTTCGTGCCAGCTCGCCCGGATGGCGGGGTACTCCTCATCGGTAATCAACCAACCGTCCTCGCCAACCGCAAGCTTGACGTCGTGACGTGCAAACAACCGCAGCAAGTACTTCTGTAGCCCCGAGCTATCCATTAGTCCCCCCCTCCAAAGTACCAAGGACATTCGCCCGGCCGCCGCCACGATGGCACGGCCATGGACCCGTTTCGCTGGTGCGGACGAAGCGCGCTTCCGACCCGATTCCCCTGCGTCGTTGACGCCATTGTTCACAAAGCTGCGGATGGCATTGAATGCGCAATCCACGCGCCAGCGAGTGCATCATGTCACGCGCCGCCTGGCAAGTCTCGCCAGGTCAAATACACCCGAAGATCAAACTCCCGCTGGTGATAATCAGGCAGCATGTACTGGCACAACTGATAAAACGCCTTGTTGTGGTCGAGCTCCTTGAGATGCGCGAGCTCGTGCACCACGATCATCTCCAGGAACTCCGGCGCCGCCGCCTTGAACAAGGTGGCTACGCGAATCTCCTTTTTCGCCTTGAGCCGACTGCCCTGCACGCGCGAGATCGCGGTGTGCAGGCCGAGCGCGTGGCGTACCACGTCAAGTTTGCTGTCATACAGCACCTTGTCGATGCCCGGAGCGTTCTTCAAATATACCTGCTTCAACCCCACCGTGTACGCGTACAGCGCCCTGTCGCTTTGCACGGCATGCTGCTCGGGATAGCGTTGCGCCAGATGCTCGCCAAGGCGCTGCTGCACAATGAGTGCGCGCACCTGATCCTGCAATGCAGCAGGGTAGCCCTGGAGATAGCGCAGCGGGATCATGCCATCGGGTCTCTTGCAACTCGCACCGAGGCCCTCGTCGCGGACCCTGGATTGCGACTCAAGTATGCCACTGGAGCAGACCGAGCTACTGCCGTTCGCCACCAAAAAAAATGACTGCGGGACACCTGCAGCCGTGCGCTTTTGGCCTGAACGTCGTCTGGTTCCGAGTCAGCGAGGATTCCGCTGGCAGCCCGTCTTGCGCAGCAGATGCCTTGGACAACTCCAGCGGATCAGCAAGCGCTGCGCAACGGCAGGACCCCGGACGCGCACCGTTCATGGGTTGCACCGATACTCAGCGCTGATCATCACTGCCTCCGGCGAGCTCGTCCAACGCCGTGCGCAATACTTCCAACGCGGCGTCGCGCGTCTGCTCATCTGGATAGTCCGGTGTAGTGGCAACGGCCTTTCCATCCAGTTCCAGGGTCATGCTCGATGGCAGCATCACTACCACGGCAGCGGACGCACCGAGCGTCTTGAGCCGCTTCTGCAGGCGGCCGGCCGCCTGCGGGTCGGCAAACGCGACCGACAGCAGCAGCTCCTCACCTTGCGCTGAAAACAGGCGAAAGCGGAACTGGCCATCGGCATCGCGGAAGCTGGCAAAGCGCGCCAGCTTGTCGGCCTTCGGGACCTGCGATCGACTGGCGGTTGCGCTGACGGCGCCAAACGGGCGCAGCCCGAGCACGGCGCGCAATGCTGCCACTTTGGGCGCGGCAATGGCGCGCGCCTTGCGTGCGCCGTCGAGCAGAATGCGCTCAATCGAAGCCGGATCACGCATGAATGACGCATACCGCTCACGCATCGGCGCAATATCCAGTTCGATCCGCTCGTACAACGCACGCTTGGCCTCCCCCCAGCCCATGCCATCAAGCAAGGTTTGACGAAATGCGGTGCTTTCCGCCTCGCTGGCGAATGCGCGGTAGATGGTAAACAGCGAGCTGGCGTCCGCATCCTTCGACTCGCCCGGTGCGCGCGAATCAGTGACGATACGCATGATCGCCTCGCGCAACGCCTTCGGCCCGCCGGCAAACAGCGGAATGGTGTTGTCGTAGCTCTTGGACATCTTCCGTCCGTCCAGGCCCGGCAGCGTGGCCACCTTCTCCTCGATCAACGCTTCGGGCAGGACAAAGAACTCGCCCTCGTGCAGATGATTGAAACGCTGCGCCAGATCGCGCGCCATCTCGATGTGCTGAATCTGATCGCGACCGACCGGCACCTGGTTCGCGTCGAAGGCCAGAATGTCCGCAGCCATCAACACCGGATACAGGTACAGGCCCGCGGTGATGCCGGCGTCGGCATCCTCGCCAGCTTCCGTGTTGCGATCCACTGCCGCCTTGTAGGCATGGGCGCGGTTGAGCATGCCCTTGGACGCGATACAAGTGAGAAACCAGGTCAGTTCGGGAATCTCGGGAATATCCGACTGGCGATAGAACGTGACCCGCTCGGGGTCCAGCCCGGCCGCCAGCCACGTGGCAGCGATCTCCAACCGTGAACGCTCAATCCGTGCGGCATCACCGCTCTTGATCAGCGCGTGATAGTCAGCCATGAAATAGAACGCATCAACGTCCTCGCGGCGGCTGGCGGCAAGCGCGGGGCGGATGGCGCCGACGTAATTGCCAAGATGTGGCGTGCCGGTGGTGGTGATACCGGTCAGTACCCGTGTATGCATGATGTTCGCTTGAGTTGGGTGCGGCATGAAGCGGTCAGCGCAAGAGGGTGGACTTGCCGAACAACGATTCGATCAGATCCACTGCCACTTTCGCCGTGGCATTGTGCTGGTCGAACGCCGGGTTCAGTTCGACAAGGTCCAGCGAGCGCATCCGCCCGGTATCGGCGATCATCTCCATGCACAGTTGCGCTTCGCGATAAGTCGGGCCGCCACACACTGTGGTACCAACGCCCGGAGCAATCGGCGGGTCGAGAAAGTCCACGTCGAAACTCACATGCAGATGGGTGTTTTCATCCACCCCGGCCAACGCCTCGGCCATCACTCCGTGCATGCCGATTTCGTCGATGTGACGCATGTCATACACCAGCATCTCCGCTTCGCGCACCAGTCGCTTCTCGCCTTCGTCCACTGACCGAATACCAATATAGCGAACAACGTCCGGATTGATGGCCGGGATCTGCCCACCGATCTCGATCAAGCCTTGCGGGCCGTTGCCGCACAGGCAAGCCACCGGCATGCCATGAATGTTGCCCGAAGGTGTCTGTTCCGCCGTGTTGAAATCCGTGTGCGCGTCCAGCCACAACACGCGCAACTTCTTGCCCGTGACACGACAATGCTTCGCCACCGCGGAAATCGATCCAATGCCGAGGCAGTGGTCACCGCCGAGCATGATTGGCAGATAACCCGCTGCCAGTTCCCGATACACGGCAGCATGCGTCGCCACGTTCCACGCAATCACTTCGGGCAGATGGCGATAGCCGTGATCCGGCGGCAACCACGGGTTGAGCGGTCCAACCACGTTGCCGCGGTCAACGACCGTCAGCCCACGCTGGCCCAGTCGCGCCGCCAAGTCTGCCACGCGCATCGCTTCGGGCCCCATGGACGCGCCACGAGCGCCTGCACCTATGTCAGTTGGTACGCCGATCAGTGCAACGGTTTGCTTGTCCATGATCTTCTGCCTGTTGTCCTGTCTGGTGTACCGGACGTCGACCCAGCCTTCGGCAGAAGCTGCACCAAAGGCGCGACCGCCTCACCATCACTCGCCATGACTCGATGCGGCGCACATCATGCTGTCGCCCGACGAGGCGTCAAGACGTCACGACACCGGTACTGAATGGCATCAGTCTAGCGGATGGAAAGTCGCATCGCAGGGCGAGCAGACAGCGCGGCGCGCACCATACATGGCGAGTGCCGAAGAACTCGCACGCGCACGCCCACCCGTCGTGCGGTCCCACCACCGCGTGGCCGCGTCTAGCGCGGCTGCGGCCCAGCGGGCTGCTCGCGCGCCGCTTCATCGGCGCGACGCGAATGGCTACCCGACGACCAGAACACCAATGCACGGTCCCCACCCACTGGCAGCGGCGATTCCCGCGCAAGATCAACACGGCGCAGCAACCCCCCCAGCATCAACAGCATTCCCCTCGCGAATAGCGGATGCGCAAATAACGTGTGCATACAGATCCCACCCCGTGGCTGCCCCGAACAACCTCGGTCTGATCCTAGCAGACATTCACGCGCTCATCACGCCGCTCTTCAGGCGCTCTTCAAGGACGACTCGCACGGCCGCCTGGCAGGTCCGCGTCGCGTTATTTCATGGTGCCGCACCTGAGCGCGGTACAACACCCAGCAGCGATTACGTGACGCCGATTACCAGAATCCAGACTCGTGGGGTAGCGCAAACCGACAGCCCCGACGCGACGCTCCAGCGGTCACCAGCCGTTCTCCATCTCGCTGCTCCAAGGCGGTGGGCGGCGGTGCAGAACTGGCGAACGAGTTTGGAAAACTTTACACGCTGCAAGATCGACAAAAAGCCATTCTCAGCAATGGCTGCAGGGCAAAATCGCGGGCTTCGTCATTCAGACTTGTCGGCAAAGTTTACAGTTTTGAGCCTCGGCAGCAGCGAAAAAATCGATAACGTGTTGATTATGTGAAGGTTGGCATTCTGGCACCGAATATGCTTTGGCAGAGCCGCCAGATGCTCTTTCACCGTCGTCGGAAATAGTCAGTACAGGGATGGCGCGGTTGCTTCCGCTAGAAGCAAGTTTGTCAACTGTTTGAGGCTATATTTCATGACATCCGCAAGAAAGAATTTGGCTATTGGCTTGGTCACGGCACTGTCGCTGGCTTTTGCTGCCGCCGCCAACGCAACGATCGTTGGCTCCACTTACGACTTCAGCGCGTCGAGTACAGGCAACACCGCGATTGACACCCTCGCTGGCACCTTCACTGATCCTGTCAACGCCGGAATCTGCGTCGGGCCGCCTGTCGCGTGCTCAAGTGGCGCGGGCCTGTCCGGAAGCGTTGCGTTCGCGAACGTGTCACCCCATCAGGACACGATCACCTTCACGTTCTACGGAAGCACCAGCGGTGCAGGCCCCGGCTCGTTCAGCCTTGATCTGGGGAATTTCCAGACGACTGGAGGCGGCTCCATCCTGGGGGTGTCTTATGCTTCCGGGAGTCTGGGAGGCGCCTCCAGCACTGGCGCTTGGGACGGAACCTTCGCCAGTTTCACCTTCACTGGCGGCGATTACGACGCTATTGGCGGAAACACCGTTGTTTTCAACGTGGATACGACGAGAGCAGTTCCCGAACCTGGCTCGTTTTTTATGCTGATGGGCGGTCTTGGGTTGCTTGGCCTGGGACTGATCGCGCGCCGCAAGCTGCAGCGTGACTGATCTAGACTAAAGGGGACCGCCGCCTTCGACGGCGATCCTTTTTGCTTGGGTCGCAGATGGTCTTGCAACATCAGGCGTGGAGTCCTTCCCGAAGACTGCAGCGGTCAGATCGTGTCGGGCGATGCAGCCCAGGCGAACGGGAGCGGAGCGGGCCCCACCGCATGTTCCGTCGCGGCGACGCGCCGGAATCGGCCGCAGCTGGCGCTGGCCTCGAAACTCTTCTGATCGGCTTGTTCGTGGGCATGTGCCGGCGCATGAGCCAAACCACGCCATTTCAGTAGATGCAAACGCAAACACCCTCCGCCAGCGGGGGTTGTTCTTTCATGTGCCAAGCCAATCGGCTCCGATGCTGCGCCGAGGAAATCCCCCTTCCCTGCGGGATCAGCGTTGACACCTGCGATCGACGACTGGTAGATGGCTGCGACCCAAACGCCGAGTGCGAGCGAGGTCCGAGGTCGCTCGCCAACGGGTACCGAGCACAGGTGCAGACGAGATGCTGAAGCTGCGCATCAAGAAAATCGCAGCGCACGCGCGCCGTCGAGTTGCCGGGCGATAAAGTTTAGCGGCGTGGCTCGCGCGCCGCGCGCAGCAAGTGTGTCGCGTCGCGATTGCGTGGCCCGCTGGCCGCCGCGGTCGCATCTTCCTCGCTGATGAGAGGTCCGGAAGGAGGCCCTCGTCACTGGCAGCAACGGGTCAACCAGCCGTCTGTCGACCAACGTGGCTGGCCGGCCAGGATCGGTCCTTCCCAGCTGGAGTCGCATTGCCCGACAAGCGACGATGGCGGTGCGCTGGACGCAAGGGTGGATGCAACTACGAAGCGCACCACAGTTGAAGGAAACATCGAAAACTTCCGGTGGCGAACGGAAGCCTGAACGCGGCGTTCGAGGTCGTTGGATGAGTTGTCTTGAATCGCTTGACTAGCGACAGCAGGGTAAGCACCAAGGTTGCCGCCCGTTGGGGGGTCCTGCCGGAGCAGGCCATTTGAGTCCTCGTTGGTGCCGTGATACCAGGATGAGCACAGTCCGGCGAGGTAGTTCTTGGCGGTGAGGGCGATGCCGACGAAGGCATGCTTGGCCAGGTCAATGCCGTTGTCCCACGTCAAGGTGCACGCGAGCTTGCACAAAGGGCAAGGCATGAACGCTGGTGCGCCTGGCGGTGCTTGCCTCGCCGTCAAGTACGCTGCGCATCTCCACCAGACCGGATTTGCGGGCCGCCAGCGTCATCACTCACGCCGGTCCCTGACCCATGATGGTGTCGCCTTCCTGGTGACCCACGTACCTGCGACTCTGCATGACCGACGGCCGCTCGGCGATGCGCCCCGGGTGCAAGCGCCGGCGTTGTCGTGGCGCGGCTGGCTACGCCGCGCCGCCGGCTATTCGACCAAGGTCGCGTCTTGTAGCTCCCGCAGCATGGGTGCATATTCGAGAAAGTTCTGGACGTCTGATCGAGCGGGAGAAACGGGACCATGGGCAACAACGCAGGCGATTACGCGAAGGTTTACGCGGCGGCCCAAGCCGAGCCGGAAGTGTTCTGGGCCAAGCTCGCCGAAGGCATCGACTGGAGCAAACGTTGGGACCGGGTCATCGACGATTCGCGCAAGCCGTTCTACCGTTGGTTTGCCGGTGCCGAGCTCAACACCTGCTACAACTGCGTGGATCGCCACGTGGAGCACGGGCGTGCGGAGCAGGTGGCGATCATCTACGACAGCCCGCTGGCCGGAGCTCAGCGCAAGATCACCTTCCGTGAACTGCGCGACCTGACTGCGCAATGTGCCGGCGCGCTGACGAACATGGGTGTCAGCAAGGGCGACACGGTGGTGATCTACATGCCGATGGTGCCTGAAGCGGTGGTGGCGATGCTCGCCTGCGCGCGCATTGGTGCAGTGCATTCGGTGGTGTTCGGTGGGTTCGCCGCGCCCGAGCTGGCCAAACGTATTGCGGACGCAAAGCCAAAGGTGATGTTGTCAGCGTCGTGCGGCCTGCTTCCGGGTCGCAGCGTGCCTTACAAACCGCTACTCGATCAGGCACTGCAGATTGCCCACGCCGAAAGCACGCCATGCCTGATTCTGCAGCGCCCTGAGCTTGCGGCCGCGCTCATTCCCGGCCGCGACACCGATTGGCATGAGGCAATGGCGGCCGCGCAGCCAGTGGCGTGCGTTCCCGTCGCTGCAACCGATCCGCTGTACGTGATCTACACGTCCGGCACGACCGGCGTCCCCAAGGGGGTCGTTCGCGACAATGGCGGCCATGCGGTGGCACTGCGCTGGTCGATGGACGCGGTGTTCGGCATGCAACCGGGCGACGTGTTCTGGGCAGCGTCGGACATTGGCTGGGTCGTCGGCCAGTCCTACATCGTTTACGGCCCGCTGCTGCAAGGTTGCACGACCGTACTGTATGAAGGCAAACCCGTCGGCACCCCCGACGCCGGCGCGTTCTGGCGGGTTTGCGCAGAGTACGGCGTAAACGCATTGTTCACCGCACCTACCGCGCTGCGCGCCATCAAGAAGGAAGATCCACGCGGCGAGTGGGTGAAAAAGTACGATCTCGCAAAATTCCGCACGCTGTTCCTGGCCGGTGAACGCAGCGTCCCTGACGACATCGCGTGGGCCGGCAAGATTCTTGGCGTTCCGGTCATCGACAACTGGTGGCAGACCGAGCTGGGGTGGCCAGCAATCAGTGATTGCATGGGCATCGAGCACCTGGCAGTGAGACCCGGGTCCGCAACCAAGCCGGTGCCGGGCTTCGACATCCAGTTTTTCAATTCCGCGGGCAAGCCACAAGCCGCGGGAGAAACCGGCGACCTGGTGATCAAACTGCCGATGCCGCCGGGCACCTTGTACACGCTGTGGCACAACGAAGCGGATTTCGAAAAAACCTACCTCTCGCGCTTCCCTGGCTACTACCTGTCTGGTGACGCCGGTTATTTCGACCAGGATGGCTATGGTTCGGTCATGACGCGCATCGACGACATCATCAACGTGGCCGGCCACCGTCTGTCCACCGGGGAAATGGAGCAGGTGCTTGCCGCGCATCCGGACGTCGCCGAGTGCGCTGTGGTCGGAGCCGCCGACGACCTCAAGGGCCAGGTGCCCGTGGGACTGGTGGTCCTGAAATCTGGCGTCACGCGCTCGGAAGCAGAGATCTGCGGTGAGCTTGTGGTCAGCATGCGCAACGAGATCGGCCCGGTCGCGTCGTTCAAGGACGTCAAGGTGGTCGCGCGGCTGCCCAAGACCCGTTCCGGCAAAGTGCTGCGCGTGACTATCCGCACCATCGCTGACGGCACCGACATCAAGGTGCCGGCGACCATCGAGGATCTCGCGGTGTTGCCGGAAATCACCGCAGCTTTGATGGCGCTCGGTTACCCCCGCACGGCGCGGCAAAGCTGACCGAGCGCGGCACTGGCGCGTTCGCCTTGCCCGGGAACACCGCGAGCGCGAGCCCTGGGCGCCACCGCGAACGCAAGACTCTTGTCACGGATCACGGGTTGGGGCAGCGGACCCGTTGAGCGGGTCGGCAGTGCATTTCCGCGCACAGGCACAGTTTGAATCGAACCTGGGTGTCGGCTGGCACCGTGGAGGTCTTGATGCCTGCCCGTTGCAGTGCCGTGTCGTGACTCGCACGTCGCAACTGCATCTGTTGCCACTCCTCGACCCTGCTCCAGAATGCTTGTTCCCCGGAAACGATCGGCTTGACCAGCAGCGTGATCCTGAGCCCCAGAGACAAGCTCGTCACCTGTGGCGGCATCAGACACCCGTCTTCCAGTGACGGGTCATGCCGGGTGGCTGCACGCGCACGCCCACGCCGACGGCCGGCTGAAACGCATACCTGGCCGACATGTTCTCCGCCATGCAGGTGCATGGGGCTGAGGCTCGGGTAACTGTCAGGGAACCCGCAGACAGCCCGCCTCCAGACGGCATTTTTTCGGATGTCTAGATTTGTACGCCCAGGTATTTCGCAATGATGGCATTGTCTGCCTGCAACTGCGCAGGCGTACCTTCGAAAACAACACTCCCGTTGTTCAAAATGTAGCAGCGGTCCGCCAACGACAAGGCCGCACGTACATTCTGCTCGACAATGATGATGGTGCATCCGGCCGCGGCAAGCTTGCGGCACACTCCGATCAGGTCGCGCACGATGAGCGGCGCCAACCCCTCAAAAGGTTCGTCGAGCATGATCAAATCGGCGTTGCGCACCATCGCGCGGGCGATCGCCAGCATCTGCTGCTCGCCGCCAGACAGTTGCTTGCCGCGGTTGCGCTTGCGCTCGGCCAGGCGTGGAAACGTTTCGTAGATGGCATCCAACGACTGCGGGTTCTTGCAGGACATCGCCGCAAGTTGCAGGTTCTCGTGCACGGTGATGGAACCAAACACGCGCCGTTCTTCGGGCACGAGCTGAATGCCGCGTTTCGCGAGCACATACGGCGGCAAGCGCTGCATCTCCTCGCCCTTGTAACGGATGACCCCGGTCTTCGGTTGCACTACGCCCATCAGGGATTTGAGCGTCGTGCTCTTGCCCGCTCCGTTGCGGCCCAGGAGCGCCACCACCTCGTGTTCGGCGACGCGCAGGGATACGTCGAAGAGGATGTGGGAATCCCCGTAATAACTGTTGATGTTTTCTACCTCAAGCAGGCTCATGCTCTTCCACCCCGCCGAGATAAGCTGTCTGCACTTCCGCGCTGGCGCGGATCTCGTCCGGCGTACCCTCCGCCAGCTTGCGTCCCTCGTGCAGTACGGTGATGCGATCGGCCAGTTGGAACATCGCGTCCATGTCGTGTTCCACGACCACGATGCTGCGACGCTTGTGGACCGACTTGAGCAACTCCACGACGAGCACGCGTTCTTCCGGCCCAAGGCCTGCGAGCGGCTCATCGAACAGCAGCACATTGGCGCCGGTTGCGAGAGCCAGGCCGATCTCCAGCCTGCGCTTTTCGCCATACGCAAGTTCGGCGACCGGCGAATCGATGCAGTGCGCCAGGCCTACAAGCGCAACGGCGGCTTCGACCTGATGGTCGAGCCCTTGCATGCGATGCATACCGCGCAGCATATCGAGCTTGAACCGGCCGCGTTGACGCGCCAATACCGGGATGGCCACGTTCTGGCGTACGGTGAGGTGTTCAAACAACTGGTTGATCTGATAGCTCTTGCTCATGCCCATCTGGCACACCGCCGTCACGCCGATGCCGGTGATGTCCCGGCCGCGGAAAATCACGTTGCCGCTGGTGGTTGGCAACTCACCGGTCAGCATGGCGAAGAACGTCGACTTGCCGGCGCCGTTGGGTCCGATCACGCCGCGCAGCTCCCCTTCAGCGAGCGAAAAGCTGACGTCATCCACGGCCGTGAGCCCGCCATATTGCTTAGTCACGCCGCGAGTTTCGAGGACGGGTTGGTCACTGGCTACGGCCGGAACAATGTCCAGCTTGAGAAGCTCGCGATCGACGGCAGATCCAGGCGTTGCCACCGGGCTGGTCGCTCGAGACCGACGACGCGAGAACAAGCGGATGAGTGCCCCACCGACCCCGAAGCGGAAGACCGTGACCACGATCACGAAGATCACGCCGAGGATCAATTTCCAGTACGCACCGATGCCGGCCACTCCCTGCACCACATTGAAGACATACAGCCAGATGGTGGCACCGAGCAACGGACCCAGCAGCGTTGCCACTCCGCCCATCACGGTCTGGATGATCAACTGCGCCGAGGTATCGACAGCGAACGCATCCGGCGGCATGAAACCCTGGAACACGCCCAACAATCCTCCAGCCACACCGGCGTAGATTGCCGCGATCACGAACACGGTCAGCTTGTAGTGCTGGGTTGAATGACCCAGCGCGATCGCGCGCTTGGGATTGCCGCGGATAGCGCGCAGCACCGCGCCAAACGGTGAGCGGACAATACGCCGCGCAATGAGGTAGCCGACGAAAAAGAACACCGCGACGAACCAGTACATCGACAGCCCGCTGGTGATATGGATCGTGGCAAAGCCGAACGAAAGCTCCGGCAGCGGGACGCCCGCAATGCCGTTTTCGCCGCCGGTGTAATCGTGCAGGAGAGAATTTTCCAGGAAGAAGAACATCTCGCCGAATGCGAGGGTACTCATGGCAAAATAAATGCCGCTGCGCCGCAACGTGAGATAACCGATGATGACTCCGGCTACCGCCGCTGCCGCCGCGCCTGCCAGCAATGCCACAAGGATATTGGCGGTGCCGCTGGTGAGCAAATAGGCAGTCGTGAAGCCGCCGGTACCGTAAAAGGCAGCCTGCCCGAATGACAGTAGCCCGGTATAGCCGAACAGCAAATCGAAGCCGATGCCGAACAGACCCCAGACCAGGATCCGGGTCATGAGCCCCGGGCTGAAGCCGAGGTACGGGAGGAGAAACGGTGCGACCACCAGGCCCAGCAGCACCAGTATCTCCGGTAGCCCGCGGCGCACCGCCGAATGAGTACTTGTCGGGCTCATTCGCGGCCTTCCACACCCATGATGCCTTGCGGACGGAAGATGAGGACCAGCGCCATCGCCACGAACAGCATCACCTGGGAATACGACGGATCGATGATGGCCGTGAGGCTGAGAATTTCGCCAGCGATGATGCCGCCCACGATCGCGCCCTGAAACGACCCGATGCCACCGATCACGACGACAACGAACGACTCGATCAAAACCCGAAAACCCATGTCCGGCTGCAACGTGACGATCGGCGCATCGATCGTACCGGCATACCCGGCCACCATGGCTCCGAGACCGAACACCACAAAGAACGCGCGCCTGACATTGATGCCAAGCATGCTGACCATCAGCGAGTCTTCGATCCCGGCACGGACTATCAGACCGAGCTTCGTCCGGAACAGCAGCAGGTACAGCACCAGCAGCGTGCCCGCTGAAATGAACAGCGTCTCGAGTCGGTACCGCGGATAGATCAACGAGCCGATGTGCTCAACCCCCTGGCCCCACTCGGGCGTGGGGACTGAAAGGTTCGCGCCACCGAAGATGCCGCGAACTATTTCAACCAGGATGATGGCCACGCCGAATGTAACCAGAATCTGGTCTTCGGGTGGACGGTCGTAGAACAATCGCACCAGGCCGCGCTCGAGGATCAAACCCACCGCGAGTGCAACCAGCGCGCCGGCCGCGACCGCCAGCACAAACGACTGCGTCCCGCCGTAAACCGCGTACCCGGCGTAGGCGCCCACGACAAACAGGGCACCGTGGGCAAAGTTGACCACACCCAGCGTGCCGTAAATGATCGTCAGCCCGGCGCTGATCAATGCCAGCAGCAAGCCGGCAGTCAGGCCATTGAACAACTGCGACAAAAACAACGACAAGCTGGGCATGAAATCCTCCTGGTCAACTGGTGCGACAGGTCATCAGCGGACGCTGCATCAGACGTACTCGCCAAGCTTGCAGCCGAACAGCTCAAGCGGCGGCAACATCGAGGCGCCATCGACCACCTCGACAATGTCGAAGAAGTCGTCCTTGTTGCGCATGTCCGCTGGCTTCTTGCCACGGACGATCGGGAAGTTGACGGCCGCCTGGTGATCGCCCCCACGGAACCAGACCGGACCGGTCGGCCCTTCGCGCTTGGTGCCCGCTTCAAGCGCCTTGATGACATCGGGCGGGTTGAACGTACCGGCGCGTTCCACTCCGTCGGCCCACAAAGCCATGCCGAGGTACGCGACGAAGGCCGAGTCCTGTGGCCGCTTGCCACCGAACTTCTTCATGTACGCATCGACGAACTCCTTCGCCCCGGGGTACTTCGGGTTTTCCGCCATGGTCCACCAGAAGTTCGTGGCCGCGTACACGCCCTGCATGATTTCCGCACCCAGCGAGTTGGCCAGGAACGACGACATGTACGGAATCACGACCTTCATCTTGTTGAGAATGCCAAACTCCTTGGCTTGCTTGATGGAGTTGACCGAATCTGCGCCGTAATCGATGACGACCAGCGTGTCGGCACCGCTGTTGGCAATGTTGATGAGGTATGAACTGAAATCGGTAGCGCCCAACGGGTGCACCTGCTCACTCACCGACGTCCAGCCGCCGTCCTTTGCGCTGAATTCCTTGAACTGCGTGGTGGTTGTGTGCCCGTAGGTATAGTCGGGGATCAGATAGGCGGCCTTGCGGTTGCGGCCGAGTTCTTTGGCCACCACTGGCGCCAGCGCCTTGCACGTCATGTACGCGTAATAGCAGGGACGGAAACCGTAGCGCTGACACTTTTCGCCAGTGGTTTCGGTCGATCCACTGATCGCCGCCATGTATATCGTGCGCTCACGATTGCAGTAGTTTTCCAATGCGATGGCAACCGAGCTGCTGGTGCTGCCCGCGATCAACATCGCTTTGTCGTTGGTAATGAAACGCGTTGCGAGCTGCACCGCCGAGTTGGGCTTGGTCTCGGCGTCGCCTGCCTGAACTTTGAGGGTTTTGCCCAAAACACCTTTCTTGGTGAGCGGCGATATCCGGCGCATTTGGGCGGCACCGGAGTTGATCTGCTCAACCGCAAGCTCATAGCCATTGCGTTGCTCTTCGCCTTGCGCCGAGTACGGCCCAGTCAAGTCCACGGTAAGACCGCCGAACACGGTATTGCCGCTGACACCAGCCGGAAAATTGCCTATGGGCGATTTGGCTTGGGATTGCGCCATTGCGCTGAACGACATGCCGGAAAAAAGCGGCACCCCGAAGGCAGCCGCGCCTGCTGCACTGGCCAGTCCCTTCAGCACCAGGCGGCGCGGCGGCTGGTCAACGGTATCGTCATTGTTCTTGCGATCGTTCATTGCATCGTCTCCTGGGGTGTGTGACACGCGTTGAAATCGCGTAGGTGCGCTGCTGCGGTGTTTGGCTTGCGTCAGGTAAAAGTCGGCACCCTTGAACAACCCGCTATGGACGGCGCAAACCCACCGACCATTGGGGATGCGGGCAACTGGCAGCACATGTGTTGTTTTGTCTTCCGGCCATGACAGCCAGCCGGTAACGGCGATCAACCCCAGCATGCCACGCCTCGGGCACAACGCTATTAGACGATGGTCGATTGCCTCGGACCGCAAGCAAGGACGCGGGGGAACGCGTAGCGTCGGCTGCAGCACTCCAGTCGGGCGCGCCGGCACACGCTCGTGATCCGCGCTGGCCGCTTCGCGCTTTCAGCACACAAGGCTGCCGGGCGTACGTCCCGGACAACGACCAGCCGCGTTCGGCTTTCCGATCCAACGTGGCCTGCGCTGCACTGGCTTCGGCGTGCTGATCGACTTGGGTTTCGTTCGTCACGGTCACTGTCTCGTTGGTCGCAATCGTGCCTTTTGGCGTAGACGGCACGCTCCGCGGCAAGCCGCAATCTGGCGCCTCACGTACAGGCACCCCGCCATCGAGCGCTCCCCGTGTCCTGAGGTTCCCGCAATCTGCGCGGCTATGGATGGCAGTGGAACGTTGATCTTTTCGCTGAAGGTGCCCGGGGGTCCCATCGCCGCGCTCTAGTACAGGCGTGACGTTCCAGGCATCAACTCTGGAAGCCCTTGACCAGGCGATCGAACAACAACCCGTACGCCACTGCCAATGGAATGGAAACGATAGCTGCCGCTGCCATCAATGATTGCCAGAAATAGATGTCGCCGCGGATCAGTTCGGTGGGCACGCCGGCACTCACCGTGCGCGCTGCGGTAGAGCTGATGAAAACCGCCGCATAGATGTAGTCGCTGATCGACAGCGCGAAGGCAAACACGATGCAGGTGGCGATGCCCGGGCCGGCCAGCGGCAAGGCAATGCGCCGGAAAGATTGCCAGCGGCTGCAACCATCGATCAACGCCGACTCCTCCAGCTCACGCGGCATCGATTTGAAAAACCCGAGGAGCAGCCACGTGCAAAACGGCACCGTGATCGTGGGGTACACCAGGATCAGCGCCCACACCGTGTTGGTGGCGTGCAGGAAGCTGACAATCTGGTACAGCGGAATGAACAGCAAGGTCGGCGGGATGAGGTAGACGAGAAATACGGCAATACCCGAACGTTCGCCCCAGCGCCCCACCAGTCGCGCCAGGCTGTATGCCGCGGGTACCGCCAGCAGCAGCGTAATGATGACCACCGCTACACCAATGAACGCCGAGTTCCACAGAAACCGCGGGAAATTGGTATCAGTGAACAGGAAGGTGATGTGTTTGAGGGTCGGTGGCAGGTTGTAAATGAACGGGTTATTGGCAACGTCGTAGAGGTCGCCATCTTCCTTGAAGGCGGTAATCACCATCCATACCACCGGGAATACCGCGAACACGGTAAACAGCAGCAAGCCGATCCAGAACCCCAGTTTACGCAGCATTTTTTTCACGACGGGCCCATCAATTCGAGTCGGAACGGTAGGCCATGCGCAGCGCAAGGATTGCGCCGGCCAGCAACACCGGGAACATGAACAACGCCACGGCTGCGCCTTCGGCCAGAGCGCCGCCCTCGATTCCTTTCAGATAGGCCCAGTACGGCAACAGTTGGGTGGCGTAACCAGGGCCGCCGCGGGTCGTCAACGCCACCACGGCCATGTCGCCAAACACCAGCAGCGCGGTAAACATGCCGGCCACGACCAGGAGCGGCAGCAACGCGGGGATGGTGATGCGGAACAAGGTGCGGAAGAAGCCCGCCCCATCCACCTGCGCCTGCTCGAAGATTTCATGCGGAATCGCGGTACGCCCGGCCAGCACGATAATCGTGGCCAGCGGCAGCAATCGCCACACGTTGATCACCGTGACGGCGCCCAGGCCAAGCCATTCCTTGCCGTAGTAATACAGATGGTTGGCTGGACCCCATACCGTGCCTGGCCCCAGCAGATGCATCTGCCGCAGCAACCAGTCGACCGGACTGAACTCCGAATCCAGCAACCACAGCCAATCCACGGAAGCCAGCGATACCGGCATGGCCCATGGCAGGATCAGCAGGATCTGTACCAGCCACTTGCCACGGAAGTCATGCACCAGCAGTTCCGACTCCGCCGTAGCCAGCACGAGAGTGAGGATGAGTGTCGCAAAGGTGACGATGATGCTGTTGCGCAGCGCCATCGGAAATGCCTGCTCATGCACGGCACTGACGAAATTGGACAGGCCGACAAAACCGTGAATACTCGGATCGCCGATCGTGGCGCTGCTCATGCTGAGCGCGATGGCGAGAAAGAACGGTATGCCCACCAGCGCCGCGATGTACACGAACGCTGGCGCAATCATGAGGGTGCCGAGCAGGCCTTCGCGATCTCCCAGTGTGGCGTGTGCCACTTTTTCAGCGCGCGCCATCATCGACTCGCAAGCCCGTAGCCGGGTCGAAGAAGCGCAGGTGGGCGCGCTCCACGCGGAACTCGCGCAACTCACCTTCACGGAGCGTGGCGACAACGCGCGGCGGCACCTTGGAAAGAATCTTCTCCTCTTGAGCGCCGCCTTCCAGCACGCCGTAAATCAACCAGTCCGCGCCGAGGAATTCCAAACGCTTGACGCGCACCTGCAATGCAAACGCACCAGCGTCGACGGCGTCCGGCGACGCCGGCAACAAGTGCTCAGGGCGAAAACCAACGATACGACCGCTGCGCTCCAGCAAGTTCATCGGCGGCGAACCAAGAAAGCCCGCCACGAACGTATCGGCAGGACTGTCATACAACTCCTGCGGCGTACCCAGTTGGCGCACACGCCCACGTTGCATGATGGCAATGCGATCACCCATGCCCAGCGCTTCAATCTGGTCATGGGTCACGTAGACCGTGGTAACACCGGTTCGGTCGTGCAGCAGGCGCAATTCGCTGCGCGCCATGGTGCGCACCTGCGCATCCAGCGAGCTCAGCGGCTCGTCGAAAATGAACAGGGCCGGATCGCGCACCAAGGCGCGGGCCAGTGCCACCTTCTGCTTCTCGCCACCGGACAGGCGCGCCGGCTTGCGCTGCATCAGCGGCTCGATACCCAACATGCCAGCGGCCCACTTGATCTTGGCATCGCGGTCTGCCTTGGGCACACCGCGTGACTTGAGCGGAAACGCAATGTTTTCCGTCACGGTCATGTGCGGATACAGCGCGTAACTCTGAAACACCATTGACACGTTGCGCTCACGCGGCGGCAGATGCGTGACCGGCTTGCCAGCGATCAGCACCTCACCGGCACTCGGGACCTCCAGGCCGGCAATCATGCGCATGGTCGTGCTTTTTCCACATCCGGACGGCCCGAGTATCGCCAGAAACTCACCTTCCTTGATGGCGATATCGATGCCGTCCACAGCGTAGATGCTGCCGTACTTCTTTTTCAGCCCGCGTAGCTCAAGCGTTGCCATGGATCATTCCCGAATCTTGCGATGTATCACTTCGCCGAACAGCCGACATAACCCTTCGTCTTCCACTTCGCGACGATGTTGCCGATCTGTCCCGCTGTTGCCTTTACCGCCTCCGCGGGCGTCTTCTGACCGCGCGCAGCCTGCGACATCATTGTGGACAGCAGATGCGTGTTGTAGACCTCGCTGACCGCTGGATTCGCGTAGCCCGGATAGCCCGGCCAGGCCGTCCACTCAACCGCATTGCGCAGCACGTCAAGCTTGTTCGGCGGCATCGAACCAAACGGGTCACGATCCAGCCAGCCACCCTTGGCCCATAGCTGCGGCACTGCCTTGCTGTAAGCGGGGAAGTCATACAACTCGCTTTCGTAGGTGCCCCAACTCGCGTTCGCGGTAAGGTCGAGCAGGAACTTCTTTGCCGCCAGCGTCTGCTGCTTGTCGGTCACGTATTTCGGCAAGGTGTAGATCAGCCACACGTGGGAAGTCTGGTGCACCTGGCCCGTCGGACCCTTGAGCCCGGGGCTGAATCCGGTGTCCTCGGTCACCTTTGGATTGGTGCGCTGCGCGGTCCGGTAGAACGAGATGGAGTTCTGGATATACGACGCCTGACCGGAGATGAACGCCTGATTATTCGAGGCGGCATTCCAGGCAAAGACTTCCGGCGTCAATGCGTTCTTGAACAGTTTGGCCTGATATTGGACAGCCTGCAGCACCTGCGGCGAGTCAAGCGCCACTTCGCCGCACTTGTCGAACAGCGAGCCTCCGAATGACCAGATCAACGAACGCGCGTAGAACTCGGAGTCAAGCTCCGGGGACATCCCGACGCCTACGGGGATACCGGTCTTCTGGAATATCTTGGTGCCACCGGTGTACAGATCGTCATAACTTTTCGGGCCATTTGGATAACCGGCGTCCTTCCACAGGGATACACGATAGTCACCCGGATCAGGCACCCAGCCGTGGCAGTAGCCGTACCACATGTTCTTGATCGGCAAGAATGCCTGGCTGGCGCAAACCGTTTCCTGCTTGCCGAACGCCTTTCCCGCGGCCTCGTTCACGTCGCTCAGATCCTGCAGGCCTTCGACAAATGACGCGGGCGTGGAAACGGTTTCGAACAAGGTGGAACCCTTGCCGGCGGCGATCGACGCCGCGAGGGTGGAACCAAGGTCCGCAAGGTTGATGTGCTGCACCGTCACCTTGACGTTGTTGTGCTTGCCCCAGTCCTGCGCGTACTGATCGAACCACTTGTCATAGCGTGGAACGAAATGGCTCCACTGGGTAATCGTGAGCGTGGTGCCGGCAGGGAACGTTGCCGGGAAAGTCAGATCACCGAACTTGGCGGGAAAGGTTACCGGCGTAGGCTGAAGACCCGGCGTGGCCGCTGGTGCCTCCGCGGCCATGGCGGCCGCTGAAAAGGCCACCGCGAGCGCACTCACAATACACTTGGACAGATATTTGTTCATGCTCCAACTCCTCAACAAAATGCGTAATGACACGACATCACGGGTGAGTGCCAGCCACGTCGCTGCGACTGGCGGCCATCGAAACTGCAAGCTCCGAGGGCGTGCATCAGCTACCAAGGGTGGCGAAAACAACCAACGCGAGCGGTCGACGCGAGCAACCGTGATGGGCGGGCATGCCATGCGCCGAGAACTTCATCTCAACTACCTGACGGCGCATGACGTCCAGCTTGCTCGGCCCCGCTGAATCAAAAGTGATACAGCGCGTTCAGACTCACCTGATTGCCGCTGGTGGTCTTGCGATCCACCCCGTTGCTGGTGGAGTCGACCTTGTCGTGCATCAACTCCATGCTCAGATCGTAGGCACCTGCCGTGTACTGCAAGCTCAGCGCGGACTGGTTGTTCCGCAGCAAGCCACTTGATCCATGCCCCATCCAGTTGATGACATCCTGTTTGTTCGGCCGGGCGGCAGCGTAGAACGCGTAGGCCGTCCAATTGGGCGTGAAGGTGTAACCCACCTGTGCCCATCCGCCACTCTCACTGATGTCCCCAAACTGGGCCATGGCGCCAAAGATCTCACCGAGCCCCTTGCCCGTGTAGGCCACGCCCTTGAATGTCCACGGTCCTGGTTTCCACTGACCGCCGACTTCGACGCCAATGCTGTCCACTTTGGACTTGATCGGGGTGGGCGTATTACCGTCCACGCCGCGCAAGTCGACCTCGCTGTAATGCGCGGAGACGTACGCCAACCAGGTCTTGTCCTGCACGTGCAGACGCGCCTGGAGCTGCGGGCGGAAGCCGGCATTGCCCGCAGTCAGGAAGTTGACGTTGTTGCCCGGACCGCTCCAGTGGCCCTCGAATGCTCCGAGGTCAAGCCGCCACTTGGGGCCAGTAGCATTGCGGTTGAGATCCTGCATCACCACGATCCCCGGGAAGCGCCAGCCGATCATGCCGTTGGCATAGCCCAGCGGGAACGCAATGTGCGCCAGGGAGGACGAGGAGTTGTCGATCGGAAACATCAAATCCCACTGCTGACCGATGCGCACCTTGGTGCCGGTGTTGGCGTTTGTCAGGTCCATGTATGCCTGACGCAGGCGCGGTGTGGCCTGCTGCTGACTGTACGCGCCGGTCCCGTTGAACCCGCCGAAGAAGTCCATCTCGATGCGGCCACCGCCGCTCCAGTCGCCCGCAAACTTGGCACCGCTGAAATCGAGCCAGAAGCGCGTATTGCGCACGTCGACACCGCTCAGTCGGCCGTTGCTTCCGGGAGCTGGCCATTCCGCATTCTGTCCATTGCCGAAGACAAACGTCTTGTCCTGGCTGAAAGCGGTGGCGCTGATGAAACCGTGCAGAGCCACCGAAACGCCTGGCGCACTGGTGAACACGGGCGCCGCCGCCGGGGTTGCGGCCACGCTTTGCGCAGTCGCAGTTGGCGCCGGCACGGCAGGCGCTCTGGCGGCCTGCTGCTGGACCATCTGCTTCAATTCATTCAACTGGTTTTCCAACTGTGCCACACGCTGCTCAAGTTGCTGCTCGCGCGTATTGCTTGTGCTTTGTGCCTGCGCCGCGAGCGGCAGCGCGAGTGCGCATGCCAGACTCAACGCCAGTGCCTTGTGGCCGTGAAAAAGTTGTCTGCTCATGCACGTGTTCCCCAGAAAAGACGACGGGCTGAGCATGGCTATATTGCGGTGCAGACGGCCATTCGACATTAGTCGAAGTTCGACCAAAGTCGACAGCGTTAGCTGCCGCCGCCCACGACGATGCGGCTACACTCGAAAATATCCCCCGGGCCTGCTGTTGCGGCGCCGCACGGGAGGTTTTGCCGTCACTATTCCGTTGAGCCCGCAGGAGCCAGTCATGTCCAAGGTTTATCCAGTTGATCCCCACTTTGCCGCCAACGCACTCGTGCGCAAGGACGACTATTCGCGCCTGTACGCCGAGTCGATCAGCGACCCCGAGAAGTTCTGGGGCAAGGTGGGTCGGCGCCTGGATTGGATCAAGCAGCCGACAAAGATCAAGGATGTCTCCTTTGACCCCAAGGATCTGCACATTCGCTGGTATGAAGACGGCACGCTCAACGCATCGGCCAACTGCCTCGATCGACACCTGGAAAAGCGCGGCGACAAGGTAGCCATCATCTTCGAGGGGGATAATCCGGCCACCTCGCGCAACATCACTTATCGCCAACTGCATACCGAAGTATGCAAGTTTGCCAACACCCTGAAGCACCTGGGCATCGACAAGGGTGATCGGGTGGTGATCTACATGCCGATGATCCCCGAAGCGGCGATTGCCATGCTGGCCTGCGCGCGACTTGGGGCAATCCACTCGGTCGTGTTCGGCGGCTTCTCGCCAGACTCCGTCGCCGGACGCATCGCCGACTCGCAAGCCAAGCTGGTGATCACCGCCGACGAAGGCTTGCGTGCCGGCAAACACATTGCGCTCAAGGCCAACGTCGACGAGGCACTGCAGCGCCCCGGCACGAACAGCGTGGAGACGGTGATTGTGGTGCGTCACACCAGCGGCGCCATCAACATGCAGTCGCCACGGGATCGCTGGTACCACGTGCTGATGGAAGGCCAGTCGGCAGACTGCGCGCCCACGCCGGTCGAGGCCGAGCACCCGCTGTTCGTGTTGTACACCTCCGGCTCCACCGGCAAACCCAAGGGCGCGGTACACACCACCGGCGGCTACATGGTGTACGTCAGTTACACGCACCAGGTCGTGTTTGATCTGCACGAAGACGATATTTTCTGGTGCACCGCGGATGTGGGCTGGGTGACCGGCCACAGCTATGTGGTTTATGGGCCGCTGGCCAACGGCGCCACCACGGTCATGTTCGAAGGCGTACCGAGTTATCCGGACTATCGACGCTTCTGGCAGGTGGTGGACAAATACAAGGTCACCATTTTCTACACCGCGCCAACCGCGATCCGCGCGCTGATGCGCGAAGGTGACGGCCCGGTCAAAGCCACCTCGCGGGCGTCCCTGCGCGTGCTTGGTTCAGTCGGCGAACCGATCAATCCCGAAGCGTGGGAATGGTATTACCGCGTGGTTGGTGAAAACCGTTGCCCGATCGTGGATACCTGGTGGCAGACCGAAACCGGCGGCATCATGATCTCGGCGTTGCCTGGTGCCATTGCGACCAAGCCCGGTTCGGCAACATTGCCATTTTTCGGCGTCGCCCCGGTCATCGTTGACAACGACGGTCAAATACAAGAGGGCGTCACCGAAGGCAAGTTGCTCATTGCGGACTCCTGGCCCGGCCAAGTGCGCACGATTTACGGTGATAACCAGCGCTTCATCGACACTTATTTCACCGCCTATCCGGGTTACTACTACAGCAGTGATGGTGCGCGCCGCGACGAGGACGGGTATTACTGGATCACTGGCCGCGTCGACGACGTGATCAACGTTTCCGGCCATCGCATCGGCACGGCCGAAGTGGAAAGCGCTCTGGTGGCGCACCCGAAAGTTGCCGAGGCGGCAGTCGTTGGTTGTCCGCATGACATCAAGGGTCAAGGTATTTACGCCTACGTTGCACTGGTCGCTGGAGAAACCGGCACCGATCCCCTGCGCAAGGAATTGATCGCCTGGGTACGCAAGGAAATCGGCGCTTTCGCGGCGCCTGATTACATTCAGTGGGCAGACGATTTGCCGAAAACGCGGTCGGGCAAAATCATGCGTCGGATTCTACGCAAGATCGGCGAGAACAAGCCGGACGAACTCGGCGATATCACTACCCTGGCCGATCCCAAGGTGGTCAAGAAACTGGTGGACGAACGGCTGATCAAATGACGCTACATCCCTGCCAACGCGAGGAACCGGGTATGACGCCGCCGCGTGCGGCGCTTGCCCGGCCTTGCGTTCACAGTCGCCGGTGCGCCACTCCCGATCTGCGTACCCTGTATTCCAGCCATGCCTGACGTTCTTATTGCCGACGACCATCCGCTGTTCCGCGATGCGCTGGAACGCGCGGTGCTGGTCGCGCTGCCCCACGCGCACGTACACGGGGCCGACAGCGTGCATGCGTTACTCGCGTTGATCGCAACGCATCGCGATGCCGAGTTGTTGCTGCTGGATTTGCACATGCCCGGAGCCCGCGGCTATTCGGCGCTGGCGCACATACGTGGACAGTACCCTGAGCTGCCAACCATCGTGGTGTCCGGACACGAGGAGGCGCTGGTGGCGCAACGCGCCATGGCTCACGGCGCGGCCGCGTACATTCCGAAGTCGACACCCGTTGCCGACATCGTGGCCGCTATCCACTGCGTACTGGCTGGTGACGTGTGGCTGCCGCAGACCTTGCTGCAACACGACGTCGCGCTAAAGGCCGAAGAAGCCGACGCCGCTGCCAGAATCGCCACCCTTACGCCGCAGCAGTTCCGCGTGATGACCATGCTCGCCGATGGCCATCTCAACAAGCAGATTGCGTGGGAGCTCAGCGTGTCTGAAGCCACGGTCAAGGCGCACATGACCACGATCATGCGCAAGCTTGGCGTCAACAACCGCACCCAGGTAGCGCTGGTTGCCAGCCAGCTTGCGGTCGAGCAGGAAAGCATGCCGTCCATGCCTGAGGAGAACAGCTGACGCGGCTCGCTTCTGGCTGTTGCGCCACGCGGTGCAAGCTAGTGACGCACCAGCGCGCTCAGCAGCGCACGCAACGCAGCCGGGCGCAGCGGTTTGTGCAGCAACGGATAGCCCAGCGCGCGGGCGCGTTGCTTCAGCGCGCTGCTGCCATCGGCGGTGATCACCACGACCGGTGGCGGCTTGGTCACCAGGCTGCGTAGCAAGTCTGCCACCTGAAGTCCGTCCATCGTGTCAGTCAGGTGGTAATCGGCGAGGATCACGTCGACGCCACCACGCTGCATTTCGGTCTGTGCCTGGTCGACGTCTGCGGCCACCCGGCAATCCACGCCCCAGCGCCCAAGCAGTGCACGCATGCCATCCAGGATGGCTGCGTCGTTGTCCAGACACAACACCGTCAGCGGCAACTGCTCGCCGCCGCCGCTGCGCTGCACCTTGTTCCGACGAACAGGAACGGCCGCGTTCCGCGGTACGCGAATGAAAAAGCAGCTGCCACCACCCACGACCGTATGCAGGTCGAGCCGGTGGCCAAGAATGTTGGCAAGACGATCACAGATTGAAAGTCCGAGCCCGAGGCCTTTTTCGCCCCACGGGGACGGCTGAGCCAATCGCTGGAATTCGTCGAAAATGTGCGTGTGCTGATCGGGCGGCACGCCAGGGCCGGTGTCCCACACTTCGATGCGCACGTCGCTACCCTCACGCCGCGCCCCCAGCAGCACGCCACCGTGGCTGGTATAACGCAGCGCGTTGGAAATAAGGTTTTGTACAATCCGGCGCAGCAACTGCGGATCGCTGCGCACGGCCAGCGTGGTGGTCGCTACCTCCAGGCGCAGCCCACGCTGCTCGGCGATGACGGCAAACTGCGCCTTCAATGACTCGAACAGGTCAGCCAGGGCGAAGCCACCTACTTCCGGATGGTAACTGCCGGCGTCCAGGCGCGACGTGTCGAGCAGCGCATCCAGCAATCCTTCCGCAGCGCGGAATGACGCGTCGATGCGCTCGGCCAGTGTGCTTGCTTCGGCATCCAGGCCGGGCTGCTGGCGCAACGCCGAGGTGAACAGGCGGGCGGCGTTCAATGGTTGCAACAAATCGTGGCTGGCCGCCGCCAGAAAACGCGTCTTGGAAATGTTCGCCCTCTCTGCCGCCTGGCGCGCTTGCGCTGTAGCGGCGAGCGCTTCGGACAACTCCGCCGTGCGCAACTCGACCCGCTGCTCCAGGGTTTCGTTGGCATCCAGCAGCGCCTGCTCGGCGCGTTTGTATGCTGTGACGTCGGTGTAGGTCGTGACGTAACCACCGCCCGGAAGAGCGCGCCCGAGCATCTCGATCACGGTGCCATCAGGGCGCACGCGACTGAACAAGTGCGCCGATCCGGCGCGCATGTAATCAATGCGCTTGGCGACGTGCGCATCCACTTCACCCGGGCCACACTCGCCGAGTTCGGCATTCCAGCGAATCAGCTTCTCCACCGGCACGCCAACTCCGACCATGCCCGGGGGGTAATCGAACAGCTCCAGATAACGTCCGTTCCAAGCCACCAGCAACATCTGTGCGTCCACCACGCTGATACCTTGGGAAACGTTTTCCAGTGTGGTGGACAGCAGCTCGCGATTGAAGCGCAACTCCTGCGAGGTCTCATCCATCAGTGCCATGGCCTCGGCGAGATCCAGACCGCTACCCGATAACGCACCCATCAGAATGCGTCGTGCATTCGCCGCCCCAACTGCCGACGCCAGCAAACGCTCGGTGTACTGAATCAACGCCCGATCAGCCGCCTCGCCAGCCAGGAGCGGGCGACCGCGTCGCTGCCCGTATTCCTCAAGCGCGCGCGTAGCGGACCGTTCGCCGACAATACGTTCGGCAATCGTACGCAAATCGGCCACTGCCACACGGCCCCGCCAGTCACCCGCGCCCGAGCGGCTGGCCGGGTTCGGGTCAATGAACGCCGCCGCGCGCAGACGCTCCGCCACGCTGGGATGAAAGCGCAACGAGATGAACACCAGACAGCCGACATTGACCAGCAACGACCAGAACGTTCCGTGTACTACCGGATCCCAACCCGTCAGGCCAAACAGACTGTGCGGCCGCAGCCAGCTCCAGCCCAGCGGGCCGTCCTGGACCCATTGCTGCGTGCGCGACAGGATCGGCAACAAGAGCGTGTAAATCCACAGCGTGAATCCACCGATCAAACCCGCGGCCACGCCGCGACGACTGGCACCGCGCCAGTACAACGCAGCCATCAGCGCCGGCACGAATTGCGCCACTGCGACAAATGCCAGCAGCCCGGTGGCAGCGAGATACTCCTGCCGGGCGGCCACGCGATAATAGACATAGGCCATGATCGCCAGGCCGATGATCGCCACTCGCCGCACGCGCAACACCAGGCGTGACAAGTCACTGCGGTGCTCCAACCGCAGCCGCCGAATGCGCAGCAGTGCCGGCATCACCAGATCGTTGCTGATCATGGTCGACAGCGCGATCGAGCTGACGATCACCATGCCGGTCGCCGCCGCGAACCCGCCGACAAAGGCCAGCAACGCCATGCCCCGATCACCATGCACCATGGGCAAGGTGAGTACCCAGGCGTCAGCAATGCCGTTACGCACCTGCGGCAACGCCGCGCCCGCTGCCACAATCGGCAACACCGCCACGCTGATGATGACCATGTACAGCGGCAGCATCCAGCGTGCGCGCTTGAGGTCGCCAGCGTCTTCGCACTCGACCACGCCAATCTGGAACTGGCGTGGCAGACAAAACATCGCACACATGGCGAGGATGGTCTGCACCACGAACCCGGACGGCAGTCCTCCGGCGTGCAGTTGCGCCACTGGTAATTGCACAGTCTGCAGAAGACCCGGCCCCCGCCACAGCGCGTAGACCGCCAACGCGACAAACGCCAGCAGCTTGATCAGCGACTCCAGCGCGATGGCCAGCACCATGCCGTGGTGATGTTCGGTGGCGTCGATGGTGCGGGCACCAAACAAAATCGCAAACACCGCCAGCAACACCGCACACCACAGCGCACTGTCGACCCCGCCGACCATTACCGCACCATGCTGGCCGCCACCAAGCACGCCGAAAGACATCGCCACGGCCTGGAACTGCAGCGCAATGTATGGCACCACCGCAATTACGGCGATCACTGCAACCAACGCCGCCAAGCCGTGGGATTTGCCGAAGCGCGCGCCAATGAAATCCGCAATGGAAGTGATATTGCGTTGCGCGGCAATGCGCACCATGCGGCGCATGACATCAAAGCCGAACACGAACAGCGCGATCGGCCCCAGGTAAATCGGCAGATACGCCAAGCCGCCACGCGCAGCCGTTCCAACTGCACCGTAAAACGTCCACGACGAGCAGTACACCGCCAGCGCCAGGCTGTATACCACCGGCCGCAATTTCGGTCGCAGCGGGTACAGCGCGTGTCGATCCCCGAAGTAGGCCACGGCAAACAGCAAGCCGACGTACACGAGCGCGACCAGCAGCAGGGTCAAGCCATCAATCAAGCGTGCATCTCCCCCGTCCGCGTAGCGTGCCGCTCCCGGCTGCGCGACTGCCGATGCGGACATCCCGAGCGTAACCCATGTAGCACCCGCGGGTACCAGTCAACACCATTACTGCTGACCCGACCTTGGTCCATGCACAGTCTGCGTCCTGACGCTCCTGTCGCTCCTGAGCATGCCGAGTATGCAACCTTTGCATCGCTGCTTGGGTAACGCGTTGAAATTCTTGCGCCACCGGGATTCTGATAATTGATGTTGCACGCGTACCGTCAAAGTTACCGCCAGCGTGCCGCGACGCTTTGCGATTGATTGTTCGCTTCCTCGATTCGAGCCTGCGTGGTGGGATCGGCTCGCATCTGGCTGGCGGCAAGCTCACGGCCGCGTCGACGGCGCCAAGCAGTCAAGAGGAGATTCTGCCGAACCGTTGGTTCCGCACATGCCCAACCCAACATGTTCTCTCGGGCATCCTCGCGAATCGACGTAACAATATGGGCGGCATCTTCTCGCGCGTTGACTTTGAGGATGTAGGTGGTGGGGTGTCCCACGGTTACAAGTCGCGTAGCTCAGAGGCGACGGGTTCGGCCGTTTCGGCCACCAACTCCTTGCCAGCCGGGTGCAGCGAACGGATCAACCTGACCGGCTGCAGATACGATGGCGGTGGCGGAGCTGTCAGCGGGCACGTCGAGTTCACGAACCACGCTACCGCGACGTTCGGCTGTATCCAGTAACGCGCCGATTTTTCCATTGGTAGCTGCGCCTTGCGGAACCTCCGTCGATGACGGATCGTTCTGACGGCGACTCCAGGAGCTGTTTGCTTGCCAGCGGCTTGGCCGGCACGTGGTTCCTTGTCCAGCCCGCGGGGAACATCCCCGATTCGGCCAGCTCATGTGCTTGCGGTTGAACTCCATGTCAACGAACTCATTCAGACGTCGTGGCTGCAAATAGGTGGCCCTCGGATCAGCGCGCAGATCGTTTGCAGAAGCCCTGGATACAGGCGTAGAGGTTTTGCCGAATGATGTCTTCATCGCCCAGCGTTTGGGAAGATCCAGTCAGGACATGTTGTAGAACGACTGTCGGGCTTTCCGAAGCAGGAACGAATCAGAGTTCAGGCCCACCTCGAGCGCTTGGCCGCGCTTTCCACCAAAACCCCCCACTTGTTCGGCGCCGGCACTCAGTCGAGGCGACGGATCACAGTGAACGGCAGGATGACGTGACCGTACTCGGATTGCTTGTAGTCACCACGCAACAGGTCAGCGACAGACCGGGAGTGTCGCGTGATACCCGATGAGCTGTACGTGGTGCGGCACCAGGAGCCGCATTGCGCGTGGGAACCCTTGTACTGGAAAGGTTCTGACGATTGATATGTCGCGCATACCGTCAAAGTTACCGCCAACGTGCCACGACGCTCCAAAATGATTACCCGTTCCTTGTGTTCGCACCTGATTTTTGGGGTCGGCTTGCATCTGACTGGCACG
>JBDSWR010000065.1:0-39176 GCA_039926605.1 Rhodanobacter sp. | reverse complement strand
AGAAGCTGTCCAAGCCGACTGCCGATGACAAGGCGATTGCCCAGGTTGGCACGATCTCGGCCAACTCCGACACCGACATCGGCGACCTGATTGCCAAGGCCATGAAGAAGGTTGGCAAGGAAGGCGTCATCACCGTTGAAGAGGGTTCCGGCCTGGACAACGAGTTGGATGTCGTCGAGGGCATGCAGTTCGACCGCGGCTACCTGAGTCCATACTTCATCAACAACCAGGCCAGTCAGCAGGTTGAGCTGGACGAGCCGTACATCCTCATTCACGACAAGAAAATTTCCAACGTGCGTGACTTGCTGCCGGTGCTGGAAGCTGTTGCCAAGGCGGGCAAGCCGTTGCTGATCGTTGCCGAGGAAGTGGAAGGCGAGGCGCTGGCCACGTTGGTGGTCAATACCATCCGCGGCATCGTCAAGGTTGCGGCCGTCAAGGCGCCGGGCTTTGGTGACCGTCGCAAGGCCATTCTGGAAGACATCGCCAAGCTGACCAACGGTCAGGTGGTTTCCGAGGAAGTCGGGCTGTCGCTGGAGAAGGCGACCCTGCCGGACCTTGGTCGTGCCAAGCGCGTCATCATCACCAAGGAAAACACCACCATCATCGATGGTGCCGGTGACGCAGCCGAGATCCAGGCTCGTATCAAGCAGATCAAGGCGCAGATCGAGGAGACATCCTCCGATTACGACCGCGAGAAGCTGCAAGAGCGCGTGGCCAAGCTGGCCGGCGGCGTGGCCGTGATCAAGGTCGGTGCCGCAACGGAAGTGGAGATGAAAGAGAAGAAGGCCCGCGTTGAAGACGCGCTGCACGCGACGCGTGCCGCCGTGGAAGAAGGCGTGGTACCTGGTGGTGGCGTCGCCCTGATCCGCGCGTTGAAGGCACTGGAAGGACTGAAGGGCGAGAACCCCGATCAGAACCTCGGGATTGCCGTGACCCGTCGCGCCCTGGAATCACCGCTGCGCGAGATCGTGTACAACGCCGGTGAAGAGCCGTCGGTAATCGTCAATCGCGTCAAGGAAGGCACCGGCAACTTTGGTTACAACGCAGCCACTGGTGAGTTTGGTGACATGGTGGAAATGGGTATTCTGGATCCGACCAAGGTCACGCGTTCGGCCCTGCAGTACGCTGCTTCCGTCGCCGGCCTGGCGATCCTTACTGAAGCGGCCATTGCCGAAAAGCCGAGCAAAGGTGACGCCCACGCTGATCCTGGCGCGGGTGGCCCGATGGGGGGTATGGGCGGCATGGACTACTGAGCCCCGCTTCCTGGTTGTATTTCGCGCAAGGAAAAACCCCGCTTCGGCGGGGTTTTTCTTGCCCGCGCCATTGCGCGACGAGAACCGCTGATGCCGCCGCCTCAGCGCTGTGCACAATCATCACACGGGCTCGTGGCACCCGCGATTTCACGGACGCGGCAGCGCGAGCCTGTGGGTGCAAGTTACCTCACGGTGTAGTGGCTGCCGTGCGCGTCGCAGCCTGGGTCGCAATGTGCGTCCGGGGGAGCAGCGCGTCCAGTTCTCCGGACAGACGAAGCTGGCTGATGCTTGCCATCGCGGCGTCGTCCGCTGCTTGCGCGGCGTTGCGCGGGAGTGACGACGGCGCACCCGGCGCGGCGGTGAGCGCGGCCAGTTGCGGCCCTACCTGTCCGGTCAGCGCGAAGTACGGTGCGTCGTGAATGCCGACTTGCTGCAGCACCATGCCGGGCAGTAACCAGGAGGCAGCGGCGTGCTGCGCTGCCGGCGTTGGCAGCGGTTGCTGATGAGGGTCCACCAGCAACCAGACGCTGGCCTGGCTCAGCATGCTCTGGCCGTCAACGAAACCGGTAGTGTGGTAGCTGCCACTCAACCCCGGCAGATGATCGCCATAGAACAACACCAGACTCGGGCGGCTGCGGCGTGCCAGGTAGGTGACCAGGCGGCCAAGTTCGGCGTCGGCGTTTTGCAGGTGATAGAGGTAGGTCTGCAGCTCGAGTCGGTCCTTGCCGATGATCTCGGCGGGTACCGCGATGGCATCGCGTCGGGCGCGGTTGGCTGGCTCAATGTCGTATGGGCCATGGGCTTCGATGCTGATGGCGAAAATGAACTGCGGCGGTCCGTGGTCTTTCAGTTGCCCGATGATCTGGTCGGTCATCGCACTGTCTGCCATGTACTTGCCATCGTCAGGAGCGTTTGTGGGAAACGCGGCCTTCGCGACGAACTGTTCAAAACCCAATGCCTTGAACGCGCTGGTGCGATTCCAGAATGCCGGGTCGTTGCCGTGCAGCGCCACGGTTTGGTAGCCATGGGCGCTGAGTGTGCGGACCAGGCTCGGCACCTGTTTGGTGGTTATCTGCAGGTAGGGGAACTGCACGTCGGCGAAATACCGCAGCGAGAGCCCTGTCAGCACCTCGAACTCGGTGCGGATGGTACCGCCACCAAATGTGGGTACGTGCAGTTTGCCACTGGTGCCGCTCGCCGCGAGGCGGCGCACATTCGGGATCAGATTGCTGTGCTCGAAGCCGCGCATGATGGTCGGGTCGAAGAATGACTCGCTCTGCACCACGATGATGTCCGGGAGCGGCGCGCCGCGTGTGGCTTGCGGTCCAGCGGCATGCCACTGCGCGTCAAAGCGATCGATGAGCTGCTGCGCCGCGAGTCGGTCCGGCTTGGTGTGCGTGCCTGCGAAGTGCAGGCGGAACATCATCAATGAACTGACCAGACCCGAATGGTTGCTGGTGGCCGAGGCCGACCACGGCTCCATCCACAGCACGCGGCCGTTGTAGATCTTGCCCCAGGCCGGACTGCCGGCCAGCACGCTGCCGAGGATCAATGCCAGTGCCACGCCGGACACAAAGCGTTTGCCGCGCGTGCGCTGGCGGAACAGCGGTGGTTCGAATCGCCACAATGCCAGGATCAACGCCAACGCTGCGCCAAGCCCCAAATAGGCCCAGACGTTCTGCGGCAGATAACTTGCCAGCACGTGCATGCCACCGCTGCGCAACTGGCCGACGATGCGGAAATCGGCAGGCAGCAGTGGCGTACCGAGATTGGCCACCTTCAACGCGTTGGTTGTGTACAGCGCAGCTTGCACCGCGAACGCGAGCACAAACGCCAGCAGTGCCCGCCGCGTCAATACCAACAGCACGCCGGCGAGCAACAGACCGGGCCAGGCGTTGGCGAGCGGGAACTTCGGTTGCACGAGCAGCCGCAACGGCGCCACGCCAACGCCGCCGTCAAGCAGACCGGTCAGCAGCACAAACGTCAGGATCAGCAACGCCACCGCTGCGCAACGGGTCGCGACAGTGTCCAACGGGGTGGGAAGGTGCAATCGCATGACTCTTCTGCGCATGAATGTTCGCTCAGGAGCGGGGAATGTAATCAAACAGACATGAACCGCAAGTATGAGCGCCGAAAGGTGGTCTACGGCGTTCGAGGTGGTCGTCGCAACCGGTTGTGTGGCCGTTGGCTGGTACGTGGCCGCCGTTTCTGCGCATGCCTGCAAGCGCCACGCGCGCGAGCACGACTCACTGCGGCACAATGTGCCGATGTCCGTGCATGAATCCCCGGCGCTGCGCGCGCTGATCGATGATCGTTATGCCGAGTTGGCCGAGCGCTGTCGGTCGGCTGGAGTGCCGCTGCATGACGATGCAGGGGTGGCCGAGCGCATCCGCCGCACCTTGCTGGCCAGCGACTTTGCCTTCGAGGTGTGGTGTCGCCAACCACAGTTGCTCTCGCCACAAGGACTGGAAAGGCTGCGCTCCGGGGCGGATGCGAGCGCGCGCATCGGCACGTTGCAGTTGCCCGAGGATGAGGCGCTGTGCATGCAGGCGTTGCGCCGCTTTCGTCACGCCGAGGCATTGCGACTGGTATTTCGTGATGTCAACGGTCTGGATGAGCTGCGGGAGACATTGTCAGCGACCAGCGTGCTGTATGAGTCGCTGCTCGAGGTGGCGCTGGCTTGGGCCGAGGCGGCGCTGAGCCGACGCTACGGGCGCAGTCGGGACCAGGACGGCGCTGTGCAGCGTTTGCTGGTCATCGGGTTCGGCAAGCTCGGCGGCAGCGAATTGAATTTTTCCTCCGATATCGATCTGGTCCTGACCTATCCGCACGGCGGCCAGACCGACGGTCCGCGTGTGCTCGACAACAGCGAGTACTTCGTCCGCCTCGGCCATGAGCTGGTGCGCTTGTTGAACGAGCCGACCATGGACGGGATCTGCGCACGAGTGGACCTGCGGTTGCGGCCGTTCGGCAATTCTGGGCGCCTGGCGCTGTCGTTTGCGGCGATGGAGCAGTACTACCAGAACGAGGGCCGCGACTGGGAACGCTATGCCTGGATCAAGGCTCGCCCGGTAGCCGGTGACCGTGGCGCCGGCAAGGTGCTGCAGGAGCTGTTGCGACCGTTTGTGTATCGCAAATATCTCGACTACACGGCATTTGCCGGTTTGCGCGAGATGAAGGCGCTGATTGACGCGGAGGTGGTGCGCAAGGACCTGGCTGACAACATCAAGCTCGGGCCTGGTGGTATTCGCGAAATCGAGTTCATCGTGCAGCTGACGCAGCTCATTCGCGGCGGGCGGGAGCCATCCTTGCGCGTGCGCAACCTGCTCGATGCGTTGGTGGCGTGTCAAGCACGCGGGCATATCAGCGCGGCGCGCGTGCGCATGCTGCGTGAGGCGTATGTCTTGTTGCGCCGCGTGGAAAATCGCTTGCAGATGCTGCGTGACGCGCAGACCCACGACATTCCCGGCGATGCACTGAGTCGTGAGCGCGTTGCGCTGAGTCTCGGCGTGACGGACTGGGCGGCACTGAGCTCGTTGCTGACGCGGCATCGCACCATGGTGAGCGAGGAGTTTGCAGCCGTGTTGATGCCGCAGGGCGGGAGAACTGCGCGCGTGCCGGCTGCGGACCTAATATTGTGGCAGGCCGCGTGTGCGCAGACGCTGGATGCTGCGACGCTGGAAGCATCCGGTTTCATTCCCGGTGCCGAGTTGGCGGACGTGCTGCTCAAGTTGTCCCAGGCGGCGGCCGTACGCGCGATGTCGACGCGTGCGCGCGAGCGGCTCGATCATGTGATGCCGCAGTTGTTCAGCGCCGCGCGGGCGAGCGCAGCGCCTGCGGCGTGCCTGCTGCGCATGTGCCGGCTGGTGCAGGCGGTAGCGCGGCGCTCATCCTATCTCGTGCTGCTGGAAGAACAGCCGCCGGCACGCAAGCGCCTGGCGCAATTGTTTGCCGGCAGTGCATTTCTCGCGGAGCGCGTGATTGCACAACCCTTGCTGCTGGATGATGTGCTTGATCCGCGTATCGATCATCTGCCACTCAAGCGTGCCGACATCACGGCGGAAATTGCACGTGTGCTCGGCACACTGGATGAACGCGAAGCGGAGGCTGAGCTCGAGCGTATCAACGAGTTCAAATCCTCAACCGCGTTCCGGCTCGGCCTCGCATTCAACGATGGGCGCGCCGACGCCGTCTCGACCGCGCGACGTCTGGGGGCGCTGGCCGAATCGGTGGTGATGGCAGTCACTGCATTGGCCGAGCGCGAACTGGTCGCCCGGCATGGCCGGCTGGCCGGAGTCGGCTCGGGGTTTGCCGTGCTCGGCTACGGCAGCCTTGGTGGGCAGGAGCTTGGCTTTGCTTCTGATCTGGATCTCGTGTTTGTGTATGACGGTCGTCGCGCTGACTTGCTGAGTGATGGCCTGCGACCACTGGAAGGCTCGCGCTGGTACCAGCGCCTGGCTCAGCGGGTGATGAATTGGCTGACGGTGCTGACGCGGGCCGGACGCTTGTATGAAGTGGACACGCGGCTGCGCCCGGACGGCTCGAAAGGTCTTCTGGTCAGTTCGCTGGATGCGTTTGCCGCCTATCAGCGTGGCCGCGCCTGGACCTGGGAGCATCAAGCGTTGTTGCGTGCACGGCCCGTCGCCGGAGACCAGGCACTGTGCGCGCGGCTGGGCGAATTGCGTCGCGAGATTCTCGTTGCAAAGCGTGATCGCGTAGCCGTGCTCGCAGAGGTCAGTACCATGCGCGAGCGTTGGCGCGGCGAACGTGATCGTTCGGACGCCGAGCAGATGGATCTCAAACAAGGCCGCGGCGGTTTGCTGGATATTGCCTTTGTGCTGCAGGGTCTGGTGTTGTCCAGCGCAGCGCAGCATCCACACTTGCTCGAGGTCACCGCGAATGCTGTTCTGATCGAGGCTTGTCGCGCTGCCGGTGTATTGACCAGCGCCCAGGCCGCGACCCTGACCGAGGCCCACGCGCAAATGCTCCATCGAGCCCTGGCGTGCACGCTGGACTTGCGTTCGCGAATTGCGCCAAGAGACGTGGCGTTGCGACAGTTGAGCGAGAATGTTTGTGTGATCACGGACACACTTGGTTTCGCGTTCGTCGCGCATGGTGCATGATGCGCTGCCGTCGGCTGGATCAATGAAGGTCGGATGGTCCGACGTTCGGCGTTTTTGATGGCTAACTTGACGCCGTGATAGCGTTGAGGCGGGGCGCGACGGGCACCGCCAGGCGCGGGGTTGGTGGTTGTCCGCAGCTACAGCTGCGGGCAAGATGGGGATGGTCGAGTGCGGCGGACGGTGGAAGGATGTTTGGCGTCGTAACGAGATCGGGCATCTCACACGGATTGGGTGCGCTGGCGTTCGCGGCGCTGTTGTGTATGTTTGGCATGTCGAGCGCGCACGCGCTCAACCCTCAGATCCCGTTCCACGGGTATGTGCTCGATCAGTGGAGTGTGCCCCAGGGCCTGCCGCAGATCACCGTGCTCGACATGGCCGAGGACCGGGCCGGGTTTCTGTGGATCAGTACCCAGAAGGCTGTAGCGCGTTTTGATGGCGTGCAGTTTGTCGCGTTCGACCGTGCCGCAACAGGCGTCGACACCACCATGCTGGATGTCGTGTGGGCCGATCCGCACGGCCAAGTCTGGTTTGGTGGCGCGCACGGTCTGCTGCGCCAGCAAGACGGCCATTTCACTGCGCTGGGCGGGTCTGCGGTCCATGCGATCATCGACGCAGGCGACGGTACGCCGCTGCTGGGTACTGCAAATGGGGTCAGTCGCGTGCAGGACGGAGCTGTCGTGCCAGTGGCGGGCTACAGTGGCCCGGCTTTCAGCCTGCTGCGGGATGGCGAGACGTTGTGGATAGGTGGGCTCGGGCGGATCTGTAAACGCGATGGCAGCGTCGCGCCAGCGGCAGTGACCTGTATTCGTCAGAGCTTGCCGCAGCAACCGCGCATCGTGGTCAAGCGCATGGCTTTGGTGCGTGGCAGTCTGTGGTTGGGCACGCAGATGGGCCTGATGCGCGTGGACGGGGAAAGCATCGTACCCTCCGGCGTGGATGCGAACGTTGATACGGAGTCCATCGAGAGCCTGCTGGTTGATCGTGAGGGCGCATTGTGGATTGGCAGCGTGCAAGCGCTGTACCGCGTATTACCTGACTCGCGGGTGGAGCGCGTGGCGGACGACGACCTGGCACCGCGGCCGTGGGTGCGTGCGCTGTTTGAGGATCGTGCTGGCAACTTGTGGCTGGGAACGCACACCCTGGGTTTGTATCGAGCCTGGAATGGCTGGATCCAGAGGGTCTCCGCGCGAGACGGGGTCACTGATCCACTGATGTGGAGCATTGTGCGTTCACCCGACGGCCAATTCGTGCTGGGCACCAATTCGGATGTGGAAATCCTCGCTGGCTCCAGCGCGCGCGCGCGCGTTCTGATCCCCGGGACAGCGCTGCCCAATCCGTCGGCCTACACTTTGTATTACGACCGGCATGGACGGCTGTGGGTCGGGACGCGCGCGGGCCTCGCCGTGTACGACCGCGGCCGCAATGTCACGCCAGCAGCAATGTCGGTGCTGGGTAGCTGGCGCATTGACGACGTACGCGAAGTGGCCAATGACGATTTCTGGATCGGCACGTCCGGCGGCCTGTATCGCTGGCGTGAAGGTGAACTCAGTCGAGTCAACCCGGGTGCATCGGCGGCGGCGGCAAGCATCCGTTTCATTCTGCCGATCACTCCGGACCATTTGTATATCGGTACCGAGGATGGTGTGCGCGAATGGCAAGCCGGCAAGCTGCTGGAGCCGGCGTGGGCCAAACCGTTGCGGGGCCACTTCGTCTCGCACCTTGCCATGCTCAAGCCGGGTGTGCTCGGCATCGCCACCGTCGACGTGGGTATTGGCGTCATGCGCGATGGTCAATTGCGCATGCTCGGCAAGCAGGATGGGTTGCCCAGCGACAATGCCTGGACCCTCGATGTACTCGATGGAAACTTGTACGTCGGGTCCATTGCGGGCGCGTGGCGGCTGCCACTGGCGGAACTGCCGCTGCCCGGTTCGCCAGCGCGGACGGTTTCCCCGCAAATGGTTGCCGGTGTTGTGCGCGACACCGGCGTGCGCCCTGTGCATTGCTGCAATGGCGGTGCCGCCGCGCGCAGCCTGATTGACGGCAAGGCGATCTGGTACAGCACGACCGATGGTGCACTGCGGGTGGACACGCAGATACTCGGCGCGCTGCCGGTATCGCCAGCGGCGTGGGTCGAATCCGTCGAACATGACGGCAAGCAGTTTTCCGCGGGGAACTTCGAGCTGACCGAGGGCACGCGCGATCTGGTCTTCCACTACACCGCGCCGTGGTTACGGGTTGGTGCCCTGGGTTTCCGCTACCGCCTCGAAGGTTACGACACCGCATGGGAAGATGCCGGTGCGCGACGATCGGCGTTCTACACCCACCTGCCACCGGGCCGGTACCACTTTCGTGTGGCTGCCATGCTTGCCGGTGCTGCGGGCTATGGCCCGGAGGCGGAGGTGGTTGTCCAGGTAAGGCCGTATTGGCATGAACGCACGGTCGTGCGGGCTGCGGCGGTACTCGCGCTGGCGTTGCTGGTTGTCCTGTTGGCGCGCCTGGGCATGCGCGCCCAACGCGAACGCAACGCGTGGCTGGAAGCGCAGGTTGAGCGGCGCACCGAGCAACTCGCTCGAGCACTCGAGCGATTGCGCGTGGCCAACCTCGCACTGGCCGAAGAAAGTCATACCGACACCCTGACCGCATTGCAGAATCGGCGATATCTGCTGGCGCGATTGCCCGAGCTGCTGGCCAGTCGGGGACCGCTTGGTCTGCTGCAGATCGATATTGACTTTTTCAAGGAGGTCAATGATCGCCATGGGCATGCGGTAGGTGATTCGGTATTGCGCGAGATTGGGCAGATGCTGGCCGCAGCACGGCGCGACAGTGATGTCGCAGTGCGCTGGGGTGGCGAAGAATTCCTGCTGTTGCTGCGCGAAGTGGATGCGGGCGAAGTATTGGTCATCGCCGAACGCCTGCGCCGCGACATTGCCACGCGCGAGTTCACCGATGGCAATGGCGGCACGGTTTTGCTGACGTGCTCGATTGGCTTCAGCATGCATCCGCTGGCGTTGCGTAGTGACAAGGCAACATTCGACGCGGCGCTGGAGCTCAGTGATCGCGCTCTGTACGACGCCAAACACGACGGACGCAACCGCTGCGTCGGTCTGATGGCTATCGCGGCGTTGGCGGCGGAGGTCCTGGACAAGCCGTTCGCACCGCAGGTTGATGCGCTGATCGCGTGCGGCCAACTGCGCTGGGTGCGACCGGCGTCATGAGCGCCTGCCGTGACGTTGCGGCGCGCCACGTTTGCATCCGGTCCGGCGCCGACCCCTCATGTGGCGGCCGTACGCGTCGCGGTCACGCTTGCGAAGACAGTCACGTGTTCGACGCTCGCGATGTTCAGCGAACTGCGGACGTTTGCCCACGTGTTCCCCGCGTTAGCCATTACCACCATCGCGTCGACACCATTGGTCCGTTCTGGTCGATCGCACGCGCCATCCGCGCTTTAGTTGCCGGTTAGCCGGTCAGCGTGACTCCAGTCGTTGGGCGATACGCTTGCGTACTTCAACCGCGACCATCGCGGTTTCGCGCAGTGGTGCTGGTCGGGATGTTGCCGTCGTATCCAGATCGAGCAGCCGACCGGCTTCACGCAACGCCAGATGGAACCGGGCGAGCTTATCCGGCAGCGGAGCGGTAACCAGCGTGTGCACCGGACAGCCGACTGCACATGCCTCACTGAGCATGTTGACGGAATCGGGTGTGACGATCAGACGGTCGGCCCAGCCAAGTACACCTGGGTAAGGGTTGCGACCGTCGTCGTGGCTGGCCCGGAATAGGCCGGGTACATCCTGCAAGGCGCGTCGAATGAGGCCGCTCCAGCTGGTGGGAGTCCGCCGTGAGGTGAGTACCAGCAGGCTGCCACCTGCATCACGTTGGCGTTCACGCAGACGCTCGAGCAATTGCTGCACATAGTCAGTGCCCATGGCGACGCCGTGGCGCGGACCGCCCAGCAACACGCCAACGCGCGGCTGTGGCAAATCGGCAAAATGCGGATACGCATACCGGCCATTGGCCAACCATGCGTCGTCGATCGGGTTCAGCGAACCCACTGTTTGCAGCACATTGGCGTCGTGGAGTTGGTCATGGCGCGGAGCGATCACGGTGTCCCAGTGCGTCGGGTCGATCCGCGGATCGAGAATCTGCACGGTGTAGCAGTGTCCCGCGGAAAGCCCGCGCAGCATGCGCGTGAACAGTGCGGCCTGACGGCCACAGCCAATCGCAACGCTTGGCCACGGTGGCGCAAACATCGCACGTTGCTCCGCAGGCAGGGCGCTGCGTCCGCCGGACAGCAAGCGTGGCGCGAGCCAGGACCATGGTGCGCGCGGTGCCAACTCCAGGTGACGGACTGTGCAGTGCATCTGCGTGGCCAGTGCGCGTGCCTGCCGCTGATTCCCCGCGGCATGGTCGGTGATCGCCCAGCATTCGTCACGCAGGTTCGCCATGGTGGTCCAGAGGGAGGGGTCGATGGTGCTCACAGTACCGCGCGTTTTGCCTGGGAGGTTCCGGTCGGCGAAAGCGTACGCACCACGGTGCCGCGAGGCTTGCTGCATCGGCACCAGATAGCGTACGTGCGGGCGGAACCTGAGCAACGCCGCACCGCGCCGCTTTCCCGCGCGGGCCGGCCGCCGCAGCCTGCTACCATTCAGGGCTTGTGTCCAGCAAGGAGTTTCACCATGTCGCGCCCTGTCGTCACGACCGCCTCACTGATCCCGGCGAATGCCGAAAACCGTTACCAAGTGACGCGTGCCGACCTGCCATTGTCCTGTCCGATGCCCGGCATGTCGGTGTGGAACTCTCATCCAAAGGTGTATCTGTCGATTGTTGACGATGGCGGCGAGTCAACCTGCGCCTACTGTGGCGCTCATTACACACTGAGCGACTGACCGGCAGTCGTTGCCCGAAGCCATTTGCGGCACTATTTTTGCTTGTCTCAGAGTATGAAAGTTTCCGATCTTCCGTCCATGTCCGCTTCGCACTCTCCCATCAGGCGTTTGACCGTCGTCCAGCTCATTCCCGCGCTGCACTCGGGCGGTGCCGAGCGTTCGACGCTGGAAATCGCGAGCGCGCTGGTGCAGGCCGGGCATCGCTCAGTCGTGATCTCCGCCGGTGGTCGTCTCACGGCGCAGTTGCTGGCTGGCGGCAGTGAACACGTCACGCTGCCGATCGGGCGCAAGTCGCTGCGGACACTTGCGGCGGTTGGCGCATTGCAACGCGCGCTGCGCGGGATCAGTCCCGACATCGTGCATGCGCGCTCGCGCGTGCCGGCTTGGCTTGGCTGGTGGGCGCTCAAGGGCATGCACCCTCGCCCGCATTTTGTGACCACCGTGCATGGCCTCAACAAGCCCGGTTGGTACAGCGGAATCATGTTGCGCGGCGAGCGCGTCATTGTGGTCTCGCAAACGGTGCGTGATTACGTGCTCAGTCATTACCGCTGGCTGGATCCTGCGCGCGTGCGCGTGATTCCCCGCGGCATTGATCCGATGGCGTTCCCGTATGGCTATCGTCCGGAGGAGTCGTGGCGCAAGGCGTTCTTTGCCGGCTACCCCGAACTTGCCGGAGCGCCGTTGCTCACGCTCGCGGCGCGCGGTACGCGGCTGAAGGGGCATCATGATGCCATTGGCTTGCTGGCGGACTTGAAGCGGCGCGGAATCGAAGCCCGATTGCTGTTGCTCGGTGTCGTCGAACCAGGCCGCGAGGCATACGTTGCGGAGCTCCGCGACCTGATCCGCCGCCGTGGTGTGACTTCTCAAGTTGTGCTGTCGCCGCCACGCGATGACATTCGCGATGTTTACGCCGTGTCCTCGCTGGTGCTGCAGCTTTCCAACAAGCCAGAATCGTTCGGTCGCACGGTCGTGGAGGCACTGTCACTGTGCCGGCCGGTGCTTGGTTATGCGCACGGTGGGGTCGGCGAACTGATGGCCGAGTTGTATCCGGCAGGCCGTGTGCCGCTCGGCGATCACGAACGGCTGGTCGAGCGCGCTGCCGAGCTGCTGCGTGTGGCGCCACCGATTGCGCCCTTGCACAGCTACCGTCTGCTCGATATGCAGAACGCCACGCTGGCACTGTACGCGGAGCTGGCCGCAGTCTGAGTTGCCTTGTTCTGCATCGGCTTCTCGCGTGCGCGCCGGCATGGCTCGCCTACAATAGGGGCCTGCCTTCGCTCCGGCCCGCTCATGACCTCTGTTGGCGCTTCGCTCAAGTCGGTACTGCGCTCTCCGTTATTGCCGTATGCGCTGGTGATTGTCCTGTTGCCGTTCGGGCGCAGTGCCGAGTCGGGTACTTTCCTGTGCCTGCTGGGTGTCGTGCTATTGCTGGTGCGTCACCCGCACGCCTTGCTGCAGCACCCCGGCGCGCGGCTGCTGCTGTGTTTGTTGGCCGGATACGTTGCTGCCGCGCTGATATCTGCACCCGATTCCATCGTTCCGGGCAAGAGCTGGGCGACGGTGGCCGGGCTCCTGCGCTATGTGCCGTTGGGTTTGTACGCGTGTTTTGCGGTGCGTCGCGAGCACAAGCTGCAGGCACTGTACGTCACGGTCGCCCTGGTAGTGGCATGGTGGACGCTGGACGCATGGGTCCAGGCACTCACGGGCTGGAGTCTGGGTGGTCAGGCGCAAGCGGAGCGGGTCTCGGGCATCTTCGGCGCGGACAATCTCAAGCTTGGACCGGTTTTGGCGGTGCTCTCGCCGTTTGCGTTGTGGGCCGCGTGGTCGCGCTTTGGTCAGCGTGGATGGCTGCTTGCACTGGTGCTGCTGCTCGGTCCGATCCTGCTCGCCGGTTCGCGCGCGGCGTGGCTGATGTTCGGTCTGGTCGCGTTGGGCTTTGCGTGGCACGCGGCAGGTTCGGTGCGGCGGTTCTCACTGCTTTGCGCCGGCGGTGCGGTGCTGCTGGCACTGGGCGTCGGTATCGCATGGAATGCGTCGGAACGTTTCCAGATGCGCGCGGAGCGCACCATGGCGGCGTTACCCGGCAGCGGCCAGACGCTGGATACCGCGCTCAGTGGCCGGCTGGATATCTGGCGTGCGGCAGAGGGAATGATCGTCGCCCATCCGTTCAATGGCGTGGGCGTGCGCGGCTTTCGTTACGCTTATCCGCGCTATGCGCCGGCTGATGATCACTTTCTGGTGGCCGAAGCCTGCGGTCCCCGCGAAGGCGCCTGTCATGCGCACCAACTGGTGCTGGAGATTCTCAGCGAAACCGGCGGGTGTGGACTGCTGCTGTGGCTTGCTGCACTGGCAGCGGCGTGGCGAGCGTGGCGGTCAGTTGGTGCGGCCGCGCGCGCGCGCGCGTTTCCCGTGACCTTGGCACTGGCGGTGATGCTGTTCCCACTGAACACACATCTGGCGTTTTATTCAGCGTGGTGGGGCTTGCTGTTCGCGTGGTTGCTCGGCTTGTGGTGTGCGGCGTTGTTTGTCGAGCCGACTCCTGCTGGCGCGAACGAGGCAGTGCCTGTCGCATGAGCCACCGTCAGTCGTGCGCCACAGACAGCATCGAAGCGTGGCGGCGATGACGAGGCGCTTCCAGGAGGAGCGATTGGTCCGGGATCGTTCGCGTTTCCTGCGCTGTCCTGCTCAGTACACAGAGGCAGCGCCGGGTGGTCGGGTCTTGAAGCGTTTGTGCACCCACAGATATTGCTCAGGCGCGGCACGCACCATGTCCTCGATGCAGGCATTGATGCGGGATGTGTCGGCCAGCACATCAGGACCCGGGAAGTTTTCCAGCGGGGCGCCAAGCTCCAGCACGTAGCCGCGGCCGTGGGGCAGGCGGCGGTGGAAAAACGGGATGACGAGTGCGCCGGACAGGCGTGCCAGGTGGTGCGTTGCGGTGATGGTGGCTGCAGGGACGCCGAAGAACGGGGCGAATACGGAGTCCTTGCTGCGCATGTCTTGATCGGGTGCATACCACAGCGTCCCGCCAGCCCGCAGATACCGCACGGTGCCGCGGATGTCGTCCTTGTCGAACATAGCCAGGGCGTAGCGCAGGCGCGCGCGCAGCACAACCCACTCGAACACCGGCGAATCCATGCGTCGGTACATGCCGGCGATGCCGATGCGTGCCGATATCAGACGCGCGCATAGTTCCAGGTGCGAGAAGTGGCCTCCAACCAGCAGCACGCCACGACCTTGCGCACGCGCTGCCTGCAAATGCTGCAGTCCGCCAATGTGGCTCGGGATGCGTGCGATATGTCGATCGCTGGCCATCCAGCCAAGCGCGAACTCCACCAGCATCCGACCCAGATCACGCACGTTGGCGTCGACCAGTGCGGCGCGCTCGGCTTCCGTGCGTGTCGGAAAACACAGCGCGATGTTGGTTTGCGCGATGTGCCGTCGTTGCGAGGGAACATGCGCGAGCAACGTGCCCAGCCTGCCACCCAGCCATTGCAAGCACACGAACGGCAACTGTCCCACCAGCCAGACCAGGCCCGCACCCAGCCACGCCAGCCAGTGGCGTGGCGCGAGCAGCATGCGGTTGAACGGAGGTCTGTGCGTACCGGGCATTGTGCGTATTGTACGGGCATCGCTGGTGCGGCCTGCGCTGCGCGCTCTGGCTATACTTCGACGTTGGTTGCAAGGATCAAGCGTGCGCTTTCTTTACACCATGGCGATGTATCTGGTGACGCCGTTGATGCTGCTGCGCCTGCTTGCCCGTGGGGTGCGTTCGCAGCCCTACCGGAGACGCTGGCCTGAGCGTTTCGGTCTTTTCAAATCACCGGATTTTCGTGGCAGCTTGTGGATCCATGCCGTGTCCGTGGGCGAGGTGAATGCCGCCGCGCCGTTGATTCGGGCATTGCGTGCTGACTACGCCAACGCGCCGCTGGTCATTACCACGGTGACGCCGACCGGGTCGGCGCGGGTCCACCAGTTGTTCGGACGCAGTGTCTTCCATGTGTACCTGCCGTACGACTTGCCGTTTGCCGTGGAGCGCTTCCTGCGTCAGGTGCGTCCGCGGCTCGCGCTGATCGTGGAAACGGAGATCTGGCCGAACCTGTATTTTGGGTGCCATCAGCACGGGATACCGCTGATGATCGTCAATGCGCGCATGTCGCGCCGCTCACTGCGCGGGTATCGACCGTTGCGCGCGCTTGCGCGTTCAGCGCTCGCCTGTGTGCGCCTGATTGCTGCGCAATCACGCAGCGATGCTGCGCGGTATCGCCTGCTCGGCGCCGATCCGCAGCAGATAGTGGTTACCGGCAACATGAAGTTCGACATGTCCATTCCTGTCAATGCCATAGCCGACGGTGTGGCAATGCGGGCCTTGTGGGGTGCGCAACGTCCGGTGTGGATTGCCGCCAGCACCCACGAGGGCGAGGAAGTGGCCGTGCTGGACGCACATCGGCGAGTCATGCAGGAATTGCCCGACGCCCTGCTGCTGCTGGCACCACGGCATCCCGAGCGCTTTCGCCTGGTCGAGCACCTGGTGCGCGGGCGCGGTTTCAGCGTGGTGGCGCGTAGCGCGCTGGGGTCACCGACTGCAGCGCATCAGGTGTTTGTCATTGATGCGATGGGCCAGTTGATGCCGTACTTCGCTGCCGCGCAAGTCGCCTTCATCGGCGGCAGCCTGGTACCGATTGGTGGCCACAATGTGCTGGAGCCGGCGGCGCTGTGCACGCCGGTACTGGTGGGACCGCACACGTTCAATTTCGAGGAGATCACCCTTAGCCTGATTCAGCACCACGGCGCCGGGCGGGTGGCTGACAGCACCCAGCTTGCATACCGGGTGTTGCAACTATTGCGCGATCCGCTGCAGCGCCAGCGCATGGGGCAGGCGGCCCAGGAGGTGTTCGAGCGAGAGCGGGGCGCGGTGCAGCGCGTCATGCAGATGGTGGACGCGGTGCTGCAGGAGTAAACCCGGGCAGCGAGGCCGCCCACTCGAGCCGGACCCGTTCGGGCTCGGCTCCACGCGCCGCTATTGCAACAGCGCGTTGATCGTTTGCAGATCACCCAGGTCGGCGGTGCCGGCGGTTTGCTTGAGCAGCAATTTGTTGAGAAGGAACTGGTGGCGAGCTTGCGAGTAGCTGCTTTCCGAGGACGTCAGGGTCTGGATCGCCAGCAGTACGTCAGTCATTGTCTGCGTGCCGACGTCAAAGCCGGCGCGCATCGCGTCCAGTGCCTTTTGCCCGGATTCAACGGAGGCCTTCGCCGATTGCACCTGCGCGATACCGGCGATCACGGTGCGGTAGAAATTGAGCGTGTCGCGTACTACCTGACGACGCTCTGACTCCATCGCATCGGATGCTGCGTCGCGCTGGTAGATGGATTGACGCACCCGGGACTGCGTCAGGCCTCCGGAAAAAATTGGTACGTTCAAGCTCAACCCAATCGTGGTGGACGCCGGGCGGTTGCCCTGGATGGCAGCGTCTTGATACCAGCTTGTATTGTCGTTGTAGGTAACTTGGGCACTGATCGTGGGCAGATGACCGGAGCGCGCCGCAGTGATGTTGTGTTCGGCAGTCTGCACGTTTTGACGCTGTGCGAGCAGGTTGGGATTTGTGGCAAGCGCTTGCTTGACCCACGCGTCCTGGTTGTTCGGGCTCGGTGGCTGCATCGGCAGGTCGTCACGCAGTTTTTTCAGGTCGCCGGCGGGTTTGTCGGTGATCTGCGTGAGTGCCTCACGGGCATCGTTGAGGGTGTTCTGCGCGGTGATCGTTTGCGCTTTCGCGGCCTCGTAGAACGCCTTGGCCTGATAGACGTCGGTGATCGCCGACAGGCCGACCTTGAAGCGTTGGTCCGATTGCTCGAACTGCTGGCGGAAGGCGTCTTCATTGGCCTTGGCAAAGGTCAATGCATCCTCACTGGTCAATACGCCGAAGTAGGCCGTGAGCACGCGCACGAACAAGGCTTGCTGCGCTGCCTGGTAAATATCGTCCTGCGCGTCCGCAGACGAGTGGGCCGCCTTCAGATTCGCGTACTTGCTGAAATCGAAGACGGTCTGGCTCAACGTGCCATTGATGCTCCGCGTGCGCGAATGACCGAACCCGGGGGTGCCGATGATTTGCCCGGGGTTGTTCGGATCAACGAAGCTGTTCCCACCGCTGCCACCATTGGTCTGGCTCAACGTCAAGCCGGCTGAAATCTGCGGCAACAGCAGCGCTCGGGCCTGGTCGACGCCTTCGCCAGTGGACAACCGGATGGCATCAGCCTGAGACAACACGGGGTCGTTGGCTCGGGCATCGCGGTAGGCGTCAAGCAGGTCCGTGCCGTGGCTGGGCGATGCAACGGTGGTCAGCGCCACAGCGAGGATGAGCAGCTTCAAACGCATGGGTTGCCTCGCGGAGGGAAGGAGAGACGAAGATGTCAAAAGACGAATGTCGGTGCCGGTTCGGCGTGCAGAAGGTACGGCAGGTCGGTTTCAAACAATGTGATTTCGCGTCGAGTGACTGCATCCGTTTGCGTCAGCAACGTGGCTTCCTGGGCCGGCGACTGTCCGCGTACGACCAGCAGGCGTGAGCTGGGTGCGAGCCACGTCAGCCAGCGTGCAGGCAGTTGCGCCACGGCCCCGGTAACCACCAGCACATCGAATTTTTCTGCAGGTTGCCAGGCGTGCACGGCTTCGGCGGTGATCAGCGTGGTGTTGGCGATCCCCGCCTCGTGCAACCGTTGCCCGGCGGCTGCGGTGAAGTCGGCGTGGATGTCGACACTGGTGACATGTGCGGACAATCCGGCAAGGCATGCGCAAAGGAAACCCGAGCCTGTGCCGATCTCCAACACGCGATCGGCGGGTTGCAATTCAAGTGCCTGCAGGACGCGCCCTTCCACCACCGGCTTCATCATCACTTCGCCGTAGCCCAATGGCAGGCACAAATCGGCAAAAGCCAGTTGGCGATGGGCGGCTGCGACGAAATCCTCACGGCGCACGCGACTGATGATGTCCAGCACCCGGGCGTCGAGCACCTCCCACGGACGGACCTGGTTTTCCACCATGTTCAACCGCGCTTGTTCGAAGTTCATCGTCTTGGTGCCCATGCTTGTCGATCAAAAGTTGAAAAGTGTAGAAGCTGCTCACCTTTCCGACAACGGCAAGCCTGCCGCGTGCGGCCTCGTGAGCGCAGTGCCGGAAGTCACCACACGTCGCTGACGACCGTCATGCGCACGACCGCAGCAAGTCTGCGAAACACACAATGTTTGCATGCTGGCAGATAAATGTACCGCCGCGTATAATAAAGGTTGACCTCCTTTTTGTGAAGGTGCCGTACGTGGCAAGCACTATGCCAGTCAAGTCGCCGGGTCCGGGGCGTCCCAAGGACATGGACAAACGCGCCGCCATTCTCGTGGCAGCGAAGGCGCTGTTCATCCGTAATGCGTTCGCGGGTACCAGCATGGACGCCATCGCGTCCGAAGCGAGCGTATCCAAACTCACCGTGTACAGCCATTTTGGTGACAAGGACAACCTGTTTCGCGAGGTGATCCGATCGCGTATCGAGGACCTGCTGCCGGAAGACATTTATGTCTACGATCCGCTCGTCGACGTGGGTGAAACCTTGCGCATGATCGCGCGCGCCCACATGAAAATTGATTGCGAAGCAGAAAACGTCGGTACATTCCGCGCCATCCTCAGCGATTGCCGCCAGGGCAATCCGCGTTATGGCAAGTTGCTGTGGGAAGAGGGTCCCGCGCGTACGCACCGGCTGATGGAACAATTGTTGCGGGATGCGGTGGAACACCATGCGCTGGACATAGCATCCATACCAACCGCCAGCGTGCAGTTCTTTTCCCTGATCAAGGGTGACTTGCTGCTGCGCCGGCTGTTTGGCTGTGATGAGTGTCCGGAGGCCGCAGCGAGCGAGATTGAAGCGATGGCGATGGCAGGTGTCGTCACGTTTCTGCGCGCCTACCGTCCGCGTTGAGGCTACGGGAAAATACGCGACTTGCGTGGGCACACGCGGTCGCCGACACTTCCGGTCGCGCTCCCGCTGCCATCTGACTGGGCAGTGACCGCCGGCACGTCAAGGTAATTTCTGATGAAACTGCAGGTCCCGTTTATCCAGTTGCCGTTGCAGTTTGATGCTGAACGCATGGCGGACGAGGTCGCTGCGCTGGGGGCGGCGCCGTGGCGCGAGCATCCGCAGAAATTTCCCGGCAACTTTGCCTTGCCGCTGATTGCCGTGGGGGGCAATTCTGCCAGCGACGCGGTTTCCGGCCCGATGCGGCCGACTCCCGAACTGCTGCAGTGTCCGTACTTGCAACAGGTGCTGTCGCGGTTGGGCGCGGTATGGGGCCGCACGCGATTGATGCGGCTTGATGCCGGCGCGGAAGTCTCGGCGCATGTGGACATCAACTATTACTGGCGTGAACGCGTGCGCGTACATGTGCCGATCGTGACGCACCAGGACGTACGTTTTGCCTGCGGTGATGCCGAGGTCAACATGGCTGCTGGTGAGTGCTGGATCTTCGATACCTGGCGCTTGCATCGAGTGCGCAACACGTCCAGGCAGACGCGTATTCATCTGGTTGCCGACACCGTCGGCAGTGACAGCCTGGGGCGACTGGTTGGCGCAGGTCGCGCGCCTGGACACGGTCCGTTTCCCGGTTGGCGCGCGGAGCGCGTGGAGCCACAGTCCGCCGCTGCGTCGCCGCTGCGGCTGGAGGCCGTCAACACGCCGAAAGTCATGACGCCCTGGGAGCTGCGCGAGCATTTGCTGTTTCTGCTCAGCGAGACCTCCCCTCACCCGCAGTTGGCGGTTGCCAGGCAGCACACCTTGCACCTGTGCGCGATCTGGCAGGCGCTGTGGGCCGAGCATGGTACCGACCGCGCCGGTTGGCCGGCGTATCGCGCGGTGCTGGACGCCTACGAGCAGCAGATGGAGCGTTCGGCTGTCGCGCTGGAGTTACTCAATGGCGCGCTGTTCATGAATACGCTGCGTGGCATGGTTCTGCGGGTAGCGCTCGACGATCGCGATCACGGCGCGCCTGCCATTGGTCGAACTCGGCCCACGCCCATGTCCACGGGTAGCAGTGGCGCGCTGCATGCGGTGGACGCCGCCGATGCCGATCCGCTGTTTGATCGCCCGGTGTTCATCATTTCGCCGCCGCGTGCCGGCTCCACCTTGTTGTTCGAGACACTCGCGCGGGCGCCGCAGGTGTTCAGCATCGGCCACGAGAGCCACGCGTTGCTGGAGGGGTTGTCCGAACTGCATCCAGCCGCGCAAGGGTTCGCTTCCAACCGGCTGGACGCCGCCAATGGTCATCCCGCGTTGCTGGCCGAGCTGCGTCGGCGCTTCCAGAACGAGCTGCGCGATCGTGACCGGCAGCCGCCGACGCACTGGCCGGTGCGCATGCTGGAGAAGACCCCGAAGAACGCGTTGCGTGTGCCCTTCCTTGCGCGCGCGTTTCCGCAGGCGCATTTCGTCTATCTGCACCGCGATCCGCAGCAGACCCTGGCCAGCATGCTTGAAGCCTGGCGCAGTGGGCGTTTTCGTACCTACCCACAATTGCCCGACTGGCACGGACTGCCATGGTCGCTGTTGCTGGTCCCGGAGTGGCGCCAGTTGAGCGGTCGCCCGCTGGAAGAAGTTGTTGCCGCGCAGTGGGAAATCACCACGCGCATCCTGCTGGATGATCTGCAGGAGCTGCCAGCCGGGCGGGTGCACGTGGCGCACTACGCAGCCCTTGTCGCACATCCGGCCGATGAGATTGCGCGAGTGTGTGCTGCGCTGGATTTCGACTGGGATCAGTCGCTCGAGGCGATGCTGCCGTTGTCGCGATTCACACTGTCGCCACCGGCGGCGGATAAATGGCAAACGCACGCGGCAGCATTCGCCTCCTTGTTGCCGGGTCTGCAGGCAACCATGGAACGGGCAGCGCAATTCGCCGCGCGCTGACCGTGGGAAGCGCAGCGTGGCGTGTTCCGAGGCGTTGCGCATGTCGCTGCAGGTGGCGTGCGCACGGGATTTCTTCACTTTGTCTTCCCGTGGCGATGTGTAGGTTCGATGTGCTAAAGCTCGAGCGGAATGTCCGCTCGCGTTGCCACGTACGCACAGGAACCCTTCCATGGCCAAGATCAAACCGTTTGTCAGCAATATCGACAACATCCGCAAGCGTGCACGCGAAAATATTGACGACGGTGCGATGACCGCGGGCTACAGCGCCGACCGTGCCACCGTGGTCAAACTGCTCAATGAGGCGCTGGCCACCGAGCTGGTTTGCGTATTGCGCTACAAGTACCACTACTTCATGGCGTCGGGCATCCATTCGCAGGCGATAAAGGCTGAATTTCTCCAGCACGCGAACGAGGAACAAGGCCATGCCGACCTGCTCGCCGAGCGCATCACCCAGCTTGAAGGGAAACCAAACTTTTCACCGGTAGGCCTGCTTGAACGCAGTCACGCCGATTACGTCGAAGGCGAGAACATCGTCGACATGATCAAGGAAGATTTGGTCGCCGAGCGCATTGCCATTGACAGCTATCGCGAGATGATCACCTACGTCGGAAGCGACGATCCGACCACGCGTCGGGTGCTGGAAGGCATCCTGGCGATGGAAGAGGAACACGCTGAGGACATGAACACGCTTCTGGAGCAATTGGGCAAGGACGGTGAGCCGGCGAAGCTTGCCCCGGCAGCGGCCAGGACCGGCGCTCGCGAACGCGGCTGAGAATCCCGGCGGTATCCATCCTTGGGTGCCGTGGGATCGGTCAATGGGAAGAGTGGCTCTGGCCGCCTCACCGCGAGTCTGATCGCATGCTGCATGCCAGGTGCGCATTGTAAGCTGGACGCCTCTCATCTGACCTCCAGTGGAGTTTTCCATGCCAGTCCAGGCCCCTGCCGACCGCCGCCTGCGTCATCACTGGGTCCGGCTCATAGCTGCATTGCTGGCCTTCGTCGTGCTCGTGGTACTGGCCACGATGTGGTGGTGGGACACCGAACCAGCGCTGTTTGATCCGGCCGCCGTTACGCAGGCACAGATGCAGGAGCTCAAGCGCCCGGTCAGCGTGGGGTCGACCACCACGGCTACGCTCATCGCCTCGGTGCAGACTCTCCTCGAGAAGCGTGGCGGCTATCTGAGCAACGACAAGCTGCCACCAGGCGTGTTCCTGGACAACCAGCCCAATTGGGAGTTTGGTTCGCTCACCGCCTCACGCGATCTGGTGCGGGCGCTGCGCAACGATTTCAGCCGCGCACAGACGCAATCGCGGGAGGACGCGGATCTCGCCGAAGCGGACCCGTTGCTGAACAGCCCGAATGATCGCTGGTTGCTGCCAAGTTCGGAGAGTCAGTATCGCAAGGCTATAAAGCATCTGGACGGCTATTTGCATCGGCTGGATGATGCCGCCAGCAGTGATGCACATTTCTATGCGCGCGCAGACAACCTGGCCGACTATCTGCAGTTGGCTTCGTCGCGCTTGGGCTCGCTGTCGCAACGCCTGTCCGCCAGTGTTGGTCAGCTCGGGTTGACCAGCGCGAATGAGCCGACAGCGGGCGCCGGTGCCGAAAGTGCCGGCCCCGGAGAAGTTGGCCGCACGGTCAAGACGCCCTGGACCAAAGTCGACGACAATTTTTACGAGGCGCGGGGGTATACGTGGGCGCTGCTGGAACAACTCCGCGCGATCCAGCACGATTTCGGCCCCATCCTGCGCAGCAAACGTGCCGATGTCAGCCTGCAGCAAGCGATTCGTGAACTCGAGGAAGCACAGCGGCCGCTGCGCAGTCCGATTGTATTGAATGGCTCACCGTTTGGTTTCTTCGCGAACCACTCACTGGTGATGGCCAATTATGTCTCGCGCGCCAACGCGACCCTGATCGATTTGCGTGAGCTGCTGCGTCGCGGGTGACGCGCACGCCTCCGAGTTTTACCGCACAGGAGACTCCCCACCCAGTGGGGTCCCGGGCGGGTAACGGGCGACCTCGGGTCAGACTGCGTGTGTCGCGCGGTCGGCCTGGTATCGGGCGATGCCGGCAACGATCTCCGCGCGCGCCTCGTCCGCGCCGACCCAGCCCTCAATCTTTACCCACTTGTTGCTTTCCAGATCCTTGTAATGCTCGAAGAAATGACCGATGCGCAGGAGCCAGTGGCCGGACACGTCTTGCATGTCGTTGATGTGCGCATAGCCCGGGAAGACTTTCGCGATGGGGATCACCACCAGCTTTTCATCGCTGCCCGCTTCGTCGGTCATGCGCAACATGCCGACCGGGTGGCAGCGGATGACCGACCCGGGCACCAGCGGCAGCGGCAGGATCACCAGCGCGTCCAGCGGGTCGCCGTCGCCCCCCAGGGTGCCCGGAACGTAGCCGTAATTGCACGGATAGCGCATCGGTGTCGACAGGATGCGATCGACGAAGATCGCGCCGCTGGCTTTCTCTACCTCGTACTTGACCGGCTCGGCGTCCTTCGGAATCTCGACGATGACATTGATTTCGTTCGGCACGTCACGACCGGCGGAGACAAGATCCAGGCCCATGGGAAGTCCTGTACTGGGTTGCTGAGGAGGGGCGCCAGCATACGCCAATCGTTGTTGCGTTGCAGCATCGAGATCCTGCCGAGGCTGGTTATTGCGCGCTGCTGAATCGGTCGTGCGGAACCTGTGCGCAGCGCCGACGAACCACCCATACGTTCTGCCCCAGCCGCGGCATCGGCTTATTTCAGCTCGTTCCAGAGAAAGTTGTAGGCCAGCGCGTGCATGTGGGCGGCTTGCCGATTGTCCGCGCCCGCGCCGTGCCCGCCCTCGAGGTTCTCGTAGAACCACACGTTCGAATGCCCCTGGGCTTCCATCCGGGCGGCCATCTTGCGCGCCTGCACCGGGCCGACGCGGTCGTCGCTGGTGGTGGTGTAGAACAGCACCGGTGGGTAATGACCGTCCTTTTTCACGTTCTGATACGGCGAGAACGTCTGGATGAAATTCCAGTCGGCAGTATCCGGGTTGCCATACTCGGCCATCCACGACGCGCCGGCGGACAGGTGGGTGTAGCGCTTCATGTCCAGCAGCGGCACTTCGCAAGCAATGGCGCCAAATAGTTGCGGGTATTCGGTCAGCATGTTGCCCATCAGCAGGCCCCCGTTGCTACCGCCTTCGGCACCCAGATGCCTGGCGGAGGTCACCCCGCGCTTGACCAGATCTTCGGCGACCGCCGCAAAATCTTCATACGCGCGTGGGCGGTTCGCCTTCAGCGCTGCTTGATGCCATTGCGGGCCGTATTCGCCGCCGCCACGAATGTTGGCGACGACGTACACGCCGCCCCGTTCCAGCCAGGCGCGGCCGACGCTGCCGCTGTAGTGCGGCAGCAATGACACTTCGAACCCGCCGTAGCCGTACAGCAGTGTCGGATTCGAACCGTCCAGTGCCATGACTTTGGGTGCGATCTGGAAGTAGGGCACCCGGGTGCCGTCTTTCGAGGTGACGAAGTGCTGACTGACGACAAATTTTGCCGCATCGAAAAAGGCCGGTTCCTGTTTGAGCGTCTCGGCCGGCACGCTGCCCAACACGCCACGCTCAAGTGCTGATGGGGTCAGAAAGCCGGTGACGCCGAGCCAGTATTCGTCGCTGTTGTCGGGGTCGGTGTCGACCACGCTGATCGTGCTCATGGCCGGTGCGCCCGGCATGGCTTCGCGCTTCCAGTCGCTGGCGGTCGCCTGGCCCTGCGGCGGCGTCAGTACTTCGAGTTTGCTCTTGACGTCATCGAGCACATCCAGGATCAGGTGGTGCCGGGTCCAGTTGTATGACGCCAGCGCGGTGTGGGCATCCGGTTTGAACAACACGGCGAAGTGCGGAGTGCCAGCCATGAAGTCGGCAAACTTTGTTGCCAGCAGCGCGCCGGATGGGTAAGTGGTACCCGCGACCGTCCACGGCGAACGGGTCTGTACCAACAGCCATTCGCGGTGGGCGTCGGCGCTGGCGTCGGTAGGCACGTCCACCCGTACCAACTTGTCGCCGACGCGCTGGTACAACTCGCTGTGGAAGAAGTCCTTGGCGATGGAGACGAAATCACGCTCGAAGCCCGGCGTACGATCGTGGGACGCAGTCACCGCCAGGTCGGTTGGCTTGCCTGCGTAGACCGTGCTGGCGGCGGTCAACGGCGTACCGCGCGTCCATTCCTTGGCGATCCGCGGATAGCTCGATTCAGTCATCGAACCGGGGCCGAAATCAGTGCCGACGTAGAGGTGATCCTGGTCGATCCAGCCAACTTGGGTTTTGGCCACTGGCAGGATGAAGCCATCCTTGACGAACGATTTGCTCGCGATGTCGAATTCGCGCACGGTTACCGCATCACCGCCGTCGGGGGATAGCGACAGCAGGCAGCGCTGGTAGTCCGGCTTCAGGCATTGCACGCCTTTGAACACCCAGCGCTTGTCTTCACGTTTGTTCACTGCGTCGATATCCAGCAGCGTTTCCCACCGCGGCGCGGCCTTGCGGTATTCGGCCAGCGTGGTCCGCCGCCATATTCCGCGCGGGTGCGCCTGGTCGCGCCAGAAGTTGTACAGATAAGCGCCCATCCGCTCGACTTCGGGGATGCGGGCGTCGGAATCCAGCACCTGAAGAATGCTGTCGCGGGTCTTGACGAACTCGGGGTTGTCGACGAACTGTTTCGTGGTCACCGCGTTGGCTTGCTTCACCCACGCCATCGCGCGCGCGCCGTGGATGTCCTCCAGCCACAGGAACGGATCGTGCTGAGCCGACGCATCGATCGCGTTGGCGGCGTGTGCAATGCGGGTGGCGTCAGCGGCGCTATACGTGGTCATGCCCGCCAGTGTGACGCCGAGCGCCAATAACAACCACCACAGGTTCATTGCCTGTCTCCCCGTTGCATGCAGCGGTTGGTGCCGCGTCGATCGGGCAAGTATCGCGCAGTTCCAACAAAATTCGCCGGACTGATCCGCAGCCACCAGACAAGTTGTGATTGCGGCGGATGCGGCTCGCACCGAATCGACGCCGTCCGCTATCGGCGCCTGGTTTGCCCTTGAGCGACTGCACACGTCGCCCACGCTCGTAACCGCACGTCGCACAACGACCCGTCGACCACTCCGCTGTCCCGGCGAAAGCAGGCTCAGCGCGCCACGATCACCCCACAGGCGAGCCGTGCCCCGGCGTTGCCGGACGGTTGACTGGTGTAGTCATCCGCAGTGGCATGCACGATCACCGCGCGCCCGATCACATTGTCGGCCGCGCCGGCATCCAGCGAGGGGCCGCTCGCATGGCGGTCCACCTGCGAGGTGCCGTTGGCGTCCGCCACGATGTTGTCCATGTCGCCGGCATGGTGGGCGCCACGCGCCACCTTGCCGTGTTCGCTGCCGGCAGGATTGAAATGGCCGCCCGCGCTGCTCGCGTCTGGCGCGCTGCAGTCACCATTCTCATGGATGTGGATGGCGTGCGTGCTACCCGGTTGCAGGCCGGTGATCTGCCCGGTGACCTGCACCCCGTCGCCCATTGGCACGATCTGAAGCTGTCCGGTGACCGCGCTGCCGAAGGCGGGGGTGAGCGTCACCTGCGCCATGGGAACGGAGCCAGCCGATCCGCCAGACGGCGATGGTGCGGCGCATGCGCCCAGCGTCAGTGACAAAACGATGACGCTGGCTTGGATAGTCGTCTTCATGACGTGTTTCCTGCTGCGGCGGTCGCGAAGCCTGATCGTGCATTGGTCCCTGTTCAGTCCGGGTGAATCCTTGTCGCGTGCCTCCTTTCGCCACCTCCCATGCTTGTCCGTTGGTGCCTGCGTGCGTTGCCAAAAAGCAAGCCCCGCCCGGGAATCCGGACGGGGCTTCGCAAACGCGCTGGTCGCTGTGAGGGTTACAGCAAGGGAATCATCAGCAACGCCACAATGTTGATGATCTTGATCAACGGATTCACCGCCGGACCGGCGGTGTCCTTGTACGGATCGCCCACTGTGTCGCCGGTAACCGCGGCCTTGTGCGCCTCTGACCCCTTGCCACCATGATGGCCGTCCTCGATGTATTTCTTGGCGTTGTCCCATGCACCGCCGCCGGTGGTCATCGAGATCGCCACAAACAAGCCGGTGACGATGGTGCCGATCAGCACACCACCGAGCGCCACCGGTCCCAGCACCAGGCCGACGACAACCGGCACGGCGACGGGCAGTAGCGACGGCAGGATCATTTCGCGAATCGCCGACTTGGTCAGCATGTCGACTGCACGCGAGTACTCCGGCTTGGCCGTTCCGGCCATGATGCCCGGGATCTCGCGGAACTGCCGACGCACTTCCACTACCACCGCGCCAGCAGCACGACCAACCGCTTCCATGGCCATCGCGCCGAACAGGTAGGGAATCAGGCCGCCGATCAGCAGCCCGATGATCACCATGTGGTCGGACAGATCAAACGACATGATCGGAGCGGCGATGCCGGTCACTGCCGCCTTGGCCTGCGCCGCGACGTCGAGGTTGTGGGTGTAGTCGGCAAACAATACCAATGCCGCCAACGCCGCCGAACCAATCGCGTAGCCCTTGGTTACGGCCTTGGTGGTGTTGCCGACCGCGTCCAGCGGATCGGTGACGCCACGCACTTCCGGCGGCAAGTCCGCCATCTCGGCAATGCCGCCAGCGTTGTCGGTAATCGGGCCGTAGGCGTCCAGCGCCACAATCATGCCAGCCATCGACAGCATGGCCGTCGCCGCGATGGCGAGGCCGTACAGGCCGCCCATGTTGTACGCGCCCCAGATCGCCGCGCACACGGCCAGAACCGGCCACGCCGTGGACTTCATCGACACACCGAGCCCCGCGATGATGTTCGTGCCGTGACCGGTGGTGGAAGCTTCGGCAATGTGCTGCACCGGCTTGTACTGCGTGCCGGTGTAGTACTCGGTGATCCACACGATCGCGCCGGTCAAGGCCAACCCGACCAGACTGCACGCCCACAGATTAAGCGCGCCGTGGCTGAAGTCGCCCATCAACTGCGTGGTGACCGGGTAGAACGCAGCGGCGGCCAGCACAGCCGATACCGCAACGCCCTTGTACAGCGCGCCCATGATCGAGCCGCCTTCCTTGACCTTGACGAACAACGTGCCAATGATCGAGGCAATGATCGAAACGCCGCCGAGCAGCAGCGGGTACAGCACTGCGTTGACGCCCACCTCCGCCGCCATCAGGCTGCCCAGCAACATCGTGGCGATCACCGTCACGGCGTAGGTTTCAAACAAGTCGGCCGCCATGCCCGCGCAGTCGCCAACGTTGTCACCCACGTTGTCGGCAATCACCGCCGGATTGCGCGGGTCGTCCTCGGGGATACCGGCTTCGACTTTGCCCACCAGATCGGCACCGACATCCGCGCCCTTGGTGAAAATGCCGCCGCCTAGGCGCGCGAAGATCGAGATCAGCGAGCTACCGAAAGCGAAGCCGACCAGCGCGTGCAAGGCCTTCTCGTCGGGCATACCCATTTGCTTGAGGACCAGCCAATACCCGGCCACGCCCAGCAGTGCGAGCCCGACCACCAGCATGCCGGTGATGGCGCCGCCACGAAATGCGACATTCATGGCCCGGCTCAGGCCACCACGCGCCGCTTCGGCGGTACGCACATTCGCGCGCACGGACACGTTCATGCCGATGTAACCGGCTGCCCCCGACAGGATGGCGCCGAGCAAAAAGCCGATGGCTGCCGGCCAGCTCAGGAAAACCCCGATCAGCACCAGCAGTACCACGCCGACCATCGCGATCGTCATGTATTGCCGGTTGAGGTACGCGCGCGCGCCTTCCTGGATGGCCGCCGCAATTTCCTGCATGCGGGCGTTGCCCGCAGGCTGAGCAAGTACCCAGCGCGTGGAGATTGCGCCGTACAAGATCGCCAGTACCGCGCACCCCAGAACAATCCACCAGCCGAAATCATGCAACATCGGAGCCTCCCCTCAAGTGATTTGCAGCCGCCCGCCGCGGCCAATGGCGCGAAGTATAGGCAATCCCGGCGGTACGTACCGTTGTGCAACGCAACATGATTCACCTGGCCGCAAAGAGAAAAGCCATGCACAGGTGCATGGCTTTCCATGTGGCCGGTGGCTTGCGCGTTACCGCAGCGCAATATCCAGAATGATGCCGGTGGCGATGGCTACGAGCAGGTAGTCGCTGTTGTTCGCGCGCACCCAACGATAGCCACGTGGTGGATGGCGCAAGCGGTAGTGCCCGTAATCGCGCACGACATAGGTCGGGCCGGAGTAGCGATAGCCGCGCCGCCACTGGCTGTGGCCGTAAGGACGTGAGTGATCGTGATAAACCACCACGGGGCGGTTGTAATAACGCCGATGGTCGGACCTGTTGTAGCGCGCGTAGTTGGACTGGCTGTAACGGCGGTGGTCGGAATGGCGGTAACGGCCCTGGTCGCTGCGGCCGTGGTGGCGGTGGTCGCGCGCATACCGGTCATGATTGCCGCCGCGGCGCTGATCATGGTGGCTGGAGTACTGACCACGTCGATCGTGGTCGCCCGGCGCGGGGCCCGCCAGAACGTAGCTGCTGGTACCGAACAGCAGGGCGGCAACGAACAGACTGTGCAGGATTTTCATGGCTTTTCCTCCAGAGCGCAGTGGCGCGAGCTTGTTGTGCTCGACAACCTGATCGTAGGAACCTGTTGCTGAACCAAACGCTCGTACCAGCGCTCACGCTTCAGTCACGAGTCAGGACGGCTCCCATCGCAGCGGGGTTTGTAGGCATACATGGAGCGGACCAGGTTGACCAATGGCCTCACTCAGCGTGCGAAATTCGCAAGTTTTTTCGCGACCGCGATGTTTTTCAGATGCACATACACAGGTAATCCGTCCTTGCCGTAAGGCAACGGCGCTTCTCCACGCATCAACGGCCCCAGGTACCGTCGTGCTGCCGCGGTGATGCCGAAGCCGTCGCGAGTCATGAAGCTCTTCGGCATCTTCTTTTCGCGATTGGCGATCTTCGCCAGGGGCGCAGCATCGATCTTCCAGCGATACGGTACAGCGGAGGTGCGCACGATCACCGGCATGACCGCGTTCATGCCAGCCAGGGCGTAGTCGACGGCGGCCCTGCCTACCGCAAACGCCTGTTCGGCATCCACCTTTGATGCTGCATGGCGGGCGGAACGTTGCAGATAATCGGGTAGCGCCCAGTGGTACTTGTAACCCAGTTTCTGCTTCACCAGCGCCGCCAGGACTGGCGCCACGCCACCCAACTGGCTGTGGCCGAAAGCGTCGCGCGTACCTGCTTCAGCCAGGAACTGACCGGCCGCATTGCGCACGCCTTCGGAAGCGACCACGGTGCACCAGCCGACACGTTCGACTGTGGCTTGCACTCGCGCCAGGAAGGCGTTCTCGTCAAATGCATTTTCCGGAAACAGGATGATGTGTGGCGCGGCATCTGCGCCGTTGCCCGCCAGACCTGCGGCAGCCGCAATCCAGCCGGCATGGCGGCCCATGACCTCAAGAATGAAAACCTTGGTCGAGGTCTCCGCCATCGACGCCACGTCGAGGCTGGCCTCGCGCGTGGAGATCGCGATGTACTTTGCGACTGAACCAAAGCCTGGGCAGCAATCGGTGACAGCCAGATCATTGTCCACCGTCTTGGGCACGCCGATGCAGCGAATATCGTAGCCCATGGTCTTGCCCAACTGCGAAATCTTCAGTGCAGTATCGGCAGAATCGTTGCCGCCGTTGTACAGGAACCAGCGAATATCGTGGGCACGAAACACGTCGATCAACCGCGCATATTCGGCGCGATTGTCTTCCAGCGACTTCAGCTTGTAGCGGCACGAGCCAAACGCGCCGCCGGGTGTGTGCGCCAGCGCAGTGATCGCCGTCGCGGATTCCCTGGAGGTGTCGATCAAATCTTCGCGCAGCGCGCCAAGGATGCCGTTGCGGGCTGCGTATACCTTCACGCCTTTGGCACGCGCCGTCTCGATCACGCCGGCGGCGGTAGCGTTGATCACGGCGGTGACGCCGCCAGACTGGGCATACAGAAGGTTGCCGGCGGGCACGGATGGGCGGTGAATCTGGCGCATAAATATCCTCGGAAGTGACTACAGACGTGCGCGGTGGCGATTACAGGTGGAGTCGGCGTTTGACGGCACCGAAGGCAGACGCTAATTTGGAGAACAGTTATGGGAGTCTGGCGGTGTGCATAGTGTGCACCGTCGCGCCAACACCGTGGAGCATTATGCGACTCGTCCTATTAGGGGCACCGGGCTCGGGCAAAGGTACACAGGCCTCGCGACTCACTGCAGAGCTGGGCGTGCCGCATATCTCCACCGGCGACATGTTGCGCGCGGCGGTTGCTGCTGGCACCCCGATGGGTCGGCAAGCCAAGGCGGTCATGGCGTCTGGACAACTGGTGTCCGACGACATCCTGCTGGGCATGTTGCAGGATCGCCTGGCCCAACCGGATGCGGAAGCCGGCTTCATTCTTGACGGTTATCCGCGCAATCTGGCCCAGGCCGATGCGTTGGATCAACTGTTGGCAAAGATCGGTCGACCCCTGGACGTCGTGGTCAAGCTGGACGTGCCTACCGCGGTGATCGTCGGTCGCTGCGAGATTCGTTTCAAGGCTGAAGGTCGCGCTGACGACAATCCGGATACGGTGCGCAAGCGTTTGGCGATCTACGCCGAACAGACCGCTCCGGTGGCCGATTTTTATGTCCGCGCCGGCAAACTGAAGGTGGTCGATGGCGTTGGTGAGCTGGCCGAGGTCACCTCCCGGATCAAGCACGCACTCCAGCATGAATCGGTCACAGCCCACGGCTGAGCTTTCCTTGCCCTGGCGGCAAGGTTCCAACGGATTCGTTGATCATGCGCCTGCACATTCTCGGCATTTGCGGCACCTTCATGGGCGGTGTCGCTGCGTTGGCGCGCGAGCTGGGTTATCAGGTCGAAGGCTCGGACGACAACGTGTATCCACCCATGAGCACCCAGCTCGAGGCACTCGGGATCGACCTGATGCGTGGCTATCGCGCCGAATATCTGCAGGCCACGTCCGCTCGCGCAAGACCCGACCAGGTTGTCGTGGGTAATGCGCTTAGCCGCGGCAACCCGGCCGTCGAATACATGCTCGATCAGCGCCTGCGCTACATCTCTGGTCCGCAATGGCTGGGCGAGACCGTGCTGGCCGAGCGTGATGTGCTGGCGGTCGCCGGCACGCACGGCAAGACCACAACCACGAGTTTGCTGGCGCACCTGCTCGATAGCGCGGGGATGGCACCGGGGTTTCTGGTCGGCGGTGTGCCCGGCAATTTTGGGGTGTCGGCGCGTTTGGGGAAAAGGGGTCAGAGTCATTTTTCGACCGACGGTGTTGGACCAGCCCGGGACGCAGCGTCGAAAAATGACTCTGACCCCTTTTCCGCCCCGTTCGTGATTGAGGCAGATGAGTACGACACCGCGTTCTTCGACAAGCGCTCGAAGTTCGTGCACTACCACCCGCGCGTGGCGATTCTCAACAATCTCGAATATGACCACGCCGATATTTTCCCCGACGTGGCGGCGATTCAGCGTCAGTTTCATCATTTTGTGCGTACGGTTCCCGGCAATGGCCGCTTGATCGTCAACGCGGAGGACGCACGCCTGACCGAGGTGCTGGCCATGGGTTGCTGGACCCCAGTGGATACGTTCGGCATCGACCGCGGCGATTGGCGCGGCAGCTTGCTCGACGCGGATGGTTCGGCGTTTGTCGTGCACCGGCGGGGCGAGTGCGTGGGTGAGGTGCATTGGCCACTGCTGGGACGCCACAACGTCATGAACGCGTTGGCTGCGCTGGCCGCTGCTGCTGCTGCAGGTGCTGACCCGTCCACCTTGCTGCCCGCGTTTGCGAGCTTCGCGGGTGCGCAACGACGCATGGAGCTGGTCGGTGAGGTGCACGGGGTTCGCGTGTACGACGATTTTGCCCATCACCCTACGGCGATCGCCACCACCCTTGCAGGGTTGCGCGCAAGCGTTGGCGGAGCGCGCATCCTGGTTGCGCTGGAGCCGCGTTCCAACTCGATGCGCCAAGGCGCGCATGCGGCCGCACTGGCACCGGCGCTGGCTGACGCGGATGCAGTGGTGTTCCTGCAGCGCCCCGAATTGCCATGGGACGCACACCGCGTCACCGATGCACTGGATGGGCGTGGCAGTACCGTGTCGACGGTAGACGAACTGCTCGCAGCGCTGCACGCGCTGGTACGAGCTGGTGACTACGTGGTGTTCATGTCCAATGGGGGATTTGAGGATGCTCCCCGGCGCTTCACCGCCATGTTGCAACGGTGACTGGCAAGGCCGCTCGCTGCTGATGAACAGCGTCTGGAGTTTGCATCCCGCAACAAGGTGATCCGGCGAATTGGCTAGACTTCGGCCATGGCCACCCAGTCTTCACTTGTCGACATGCCACTGTTTCCGCTTGCCACCGTGTTGTTCCCGCGCGGTCAGTTGTCACTGCGGATTTTCGAGCCCCGCTATCTTGATCTGGTGCGCGAATGTGCGCTCAACAACAGCGGGTTCGGTGTGTGCCTGATCACTCGCGGCACGGAAACCGACCCCTCGGCGCTGCCTGCCGCAGTGGGTACGGTTGCGCGGATTACCGATTTTCATCGTGGTGCCGACGGTCTGCTGACCATTCTCGTCGAAGGCGCGGAGCGCTTCACCGCCAAACGCTCGCGCGCCCGCCACGATGGGCTGCTGCGCGGCCACGTGGCCGTGTGGGCGACGGAGCCGCAGCAGGAGGTGCCGGTGGAATTCGCGTTGCTGCAAAGTATTGCCGAACGCCTGGTTGAGACGATGTCGCCGCAGTGGCGCAACACGCAGCGCAGCGACTACGACGATGCAAGCTGGCTGGGCTTTCGCCTGGCGGAGCTGCTGCCGCTGGACTTGGCGGAACAGCAGCATTTGCTGGAACTGGTGGATCCGTTGATGCGTCTCGCGGAGCTGCGAGACATTTTGCCGCGGTTCCACAAGCCGTGACGCAGGACCCGCAGCGCACGCCGTCGTAGACTGACCGCTTTGGCAATGGAGGATGGACCATGAGCACTCTGGCGGGGAAAACGCTGTTCATTTCCGGTGCGTCGCGCGGTATCGGATTGGCCATCGCACTGCGTGCAGCGCGTGATGGCGCGAATATCGTGATTGCAGCGAAGAGTGCCGTGGCCAATCCGAAATTGCCCGGCACCATTCACACTGCTGCCGCAGAAGTGGAAGCGGCTGGGGGCAAGGCTCTGGCGTTGCAGGTGGATATTCGCGACGAGGAGCAAGTGCGCGCAGCGGCGGCGACGGCGGTGGAACACTTTGGCGGCATCGATATTGTGGTCAACAATGCCAGTGCCATCTGGCTGGCCGGCACGGCCGAGACGCCGATGAAGCGCTTCGATTTGATGCATCAAGTTAATACGCGCGGCACGTTTCTGGTGACGCAAAGTTGCCTGCCGTATCTGCAGCAGGCGTCGAATCCGCATGTATTGATGTTGTCGCCGCCGCTGAATCTCGACCCAAAATGGTTTGCGCCGCACACGGCATACACGATCGCCAAGTACGGCATGAGCCTGTGTGTGCTGGGCATGAGCGCGGAATTTGCGCCGCTGGGGATTGCCGTGAACGCGCTGTGGCCACGCACGGTGATTGCCACGGCAGCGATTGGCATGATTGACGGCGTGCAAGCGGCACACTGTCGCCGGCCGGAAGTCGTTGCGGACGCCGCGTACGGCATCCTTACCCGCTCAGCACGTGAGTACACCGGACACTTTGCGATCGATGAAGATGTCTTGCGCGAAGAAGGAATCGTGGATCTCGAGCAGTACGCGGTGCAACCCGGTGCAGCGCTGCTACCTGACTTGTTTCTGGATTGATCTTTCGCGGACGCGATACGCTGTGCGGGTAAAGGTGCGTGCACAGCATTGACTGTTGTCGCTCCGTCGCGCGCTGCCTGGTCTGGCCTGTGGAGGGTCGTGATGAAGTATCTGCATAGCATGGTTCGCGTGCGCAACCTCGATGCCACGCTGCGGTTCTATTGCGCCGGCCTGGGTTTGCGCGAAGTGCGCCGGCGCGAGGTTGCCGCGGGCCGCTATACGCTGGTATTCCTGGCTGCACCCGAAAGCCCCGAGGCAGAGCTTGAGTTGACCTGGAACTGGGACGTGCCGGACGACTACGGTTCGGCACGTAATTTCGGCCATCTGGCATTTCGCGTCGACGATGTCTACGCCATCTGCGCGCATCTGCGAGAGATGGGTTACATCATTCACCGGCCACCGCGCGATGGACACATGGCGTTCGTGCGTTCGCCGGATCAGATTTCCATCGAGCTCCTGCAAAGCGGTGATCCGTTGCCGCCCCGCGAGCCGTGGGTGTCCATGGAAAATACCGGAGTCTGGTGAACGCGCGCAGGCTGGTCAGTCGGCCGATGTTGCCAAGGTGGCGCCGCATGCCTTGCAGAATTGTGCATCGCTGTCGTGTTCATCCTGGCCACACTCCGGACAGCGCAATTTCACCCTGTGCCTGCGCATACCTGAAGCCAGTTCGGCGGTAAAAATCCCGGTGGGTACGGCAATGATGCTGTAGCCGACCAGGGAGATCAGCGCCGTCAACAGTTGCCCGACGGGCGTCTTGGGCGTGATGTCGCCGAAGCCCACCGTGGTCATCGTCACGATTGCCCAGTACATCGATTCCGGAATGGAAGTAAATCCGTTTTGCGGCCCTTCGATGACGTACATCATCGCCCCGAAGATCAGGACCAGGGTGAGGATCGTGCTGATGAAGATGAATATCTTGTGTCGCGTGCGTACCAGCGTGGACCACAGAAAATTGGCTTCGCCGACGTAGCGGGTAAGCTTGAGGATGCGGAAGATGCGCAGAATGCGCAGCGCGCGGATCACCAGCAGGTATTGACTGCCCACCAGCACCAGACTGATCCAGGTCGGCAACACGGACAGCAGGTCGACGATGCCGAAGAAGCTGCGGGCGTAGCGTGAAGGACGGTCGACTATCGCCAGGCGGGCGAAATACTCGATGGTAAATACGAGCGTGAATCCCCATTCCAGCAAATAGAAGGCGTGGCTCAGGCGCGCATGCACGCTGGCGATCGAATCTAGCAGCGCCACCGCGATGCTGGCACCGATGACGAGGATCAACACGACGTCAAAACGCCTTCCGGGTGCGTCGTCGTGTCCGAAGATGATGTGAAACCAGTGCGCGCGCCATGCTGAGCCCGCTGCTGGTCCGAAATCGGTGGGTAGCGTCCGGCTGGTCTGGGTCATTGGTGAGGCCCGGTCAAGCAGCTCTTGCGGCGCGCATCGCGCCACGCGCGGCTTCGAGGGTCAGCGCAATGTCTTCGTCGGTATGCGCACTTGACATGAATCCCGCTTCAAATGCCGATGGCGCGAGGTAGACCCCACGCTCGAGCATGCCATGGAAGAAACGGTTGAACCGCGCCGCGTTGGCGGCAACGGCTTGCGCATAAGTGGTCACTTGTTCGTGGCTGAAAAACAGTCCGAACATGCCACCGACACGGTTGGTGCTGAACGCGATGCCCTCGCCGTCCGCGACCGATTGCAGCCCGTCGGTCAGCAGGTGCGTGCGTGCTGCCAGTCGGTCATGAAACCCCGGTGCCTGGATCAGTTCGAGCATCGCCAGGCCAGCGGCCATGGCCACCGGGTTGCCGCTCAACGTGCCGGCCTGGTAAACCGGACCGGACGGTGCGATCTGCTGCATCAGGTCGCGTCGGCCTCCATAGGCGCCCACGGGCATGCCACCACCGATGACCTTGCCAAACGTGCTCAGGTCAGGAGTCACGCCGTAGAGCGCTTGTGCGCCGCCAAGCGCGACCCGGAATCCGGTCATTACTTCATCGAAGATCAACAGCGTGCCGTACTGCGTGCACAGGTCGCGGAGCGCCTGCAGAAAGCCATCCAGCGGCGGGATGCAGTTCATGTTGCCCGCAACTGGTTCGATGATGAGCGCGGCGATCTCGTCGCCTTGCGCCGCGAACAACGTGTTTGCCGCGGCGATATCGTTGTACGGCAGCGTCAAGGTGAGATCTGCCAGGACCTTGGGCACTCCCGGCGACGTGGGCACGCCAAAGGTAAGCGCACCGGACCCGGCTTTCACCAGAAAACTGTCCGCGTGGCCGTGGTAGCAACCTTCGAACTTGACGATCTTGCTGCGTCCGGTAGCGCCGCGCGCCAGACGGATGGCAGACATCGTCGCTTCGGTTCCGGAGTTGACCATGCGCAGCATCTGCATCGATGGCACCAGCCGGGAGATGGTTTCCGCCATCACCACTTCCGCAGCGCATGGTGTGCCAAAGGACAGGCCGTTACGTACCGCGCGCTGCACGGCCTCGCGTACTGCCGGGTGATTGTGCCCTGCGATCATGGGCCCCCATGACCCGACGTAATCGATGTAGCGCTTGCCTTCCCCATCAAACAGGTAGGCGCCATCGGCGCGTGCGGTGAAAAATGGTTCGCCGCCTACCGCCTTGAACGCACGCACCGGGGAGTTCACCCCGCCGGGCAAAAGCGCTTGTGCGCGTTGAAACAGCTCATAGTTGCTCGTCATGTGTTGCGTTCCGAAGTGGCTACGGGAAGCGGGATGAGGCCGTGCATTGTGGAACTTGCGCTTGCACGTAGCCACCGGTCGGGCGCGTGACGGCGTCATCGGGCAATGAGACCAGCCATTCGCACGATTTTCGCAAAGTTTGCGCGTGCATCCACCGGCCGAGCTTTCGCGTTGTCGCCGAAGTTGCGAGAATGGGAACATTGTCGCGTGCCAAGAATTCGAGAAATGACCCAAAGCTCCCCCGCAACCGAACCGTGGCACAAGTGGATGTGTGTCGTCTGTGGTTACATTTACGATGAAGCGATCGGCGTGCCGGAGGAGGGCGTGCCCGCTGGCACGCGCTGGTCGGATGTTCCCGAAGCGTGGACGTGTCCCGATTGCGGCGCGACCAAAGATGATTTCGAGATGATCGAGATCGATTGAACATGCAGAGCTGCCGCCGCCTTGCCGGGAGGCGTTCGCGAGGGGCCACGGCTATGGCCGTGTGTGTCATCGCGATCACCGTGCGTGGGCGGATCGAAACAGGTTGACCGTGCCGCGCAGTCTGACGACGAGCTCAGCGCCGGCCAGGACAAGCAGTGCCGTTCCCTGTGCGTCTTGTGCCGAGAGGTGGCGCAGCGCAAGGTGCACGATGTGCTTCTGACTCGTCACTGCACCGTGCCAATGGCGCCATTGATGGTCAGTTCGTCTCCAGGCTGCACCCCGATACGCCGCGCCGTGCCGGCTGCCAGCTCCAGCACATAGCGCGCCGCCCCACTGCTGGGGTAGACCGGGCACGGATCAGCAGTACACGGTGGCACGTCACGTTGTACCGACACCAGTTTCCGCATGTCGTCGAAGTACAGGATGTCGAGCGCAATGAGGGTGTTCTTCATCCAGAACGCGCGCGGCGCGGAGCTGGCAAATACGAACAACATGCCGTCATCTGCGGCCAGAGTGGGGCGTGCCATCAGTCCGTGTTCGCGTGCGGGCGCGTTCGTGGCAAGTTCGATGGAGAAGTGGTGTCCACGAAGTTCCACGGATGCGCTGGTAGGCACGTTCGGCGCGGCCCAGGCCCCGCCGCTGAAGGCAAGAAACAGCCAGAGACACCGGCGATTCATGGCAGGACTCCCGTCAGTTGCAGGCAATTTGCAAGTGTACGCGAGGTGGCTTGCGGCTCGTCGTCATAAGTCGTGATGAGCTCTTCACATCCTTCGTATTCCGCGCTATGATGCTCGCCCCCCACGAACGTTGCTCTTGCTCGCGTCGTCACCCTCCCTCCGCAAACTCATGGTTGATGGAGTGTTGACGAGTCGTTAAAGCGATGTAGAATGGGCGGCTCACTCAGGGCGAAACGCACTGGGATGCGACCGGGCAACCGGTGGCAGGCGAACGATCTTTGACAGTGTGCGCAGGTGAATTGTGTGGA
>JBDSWR010000064.1:0-19122 GCA_039926605.1 Rhodanobacter sp. | reverse complement strand
AAGTCTACTTCTGTGATCCACACAAGCCTTGGCAACGTGGCTCGAATGAAAATACCAACGGGCTGCTGCGACAGTACTTTCCCAAGGGGATGGACATCTCGAACGTGTCGCAAGCCACACTCGATGCCGTGGCTCGAAAGTTGAACGAGCGCCCTAGGAAAACATTAGGCTACGAAACACCCGCCGAGCGTTACCGGCAATGTGTTGCCTCGATCAGTTGAATCCGCCGCCAACTGCAGTCGTTGGGTTGGCCGGATAGCCTGATCGAGAGCTGTCATCAGAGCAGGATGGCTGCGTTTTCACACAGCCTAGAACGTTCGTGGACGTGTCCTGCTGATGATCTCGTTGATTTCACACGTAACCTTATTGCATGTATCTTGCGTAAGAAATTCAACAGTATTACCATGAGTCGTGAGCAAAGGAGGCATAAGATGCGCCCAACCAACGCCAGAATTGCGCCGGACCGTGCAGCTGTTCTTACCAAAGCGGTAGTGCACGCGGCAGAGTTGCTTGGCCTCAAAGATGCGGAACTGGCGCAGGTCATCGGCGTGAGCGCCCCCACCGTCTCACGCTGCAGGCATGGCGAGGCGGAAATTGACCCGGAGCGCAAGACCGGGGAGCTGGCGCTGCTCTTGGTGCGACTGTTCCGTTCGCTCGACCCCCTGGTAGGCTCCGATACCGAGAAGCGCAAGGCTTGGATGCATACGAAGAACCACGCGCTGGGCGCGGTGCCGGCAACGCTCATTCGGAACCCGGAAGGGCTGGTGGGAACGCTGGCCTACTTGGACGGCATCCGGGCGCCCGCGTGACGGCGATTGCATGGAAGCAGGAGTGGTTGCGTGGCAGCAGCCGGCACATGGACGAACCGCGGGTCTGGCGCGGCGTTGAAACGCAACACATGAGCGCGACGATGCTCCTCGTTGATACCGGCGACGAACACGACTTGCTGGAAAACATGCTGGAGGCGAGCAAGCCACCGCTGCCGTCCACGCGGCAGGCGCAGAAGCACTATCTGCTGGTGACCCCATTCCGCTATACCCCACGACACCCCAGCAGGTTCCGGCCGGCCGGGCATCGAGGTCTCTGGTACGGTGCGCTCCAATTGCGGGCCGCGTGCGCCGAGGTAGCGTACTGGCGCATGGTGTTCATCCTAGATAGCGTCGGCTTGAGAGGCAAGAAGATTGTCAACCAGTACACGTTTTTCATGGCACGCGTATCCGGGCTCAGCATCAACTTGACTGCGCCGCCCTGGCTTGCTGCGCGCGCAGTCTGGACCAGCAGGGACTACGCAGGAACCCACGAGTTCGGCCGTGCCGCGCGGACAGCCGGCGTCGAGATCATCCAATACGAATCTGTGCGGTCCCCTGGCGACACGAATTTAGCCGTGTTCACCCCCGATGTTTTGGACGAGCCACGCGGTGGCCTCGACGCAAGCCAGCAAGGCTGGACATGCTCCGCAACGGCGGATCGCGTGCTGATGCAAAGTAACCGCAATTCCTCGGAGAAGTTCGAGTGGACACGTTGAGCCGGATATAGACCGACAGATGGGGGGCGAGCGCCCATTCCGGGTGGATCCGTCGCCATGGCGCGGTATGATCGCTGTGCGGCGAAAGGTGGAAGCCCGCATGTCTTGTTGGGTATCCGATAGCGGCTATTGTGCTGTTGCCACCCCGGATCGTCCGTTACAACTCGTAGCGCGTCCAATGAGTCTCTTGGTAGCAAGTTCGAAGTGCGCAGTTGATTGGCTCTCCCGAAAGCGGACGGCGGCCACTGGCTCCTTTGGGTCGTCTGCTGACGGCCAATTGCGGTCGTTCAAGAAGAGGAGGCTTCGCGACGTCACCTAATTTCAGAGGGACGGCGAATTCACTGCAACCTCACGCGCCCGAGCAGCACCATCGCCGATGACAGAACTGTTCACGACGAAATACAGGATCCAAGCGCGGCTGTAGTCTCTCAAAGGGAAGTCATGCGTGCCCAATCGATTCATCGTTCCCAGTTGTTCGCCGGCTTCGTCGTGCTGGCTTGGCTTGGCCTGATCAATGTCTCGCACGCCATCCCCGCATTTGCAAGACAAACCGGGCAAGCCTGTGTTGCCTGCCATGTGAGTTTCCCCGAGCTGACTCCGTACGGGCGCATGTTCAAACTCAGCGGGTACACCATTGGCACCCGGCAGGATCTTCCGCTGGCGCTGATGGCGCAGTTCGGGGTCACCCATGTACGCAATAACAGGGACGATCAGGGCCAGAAGATCGTGCCCAAGACCGACAAACCCGTACTCTCGGCGGCCAGCGTGTTTGCCGGTGGCAAGCTCACCGACAACATCGGCGGCTGGATCCAGTGGACCTTTAACAACCTTGCCGGCAATGGCGATGTCGGGCACAGCGGTATCGACAACACCGATCTGCGCATCGTCGGCAGCTCGGACAACCCAGACAGCACCGATTTGCGTTGGCTGTATGGTCTCACCGTCAACAACAACCCGACGGTGCAGGATGTGTGGAACAGCACGCCGGCCTTCGGTTTTCCATTCACCACACCGCCCAACGGCATTGGTGCTGCCGCTGCCACCATGCTTGACGGGCAACTTGGCCAGCAAGTGGCAGGCGTGGGAGGCTATGTCTACTGGAAGCGCAGCGTCTATTTTGAGTTGTCCGGTTACCAGACGGCGGATGGTTTCTTTTCTCCGCTGCGTGCGGGACAGGATATCCAGACGCCGGGCGGCGTACATCGTCTCAGCGGGGTAGACCCCTACTGGCGCCTGGCCTATAACCATGAGTGGGGGGCCAATTCTCTGATGTTGGGCACGTACGGCGCCATGCTCCGACTCTATCCTGACAACACCATGCCGTTCACTTCCACTGATCACTTCACCGATATCGCGATCGATGCGCAGTTCCAGCACATCAGCCAGGCGCATACCTACACGTTCCAATACACCCGTATCCATGAGTACCAAGACTACCGCGTGAGCTTTCCGGCTACCCTGGCTGGAGCGCCGATCGGTGGCGGCCCTACGCCAGCCAATGCGCACGACACGCTGATCACTGACAAGTTGAAAGGCACTTACTATTTCGATCGCAAGTACGGTGCAACGCTGGCGTTGGTCCGGACGCACGGTACCCCCGATGCGGGTCTGTACGCGCCCGGTTCGGTGGGTGGCAGCGCCAACGGCAAACCGGACACGCAAGGCTACATACTCGAATTGGACTATCTGCCCGAGCAAAACCTGCGCCTGATGTTGCAGTACTACGGCTACGGAAAATTCAACGGCGCGCGGAGCAACTACGACGGAGTCGGACGCCCGGCGAGCGACAACAACACTCTGTTTGCAAACATTTGGCTGGTTTACTGACATGTCGTTCACAGCAGGCTCTACGTCACGCGGAGAGCGAACCATGATGCGTATGGGCCTATGTCTTCAGATGATCGGTGCCCTGCTGATTGGGCTCATTGCGGCTCCCGCCGCGGCCAAAGGGGCATCGTCTGTGTCCGCCAGCAATGATGTAGCGATCAAGTTGGCCACACAAGTGTGTTCCAGCTGTCACGGTCCCGGTGGCAATAGCGTTTCCCCCACGTTTCCAAAACTGGCCGGACAGCAGGAAGCCTATCTGGTCGCACAGATACAGGCATTCAAGAGCGGACAACGCAACGAGCAGGAAGCGCACGATTACATGCTTGGCATGACCACCTTGATCGATGACGACACGGCGGCGGCACTTGGCCGCTACTATGCTAAGCAACCTGTTCCCATGGGCATCCCGGGAAATCCGGCAGAGGTGGCCGCGGGAAAGAAAGTGTACGAACAAGGCGTCGCAGGTAGCGTCGTGGCCTGCGCGAGTTGCCACGGAGCGCATGCCGAGGGTAACGGCATTTTTCCACGTCTAGCAGATCAGCATGCAGCGTATATCGTGCGTCAGCTCCAAGTGATTCAGACCAACTTGCGCAACTCGCCAGTAATGCACGGCATTATCAAGAACCTCAAGCCGGACGATATGCGAGACGTGGCTGCCTACCTCCAGTCGCTGTAATGCCTTGCATGATGTGCATCATTCGACGATAGCTTCCGTCGAAAGCCACTTGAGCCACCGGCCATTGCGTCGGCACGACGCAATCCGGTCCGGGAGGCCGAAAGGGCAGGAAGTCCATTTTTATTCGTCCAATCGGACCCGCGAAGCCACGCACTACTTAATTCAAGCGTTGGTGACCAGCCTTGCTGAAAGGGAGCTCGCCAACGGCCGCTCTGGTCGACAACAGCCATCTGTGGGTCAACGTCCCTGACCGGCCACGAGCGGTCACTTGAAAGTGCACTCTGACCCGGGTTTTTGCAGCGCGGTCTGGTGGTCACCGACAAGAGCGAGCGTGTGTACCACTACGCAAAAAACGTGATGCATGAGGTTGGCATCATTGCGCACAGTTGCGGTGTCACCGAACCACGCCAGCTCAATCGTGCTCACTGCCGCGTGGTCGGCGATGACGGCTTGTCGGTTCCGCTGGAGAAACTCTTTCCGTATCCGGAAAAAGTGGGCTGAGTGGCAGAGGGGTCCCGTGCAACATCGACCTTTCGGTCGACCAGAGACGTGCCGGCTGGCCGGCCCGTCATGGCGGTCGACACCGCTGGCGAATGGCTGCGACGCCTGACGACCGCGATGGAGCAGTGACGGACCCCATCCGCCGCGGCGCCAACCTGCGACACGCAGGAATGTAACGCGCGGCGAAACACTCGAATGAGTCATCAATGTGCCGACGACTGCAATTGTGATCGGGCCCAGTCGCGCTTGATCGGCTCACCGGCAGGTCGCTCGCCTGTGGGCGTAACGGCCGCCTTCGGCCCCAACGCGACGGTCGCCACCTCGGTTGGACTGCTCTAAAGCTGCCGCTCAACTAATGTAATGGCGAAATCTCCGCATCGAGAAGCTAGTTCTGGGCGCGCGGGGCGGCTACCACGCGAACACCGGCCTGCCGCTTCGCTCCGGCCCCTTTCCTTCCGAAGGAGTGGCGGACGTTGTCCGCCCTACCGCAGCGCCCACTGCACCAGCTTGCGTTGCTTCAGGCGTGGCCAAAGGTCGGTCATGGTGCGGCACCTTCGACGGGCGTGTACGGCAAACTCATCTTCTTCAGCACGGCCTTGAAGCGCGGATCGTCGCGGATGGGATCAAGCTGTGGGTTCCACAAAAACTGGAAGGTGATGCTTTCGCCGTTGGGCCTAAAGCCCTCAAGTGCAGTCAAGGCCCGCTCGTGCTCGCCGAGTGCCATCAGGAACGTCGCGTGCACGATTGCGTCCTTGTGGATGTCGCTCAACGCAGGCGAAGTCTGCAAAGCCTGAAGCGCGCGCGCGTGCACACTCGGATCCGTCATGCCACGTACCAACAAGCCCATCACACCCGGGTCCGTGCCGTTGAGCTCGCTCGCCATGCGCCCCTGTCGTTCGGCTTCCGCATAACGGTGCAAGGCGAGATATACCCATAGGGCCGTTCGACGGACGAACACCTCATGCGGGTGGGCAGCCAGCGTGCTCTCGATCTGTTGCAAGGCGGCATCGTCGTGGTGCAGGGAGAGCAGGAGGTCGGCACGCACGGCTCCACTGACGCCGGACAAGGGGTCGCGCTGGAGCGCGCGGTCTATTTCCGCCAGTGCGGGCTTCAGTTGTCCAACGGCGTACAGGAATTGTGCGTATTGATCCATCGCTTCGGCGTCGCCGGGCGCCAGCGCCAGTGCGCGCTGAAAAGCCGAGTCAGCATCCGCCCACTGCATCTGGTTGGTATAGACCATCCCGCGGGCGACGTAAGCCAAAGCGACGTCGGGGTCGAGCGCAAGAGCATGCTGTGCGGCATCCAGCGATCGAGCGTAGGCAGCTTTCGCTGGAGTCAAGGTGTAGCTTGGCAGCAACGCCTCGGCTTCCGCCAGCGCCGCCCAACCTTGGGCATAATTTGGGTCGATCGTCACCGCCTGCTGAAAAGCTTCTGCTGCTTCCTTTACCGAACGAGCAGCAAGCAGGGTCAGCCCGCGTAAATAGCAGTCATGTGCAAGGGGATCCATGGCTTTTTGCGCCACCAGTGACTGCCCGCCCGCGCCCGTCAACTGCACTTTCAGCTTGTCCGCAATCGCCTTGGAGATTTCGTCCTCGACCACAAAGATGCTGGTCAGCTTGCGGTCGTACTTCTCGGACCACAGGTGATAGCCGGTGCGGGTGTCGATCAACTGCGCGGTGATGCGCACCTCGTCACCGGACTTCTGCACGCTGCCTTCCAGCACCGTGGCGACATCCAGCACCTCGCCGACCTTGCGCAGATCCTCCGCCTTGCCCTTGAACGCGAACGCCGAAGTGCGCGCTGCGACTTTCAGCATAGGCACCTGCGCCAGCGCATCGAGAATTTCCTCGGTGATGCCGTCGCTGAAATAGTCGTTCTTCGGATCGCCGCTCATGTTGACGAACGGCAGCACGGCGATGGATTTGGCTGGGATGGCGGCAACTGAAGATCCCTGTGCTGGACTACCGCTGTTGGGCGCCGTTGCCGATACGGCGTGATCGGCTGGCGTTGCCGCGTTGGCGCTGTCCGTGTGGGTTGGGCCAACTCGCGCGAAACGCCACAGCAGTCCGCCACCGACCGCCAGCACCAGCGCAATCAACAACAGCTCGGTACCGCTGGCGCGCTGGCGACCCTGTTCGCCGTGATACCAGGCGAGCAACAACGCCACGATGAAACCCAGCACCAGCAAACCGAACAGCAGGTGCATCACGCCGTCCGGCCAGTGGTAGCTGTCTGCCACCACATCAGCGACTTGGATCAGCGCGAACGCGAATGCCACGTACGCGATCGCCCACTGCACCAGCTTGCGTTGCTTCAAGCGCTCGATGAATGCAGTCATGGTGAAACTCGGCTTGCAGCGGCATCCGGCTGTGCGCCCGCGGATTCCTTCAACAACGCCTTGAACCGGGGATCCTTGCGCAGCGGATCCCAGACCGGATCGAGCTTGAGGCGCTCGAAGGACATCACGTCACCGGCGGGCATCGCCTGCAGTTGGCGGATGGTCTTCACGGCAAGGTCGGGCGCGTCGGCCCACGCGGCAATCTGCGCCAGGCCGACCAGTTGATAGGTGCCGAAATAGCTGTCCTTGGAAATCGGCAGGGCGGCCACGGCGCGTTGCGCCAGGGCGATGGCCTCGGCGTTTCGGCCCAAGCACACATCCACCCAACTCGACTGCTGCAGCAGCGAGAGTGACTTCGGATCCTGCGTCAAGGCCGATTGCAGGGATGGCGCGAGTTGCTCGCAATCCGGTCGCGCCTGCTTGCCTCGACCGGCGAGCAGCTTGATCGCGATCCGCGCTGCCTGTCCGGTTCGGCGTTGTTCTTGCGTCTCGGTGGGTGCTGAATCCCAGGCATGCAGGGCCGCATCGAAGCGGCGCGCGAAAACGTCGGCATAGGTCCGCGTATTCGCCAGGTTCATGATGTCGCCGGCCAAGACGTTTCCATAGGCAATCCGCCAACCCGGCAACGACTTCACCGCTTTGCGCGCGGCATCAACGTCGCCAAAACCGAACAGCTGGGTCGTCAGCATGTCGTCGTTGGCACCCGCACTGTCCGGTGACAGGATCAATGCGCGCCGCAACAGGGTATCCGCCTGCTTATAGCGGCGAATCATCATGAACGTCTCGCCGTACGGCCCGACAAACGCAGGGTCCCGTGGAGAAATCGCCACGGCCTGCTGCAGGTAGGTCAACGCCCGCGCCACCTGCCCGGAGCGTCGTGCGACGTAGGCCAGTCCGGCCAGTGCATCGACACTGTTGGGCGCCAGCGCCAGGGCGCGCTTGAACTCGATGGTGGCGGCGGCATACTGGCGAGAGCCATAGTAATAATAATAACCAAGCGCCAGGTGCGCCTCGGGAAGATTCGGCACCAAGGCCAGCGCGCGGTCTGCATACGCCTTGGTGGTGGCCAGTTGTGCCGCCGTCAGCGGGGTGGCCAACCAATCGCGTTCGAGCTGATTGAAGGCAAGCCGCGCATAGGCCAGCGCGAAACCCGGATCGAGCGCGATCGCCTGCAGATAGTCGGTGTCGGCCGCCAGGTAGGTCGCTTCCGATTGCGATGTGGTCGCTTTTTGCGCCTTTTCTTCGGCCTGCAGAAACGCATCGAATGCCGCGGTATTTCGGGTCGGCGCTTCGGCCACACGGGCGGTTTCGGCCGGCGTGAGTGTGGCCTTGAGCGCATCGGCCACCTTTTGCGCTACCTCGCCCTCGACGCCGAAGATATTATCGAGCTTGCGCGAATAGGCTTGGGCCCACAGGTGATTGTCGCTGGCCGCGTCGATCAACTGCACGTCAATCAATACCTGGTCGCCGACCTTCTGCACACTACCTTCCAGGATCGTGGTCACGCCGAGTTGCTGCGCGACGGTTTTCAGATTATCCGGGCGGCTTGCGTATTTTTCAGTCGAGGTGCGCGAGATCACTTTCAGATCCCCGATACCTGCCAGCTTGGTCAGAATCAGGTCCTGCATGCCGTCGGAGAAGTAGGCGTTGCTCTTGTCCTCGCTCAGGTTTTCGAAGGGAAGCACCGCAATGGACTTGGCGGGAATCGCGGCCGCGACGGATGTCGATGGGGCTTGTGCCGCGGACGGATGCCGGGAAGACACCGAAGGAACTGCCGTCGCGACTGTCTGCTTGTGCGGTTGCGGTACGCGATCAAACTGCCACAGCAATCCGCCGCCGATCGCCAGCAGCAGCGCGAGAATCACGATCTCGGTGCCGCTGACCTTCTGCGCGCCACGCTCGCCGTGGTACCACGCCAGCACCAGCGCCACGAGAAAGCCGATCGCCAGCGTGAGGATCAGCAGTTTCTCGACCTGGTCCGGCCAGGCGAACCGCTGTGCCACGACATCCAGCACCTGAATCACCGCGAACGCGAACGCGACGTAAGCCAGCGTCCATTGCACCAGCTTGCGCTGCCTGAGGCGTGCCAGGAGCCCTTTCGCGGTTTCCGTCATGGCCTGGCCGCCGCCGCAGGAACCGACACGGATGCCGCACGATGGGCGGCGACTTCGGCAGGCGTCGGCAACCCGATCTTTCTGCAGAATTCCGCGAAGCGCGGGTCAACATGCAGTGCCGTCAGGTCCATGGGCGCCTCGTAAATGGTGACAGCGGTCGGATCGCGCGCCTGCATCGCTCGATCCAGCCAGGCGAATGCCTGACCCAGATCGCCCTCGTAGGCGTAAACCTCTGCGATCAATCCCGGTGCGATCCTGCCGACACCCCGGATCATTTCGTCCAGCGCATTCTGCGCCTTCGACTTGTCGCCACGCGCATACCAGACGACGGCGAGTGCTTGCAGGCGGTCGCTCTCGTCCGGGTCCGCATTGGCAGCAATGATGGCCCGGTCAGTCTGGCCTTGTCCGATCAGCGCGAAAGCAAGTTGCGAGCTGAAGCCGTCGGCCCTGGGCTGCAGTTCGATTGCGCGTTCGGTCTCCCTCTGTCCTTCCACGTATTGGCCCAGCGCGAGCAGGAACGTCCCGGTGTAGAAGTGGAACGAGGCGTTCAGCGGCTCCAGGATCAACGCCTTGTGCATCATTGCAATCGCTTCTTGCGTCCTGCCCAGGCTCGCGGTGACGTCGGCGAGCTGGTAGAGCGTTTCGGCATTGGACGGATCGAGCGCGACCGCCTTCCTGAGACTGGCCTCGGCCGCCGGATAATTGAAATCCGACCAGGCCTGGTTGATGCCCAGCGCACCGAGCGCAAGAGCCGAATCGGGCGCCAGCTCCACCGCCTTCCGCGCGTTCGCGCGCGCCTGCGTGCTGGCGACCTTGCGTTCTTCGGTCGTCGCCTCCCAGTCGTTGAACCACTGCTGCGCGATCGCCAGCCGCGCGTAGGCCAGGACGTAGTCGGGGTCGAGCTTGATCGCCTGCTGGTAATAACCAGCCGCCTTGACGTAATCGGCGCGCGTGCGGCGGTCTGCGTAATAGCGGCCCTGCAGCATCGCGTCGTAGGCGGCCATGTCGCCGCCCGGCGGCTTGTCGGTCGCTTGGACCGCTGCACCGAAAACATTCGCTTTCAACGCGTTCGCCACCGACGTGGCGATGTCGCTTTGCACCGCGAACACATCCTTCAATTGACGCTCGTAGGTCTGCGACCACAGCTGGCTTCCGTCCGACGCCTTGATCAAGGATGCGACGATCCGCACCTCATTACCTTGTTTGCGCACCGTGCCTTCGAGCAAGGTCGCAACGCCGAGTTTCGCGCCGATGCCCGTCGCATTCTCCTGCTGCGTGCCGCGGAAGCGGAATGACGAATTGCGGCCGATCACCTTCAGGTCTCGCACCTGCCCGAGCGCGGAAATCAGTTCTTCCGACAGGCCATCGGAAAAATAATCCTGCGAAGCGTCGCCGCTCTCGTTCAACAGCGGCAGCACGGCGATGGATTTCAGCGGAATGCTCGAGGCCATTGGGCCGAGATTGGCCGACAACCCCGTCGCCCTGCGCCAGACGAACGTGTCGGTCAACAACAACACCACCGCGAGCGCCAGCACCGCGATGATCCACGTGTCCAGCTTGCGGCCGGTCGAGTGCGCGAGGGAATCTCCCGGCGCGATTTCGCTTTCGCGTCGCAGACCTTGCGGCGTGAATTCGTAGAACCACGCGAACGCGACCCAGAATGGGAATCCCACGATCGCGGCAATCACGAACCAGCGCGCGATCCACCCATAGTCGCCGAACAGCGGCAGCAATTGCGCCAGCCCCTGCGCCAGCGCCCATACCGCGCCGGCGTACAACACGCCCGCGCGCAGCACGTTGCGGCGCTTGAGTTCGGCGAAGAATGGGAGGCGCGGGCTCATTGGCAGGTGAAACCACCGGGTCCTATTTCGGGTGCAGGTCTGCACAGATCCGGCCAGCCGTATTGTTTCCAGTAGGCAACCATTCCGATGCGTTGCGCGAACCCCTGGAAGGCCGGATCCTGCCGCGCCTTGCGTGACCACGGTTCCGGTTGCCACAGCCAGTTGAGGTAGGCGTCGGACAAGCCGCTGTGGCCGTGCTCATACAAATCGAAGGACCGCGCCGGCTCGCCCAGCTGCAACAGCATGGTCGGCGCCCAGTCGTCGTCCAGATGTGCGCCGAGAATTTTCAGCGCGGTCTGACGCTGCGCGGAATTCCCATAAGTGCCGAGATAGATCGCCTGCAGGTCCGCGGGAGAAATCTTGGTGCCCATCTTGCTGGTCGAGCTTGCGAAATCCCGGGCCGAACCCGCCATGTCGCCGTGTGCAGCGTCATAGAACTCGAGCATCAGCTCACCGAAGGGTGAATCCGCCACGCCACCACGATGGACATACGCCAGCGCGCCGGCCTGGTCGCCTTCGCGCCAACGCAACATGCTCTTGTAGAACAGCAGCAACGGATTGGCCGGATCGTTCGCCAGCGCTGCATCGATTCGTGCCTCCGAAGCGCGGGTTCGACCCATCGCGGCCAGTTCATTGGACGCCCAGTAATTCACCGCGGAATTGTCCGGCGCGAGTGCCAGCGCGCGCTGCATTGGGGCGACCATGGTGACGTAATGGCGCTGCGAAAACTGGTTGTAGCTGAGCGCCGCGAAAGCTTCCGCATCGCCTGGATCGAGGACGAGCGCGCGATGCGCGGCAGCATCGGATCTCTTCCAGCTTTCATTCCAGCTGGCCCCCGTATATTGCGGCAGCACCGCGTAAGCGACAGCGAGCTTGGCCCATGCGCGCGCGAATTTCGGATCGAGCGTGGTCGCTTTCTGCAACAACGCGATCGCCTGCGTCAGGCTGTCGCCGACGCGCTTGTTGACCAGTGTCTGCGCAGTGACGAAATCCGCATAGGCTTCCGCGCTGGTGGTCGCCACCGGCACCAGCCGTGCCTGTTCGCTGCCGGTCAGCACGATCTTTAGGTGATCCGTGATTGCGCGCGCGATGCGCTCCTGCACGTCGAAGATGTTGTGCATGTCGCCATCGTAACTTTGCGACCAGACCTCGAAGCCGTCATCGGTGCGGATCAGTTGCACGCTGATGCGCACCGCATCGCCCTGGCTGCGCACCGAGCCTTCCAGCACGTTGGCGACGTGCAGCGCCTTGCCGATGGTGCGCAGATCCGCATTGCGGCCGCCGTAATAAAACGACGACGCGCGTCCCGCGACTTTCAGATCCTGCACCCGCGCCAGCGCGTTCAACAGTTCCTCGGCCATGCCGGCGGAGAAATAGCCATGGTCATGCGCGGGACTGAGGTCCTCGAATGGCAACACCGCGATGGATTTGGCCGGAATGTTTGCGAGCGCGGAATCGTTCGCCAATACCGGACCCTTGCGCCATACGAACGTATTCGTCAACAGCAGGACCACGGCGATTACCAGCACCGCGATGATCCACTTGTCCAGCTTGCGGCCGGTGGAATGCGCGATCGAATCGGCCGGTGCGATCTCGCTCTCGCGTTTCAGCCCGGTCGGCGTGAACTCGTAAACCCACGCAAACACCAGCCAGAACGGAAAGCCGATGATGCAAGCAATCACGAACCAGCGCGCGATCCAGTTGTAATCCCCGAACAATGGCAGCAACTGCGCCAACCCTTGCGAGAGCGCCCACGCCGCCGCTGCGTACAACGCACCGGCACGTAGCACGTTGCGGCGTTTGAGTTCGGCGAAGAAGGAAGGCTTGGCGCTCACAGCATGGCCTTCGCGTCGGTGGTCGTCGACAAACCAACCTTTTTGCAAAACGCAGCAAAGCGCGGGTCATCTTTGTAGCGCAGAATCAGCGGGTCGAACAGCAACAACTCGACGCCAGCGTCATCGTTGGACCACGCACGGTCAAGCCACTTGAACATGTTGTCCGGGTCCTTGCGTACCGCATAAACCTCGGCGATCTGGTAAAAAACTCCGGCGCCATCCTTGCCGATAAAGTCGTTCAGCGCGGTATCCGCAGCCACACGATTTGTCCCGATCTGCAAAGCCAGCGCAACCGCGAAGTCATGCCAAAGCCCAGATGGCGTTCTCTTTGCGGCAACCAAAGCCGCCGCTGCGTCACCGCGCTGCACCTCGATGATTGTCAGATACGCGTAGGGTCGACTTGCGCCGGGTACCAATTCAATAGACTTGCGCAGCGCAGTTTCGGCTTCGTCAAGTTGGCCAAGTCCGCTGAGCTTGCGGCCAAAACCAAAATATCCGTTGGCGCTCAACGGAGCACTGACCAGCGCCTGACGATTGAGTTCAATGGCAGTTGTCAGATGCCCAAGTCTGGCCTGGATGGCAGCAAGACCGAACTTGGCATCGGGGCTGCCCGGTGCCAATTCCACGGCGCGTTGGGCCTCGGCCAATGCCCCTTGCCAGTTGAAATCGAACGCTGCCATTAGTCCGGCTTGTATTCCATGCGCCGCAGCCAGATCAGGGTTCAACTGCAGCGCCAAATCCACGGCGGTGCGGGCTTGCGCGATGGCGTGTCGCTGATCCGCTGCTTCAGTGTCGAATCCCCCAGCCAGGGCTTGCCAAGCATTCGAGGCCGCTGCATAAGCCAGCGCATAACGCGGGTCCAGCCGGATGGCCTCGTCAAACTGTGCGATAGCGTTGCGCTGGCCTGCCTCCGTTTCAAGGCGCTCATCCGCCACGCCGCGCAGATAAGCCGTGTAAGCGGCGAGATTGCCGCTGGGTGGGCGATCGCTCTGTGCCGCTGCGCCGGTCGTCATCAGCAATTTGGCTTTCAACGCATCGGCCACGGCTTTCGTAATATCGTCCTGCAACGCAAAGAGGTCCTTGTACGGTCGGTCGTAGTGCTCGGACCACACCGTGCCGCCGTCGGCGCAGTTCACCAGCTCCGCGCGGATGCGCACTTCATCGCCCAGTTTTTGCACGCTGCCTTCGAGCAAGTGCGCCACGCCAAGCTGTTCGCCGATAGTCTGCACGTTGTCCTTGCTGTCGCGGAACTGGAACGAGGAATTGCGGTTGATGACTTTCAAACCGGCAAATTGCGACAGCGCCGTGATCAGGTCCTCCGACAGACCGTCGGAAAAATACTGCTGGTCCTTGTCGCCGCTTTCGTTCAGCAGCGGCAGCACGGCGACGGATTTGTCGGGGATTGCCGTCGTCGTCGCTGGGCCCGCTGGGGGCGGACTCGATGCCGCAGTCGCCGGCGCAGTGACCGGAGCGGGCGCGAGCCGCCATGCCACCACGCCGCCAATCGTAAGCAGCAGGGCCAGTATCAGCAATTCAGTGCTGGTCGTTTTCTGCACACCGCGTTCGCCGTGATACCAGGCCAGCACCAGCGTGACGAAAAAACCCACCGCCATGGCGACGATGGTGAAGCGCTCGACCGAGTCCGGCCAGCCAAAACGCTGCGCGACGATGTCCAGCACCTGGATCAGCGCGAACGCCGCAGCCGCATACGCCAGCGCCCACTGCACCAGCTTGCGCTGCTTCAAGCGCTCGACGAAATCTTCCACGCAGCAGTTCACCGAAAAGCCAGCAGATGAGCGAGTGTAGCGTTTCCGCGGCGCCTCCTGCCTTGCGTCGACCTATCTGGCCATTCCGCATGCCCGGTCTTTCAACGGGTCAGCTGTAAAGCTGCCGTTCGCCACCGGCGGCAATGGGTCGTCAGCGCACGTTGAGTCTAGGCGCAAGCTGACAAGCTCCTTCACTACGGGAGCACGTCATGAAAACGTCCATCCAGTCGCCGAAGGGTCAGCCATGGAACAAGGGTAGGCTCGTTGGCCAGAAAGCGCCCCTTCGGTTACGTGACATCTGGGCGATCCGCGTTCGCCTTCAGCTTCGCCATGCGGCTCGCGACCTTGCACTGTTAATCTTGCCATCGACAGCAAGCTGCGAGCGTGCGATTTGGTCAAGCTACGGGTGCTCGACGTTGCACATGGTGACCGGGTTGCTCAACGAGCGACGGTTCTTCAACAGAAGACCCAGCGTCCGGTGCAGTTCGAGATTACGGAGCAGACTCGTGCCGCGATCAGTGCCTGGATGTCCCGGGCGTCCTTACATCAGGATTCATTCCTGTTCCCAAGCAGGCTTCATGGTTCGCTTCACCTTTCAACCCGCCAGTACGCACGAATCGTCGACCAATGGATCGTGGATATCGGCTTGGATGTGGCCGCCTACGGAACCTACACGATGAGGCGAACCAAGGCGACACTGATCTACCGGCGAACAAAGAACCTTCGCGTTGTGCAGCTGCTGCTTGGTCACAGCAAGCTGGAAAGCACGGTGCGGTATCTCGGGATCGAGGTCGACGATGCATTGGAGATGGCTGAGCAAACCGAGGTGTGATCAGGGACCCTGAACAGCGGCCCTTGAGTACGGTCGCTGTTCGGCCAGGAGCTGCCGGTGGGCGTGTTCATTGTATCGCCCGAAAGCAGCCGTTGAACGCGCCTCGGCGGCGGCGCGAGCGAGCAAGGCTGACCGCCTACCAGACGCGCGGCCCGTTCCGATCCAAGTAACTTTCCTACTTCTCAAGCAGGTATTTGATCGGCGCCGCCGCACTCAGTCGTGTACCACGATCAATGGACCTGACCATGTTTGCGCGCCGGCCGCACTGTCAGGTTTCTTTAAGAATGAGGTCTGTCGCGGCAATGCCAGTAAAAGCTTGGCCGCATGCACACCGGACGATTCCATGCGTAGTCGCAGCGAGCATGCGCTGCCGGTTTTTTTACAGATAGGGATTTTCGCCATAAGTTCCAATAAAAACATGAACTTGCACACGCCACCGTAGTACCCGCCGCTGGCGACCCGTCGGTGAACGTTACAAATCGTACTATTTTAAAACAATATATCGTTGCGAATCAACAACATACTATATGGCACGGCACTTGCTTAATGTTTTAATCGTGCTGACCCATATGTGCCAGCTCCCTTCAAGGAGATTCAGAATGAACTTGGACGTGAAACATCTAAGCAGTAACCGTAAGCATGGCGGGCTGAAATCGTTCTCGGCTCTGGCATTGGCGATGGCGGGCGTTTTTGGTGTCGCCTCCCCGTCATGGGCTACACCCATTCTGGGTTCGGCGGAGAGCTTCGCAGTCTTGGGTGCCTCGACGGTAACCAATACCGGCGCGACCACCCTCTGGGGAGACCTGGGTCTCTACCCAGGCACTTCGTACACCGGCGGGGGGAGTGTCACCCAGACTGGAACGGTACACCTAACGGATGGGGTCGCCCAGCAGGCTCAGGCCGATGCCCTCACTGCATACAATATGCTTGCAGGCCTGTCGGCCACCAGCGACTTCAGTGGCATTGATCTGGGAACTTACAACAGTTCAAATCCGTTGATACCGGGGGTTTATTCATTTTCCTCGTCGGCTCAATTGACGGGAAGTCTCTATCTAGATGCCCAAAACAATGCCAATGCACTCTGGGTGTTTCAGATCGGTAGCACGCTCACGACGGCAAGCGCCTCAAGTGTCAATGTGATCAATGGCGTTTCCAATGGGGACTACGGACTATATTGGCAGGTCGGGAGCGCCGCTACGCTCGGTACCGGCACGGCGTTTGAAGGAAACATTATCGCGGATCAGAGTGTCACGCTTAATACCTCTGCAACGATCCTGTGTGGCAGAGCGATCGCACTGAATGCTGCGGTGACCATGGACACAAACACCATCTCCATCGATTGTCTCGCTGACAATATCAGCGGGCCCACCGACTATGGCAGCAAAGGTTACAGCGGAAGCGGTGACGTGACTGTTCCTGTGCCCGAGCCGCCGGCCTTTGCGCTGTTTGGGTTGGGACTTGGACTCATGGGACTCGGATTTCTCCGTCGCCGCCTGTTCTGAGAGCAAGTTTCTCCATGACAGACCAGACCCCGCTATGGCGGGGTCTGTTAATCTGGCATCGGTTGGCGATGACTGACGTCCTGCGAAGGCGGGGTGTATTTCATCGTTTCCGGGCAGATGTGCTGTAAGCATTAGGTTCCATGCGACATGCAAACCAGCCTCCCACTGCAATTTCGATTCGCTCCCGCTCCATCAGCAAACCAGCTCGTTCGCTAATCCACAGGGATCACCACCTCATTCCCACCGGGCGCCCAAGCGGTACAAGGCTCGTCGAGCGGCGTGCACGTGGAGTCCTTCCGGTCGAATTCCAATCGTTGGTTGTTCTGTGATACTACGGTGAGCGCTGAAGAAACGACCACCTGTCTCGACCCCGGGTCCCCCACCGGGCGCCCAAGTGCAGCAGTGACACTGACATTCCCCAGACCCGAGCAATACATGGGCTTGTTGTGAGGGCCCGTGGACCTCTACAACGCGCTGACGTTCTATAGCGGCGGTGACCGGTACGCAGATCGCGCAGTTTACGGGGTTCGACGTAAACAAGCTGGTGAGTGGAGGTCAGGGTGTAAGCGGCACTTTCTATGTCAACATCAATTTGTTGTCGCCGCTCGAAACGGTCGTTGCGAGCAGTTCACAGTACAGGTTCGAGCTCGACAACGTCGCGTTCAGTAAAGCACCGAAAAGGCCGGATCCGGGGCGTTTTCTCCTTGAACCGCGCGGGAAATCCCGGAGGCTGCTCGGTTTGAGTCACAACTTGGGACAGGCCTGTCGTTTCACGGCACCCTCCATGCGACCAAGCGCGGTCATGCAACGCAAGGGTGAAACGTCCACGTCAGCCCACAATTACTGACGCGTGCGATCGGCGGCACAGGGCAGATTTCGCACGTCTTGCATTGCTTCAGCGAAGTGCGTTGGCTCTTCATAAAACGGAAAGTGTGCGGAGTCTTCGAACCAGAAGACCTTCTTGCACGGGGCCCCGAGCTTTTTGAAATACGCCACGCCGAGCACAGACGGCGTTACGTAATCGTAGCGGCCGGCAAACAGGAACGCAGGGGCGTTGATCGACGTTATCGCGTCCGACGGAGGTTCGCTGATAACGTCATATGTTATGTAGCGCGCCGCGTAATCTGGGCCTTTCGCAACGTTTAATGCATCACGGAAGGTGTATTCCGGTGCCATGAACCCAGTAAGCAACAGGGGCAGGAAGCTCGTCGAGTAATGCAACTCTCCTCCAAACTTGAACAGCCATTTCTCGCGATACGCGTTGGGATCCTTCCGCATCTCTACCAGCGCTTCCTTGTTGCCAAGACGTACCGCCTCATCGTGGATAAATCGATCGGCTACGGCGCCTTCCTTCGCTGGATCGGTGACCTGCCCCACCCCGACGTAGGCCGCAAACCAATCCGGATGGCGTTTGATCAGCAGCATGCCAAGATAGGTACCCCACGAGTGCCCGACCAGGAACACAGGCCGTGTACCAAAGCGGTCGCGCAGCAATCTGACCAGCGCCTCCGCATCGGCCAGCTGTACCGAAACCCGCTCTTGGTCGGGCGGCATCTTTGGACTGAACGATTTGCCCGCATCCCGCCGATCCCAGTGAACGACAACAAAGTTCTTTTCCAGCAGCCGCGTGGATGCGTGAGCGAGGTACATCGCTGGCATGCCTGGGCCACCATGCAGGAACAGCAATACGGGATCGTTACGGTTGTCTCCCCGTATGAGTATCCACTGACGGCTTCCGTTGAGGGTGACTGCCTGCAGCGACGCGACCGAATTTGACGTGTCGATCCGGGGCGTCCATGCCGGACGAAGCAAAATCGCGCCGACAACAATCGCCAATGCAACGACGACTGCGAGCAACCATCTCAATCGACGACACCAGTGAAATGCGCCCGCACCACAAAGGATCGCCAGTACGGCTACGCTTGTATAGAAGATTGTCATAGTGCAGGCCCGGAGTTTGTGCGGCCGGGGGCGATGGCTTGAACCAGCACCGTGTGTCAAACCTGTGCTGCGATGGCGCAATTTGCACGGGCGCGCAAGTCTGCACTGACGCAGGAGCCCGCACAAGGAAGGCGCAGCCGATTACGAGCGCGGTAGCCCTCCCGCACGCTGACTGTCACCACAGTCAGCTTGAGGTGGCGGATTCAACCGATCGACGCAACACATTGCCGATAACGCTCGGCGGGTGGTTCGTAGCCTAGTGTTTTCCTGGGGCGTTCGTTCAACTTTCGAGCTACTGCATCGAGTGTGGCTTGCGACACGTTCGAGATGTCCATCCCCTTGGGAAAGTACTGTCGCAGCAGCCCGTTGGTATTTTCATTCGAGCCACGTTGCCAAGGCTTGTGTGGATCACAGAAGTAGACTT
>JBDSWR010000063.1:0-23000 GCA_039926605.1 Rhodanobacter sp. | reverse complement strand
ACGCTACGGCTTCGCGGTGCCAGCCCACCTGCACGAGGCCATTGCCAGTCACCTGCACGACAGCGAAGCTTATGGTCACGAACAGGGCCTGGAAATCGCGCGCGAGGTGATCGCCGAGCGGCAACGCACACAAGGTGCCCGGGACGTCGGCATCGAGCGTATTTTCATCGGCAACGGTGTCAGCGAGCTCATCGACATCAGCCTGCGCGCGCTCCTGCAGCCGGGCGACGAGGTGTTGTTGCCCAGTCCCGACTACCCGCTCTGGAGTGCCGCGACCATCCTCAACGGCGGTCACCCACGCTATTACCGCTGCGCGGCTGAGAGCGGTCACTTGCCTGATCCGGGGGAAATCGAGGCTTTGATCACGCCGCGCACGCGCGCGCTGGTGCTGATCAACCCCAACAATCCGACTGGCGTGGTCTATCCACGCGCGCTGCTGGAAAGTCTCGTGGCTATTGCCGCGCGCCATCATCTGCTGCTGATGAGCGACGAAATCTACGATGAAATCCTGTACGACGGCGCGTCCTTCCAGCCGCTGGCCGGGGTCGCCGGCGACGTACCATGCCTGAGCTTCAGCGGCTTGAGCAAAGCCTACCGCGCGTGTGGTTATCGCGTCGGCTGGATGAGCCTGTCTGGTGATGTCGCCACCACTGCAGCCTATCGGGATGCCATGCAGTTGTTGGCCGCATTGCGCCTGTGCGCAAACGTCACGGCGCAATGGGCCATTCCCGCTGCGCTGCAGGGTGAGCCAACGATCAATGCATTGACGGCACCCGGCGGACGCCTGCACGAGGCGCGGCGCATTACGCTCGAAGCCATCAACGCCAGCCACTACCTCAGCGTGGTCGCGCCGGCAGGTGCGCTGTACGCGTTCCCCCAAATCCGCGCCGAGCGCATCCCGGTTTTCGATGACAACGACTTTGCCCTGCGCCTGCTGGAGGAAGAATCCGTGCTCGTCGTACCCGGCAGCAGCTTCAACGCGCCGGACAACCGACATTTCCGCATGACGCTGTTGCCGCCGGCAGCGCAACTGCGCGAAGTGTTCGTGCGCATGGAGCGCCTGCTGCAGCGCATGGCCGCCGAACAGTTGCAGCCGGCCACTGCGGCGCAAGCCGTGGTTGCCTGAGTGCCATCCGTCGGCGCCAGTCGCGATGCTGTCCGCCGCCGGGCATGAAATCGGCGACGGTGCAGCACTATCTCGCGCTGGGCGATTCCTACACCGTCGGTGAGGCGGTAACCGCACGCGAGTCTTGGCCGGCACAGCTTGCACGCGCGCTGGAGCATCGCGGCGTGGCTGTCGGCGATCCACAGATCATTGCGCGTACCGGGTGGACCACCGGCGACCTGGGTCAGGCGATGGACGCCGCCGCGCTGACCGCGCAGCGTCATTTGGTGACCCTGCAGATCGGTGTCAACAACCAGTATCGCGGTGAAGCCAGGGATGCCTACCGCAGCGAATTTTCCGCGCTGCTGGCGCGCGCGGTGGCGCTCGCCGATGGTTGTGCTCAACGCGTAGTGGTGGTGTCCATCCCCGACTGGGGGCTGACCCCGTTTGCCCGCCAGCAGGAGCGGGACGCGCTGTGCATTGCGCACGACGTTGACGCTTTCAACGCCATAGCCCGCGCCGAAGCCACTCGTGCCGGCGCACAGTGGTGCGATGTCACCGCGATCTCACGGCAGTACCCCGGCCTGCTGACCGCCGACGGATTGCACCCTTCCGGCGCGCAGTACCAGCGCTGGACGGATGCCATCGCGCCGCTTGCCCGGGACGCATGGCTCGCGCCGGGCGCGCCGACCCAGGCGCAGCCTTGAAGCCGGGGCTTCAGCTTCAGCATGGTGTCGGGCTGTATCATGGACGTTATTTTGCTGGAGCCTCTCATGTCACTCGACAGCGCCACGCGCGAACGCATCGAAACCGTCCTTCACGCAAACCGCGTGGTGCTGTTCATGAAAGGCGACCGCGCGCAGCCGATGTGCGGCTTTTCGTTGGCTGCAACCAACACGTTGAACGAACTGTTGCCCGACTACCACACGGTCAACGTGCTCGACGATCCGGAAATCCGCGAAGGCATCAAGACCTACGGTGACTGGCCGACGATTCCCCAGCTCTACGTGGGTGGCGAACTGGTCGGCGGTGCGGACATCATCCGCCAGATGTACACCAGCGGCGAGCTGTACACGTTGTTCGGCCTGCCTGCACCGGACCGTACGCCACCGGTCATCACCATCACCGATGCTGCCGCCGAGGCCATTCGTGACGGTACTGGGCACGCGCAGGACGTGGCACTGCATCTGGAAATCGGTCCGGACCACAGCGCCGGTTTCCAGCTCGCGCCGGCCGGCGAACATGACATCGTCGCACACGCGAATGGACTGGAAGTGCACTTTGATCCGGCCAGCGCACAGCGCGCCCAGGGCATCGTGATTGACTGGGTGTCCACCGTGCAGGGTGAAGGCCTGAGCTTGAAATTCCCCGGTGCGCAGGCGATCAAATCGCTCAGCGTGCAGCAGCTCCAGGCCCGCCTCAAGGACAACGATATCACTCTGGTCGACGTGCGCCCCGCCGCTGGCCGGGCGGCGGCCGCGCCGTTGGCTGCAGCGCGCGTACTTGAAGACGAGGGCTATGCAAGCCTGGCCGCACTGCCGCGCGACACGGCGTTGGCGTTTATCTGCCACACCGGCGTATCCAGCCACGCCATGGCCGAGCGGTTTGCCGCGCATGGTTTCACCGACATCGCCAACGTGGACGGCGGCATGGACGCCTGGGCACGCGAAATCGATCAAGACGTGCCGCGCTACTGACTTCCAGTCCTGACAGGCCAGGCCGCCACAGCGCGGCCCGGTCGAGTCGCGCACCCGGTTTCCACAAAACGTTCGCAACCAGTACGGCATCCGCCATGAGCACAGCACCCAACGACGACGCTGACGAGTGCCGCCGACGCGCCCGCATCCAGCGCCGCAACGGCGACATATTGCTGGCCCAGCAATCGTTTGCACGCTTGCTGGAACTCGTCCCCGGGGACATCGAAGCGCTGCAGTTTCTTTCCAGCGGGGCGGCAACGCTCGGCGTCTCGGAACGTGCCATCGGCCTGCTGCGCGATATCGAGCAGGCACATCCGCAGGATGCGCCGACCCTGCACCATCTTGGCGCGGCACAACTGGATGGCGGTGATTTTGCCAGCGCGGTCGACAGCCTGCGTCGCTGCGTGCAACTGGCGCCAACCATGTTCGTTGCGCGGCTGCGTCTGGCCACCGCACTGGAACAACTGGGTCAGCCGCAAGCCGCATTGATCGAATATTTCAAGGCGCTTGCCAGCGCGCAAGCACAAGGCCGCTGGATCAGCGATACCACCACCGCACCAGCGCTGCGCGACGTCGTCAAGCGCGCCATGAATTACGTGGACGCCGGCCGCCAGCAACTGTTTGAAGAGACGCTTGAGCCACTCCGTCAACGCTACGGCCGGTCGGAACTGACGCGCGTGGATCAATGCCTGGCGATCTTTCTGCACCAGCAACCTGCCAACTTGCCCGATCCGCGCCAAGCGCCGAAGTTTCTGTATTTTCCCGGGCTGCCGCCCACGCCGTTTTATGCGCGCGAGCGCTTTCCGTGGCAGGACGCACTGGAAGCGGGTGCACCACGCATCCGCGAGGAACTGCACGAGGTCCTGGCCGAGCCACAGCATCTCGAATCGTTTCTGCAATCAGGCCTGCCCGAAGAAGCCAAGGCCTACTTGCGTTCGTCTGGCGACACCCCAGCGGCGTGGGATGCGTACTTCTTCTACCGTCACGGCGAACGCTTCGACGCCCATTGCACGCGTTGCCCGCAAACCGCCGAGCTGCTGGCACAGGCATCGATGGTACGCATTCGCGATCACGCACCGGAAACGCTGTTTTCGGTGTTGCGCCCCGGCACCCACATCCTGCCGCATCGCGGCGTGACCAATACGCGTCTGGTTACGCACCTGCCGCTGATCGTGCCGCCGGACTGCGCGCTGCGCGTGGGCGGACAAATCCACGCGTGGCAAGCCGACCATTGCGTCACCTTCGACGACACGTTCGAACACGAAGCGTGGAACCGCAGCACGCAAACTCGCGTGGTGTTGATTCTCGATAGCTGGAATCCGGACCTGAGCGAAGCCGAGCGTGCGGCGGTGACCGATCTGGTTGCAGCTATCGGTGACTTCAATACCAGCGCTGCGCTCTGAGCGGGCGAGCGAGCGGCATACTCTGCTCATTGCGGAAAGTACTGCTCCAGCTCGGGGAGATACGGCACATAGTTTTGCCAGCGATCCACCGAACGCGTATGCACCGGCTGGCGCGCCTGCCACTGACTGGCTGAGGTAATCACGCCAGCGGTGTTGGCCGCAGCGACAGTGGCGGGTCCGAGCGGGTTCAGGCCTATCTGCGCAACCAATGCGTCCATCGTCCCGACTGGATCGCGCACCAGCAGCTCGTAGTCCACCGTATGGATCGCCAATGGCGACGTGGCGCGCCAATGCGCGAGCAAGCGGTCACAGCCGTCGGCAAAGGCGGCAATGTCCGCGAAATCCGCCGCGAATGCATAGTCCGCGTGCGCGAACGACTGGCTCCAGATCGACAGTGCGGTATCGCGGCGCTGACGCTGGCACACCACGACATGTGCGTGCGGAAACATCGCCGCCAGTGCATCCAGATAGCGCCAGTTGAGTGGATTCTTGTCGACATAAAAGTGCGCTGGCGGATCATCGCGGCGCAGATGCGCGAGATAGATCGCCGCTGCTTCACGCACGGCGGACGAGCGCTGCGCCACATCCACGGTGCCGAGGCGTTCGCCCAGATAGGGCAGCGTGGGCAGTTCGCCGCGGTTGCATACCTGCGGATGCTGGCCCAGCCGCTGCGCGACGAGCGTCGTGCCAGTGCGTGGCAACCCGACGACGACGATCGGGCACACACTGCGGTCCACCGCGTCACTCACCGGTAACCGCGCGCCTCCGAGGCGTGCCGTGACCCAGGCATCCCAGGTTGCGCGCGACCACGGGCTCGACGCGCGGCGCAAGACGTTAGCCTCGCGCCATGCCGCCACCGCTCCGGCAAAATTGCCGATGTCGCCGCTGGCCTTGCCCAAACCGAACAGCACGGCGGCACGCGCCAACGGCGTCAGCGTCGGATCGTGCGCACGCGCTCGCAACAACGTGAAATCCGGATCGTCCGGATCCTGATAGCGCTTCAACGCGGTCAAACTATGCAGCACAAACCACGCGTTCAGATCGACGCCCTGCGCGAGTGCTGTCCGGTAATGCTGCTCGGCCTCATCGAAGCGCCCCAGCTCCTGCGCCAGATTGCCCGCCAGCGCATGCAGCGACGGATCGTCATCGTCTTTGCTCAAGGCCGCGTGGGACAGCGCCAGGGCCGCGTCCTGATGCTGACACTCACGCATGAACTGCACGGTGCGCACAAGCTGGGCACGGTCGGCGCCCGGGGCATCCACGCACAGTTGCATCGCTGCGCTCGCGGCGTTGAACCGGCCTTGCGCACGCAAAACCTGGGCCAACAAAGTTGCAGCGTCGATATCGATCGTTGTCGCCAGCATCTCGCGCAACTGCGCTTCGGCGCGCTCGACCGCACCCGCTTGCCACAGCGCCTGCGCCGACCAGTAGCCGACATACGCGGCCCGCAGGCCAACGTCCTGCGCGCGATCAAGCAGTGCCGCGGCCAACGTCGGTTGCCCGCTCTGCAACAGTAGCCTTGCACAGTCCACCCAGGCCGCTGCGCCTGAAGGGCGTAAACGCGCGCACAACGCATCCAGTGCCGACCGTGCACCGAGCGTGGCCGTGTCGGCGAGACAACGCTCTGTATCTGCACGCGCCGCAGCCGAGGCCTGCCAGGGCGCCGTTGCCGAGTGCAACGGCCGGGACGCGGACGGTTCGCTACCGCTCACGCGCACGTCCGTGCAGTGCGTTCCACTCCACGCCACATGCCGATGCGACATGCACCTGCGCTCGGCATGGACTCAAGGCGCTGCCGCCAGCCGCGTTTGCGGAAACAGCAAATACAGCGACAGGAAATATTTGTTGTTGGACAGCGGCGGCAGCCCGGCATGCTGATACATCCAGTACGGCGGAAATACCAGCAAGCGCCCAGCGCGCGCAGCGACCTTGATGCCCAAATCGCAAAACTCCGTCTCCCCACCTTCCTCGACATCATTGAGGTACCACAGAAACACCAGATAGCGATGCGCGACCTCGTAAATTGCATCGAAGTGCGGCTGGAATGCTTCGCCGGTACCGACCACGTAGCGTTTGAGGCGCATCTGGGAGATCAGCGGCGATGGCGGCACCGGGATGGTCAGTCCCAGGCGCTGGTTGTAGATCGCCAGATAGTCCTCGATCTGCTTGTAGAAATAGCCCTTGAACGCATCGTCGGCGAGTGCCGACAAATCCAGCTCGGTCCACGCGCTGGCGTTCAGCCCTTCACGCCAACCGGGCTTGCGCACGACATGGTGTTCCTTCATCTGCTCGAACGAGGCAATCATTTGCGCACAAAATGGCACGGGTAACGCCGCATCAAACACCTGCACATAGCTGCGCAGATTGTCTACGGGAAAGCCGCTCGCAACGGTCGGATCAACTGGCATAACCCCAATGCTCCATGACGTCTTGCAGGGCCGGCAGCAGTGGCGTGAACTCGCTCTGATAACGGCGCCAGCGATCTACTGCCGACTTGTTTGGCGGCTGGGTAACTTGCGCATAGCTCGGCGTGCTGATGAAACCCTTGGCGCGCGCGTGCTGATCAAAATGCCGCAGCGAGCTCGCGTCGACAACGCCTATGAAAGTGCCGATGCGTGCGACCCCGGCATCAAAGTTGTCCAGCAAATCCTCGTAGCGCAGGTGCAACACACGTGGTTTGAGCAGCGCTTCATGATGGATCCAGTAATGCATGGCATTGACATAGCCGCCCGCCAGCCGCTCCAGCGACGAGCACAGCACCTGGAACCCCGGCGAGCGAAAATTCTGCATGTAGCAACTCAGGATGACATCACACGGATGGCGCAACGCGAGGATGATCGGCGCATCGGGAAACAACCGGCAAATCAACGGCAGGTGCAGCAGGTTCAGCGGATTCTTGTCGACCAGGCATTGACCTGGTGGCAAGTCGACCACCGTGCGCACCTGTTTCCAGTAATGCTGGCGCAAGGCCGTACAGGTGGCTTGATCCAGTCCGCCGAGGGCTTCGGGATACTGCACGCCACTGCGGATGACCTGCTCGCTCACGCCCTGCAGGAACGGCTGCTCGTCCATCGAGGTCAAACCGGGATGCGCATCCAGCATCTGCTCGAGCATGGTGGTGCCCGAGCGTGGAAAGCCGACCACGAAGATCGGCGTAGCGGGCATGCCAGCGACGGGCAACGGCGGTGTCCATCCCTCGGCTTGCGCCGGGGTCATGCGGATCAGCGCAGGTGACAACGGCGGCAACCCGGGCAGCAGCAACTCGGGCACCAATTGCGCTGCTTTCTGCATTTGCGCGGCATGTGCCCGCTGCAGCGCCTGCATGGCAGCGACTGTATCGCCCTGCTTGTCGCAGGCCTTGGCGAGCGCGAAATACAGGTTGCCGAGATGGCTGACTTCCGTCGTCATCGCGATCAGGCGCTGCAGCAATTCACGCGCCGCAGCGGGGTCGCGCCCGCGCAAGGCCATCACGCCCATCGCGCTGATGACATCGATCTGGTCGGCTCGGTCCGTCAGCGTTTCCGGCGCTGGCAAGGTTGCCAGCAAAGCGTCGGCGTCCTGCAATCGGTTCACCCGCTCCAGCAACCCGACCATGCGCGCCAGCGTGCGCGGACGGGCGCCGTCGAGGCGCAACGAATCATCAAGCAGCAGTTCGGCGTCAGCGATGCGCCCAGTCTGGGTAAACAGCCACGCCAGATCAACCGACAACTCTGCACCCAGTGGTAGCCACTCGCGCCAATCGGCAACCAACGCGGCAGCTTCGGCATTGTCGCCACACTCGCAGCAGGCCATTGCGGCGTAAATACAGAACTCGTGGTCATTGGGGAGTGCGAGCGCAGCCTGCACGAGATAGCGCCGCGCGGCGGGATAATTCCCACGTTCCTTGTTCAACAAGCCAAGGTTGCCCTGTATTACCGCGTCGTCCGGCGCCAGTTTCAGCGCAGTCAGATAGGCCTGTTCGGCGTCATCGTGCAGGCTCGCTTCGCGCAGCGCGTTGCCCAGGTTGCCCCAGTGCCCCATACGCCCGGGATGCTGATCGCGCAGGTACTCGTAGACGGCGACGGCCAACAGGGGTTTGCCGTGTCGTTGCAGGGCCATTCCCAGCGCAGTCAGTCCGTTCTCGTCATTCGGCCTGGCTTGCAGCAAGCGCGTGCAGACCTGTTCGACTCGCTGCATGCGGCCGCTTTCGAGGTCCGACAGGATCCGCGAGATGTCGGTATGTGTAGGAGGCAAAGCCGCTCCACTCAAAAAAAGAACCGCGCGGCTTACACCGCGCGGTTCGATTATAGCGACGCTGAGGTTTAGATCAGAACGTCACGGTCACGCGGCCCCAGAAGTAGCGACCAATCGTCTCATATGTGTTGGTATCGGTATTCGAGTTCAGCACGTTGTTCTGGAACATCAACGGCGGCTGCTTGTCGAACAGATTGTTGACACCCACATCCAGACGCGTGTGGTACGCGGCCAGGTTATAGCCGATCGCCAAGTTGTGATACTTCACTGGCGCGTAGCTCAGCACGGTGCCCGGAACACCCGGGTCGCCGGACAAGCCTTCGGGTGCATTGAGCGGCCAGCCCACCTTCACCGCGCCGATGTAACGCAAGCTGTAGTTGACGTTCCACGGTCCGTTCAACCAAGTGACCTGAGCCAGACCGCGCCAGCGCGTGAAGTTGCCGTACTGATTGTTGTAGTGACCTGCCATATGGATGGTGACGTCGCCAGGCTGGCCCGGAGCCGTATCATTGTTGTAGCGGGTCAGGTAAGTCGTATCCAGAGACGCGGTGAGGTCACCGTAGTTCTGACCGAACACGTCGAAGTGCGGGATCTTGTACTTGATGCTGCCGTCAATACCTTTGGTATTCAGCTTGCCGAGGTTGACGGTCGGCTGCTGGATGAATGCATACTCACCACTGACGTTGCGATGCTGCAGGGCGCAGAACGGACTGCTTTCATTCGCGAAACAGCTGTTGGCAACGGTCTGTGCGCCCACCGGTGTGATGGTGTCGTCCAGCGTCACCCGCCACACATCGGCACTGACTGACAGCCCAGGCGCATAGCTGGGGTCATACACGAACCCGTAGTCATACGACTTGCCGTGCTCCGGCTTCAGGTTGACGCCCGCCGCAACGGCGCCGGATGTGACGCCAGAAATCTGCGACGTTGCCTGTGTGTGCCCTGGCGGAACAAACTGGCAGGCGATGGGATGTGCCGCCAATTCACCCGCAGTGAGGTTGTTGCAGGGGTCGTTGACCTGTGGTGCGCTACCCGTCGCGCCGTCGAACAGTTCGTTGATGTTCGGTGCGCGGAATACGCCCGCCACCGTGCCGCGAATGAGCAAGTCGCTGATCGGCCGCCATTCGACGCCGAACTTCTGGTCCCAGCTAGTGCCACCGGGGCGGTACTTGGAGAAGCGCGAACCGATCGTCACATTCAATGAATGGATCAACGGCATGTCGGCCAACACCGGTATGAACGTCTCGAAGTAGGCCTCGCGGTCGTCAAAGCTGCCGCTCAGCGGTGTCGAGCAGGCTTCCTGCGAGATGAAGCAGGTGCCATCCGCGCCCTGCGTCTGCGCAATCAAGTCAACCTGATATTTCTGGTATTCCTTGTCATAGCTCATGCCCACTGCCAATTGCATCGTGCCTGCTGGCAGATCCCACAAGGCACCGTTGGCACCGATTTCAGCACGACGGGAAGTTTGCAACCGTTGGTAGAACGGCGCAGCACCAAACTTCTGGAGCTCGGTCCGTGTAGCCGGATCACCCAGGTTGAAGACGTTGATCGGCGTGCAGCCGCCAATCACATTGCCTGCACTGCCGCACTTCACCACACCGTCCGTGTCCATGAAGGATGGCCCCAAGGCCTGCTTCATGCCGTTGTAATACACGTACCCCGGGCTGACCTGCAGTGCGCTCTGGCGGCCATAGTTCAAATCGCCGAACCATTGCCAACTGCTGTCCGCGCCAAAATTGCCCTTCAGTCCGGCTACGGCCTGTCCCGTCGTGGTCGAGAACTGCAGTACGCGCTGACCGAGATTGGTCCAACGGGTCAGGTAGTTATTGGCCGAAGGCGCACCGCTGGCGTCCGTGCCGGGCCCGAAGTCGACGCCGAACGGATTGTAATAGTTGTCCTTCGAGATGTTCACGCCGTCATTGTTCGCATCAAACGGCAGCGCCGCCAATGCCGCGTGGGCGGTGGTCTTGTTGTAGAACGCATTGAAAAACGCCGACACATTGTCCGTCAGGTTGTAGTTCGCCAACGCGAACACGTTGGTACGTTCCTGCGGGGTCTGGATCAGGTTGTGTGCCGCATAGTTGTAGGCGTCGGTCCTGCCGTTGTACGGCCGGTAATCAGCCGCAGTGGTTTTGCCGGGGACCGGATGGGCCAGCGTCACACTACCGGCTCCCGGCAGGAAGGCGCGACCATTCGGGTTGCGGCTGGAACCGGCGTTGAACACCGAGCCGGAATACAGGTAGGTGGCAAACTTGGAAAAGTCACGATCGCCCGAGGAGACAGCGTCGAACTTGTTGTAGTCGATACCGGCAACGATATTGCCCTTGTCCGACGAGGTGCCGAACGTGGCGGCAAAGCCGCGCTGATCGCCATCATTGCGGTCCGAAGAACCGTAGTTGGCACTGATCTGCGCGCCCTGGAAATCACCGCGCAGGATGAAGTTGACCACGCCACCGATGGCATCCGAACCGTAGGTTGCCGACGCACCACTCTTCAACACTTCGATACGATCGACCATGCTCGCTGGAATCGTATTGATGTCGTTGTTCAACACGCGATGGCCGTTGACCAGAATCAACGTGCGGTTTGAACCCAGACCGCGCAAAGAAACGGTGGACGCGCCGGAGCCGCCACCGTTGTTGACGTTCGGATTGGTGGCATCACCAGCAATGGCTGGCAACTGCTGCACGAGGTCGCCAACGGTCTGCTTGCCGCTGGCCTGGATCTGCGCGCGGTCGATCGTCAGCACCGGGTTGGAGGTTTCCAGGTCCACACGGCGTACGCGCGAACCGGTTACTACCACCGATTCCAGCGTCTTGGCCGACTGCGGGGCGGGTGCGTTTGCCGCGTCTTGTGCGCCGGCATCCTGGGCAAACGCCGTGCTGGTCGTGCCGACCGCAATGACAGCACCCAGCGACAACGCCAGGCGAACCGCCGAAGAAAGTTTCTTGACACCAAGCTTCATGACAACACCCTCAAGTTTGATTTAATTGGTCGGCTGATACCCGTACAGGACCAAAATCCACCGGAAAACCTGACCGCCTCGCGCACGCCTTCAATGACCACCACCGCTCTGCCTGCCACATGTCACGGACCAACACATCCCCCAAACCGCGACTTCAGCACCCAAACAGTGCACAAACATCACTCCATTTCGGACACCCGTTTGTGCCTCAACGACCGACCACCTGCGACAATCTGCCGCCTTTTATCGCGCGTCGTTTACACAATGTCAACAATTGAGTGACAGTGAAGAAACAAACGTGCCCCAAAAATCCCCGTTTTCGGGCGGTTGGGGGCCGAATTTGCAGGTGAAACTAAACGGGTGCTGAAGTCGCAGGTTTTTACGGGAAGACGGCCCGTCGCAGCGCCGCTTTGACTGGACGGGCGCAAAGCGCCGCAACCAGCGCCACCGCTAGAGGGGCGTGGGACAAGCCAACGCCGCCCGTTCACCCGACACCGATCTGCCGCTCGCGCAGCCAAGTACCCCAGCAGGCAGGAGGCAGAAACCGGCGCTCCCCACGGTTGGCGCCGCGAACCCTACCGAAGTTTCGGAAGAGATTCCGGGCGCGGCACGGCCTGATTATACCGGGATCTGCCAAACGCTCAGGTGCTGGTGCCACACTAACGCGTGCGGAAGCCGCGCGTCCATTCCACAGCGCGTGAACGTCAGGTGTTGCGCATGTTATGTTGCCTCATACAGTGCACCGCGGGGGAGGAATGCTATGCGGACGGGTTTGGCTATCGATGCATCGTGCGATTTGCCGCACGCGTTCTTGCTTGAGCACAATATTGCGGTTCTGCCGATCACGGTGCGTGTCGATGGCGAAGTCTTCATGGACGACCGCAGCCCGGCCGAAATTCAGCGTTTCATCGACCACCGTCTGGGAAGCCGCAGCCACTCTGCGGAAACGGAAGCGTGCTCGGTCGCGGACGTGCAAAAACTTTTTCTCGGCAAGCTGGCGCTGGAGCACGACTGCGTGTTCTGCCTGACGGTGACGGCAACCCGCAGCCCGATCAACGAGAACGTCCACCTCGCCAGCTTCGCGATCTTGAAAGGCTACCGAGCCGCCCGCGACGCAGCCGGCGTGAGCGGGCCGTTCATGATGCGCGTGATCGACACGCGCAATCTTTTCGCCGGTGCCGCACCGCCGATCTACGAAGCAGCACGAATGATTGCCGCCGAGGAGCCACAAGCGGCGATTCGCGAGCGACTCAATTTCATCGCCAACAACACGTACGGCTATTTCCTGCCGCGCGACCTGTACTACTTGCGCGCGCGCGCCAAAAAAAAGAACGACCACAGCGTAGGCTTGTTCAGCGCGATGCTTGGCTCTGCACTGGATATCAAACCGCTGTTGCGCTGTTATCGCGGCGAGACTGGCCCGGTGGGCAAGATTCGTGGTTTCGAACAGGGCGCCGGAACGTTGTTTGGTTACGCCGCCCGGCGCGTCCGCGCCGGCCTGCTGGTGCCGGTGGTGTGCGTCAGCTACGGCGGTGACCTGGCAGTGTTGGGACATCTCCCCGGCTATGCGGACCTGCAAGCGGCATGCGCGGAGACTGGTGTGGACTTGCTCGAGGCACCCATGAGCATCACCGGCATGGTCAACGTCGGTGAAGGCGCCGCCATGATCGGATTTGCAGCCGAAGAGCACGAAGCGGACTTCTGACGCTCTGCAGAGCGCATGCACTTGCTCGCCCACGCAGCCTGCGCATTGGTGGCCGACGCGCCACCGCGCCCCTTACTGGAAGTGGCGTAAATCGGACGCATGAGCTGGGTGCGGAAATATATATCCAACCAGCCGTAGCGAAAGAGGCCACATCACTGGCGTTCGCCTGAGCCTCCTTGCTCGCGAACATCGGGTGTGTGACTCGCGGAAAAGCTGGCCGCGTCGAGCACACCCCAAAAAAAACGGCCCCGTTTCCGGGGCCGTTCATCAAACCATGGAACCAAGCCTCAGCTTAGAACTTCTGGTTGTACCGCACGTAGTAGAACCGACCGATGTCAAAGCCACCGTAGTACGCGTACTGCGAGTTCGGTGCCGAGTACATGGTCGGTCCGACGTGATCGAACACGTTGTTCGCACCGAACGAGATCGTGGCATTCCATGGTGCATTCCAGCGGACCTGCAGGTCATGGAACGTGTTCGCACCGCTACGGTTCAACCGAAGCGCGCCGACGTCTGGAGCAATGTAATCCGGCATGTTGCACTCTGGACCGCCGCCCGGGACGTTATTGAACGAGCACCGCTCCTTCATGCTGGAGTAGTAGCGCGACGTCCACGTTGCGCCAAAGTCACCCAAGGTCCAATCCAGGCTGGCGTTGGAACGGATGCGGAAAGCGCCCGCGAAGCTGGTGGACGGCGACACGGGTGTGTCCGGCAGATCGTCCGGCTTGGTGTTCAGGTAATCGACGTAATTCGTGTTCCAATGAATCGCAAACCGCCCGAACGAGAACTGCGGCAGGCGATAGTTGACGCCAAAGTCGTAACCCTTCGTGTCAGTAAAACCTGAATTCCGCTGACCGCGCAACGCGAAGTCAACGATACCAGTGGTCGGGTTACGACGGAACAGCGTTGGGTCACAACGTGAAGCCACACCGAGGATGTAGCAGTCGCTGAGCTGGTCGGTCGTGCTGTCGCCGGTGATCGCATTGTTGATACGGATGCGGTACCAGTCGAGGCTGACATCAAGGCCCTCGATCCAGCTTGGGCTGTAGACGAGGCCCAGCGTGCGGCTGACGGCGGTTTCCGGTTGCAGATTTGGATTGGCGCCAGCAAAGAACTGCGTACCAGTCTGGCATGGGAACGCCGTGCACGGAGCGCCGCCCTGGCCAATCTGCACAAAGTTAGCCGGAGTACCTGGCTGACCGGCGAAACCGGCCGAGCAGCGCGCAGCTACTGCCGGGTTGATCGCTGCCGAACCATTGTTGATATCGCACGGATCGGTGTAGAAGTCGAACGTGCCACTGAGGCCGCCAAACAAATCACCGATGGTCGGGGCACGGAAGCCTTCCGCATACGTGCCGCGTACCAGCAAGTCTTCAATCGGCTTCCAGGCCAGGCTGTACTTGTTGTTGGTGGTGGTGCCGAACGTGCTGTAGTCGGAGTAACGACTGGCAACATTCGCGGTCAACATTTTTGCGAACGGGACATCTTTCAGCAGCGGCGCCTCGACTTCAAGGTAAAACTCCTTGACGTTGTAAGACCCGCCGGTCGGACCGGACGACAGATTGGTGCTGATGCCCGCCTGACTGAACGCGTCCGGAACAAAGGTGCCGGATTCGCGCCGATACTCGAAACCGCCGGCAACGCTCAGATCGCCAGCCGGCAAGGTGAAGACCGACCCCGTGAGGTTCGCGCTGTAGTCAACCGTGCGTGTGTTGCCGGTGTCGTGGTAGAACGGGAACAGGTAAGCCTGCAGTTGCGGATCGGCCAGCGAGTTCGAGCCGGGGCCGCCGAACGGGATGAACGGATTCCATGGAACGCACGAGCCAGGAGCACTGCCGTACGGAAGCGCATTGTCCGGACCGGTGCCGCAGGTAACCAGACCGCTGGCCGGGTCGAGGAACGACGGCCCAAGTGCGCCTTGGGCGCCAATCAGGCTGAAGTCGCCATGCTGAGTCTTGACCAGGTCGTTGTTGTTGACAAAGCCACCGACGTCCCAGTTCCAGGTGTGCTGACCAATGTCGAAGCTCCCTTCCAGGGTTCCGGAGAAGCGGTAGGTCTGCAGATTGCTCCTCGTGACGCGCGGAACTTCCCAGCCACGACGGTAAAAGTCGATGTTCTCGCCGGTTGGGTTGAAATAGCTGTCCGGGGAAAGATCAATTGCATGTGTCTGATCGTTCGGCAAGGTAAACGGCAACACGAACGCAGGCTGGAACGGATAACCGGCTACCTGTTGCGTGGTGCTGCGCTTGTTGTACAGGAAATCACTGGAGAACTTGATGTTGTCGGTGATGGCATAATCGCCGCTGACGAACAACGAGTGACGCTCGATGCCGGTGTTAAGCATCATTTGGGCGTTGGTGTTTGTGCGATCGTTGGCGCCGCCGCCGGCACCCGTATTGTGCCAGTCCGCCGGATTGGCCGGATTGCCGCCTGGATTCAGGGCGCACAGACCAGACGAGCAATAGTCCGGGCCCATGAAGAAGTTGCCTTCCTTGGAGACGATCGAGAAGCCGGATGTGGGATGACGACTGGTGCGCGGGAACGCGCTGTACGGGCGATCACTTGCCCAAACGGGATCCTCCTTCGTATATTCAGCCGTGAACTGCACCGAACCACGATCGCTGTGCGCGCCCATGGTCATGCTGTAAGTCTGCTTCTCGCCGTCGTTCTGGTCGTATTGGCCGACGTAGGCACTGGCTTCCGCGCCGTCGAAGTTCTTGCGCGTAATGATGTTGACCACGCCCGCGATGGCGTCGGAACCGTAGATCGCCGAGGCGCCGTCTTTCAGCACTTCAATGCGGTCGATGGCGGAGATCGGAACTTGCGACAGATCCTGCAGACCGTCAGTGGTCGTACCCAGACGCTTGCCGTTCAACAGCACCAGCGTGCGGTTCGGGCCAAGGTTACGCAGGTCGATATAGTATCCGCCGACGTTCTCGCCGGACGCCAGCACCGAAGAGCGGCTGATTGGCGGCGAGCCCGCTTCCGGCAGGTTCTGCAGGATGTCGGCCACGGAGTTGAAACCCTGGCGCTCGATCGCGGCGCGATCCAGCACGATGATCGGCTGCGCGGTCTCAAAGTCCACGCTGCGAATACGCGTACCAGTAACCGTGACGGCCTGCAGGGTTTGGGCTTGTGCCGGAGCAGCCTGGTCGGCAGGTGCATCTTGCGCAAACGCGCTGCCTGCCAGCGCGAATGCACCAACCGCCAGCGCGGTCTGCACTGCGGTCGTAAGTTTGTTCGTGAGCAGCTTCATATGGAGTCTCTCCACCTAATGGTTACTTGAGCAATCGTTTCCCGCTCGCAGATTCTTCTCGAACCACTCGCGGGGGGACATCTGAAAGCGGCCCTGGCACTGAAAGCAACGCTCCTTGGCGATCACTTCAACAAGCACAAAATAGCGGGCACGGGGCGACGTTAGCGAAAAACACAGGAAAGCGCAACGAATTCATAACTTTCCAGAAAGGGGTTTGCAACTTCGAGAGTCCACCACTTTAAATGCCTCTCGCGAACTATCGGAGGTACGGTCACGTGCAGCCTGCTCAGCGGTCTGGTTCGTCTATCGCTGAGCACCGGGCACAATCGTTGTGCAGCGCGGCCCGGGCGGACTCGGCGGGTACGCCGCGCCGGGTGAAACCCGTAACTCACATCGCCAATTCACCCCATACTGTGGCCATGTGCACTGCAGTCAACGGCTGGAGCTGGCCATTCTGACTGCGACATAACACCGCACGCATCACTGCCCGGGAGGCCGCCACCCTTCCCCCTCGATGACCGCTCAAAAGCCGAAATTGAGGAAACCACCGTCCACTGCCAGGACTTGCCCGGTAATGTAGCTGGCTGATGGCATACACAAAAACGCGATGGCAGCGGCAACTTCTTCCGGTTCGCCAATGCGCCTGAGCGGGGTACGCTCGAGAACCTCGTCCAGGTAATCGGCGTCCGCCAACGCCGGTTCAGAGCGCTGGGTGCGGATGTACCAAGGTGCAACGGCGTTGACGCGGATGCCATCCACCGCCCATTCGACGGCCAGATTTCGCGTAAGTTGATGCAGCGCAGCCTTGCTCATGCCATAGGCCGAGCCGGTGCGCACGTGCGTGATGCCGGCCACCGAACCCACGTTGACGATGGCTGCGTGAGGGTGCTGCACCAGTTGCGGGTGGGCGAGACGACACATCTCGAACGCACTGAACAAGTTCTTCTCGAAGATCCTGCGCACATCGCCTTCGGCGTAATCCAGCGTGGCTGCAGGCCGGTTGCCGCCGACATTGTTGACCAGCAACGACAGCGGCGTGCCCAGGTCGTTGATCCAGTCGAACACCGCCAGGCGCTCTTCGGCTTCGGTGAGATCGGCGCCAAACGCCAGGATCCGGCCCGCACTGAAATCGTCAGCCAGCTCCACGCGCACCTGCTCCAACCGATCGGCATCGCGCGCCACCAGCAACAGATTTGCCCCAAGGGAAGCCAACTCACGTGCCGTGGCATAACCAATCCCGCGGCTGGCCCCGGTGACCAAAGCCGTGTGACCATGCAACTGCCAAGCGTCGATGCGGCTGTTCATGCGCCGAGCTTAAGCTGGAATGCCACTACGCGCATAGAGACAACAGCCCGCGGGCTCCGCTGCACAATCCGCGTGGACGGAAACACCACCCGTGGAGTGCCCTTCGTCGTGACCGAAACTTCGAGTGCCCTGGCAGGGCGGCAGTGCCCGCCGACACGCGCCACGTAACGCAGAACCGCAAACGCCTTGGTGGGGCCGGTACCGCCCACCGCGCGTGCTCTTGCCGCGCCGAACGGGCGAAGGCCGGCGGGCAGCCCGCGCCGGCAAACAAGCTTCGATTGACGGTCGCGTTTGGCATACGGCCCCGCTGCACAGCCAGCACCGTTTGCAAAGCCAGGGTTTTGACTGGTGATGTTATGCGGTGTGAGCTTGCCTGACCGGGCATCGCGCCGCACACTGATTGCTACCGGACTGCAGGTGAGACGCTCATGAAAGCATTGTCATTGTTGCTGTGCGTGTGTGCCCTCACGGCGTGCTCATCCAAGCCACCGCCGGCGGAGCCGAAACCACCAACACCGATCAGTACGCCGTTCGATACGCTGCGCGCAACCGAGCAGAGGGCGCGCGATGTGCAGAAAGTGCTAGACAAAGCGGCCGAGCGGCAGCGCCAGCAGATCGACGCACAAGCGCAATAAACCGGTCTCGCCGATCACCAGCGACGGAAGCGGTCAGCGTGGCCTGCACAAACAATCCGCATAGATGTTCGGCTCGCCCGCTCGCGCGGTGCGCAGCCAGCGCAGCTGCGGCACCAAGCCCGGGACCTGTGCAACCCAGCCGGGCAGGCGTACACCCCACGACCGCAGCACGTGCACGCTGACATTGTGGTTGAGATTGAGCATCAGGCGCTCGAACGCGCCCAGCGGTGCCTCGCGATAACGCACCGGGTAATCCTTGCCCAACTTGGCCAGCCCGGCAGCGTATGCCGTAGCTGAGCGCAGGTTGCCCATCTCATCAACCAGACCACGCTCCAGCGCCTGTTGGCCGGTCCACACGCGGCCCTGGGCTATCGCGTCGATTGCCGCAAAACTCTGTCCACGCGCCTTTGCCACGTTGCCGACGAAGTCACGGTAACCCTTGTTGATCGTGGCCTGAATCAGCGCGCCCACATTCGGGTCGAGCGGGCGGGTGACATCGAACGCGCCGGCCATCGGTCCGGTAGCGACCCCATCGCTCTGGATGCCAAATTTGGCCAGCGTGTCCGGCACGGTGAAGAACAAACCGAATATGCCGATGGATCCAGTGATGGTGTTCGGCTCGGCAAAAATGCGGTTGGCGTTCATCGAGATCCAGTAGCCACCACTGGCCGCGACGTCACCCATCGACACCACCACGGGGATACCCGCCGCGCGGGTCAGTACCACTTCGCGGCGGATCTGCTCGGCGGCGTAGACCTCACCGCCCGGCGAGTTGACGCGCAGCACGAGTGCCTTGGTCTTGCGGTCCTCGCGCGCAGCGCGAATCAACTGCGCGGTGGATTCGCCGCCAATCGCACCCGGTGCCTGCTCGCCAGCGCTGATCTCGCCCTCGGCAACCACCACCGTGACTCCCGGCGCAATTGCGTCGACGTCTTTCGTTTGACGGGCAACGTATTGTCCCAGACTCACTTGACGAAAACTGTACCCCTTCTTGTCTGCTGGTACGCCGGCGGCGCGCATCATCGCCACCAGCTCGGCGCGCGTGGCCACGCCGTCAGCCAGATGCTCGTTGATGGCAAGCTGGGCCAGATCACCCTGCGTGCTGGCGACGTGCTGCGGCAGGTGATCAATGTCGTCGCGCAGTGTTGCCGGATCGATCTTGCGCAGTTTGCCGACCTCAGCCAGATAGGTGTCCCACAGCCCGCCCATCCAGTAGCTGTCGGCCTTCCTGGACTCCTCCGAAGCGTGGTCAAGGATGTATGGCTCAGCCGCGCTCTTGAACTCACCAACGCGGAACAGGTGCACATCGACACCGAGCCTGGCCAGCAGATCCTTGTAGAACAACCGGTAATTTGCCAAGCCGGTAAGCATCACGCTGCCTTGGGGATCAAGCAGCACGCGATCGGCGTGGGCTGCCAGGTAATACTGCCCCTGGTCCAGATTCACCGCCCACGCGATCACCGGCTTGCCGGCATCGCGAAAGCGATTCAGCGCTGCGCCGACGTCCCGCAGTGCGGCAAACCCACCGCCACTCAGATCGCCTGGCAAAAGCAGGATGCGGGTGATGCGCTTGTCCCTGGCAGCCGCATCGATGGCCCCGATCAGGTCACGCAACTGCACCTGCTTGGGCGCTTCGCCGGACAAGCCACTCAGCACCCGCTGCACCGGATCGACGCTGTACTGCTCGACCAACGCGCCCTGCGGCTTGATAACCAGCACGCTGTCGCTCTGCACCGTACGCTCGCTGCGACTGCCGACAATGCCTGCAGCAAGCAGCAGCAACACCACGAAAAACACACTGAAAAACACCAGATTGATGATCACCAGCCGGAGCATGTTGATGCCATGACCCAGGCCGCGCAAAAAACCAGAAAAGCCGCGGCGACGCGGCGGAAGCGGTGGGATCATGCGACAGCGTCCAGGATGATTGGGTTCAAGCGTACCCGGTCTTGGTCGGTACCGTCATGGGCAACACACGCCAACGCTGCTTCCACGCACTGCGCCAGAATCGCGTGAACAACATGACGGCCGCCACTGACAGCCCGGCGATCAGCCCCATCCACATCCCGCGCGCGCCCATCCCGTGGTGGAACGCCAGCCACCAGCCCACTGGCATGCCGACGATCCAGTATGCAAACAGCGTGATTGCCATCGGCACGCGCGTGTCCTTCAGACCGCGCAACGCGCCGTTGGACGCCACCTGGATACCGTCGGAAAACTGGAACAGACCGGCAAGTACGATCAACTGTGCGGCGAGTGCGATCACTTTCGGGTCGTGCGTGTACAAGGCGGCAATGAAGTGCGGAAAGCTGAGCATCAAGCTTGCGGAGAGCACTTGCGTGGCCAGTGTCAAACCGATGCCGCAAAAGCCGGCATAGCGCACACCGCGTTCGTCACCACGCCCAACTGCGTTACCCACGCGCACCGTAATCGCCATCGCCAACCCGAGCGGGATCATGAAGAACAGCGACGCGATGTTGATCGCAACCTGGTGGCTGGCAATCACGTCCTCGCCCAACCTGCTGATGATCAATGCCGTGGCCACAAACAGCCCAGCCTCGGCCAGCAGCGTCACCGCCATCGGCATCCCGATATGCATCAGCGCGCCAATACGGCGCGGGTCGGGCCACTCGAAGCGTTCACCCAGGCCCAGCCCGCGGTAATTGCGGTGGCAAAACACATAAATTGCAAATCCACCCACCTCCAGCCACAACGCCAGCGCCGTGGCGACGCCGCAGCCGTGCGCGCCCTGCGGAGGAATGCCGAACTTGCCAAACATCAGTACGTAACCCAGCGGCACCAGCACCACCAGACCTCCGAGACTGAAGTACATCGAAGGCCGCGTGAGGGACAGTCCCTCCGACAAGCCACGCAACGCGAAATAACTGGTAAGCGCCGGCGCGCCCCAACTGATCGCCAATAGAAAGCGCTGCACGTCATGGCGCAGGCTCGGGGTCACGCCAATCAGGTCGATCAACGGCCCGGCATGCCGCACCGCGAACCACAGCACCAGACCCATCCCCAACGCCAGCCACAACGCCTGGCGAAACACCGCACCTACCTCCGGACGCCGCCCAGCACCGTCAAGCTGCGCCACCGACGGCGGTACAGCCATCATCATGCCGATGCCGGTAACGATAGCCAGTGACCAGATGCTGGCCCCGACCGCGACCGCGCCCAACACGTGCGCACTGACATGACCGGCCAGTACGGCGTCGACCACATTGCTGCCCATCGCCGCCAGTTGCGCGCAGATCAGCGGCAGCGCAAGACGCACAGTGGCTCCCACTTCGTGGACGAAGCGCGCACGCTCGGGATAGCGAAAATTCATCGGCTGCAGCAAACTCCAGGCTCGCCATTCTACCCGGGCACCGGCCCCCGCTTGCGCGCCGGTACGCTCGTCAGTGAACAAGCTCACGGGAGCTATCCGGCCGGAAATCACGTAGCGATATGTCCCGAACTTTCGGCAACCTGCAAGCAAGCTGCATACGGATGCGCGCCAATTCGCGAACGCAGGTCGGGCGCTGTCCGCTGCCCTGCTCGACGCCACCGGGCCAGCGCCGGTCGATACTCAGCAACGCCGATCCATTACCCCAAAAGCGGCTCCGAGTGGGCACGGCCGACAGGCGGTTCGAGGTGCGCCGTGCGATGCTCGATGCCGGGTCCTGCCGCAGGCGCACGCCGAGCGAGATGGCGCAAATGCGTGCGTACGTCACACTTTTCGGCACACCAGTTGTCAATGTCGCGCCGCAGCATTGCGGAACCGCAGGTGAAAAATGGGGCTGAATCTGCCAGCCGCTGTTTCGGCCAGTGCGGGGGCCATAACGCGCCGTGCACGCGCCCGGAAGAGCCTGTGAGTGCGCGTTTTGCACAGCACCGGCGATCTGTCAAGCGGTGTGTCAGCCTTCCGTCGAGCTGGTGAACAGACACTGAGGGGGCTTTGCAAGTGATTGAAAATGAAAATATTATTTTCCTGACGAAAAGATCATCAAGCCGTCACGAAACGCGCCACAGCGGGCTTTGCAGGCTCCCACGCGCGTTACATCCACAGACTTATCCACAGCTACTGTGGATAAGCTCAAAACCCTTCCAAAGTGAGCCACTTACCCCGCACTTCTAGACTCCCGGACAGCAGGAACCTGGCAGACGAGGTGGCATATCCGCGACTGCGAGAAAACCAGGCGGGTACACTGACCCACCATGAGGTGAGCATGCCTGTCGTCCTGCGCGTCGCCCTGCCGGTACCCCTACCGCACTCGTTCGACTACCTGCCGCCTGCCTGCGGCAATGCGAGCGTGGGTGCGCGTATCGTGGTGCCGTTCGGCCGTGGCCAACTGGTCGGCGTGGTCGTGGCAATCAACGTCGACGCCACGATCGAAGGTCACCGTTTGAAACAGGCGCTGTGCCTGCCCGATCCCGATGCGCTGCTCGACGCCGAGCTGATGCAAACTTTGGCTTGGGCCGCTGATTATTGGCTGTGCGCTCCCGGGGAAGCCTATGTAAACGCGTTGCCTCTGGCGCTGCGTGGGATTCGGGCGCTGCCAGCCATTGGCGAGGAGTACTGGGCGCTGAGCAACACCGGTCGCAGCGCGCTGGATGCCGGCAGCCGCCGTGGCGGCAGTCGCGCATTGCTCGCGGCGTTGGCAGATGGTGCGCTCAGTGCAAGCGAGTTGAACGCCCGGATTCCCGCGTGGCG
>JBDSWR010000062.1:0-2953 GCA_039926605.1 Rhodanobacter sp. | reverse complement strand
GTCGCCGAGAGCCTCGGCATCGGCTTCCTCGGCATGGGGTTTCAGCCCAAGTGGCGGCGCGACGAGATGCCGTGGATGCCCAAGGGCCGCTATCAAATCATGCGCGAGTACATGCCCAAGGTGGGGTCGCTCGGCCTGGACATGATGAAGCGCACCTGCACCGTGCAGGTCAATCTGGACTTTGGCAGCCAGGCCGACATGATCCGGAAATTCCGCGTCGGGCTTGCACTGCAACCCGTGGCAACAGCGTTGTTCGCCGATTCACCCTTCACGGAAGGCCAGCCAAACGGCTATCAGTCGTACCGTTCGGAAATCTGGACAGATACGGACAAGGCACGCACGGGCATGCTGGATTTCGTCTTTGACGATAGCTTCGGCTACGAGCGTTACGTCGACTATCTGCTTGATGTGCCGATGTACTTCAGCTTTCAGCACGGCCACTACGTCAACCTTGCCGGACAGGACTTCAAGCAATTCATGGCCGGTCAGCTACCGATGCTGCCTGGGATCAAGGCAAACATGACGGACTTTGCCGACCATCTCACCACGGCGTTTCCCGAAGTTCGGCTCAAGCAATACCTGGAAATGCGCGGGGCCGACGGCGGTCCGTGGAACCGGCTGTGCGCGTTGCCCGCATTCTGGGTTGGCCTGCTGTATGACCAGGAGGCACTCGACGCGGCATGGGATCTGGTCAAGGACTTCACCCGCGAAGAGCGCCACGCACTGCGCGACGGCGTGCCCAGGCACGCACTGAAGCTGCCGTTCCGCCACGCCACGGTGCGCGAATTGGCGGCGCAGGCGCTGGAAATTTCCAAACATGGCTTGCGCCGCCGCGCGCGACTCAATGCTCTGGGCAACGACGAGGCGATCTTCCTCGACCCGCTGCAGAAAATCGTCGAAGCCAACCAGACCCCTGCCGATCTCAAGCTGGAATTGTTCCACGGGAAATGGAACGGCAGTGTCGATCCGATATTCAGCGAATTTGCTTATTGAACGCGCCGGCGCGCTCGCCACTCGCAAATCCCTGGGAGCTTGCCAGCGCAGCAGCCGCCAGCGAGCAGTCACACGCTTCGCAAGTCATCCGCGAGTGGATTGCCTGCTGGCGCCATCAAGCAGACTGATCCGCCACAATCGACCACGCCACTGACGCGCCCGCGCGCATGGGCTGGCAGGTGGCCTCGCCCAGCGGGTATGCGTCTGGCACGCTCCACGCAGTACGCTCCAGTACGAGGTGCTCCTGATTCCGCGGCAAGCCGTAGAAGTCGGCACCGTGGAAGCTGGCAAACGCTTCGAGCCGGTCGAGCCGGCCCACCTGCTCGAACGCCTCGGCATACAGTTCAATCGCCGCATGCGCCGTGTAGATGCCGGCACAGCCGCAATCAGACTCTTTCGCCGTACGAGCATGCGGCGCGCTATCCGTGCCCAGAAAGAAATGCGTATCGCCGCTGGTAGCCGCCTGCAGCAACGCAGCGCGGTGCGTCTCGCGTTTGAGAATCGGCAGGCAGTAGTGGTGCGGCCGGATACCGCCATGAAACATGGCGTTGCGGTTGAGCAACAAATGATGGGCGGTAATCGTGGCGGCCACGTTTGCTGGGGCACTGCTGACAAAATCGACGCCATCACGCGTCGTGACGTGTTCCAGCACCATGCGCAAGGCCGGGAACCTGTCCCGCAGTGGCAGCAGATGGCGTTCGATGAAAACGCGTTCGCGATCGAAGATGTCAACGTCCGGATCAGTGACTTCACCGTGCATCAGCAACGGCAACTCCTGCCGCTCCATCGCTTCCAGCACGGGATACACGCGAGTCAGATCGCGCACACCTGATTGCGAATTGGTGGTCGCGCCAGCCGGGTAATACTTGATGGCGAAGACACTGTCGCTGGCTTTGGCGCGGGCAATCTCCTCCACCGTCGTGCCCTCGGTGAGGTACAACGTCATCAGCGGCTGAAAGTGCGAACCCGCCGGCAGGGCTGCCAGAATCCGCCGACGGTAGTCTTCAGCTTGCGCAACGGTTGTCACCGGCGGCCGCAGATTCGGCATCACGATGGCACGCGCAAACCGCTGCGCCGTGTGCGCTACGACCGAAGCAATCACATCCCCGTCGCGAAGGTGCAGGTGCCAGTCGTCAGGGCGGGTGATTTCTATGCGCGTTGGCATCACGGCGGGCGGGCTCAAGTTTGCGACCAGATACGGCAATGGTAGCGCGCGGGACTGCTCCGGACTTTCAATGCGTGAGGTCCTCGTTGAAACCGGAGCTTTTGTGCTCCTGCGCAGAGCACGTTACAGAAAGGGAAAGTAAACCGTCTGCCGGCGGCAGACGCAAGGACGCGCTTTCAGCACTCATCATGGCCCGCTGCAAAAATTGAATCAGGCCTCAAAAAACGGCCATTGCAAAGCTGGCCACGCCTACTCCCCGCGCAACCAGCGCGCCGCATCCATCGCGTAATACGTAAGGATCGCATCCGCCCCCGCCCGCTTGATCGAAGTAAGCGCTTCGAGCACGACGGCCTTCTCATCCAGCCAGCCGCTCATCGAGGCGGCTTTCAGCATCGCGTACTCGCCACTGACCTGATACACGAAGGTCGGCACACCGAAAGTGTCTTTCACCCGGCGCGTGATGTCCAGATACGGCAGGCCGGGCTTGACCATCACCACGTCGGCACCTTCGGCAATATCCAGCGCGATCTCGCGCAGCGCTTCATCGCTGTTGCCCACATCCATCTGGTAGGTGTGCTTGTTGCCCTTGCCCAGACTGGCCGACGAGCCGACCGCGTCGCGAAACGGACCGTAGAATGCCGATGCGTATTTCGCCGAGTAGGCGAGGATGCGCGTGTGGATATGCCCGGCAGCTTCCAGCGCGGTACGGATGGAACCGATACGGCCGTCCATCATGTCCGACGGTGCGACGAAATCCATGCCCGCGTCGGCCTGCGCCAGTGACATCTTGATCAA
>JBDSWR010000061.1:0-26884 GCA_039926605.1 Rhodanobacter sp. | reverse complement strand
GCCGAGCATGGCGTGGAACAGGTCGTTGCCCAGGTCGTAGTGGGCTTTGCCGATGGTGTAGGCGTGTTCGCCACGTTGCAGGTTGATGAAGCGCGCCTTGAGGTGCGCCACCACGGCGTCAAACGTGTGCAGTTTCTGATCAATCTGTGCTCGCAGCATGCGCGTGAACATGCCAGGCAGATCGTCGGCATCCCACCAACCGTCCATGTAGGCCTCACCAAAGCCCAGTGAGCCGTGATCGAATACGCGCGTGTACAAGCGCTCGTCGTGAACCTGCAAATCGACCGGTTCGGTGCCGCCCAGCCGGACGTCCGCAGTATGCAGCAAGTCGCTCACCCGTTGCTTCAGTGTGACCTGATTCATGAGTGCCTCCCTAGCGCCACGACGCGTGGTGCGATCCTATGGTGTGCCAAGCACCGCAAAGTCTGCCGGCGCGAGTGCGTAAACCATGTCAACGCCCGCCGCGCGCACTCGCGTCAGCAGGCGTTCGGCCGCGTCCTCGCCCAGCAGGAATTCCACCTTTGCGGGCAAGTCGTCGGCAAGTTCGAAAAATGCCTCTTCGCGCAATACGCCATGTCGCCCGAACCCGGCGGTGGCGCGAAATACCGAGCCGCCCCCGATACCGTCATGTTTGGCTTGTTCCAGCAGCCATTCGGTTACCAGAACGTTGTTATAGCGCGCGCGCACATGGCAGTAAAATGTCAAGTGCACTCCGTGTTGCAGCATTGTGGCAGTCATCTGCGGCCTCCTATGCGTGTTGCAGCAGGCTGCGGGCCAGCAACAGCCCGAGCATGGTCATGCCCAGCGACCCGACGACATGGAGGGCGACGTGTCCGCTGAACCATAGATACTGCTGGCGCAACAGCAACGTGGTGGCTTCACCGGAAAACGTGGAGAATGTTGTCAGACCGCCAAGAAAGCCAGTGAACACGAGCAGGCGCAGTGCCGCCGGCAACGTCTGGAAGTGGTCAAACAGGCCCATGACCAGGCCCATCAACAGGCCACCTGCGAGATTGGCGGCCAGCGTGCCAAGCGGCAGCGTGGGAAAGACCGGGTTGAGCAGCGCGCCCAAGCCCCAGCGCAACCAGCAGCCGACAGCGCCACCTGCGCCGATGGCAATAAATCCACCAATACTCACGTTGCTTGCCTCCTGACCTGGACAGAACAAGGGCCCAGCAGCCAGCGAAACAGGCATGCCTGCACCGCCGGAAGCCGGGGTTGCAGGCATCATCAACCTCGTCACGCGGGGCGTTCGAGGCAGTTGGTAACGCGCGCTGAGCGCGCGTTACAGGAGGTATGCCATCTCCGCGAGTGATCCTAGCGTAATGTCGGGTGTCACGGAAATGGGGTCGTGGCAAAGAGCGAAGGTCGGGCTGGGGCCGCACGTGCGTGAGCGGGAGCCTCGGACTGGCCACGCATGCCTGTGCATCGCATTGACGCGTCGTTGACACGGCGCTGACGAACGGTCGCGGAGCCGGTCACGGTTGGCGCACGGCGTTGGCGGTGGCGCAGGGCGCCAATGGTGTTGACCTATACTGCCGGTCCCACTTTTGCCGCATGGTTTTCATGCCTTCCGTCACGCCTCTCGCACGGCGCAGCCTGCCGTGGCTGCTCGCTGCATTGTCGATGATCGGTCCGTTCTCGATCGATGCGGTATTTCCGTCGTTTCCCTTGCTGGGCGCGTATTTCAACGTCGACGCTACGGCGTTGCAGCAATTGATCAGCGTGTACCTGATCACGTACGCGGCGATGAGTCTGTTTCATGGCGCAATCTCCGACGCCATCGGCCGCAAACCGGTGATTGTGGTTGGCATGCTGGTGTATGCACTGGCATCGGCGGGCGCAGCGTTGTCAACGACGTACACGATGTTGCTGTTGTGTCGCGGCCTGCAGGGGATGTGCGCCGGCGCCGGGCTGGTGGTGGGGCGCGCGGTGATCCGCGACACTTATGAGGGGCCGGCCGCGCAGCGGCTGATGTCGCAGGTGATGATGATCTTCGGCGTGGCACCGGTGATCGCGCCAATGGTTGGTGCGCAACTGCTGCTGGTCAGTGGGTGGCATGGGATCTTCTGGCTGCTGACCGCATTCACCGTGATCCTGGCGGGGGTGCTGATGTGGTTGTTGGAAGAGAGTCATCCGCCAGGGCGGCGCACGTCGTTTGCGCCGCGCCCGCTGCTGGCCAGTTACATATCGTTTGGTCGCGACCGTCTGTTCTGGCCGCTGCTGATTTCCAGTTCGGTCAACTTTGCCGGACTGTTTCTGTATATCTCCTCGGCGCCGCAAATCGTGCGTGGCTTGCTGGGTTTGTCCGCGCAGGGCTTTCCGTGGTTGTTTCTACCGGTGGTGGTGGGCTTGATTTTTGGTGCCTGGTTGTCCGGTCATCTGGCCGGACAACGCAGCATCACGTTTACCGTGAGCGTCGGCTATGTGGTGATGCTGCTGGCGTGCGCCGCACATGTGCTGCTGGCGCTGGTGTTGCCAGCGCCGCGGCTGCCGTGGTCGATGTTGCCGCTGGTATTGCACGGCGTTGGCATCCAGCTCGCGTTCCCGACACTGACGTTGTTGCTGCTGGATCGGTTTCCGCACCATCGCGGCGGCATCTCTTCGGTGCAGGCATTTACCAGCTTGCTGCTCGCCGCTGTGGTTGCCGGCGTGCTGTCGCCCTTGCTCTCGACGAGCATGTTGCGCCTTGCCCTCGGCGCCAGCGGGTTCACCGTGATCGGCGTGGCGGCCTGGTTCTGGCACGGGCGCATACGGCGCGCACAGCCGTTGCCGCCGTTGCCGCGTGATGTCGCCCTGCAGGCGCAGATTGCCCAGCCGCGGTGATCGGCGCAGGCCGTTGCATCGACGTGAGTTGGTGAACAAAGTGACATCAATGCCGATGGCTTCGGCCCGCTTCGGGTGGATTGCCCGCCGCCGGAGAGAGTCGCAGCGAGGTTAACAACCAATCGAATGTGTCAGCTCCGACAACGGCCGGTGCGCTCGGCGACGCCGCGTGGCACTGCGCCTGGATTTCACTTTTGACACGCAAAGTACCCAGTTCGGCGTATAAGCTAAACGGTTCATGGGTAACAAGAAACATGTGGAAGAGTGATCAGCAGGAGGCAGTAATGAGCATGCGTTGGACAACTTCGGCAACGGTTGCCAAGTACGTGGAAAAGCACTCACGCGAAACTCCATTGCAGAGGCGATTGCGTGAGGAGACGGCGCTCTTGCCGCAAGCCAACATGCAGATTGGCCCCGATCAAGCCGCTTTTTTTACCGTGCTGGTGCGTGCGCTTGGGGTGCACCGCGCTCTGGAAGTGGGTACGTTCACGGGCTACAGCTCACTGGCGATCGCCAACGCCCTGCCCGCAGATGGCCGGCTCGTGTGTTGTGACGTCAGTAGCGAGTGGACTGCTGTCGCCGGGCGTTACTGGCGGGAGGCTGGTGTGGACGCGCATATCGACCTGCATCTGGGCCCGGGCGCCGAGACGCTGGCGACCTTGCTTGCTACAGGCAGCGCGGCCAGCTTTGACTTTGCCTTCGTCGACGCGGACAAGACCGGCTATGACGAGTACTACGAGGCTTGCCTGCAATTGCTGCGTCCAGGGGGCGTGCTGGCACTGGACAACATGCTGTGGGGCGGGGCAGTGGCCGACCCGGCTCAGCACGACCCCAGTACCGTTGCCCTGCGCGCGCTCAACGCCAAGGTGTTCGCTGACGCACGCGTGGATGCCTCCTTGCTGACGGTGGGCGATGGTGTGCTGCTCGTGCGCAAGCGCTGAGAAGCGGGCGTTCCCGCGGCGCGTTGGCGCGGTTGAATATCAACGAGTACAACACTGTTGCCGACCAGGCATGGGCACGAATCGGGCGGGCGTCCATCACCCATCGGCAATCGCTGGCGGCAAAGCTACGCGTCCGGCAGCCAATGCTTGCATCAGCGCGGGTGAACGGTAACTGGCATCGGCGCGCCAGCGGTGCCCGACCGACGTGCCGATGGTTTCGTTGACGGATGCGCCGACGATCCGATCGGTTGGTGCCTTGAACAACTTGTACAGGCCACCCATGAATTCGGCGTAGGAATTCCGTGGCACGCCGGTCCAGGCGTCGGCGACTGGCATGAACGCGGCGCCAGCAAGGCCGCATGCCATTGCCTTGAAATGCAGCCACGCCAGCGGCAGGTCAGGCAGAGGATCCGGCGCGCGTCCCGCACCGTCGCAATCGTAACCTCCGCCGACGTCCGCGTGCGCGCCGATGAACCAGCGTTGCTCGATCTCGATTTGCTCGCGTTTCTTCGAGGTCAGCGTTTCGCCAGGTTCCAAGGTGAACGGATTGCGTGTCCACAATGCCGGGGCAAAGTCTGCGCGATGCTCGTCCAGGGCCAGTGCGTGATAGGCATATTTGACGCGCTTGCTCAGCTCGGTATCGTGAAAGCGGTAGCGTTTGCGCGAGAACGGAAACCACGCCGCAGTGTCCGGGATACCGAGCGCGCCGACCGTTTCCCACACGCCAATGAAGTGGATGTCCACCGTCACCGAATGCTTGGCCCGGAACGCGACCGCTGCCGCATCGCCGGGTTTGTCCTTGCTGTCGCGGTAAAACGCATAGGCTGCGGAAATTTCCGCCTTGCTGACTTGCACGCCGCTGTCGTGCTTGAGCAACCCGCATTTGCAGATCATGCCGACCAGGCTGCGCGCGGTGTACGCGCCTCGGCTGAAGCCGAAGAAATACAGCTCGTCGCCGGGTTGCCACGTGTCGCACAACCAGCGGTAACCATCCAGCACATTGCCGGCCAGCCCATACCCGAACGCACCGCCGAGCAGATGCACCAACCCCGGCGTGACGCCAACGCCAGGGATGTAATTGACCAGTTGTTCGACGCCAGCGGAATCGCGCGGCGCGATCAGCTTGAGCGTGCGTTCGACGTTGGTGTTCGACTCCGGCTTGCTCCAGGTTCCATCGAACAGCAGTACCAGGCGGCGAGTTGTCATGATCTGCCGGCCCGCCGCCTACGCTGCTGCCATGCCGCAGGTTGCCGTGGCACGCGCCAGCCCGATTGGCTGCGAGGCCGCTACGACGATTGGCGTGGGCATGATATTCATCATGGTCAGTTCGCCCGCAATGTGGTGTTGTGACGAGTGTACGGCGTGCGCAGGCCGGATGCTGCGCTGCCGATTTCGCGAGCGGCACGAGCAGCGTACGCTGGGCGTTTGGCAACACGTGACATGGGCAGACAGCATGGACAGGCAGATACAGGTTGAGCGCGCACACAAGTTGCGTGAGATGCACGATCGTTCGCGGCTCTTGTTGCTGCCCAATGCATGGGACGCTGGCAGTGCGCGGTTGTTCGATCAGCGCGGATTTGCCGCGGTGGCGACCACCAGTGGCGGCATGGCGTGGTCGCTGGGCTATGCGGACGGTGAACAGCTACCGCTGGCCGAGGTGCTGGCGGCAGTGGCGCGAATCACGCGCGTGTGCAGCGTGCCGGTGACGGTGGATTTCGAGGGCGGCTACGGCGCTACGCCGCAGGCGGTGGCGGCGTCGGTGAGCGCCGTGATTGCCGCGGGCGCGGCCGGCATCAACCTGGAAGATGGCACGCCCGGGCACGGACCGATGCGCCCGCTCGACACCGCGGCGGCACGCATCGCTGCGGCACGTGATGCCGCGACAAAGAGCGGCGTGCCATTGGTGATCAATGCGCGGGTGGATGTGTGGATGCACGATGGTCCACCCGATACCGCTGCACGTGTGGATGAAGCGGTGCAGCGGGCCCGCGCTTACCTGGCGGCTGGCGCGGATTGCATTTACCCGATTGGCCTGCGTGAGCCTGCAATACTGGCCCGATTCGTACGCGCGCTCGACGCGCCGGTCAATGTTGCCGCCGGTCCGACCATGCCGAGCTTGCAGGAACTGGCGAACATGGGCGTGGCCCGTGTCACGACCGCCACGCGGTTTGCCACGCTGGCGTATGCCGCGGTAGATCGCGCAGTGACCGAAATGCGTGCGAGCGGTCGCTTCGATGCCTTGGCGTCGGCGTTTACCTACGCCGATGCGCAACAGTTGTTTGCCCCGTGCTGAGCGCGCTGTGCGCTGGCGCTTGCTCGCCCATCATTCAAGGAGTTGCCCGTGAAAAGTCGTCTGGATTACCGCAAAGCCGCACCCGATGCGTTCAAGGCCATGCTGGATATGGAAATGGCCGTGCAGCGTGGCGGCCTGGAGCAACCCTTGATCGAGTTGGTGAAGATGCGCGCATCGCAGATCAACGGCTGTGGCTACTGTCTGGACATGCACAGCAAGGATGCGCGCGCCGCTGGCGAAACCGAACAGCGTTTGTACCTCTTGTCGGCGTGGCGGGAGGCGCCGTTCTACAGCGCGCGTGAGCGCGCCGCACTGGCGTGGACCGAAGCAGTGACACAGGTTTCCAGCAATGACCTGCCCGATGCGCTGTATGCCGACGTGCACGAAGAGTTCGGGGACAAGGGCATGGTCGAGCTGACGCTGGCAATCATTGCCATCAATGGCTGGAATCGGCTGGCGATTGGCTTTCGCGCGGATGTCGGCAGCTACGTTGTGCCGCCGGCGGCCAAGTGATGCCGCGTGCACCCAACGGGCCGCGGTCATGACCAGGAGCAAGAGCAAAGTTCTACCGCGAACGTTCTATCGGCGCGATTCACGTGTCGTCGCCGTGGAGTTGTTGAACAAGGTGCTGGTGGGCGCGGACGGGCGCAGCGGGCGCATCGTCGAGACCGAGGCGTATTGCGGTTCGTTCGACCCCGCCGCGCATGCCTATCGCGGCAAGACCAAACGCAATGCGACGATGTTTGGTCCGCCGGGAAAGATGTATGTGTACTTCACCTACGGCATGCACTGGTGTTGCAACGCGGTGTGCGGCGAAGTTGATGAGGGCGTCGCCGTCTTGCTGCGTGCATTGGCCCCGCTGGGCGGGGTGGAAGCGATGCGCTTGGCACGCCCCAAGGCACGACGAGATCGCGATCTGTGCAGCGGCCCGGCGCGCCTGGCCCAGGCGCTGGGTATCAGTGGCGTACACGACGGCGTGGATCTGGTGACCGGCGATGGCGGCTACCGGATCGTTGACGACGGCACGCCGCCGCCGGGCCAACCGGTAGTGACCAGTCGCGTTGGCATCTCCCGCGCCGTGGACGAGCCGTGGCGCTGGTATGTCGCGGATGACCCGAACGTTTCCCGCCGTTGAACCGGTCTGGTGCAGCGCGCTACCGCAAAGTGCCAGGCGCCGCGCTTCGATGCACGACAGGGCTGGCGCGGGGAGTTCGCTTTGGGTTCCGCAGCGGTAGCCTGGTGCGGAGGGCAATAGCGCAACCGTCTCCCACGCAACACCAGCATGCGTGATCCGGGCTGCGCATGGTACGCGCACACCGCCGCATGCTACCGGACTGCGGCGCAAGGCGACGAGACGGCGGTGCAGATGCGGATCGCGATGGGGCTCAGAGCAGACCGCGCGCGCGCAGGAACGTTTGTGCTTCGCTGGCGTCGTGCTCAAACCACGCGCGGGTGGAACCCAAACGAAACGAGTAACCCCAGGCGTCCATGTCCGCCATCTGCCGGGCACGGCTAAAACCGGGGATTTCGTCAGCGAGCACAATCTGCAGATAGCAGGTGGCGTCCTCTTCCTCGATGGAATCGGTGGCATTGGTATGGACGGCCAGACGCCGCTCCGCGGGCAACACGATCAGGTGACAGGCCTCATGCAACAGTGAGTGCACCGGCGTGTCGTCGCGCGCATAGACCGTGCTGCCGATGACGCCAGCTTCGCTGTCGCCCCAGTAACTGCCAGGGACGACTGCGCCAGTCGGTACCTTGCTCAGTTGCAGATCAAAGCGCGCCAGCAGCCGCTCAGCCAGGGCAAACCCCACGTCGCACATACGCATGACGGGAGGCTCAGTCGATGGCTCCGCTACCCTGGATGTGGCTGGGGGCATGATGGGGTCTCGCGCTGGATCAGCCGGCCTTGGCGGCGCGTCTGGGCTTTGCGGAGGTGCCGTCTGCATGAGCTTTGCCCGGCTTCGGCTCCTCCGGGCCGCCTGACAGCGTCACGGACAGCTCGAGGATCTCGTGATCGGTGCCACGTTCGACATTGATGTTGATGTCCTCGATATCGACGTGCACGTATTTCTTGATCACTTCGAGCAGTTCGTTGCGCATCATCGGCAGGTAATCAGGGGCGCCGCGAGTGGAGCGCTCCTGGGCCACGATGATACGCAGGCGTTCGCGGGCGACGGTGGCGGTGGCTTCGGGTTTACGCCGGAGAAAATCGAGAATACCCATCGTGATCAGCCTCCGAATACGCGCTGGAGAAAGCCCTTCTTGGGCACGTCGACGAAGCGCAACGTGAGCTCTTCGCCAAGGATGCGGGCGACGGTGTCGCTGTAGGCCTGACCGGCCTGCGATTCGGCATTGACGATCACCGGAATGCCGTTGTTGGATGCGGTCAGTACGTTTGCCGACTCGGGGATCACGCCAACGACGCTGATGCCGAGGATCTCCTCGACGTCCTTCACGCTGAGCATCTCGCCGATGGCGACCCGTTGCGGGTTGTAGCGGGTCAGTAGCAGGTGTTGCTTGACCGGATCCTCGCCGCGTTCGGCGCGTCGGGTCTTGCTCGCAAGCAAGCCGAGGATACGGTCCGAATCGCGCACCGAGGATACTTCCGGGTTGACCACCACGACTGCCTGGTCGGCAAAATACATCGCCAGGTGCGCGCCTTTCTCGATACCCGCCGGAGAGTCGCAAACGATGTATTCGAAGCCTTCCTCGGACAGACCATCGAGAACTTTCTGCACGCCTTCCTGGTTCAGTGCTTCCTTGTCGCGGGTCTGGCTCGCCGCCAGCACATACAGGTTGTCGTACCGCTTGTCGCGGATCAGCGATTGCTTGAGCGTGGATTCGCCGTGCACGACGTTGACGAAGTCGTACACCACGCGCCGTTCGCAGCCCATGATCAAGTCGAGGTTGCGCAGCCCCACGTCGAAGTCGATGACGGCCACTTTCTTTCCGGCCATGGCCAGCCCGGTGGCGAGCGAGGCACTGGTGGTCGTTTTGCCGACCCCGCCCTTGCCGGAGGTGACAACGATGATCTCAGCAGTCAATGGCCCATCTCCACATGTAGTGTTGTTGTAGGGATACCTGGCAGCAGGCGCTGCTCACAATTTGGCCAGCAGCAGCTTCTCACCGTCCAGCCAGCATTGCACGGACTGGCCTTCGAGTTTGTCCGAAATCTGCTCAAACACACGATACTGACCCGCAATGGCGACCAACTCGGCACGAAAATCGGCAACGAAGATGCGCGCAGCTGTGTCGCCCTGCGCTCCGGCCATGGCCCGGCCGCGCAAGCTGCCGTAGACGTGAATGTTGCCGTCGGCAATGACCTCCGCGCCGTTGGCAATGGCGCCGGTGACGATCAGATCGCAGTCGCGCGCGTAAAGCTGCTGACCTGAGCGCACGGCGCCGGCGTGGTACATGGCGGTATGCGGGAGGTCCGCCGGCGGTGCAGCGAGGATCGCCTCGCGCACGTCCGCGGCGGCGGCATCCGGCTCCGAGGCGTGCGCGGGTTCCCGCGTCGTCGCGGCGTTGTCGCTGGCGGGCTCGTAGGCAGCGCGGAACTTCGCGATCAACGGCAGCCCCATGCGTCGGGCGAGCGCTTCGGTCTCGCTCGTGCCGTAGGCCAGCCCGACCGGCAACATGCCGGCGCTGCGTACGGCCTCCAGCAGGGCGTCCACGGCGCCATCATCGGGCAGATGCAGCAAGTGGCTCAGATCAAGCACCACGGATGCACGCTCGAACATTTGCGGTGCGGAACGTACGCGGCGTTCCAGCTCGCTGCTCACTGCAGCAGCATCGACCCGACGGATCCGCACGCACGCCATGCCTACTTGCCCAAACCGCAAGTCACAGGCGTCGCTCGCCTCCAGTTTGGCCTTCACTGCTTGCGTTTTCCGATGGTACGCACGGGCGTTGACGCCGATATTTGCGGACGGACGCGCTCAGCCAACCACGGTACATCGGGCAGACCACCGTGTTCCAGCCATGTATCGCGCACGTAGGCGTAGCTTGGCAAATCACGTGCCAGAAGGCTCACTTGCGGCCCGTCCGCGCCCATGCGCTGCTGGCCGACTTCCTGGAAACCGTAGGTGCCGTGAAACAGCACGACGACGTCATCACGTGGCTCCAGGAGGACTTCACAGGCAAGCAGCGGCACGCGCACCTCGGCGTAGCTGTGTACGTCGCAATAGAACACCCGGCCTAGACCGTGGCGACGGTAGGTATTGGCAATGACGATACGGTCGATGTACACGAATTGCGGGTAATGTTCGGCAAACCAGCGGTAGTTCGGACTCGAATAGGCGCCGCCTTCACGCAGGGCGATGAGGAAACCTGCCAGGTGCCCGTCGATCTCCGCCACGCGGAAGTACTCGGCGTGCACGTAAAAATAGCGCAGTTGCGCTGTCGTGAGTGCCAGGATCGAGCGACCGGCGGCATTGTTGAGTGCCAGTACGTCGCTCAGGTCCTGCTCGCGCACATCGCGGATGGCAAGGGCCATTCGTTGCTCCGCATGGATGGATAGTCCGTCAAGGCCGACCATCGGCCTGCGGAATGCCCCATTATGCCATGCGCTGTCGGCGCATACAGAGTGCAATTTGTGACGATGGGCTGGTGGCGCCTGATGCGGACAGTCGCTGGGAGGTGCCTCAAGACGCATTGCACCGGAGCCACGCTCGCCTATGATGCGAGACATGACGTGGCCACATTTCAATCATATTCGCGTATTGCGCTACACGGGGTTTTTTACCTACCTGTGCGTCAGCGTGCCGTTGTGGCAGGGCAGTTGGGGCCTGGCGCGGGTGAGTGCGTGGTGGAGCAACCCGACGTTGTCGGGCTGGATCCTGTCGTATGGGGTATTTGGTCTGGCGTATCTGGCACTGACCAGTACCCGGGCCGTTGCGCGGGCCTCGGTCTCCGGTCAGGTAGCCAAGCTGTTTGGCATGCTTTTGCTCACCGGATCGGCCATTGCCGTGGGCTGGTTCAGCCAGAGTGGTTTGTCAGCGATGCTGATGCTGGTGATTGCCGTCGTATTGCCGTGGCAGATGCCGATGATTGCCGGGCTGGTCTGGCTGCTGGTGCAAAATCTGCTGCTGGTTCCGGTTATTGCCAGCTACACCGGATGGACGCCGGGCATGGCGGTGTTGCAGGTGTGCATGTATCTGGGGTTGTCCGCGTTGGTGTTTTTCACCTCTACCGTGGCCAGTCAGCAGGCTGAACAACGCGAGGTACAACGCCGACTGAATGCGGAACTGCGGGCGACCCGGGCGTTACTGGCAGAATCCAGCCGGATCGCCGAACGCATGCGAATTGCGCGCGACCTGCATGACCTGATCGGGCATCATCTGACTGCTCTCAGTCTGAATCTGGAGGTGGCCAGCCACCTCACGAACGAGGCCGCCAGCTCCCATGTGCGCAAGGCGCAGAGCACGGCCAGACATTTGCTGGCCGATGTGCGCGAGGCTGTCAGTGAGTTGCGCCAGGATGACGCCATTGACCTGACCCAGGCACTGCGCAGCCTTACCGACGCCGTGCCGGGCCTGACGGTGCACGTGGTGATGCCGCCGCGCTTCAGCGTGGAAGACCCGCAGCGCGCGCAAGTTTTGCTGCGTTGCGCGCAGGAGATCATTACCAACACAGCCAAGCACGCCGGAGCGCGCAATCTGTGGCTCAACTTTGCCTACGCCGAGGCGAACATGCTCGGGCTGCACGCGCGCGACGATGGTCGTGGCGTGGAACGCGTGGCTCCGGGCAATGGTTTGTCCGGCATGCGCGAGCGGCTGGCTGAATTTGGCGGCAGCGTTGCTCTTGACAGTGGCGTGAGCCAGGGCTTCGCGCTCACCGTGCGTCTGCCGCTGGGCGAGCACCTGGCGCTGGCGCACGCCCGGCTGCGATCGGAACCGCCCGCACTGAGCGTTTTGTAAGTGTTGCCGGACGCGAGCGGCTCCCTTGCGCATCCGCAGCCGCGGTCGTCGGGACCGCCGATGCGCGACGCCGCGGCACCACGCAAAACCGTCGGGCGCCGGCGTTTGGCGCTCGCTACCACAAGATATCCGCTGCATTCGCGCAAGCGGGGTGTGCGCTCGGCCTTGGCGCGGGCGCATGCAGCCGTGGTTGGCGTGCGAGAATGCACGACGGACAGCGTCTGCGGCACGCGGGCGTTGTGACCATTCCTGACCCGCTAGCCGAGGAATCGCGATGATTTCCGTGTGTCTTGTCGACGATCAGAATCTGGTGCGCCAGGGGGTACGCTCGCTGCTGGATTTGGCCGACGACATTCGGGTCGTGGCCGAGTGCGCCGACGGCGCCCAGGCAGTTCAGGACATTCCGCGCATCAAACCCGATGTGGTGTTGCTGGATCTGCGCATGCCGAACATGAGTGGACTGGAAGTCCTGCATGCCTTGGCCGCGCGCAACGAGTTGCCACCCACCATCATCCTGACCACGTTTGATGATGATCAACTCGTGCTGCAGGGGCTGAAGGCGGGCGCACGCGGCTATCTGCTCAAGGATGTCACGCTCGAACAACTGGTGGACGCGGTGCGCACGGTTGCGGCGGGCGGCTCGCTGGTGGCGCCGATGGTCACTCAGCGGCTGCTGGCGGGCGTTGCGCGCATGCAGACCCACTTCACCAGTCTGGAGCAGCCGGACCCGTTGACCGAGCGCGAGACGGAGATCCTGCGCCTGCTCTCCGGCGGCTACAGCAACAAGGAAATCGCCAATTCGCTCGGTGTGGCCGAAGGCACGGTGAAGAATCACGTTTCCAATATTCTTTCCAAGCTCGGTGTACGGGATCGCACGCGTGCGGTACTCAAGGCCCTGGAAATGGGCATCGTGTGAGGGAACTTGCTGTTTCTACGGCGTTGCGGATTGCCAGTCAGCGGCTCTGGCATCCATTTTGCGGAAATGCCACGTAGTGATCGGTGTGGGATAAACGCTGTTGGCGCGGCGTATGGCAGCACCCTATGCGCAGTTGCGGACGGCCAATTGGCCACACAAAACAGCATGGCGTTCCGGCGCGTGAACCAGTAACATCCGTCACTTCGGCATGTGCCAACCCTTGGTCTTGCGCTGTGGGACGCCAGTTGTGGCTCACGTGGACGCTTGGACGGTACCGTGATATTGCGTAGAGACGCTCGGAGAACTCTGGAATGATGCGTGTCCTTGAATTTCTTGTAGCCTTGCTCATCGTCGCCGCCCTCGGTGTCGTGGCAGGTGTCGCCAGCCCGGGTAGCGGTCATGTGGATCGCTCATTGACGGTCGGCAAGGATCTGCGCCAGGTCTATGACGTCCTCGACAATTTTCGCCGATTCCCGGATTACGCGGTGCTGCGCTCGCAGGATCGCGGTATCAAGTACAAGCTTTCAGGCAAGTCCTTCGGTCCCGGCGCAGAAATAAGCTGGGTCAGTACCGTGCCGAAAATCGGCGACGGTGGCCTGACCATCGCCAGTGCCACCCCGGAGTTCAATCAGGTCGACAGCACGACGCGTAGCGCCAGTGTTGTGTGGGATCTGGACAACAAGTGGCGTGGCACGGACAAGCACTTCACGTTGAACCTGGAGCGCAAGGGCAGTCGCGGCCAGTTGACGCTGATCAATTGGGCGTATGACGTCACCTACGGCTGGAATCTGATTGATCGCTTCAGCAACATGTACATCCATGGCGACCCGGATACGTTCATTCAAGGTGGTCTGGGCAACTTGCAGAACGTGTTGGCGGCGATTCCGAATGTCGACTACAGCAAGATGGTGCCGTTCATCGAGCAGACGGAGCCGCAACCGGTGTTGCTGATCCCGACCTCGACCGAGCGCAAGAACGGCATCGATGGTTTTGACGATGTCGTCAGCAAGGCGGTCACCGAATTGAATGCGGCGGCCAAACAGTTGGGGGTCAAGGTCATCGGGCCGCGCATTGTCATCACCACCAACTACGGCGATCAGACTTACACGTTCGACGTTGCGTTGCCGATTGATTCCAGCACGCTGACGGTCAACGGTCAGAGCGAACAACTGGTTGCCGCTACGCAGCCAACGCTGGATACCTCCGGCGCGTCGGACGCTGCCACGGCCACCGCCGATGCGGCCGCACTCAAGGCCGCTCCTGGCAGTCATGACCGCTTTGGCCGACTGAATGTCGGCAACGGTGTGCGCGCCACGCTCGCGTTTGGTGGCACCGCGCTCAAGGCGATGTGGAATGGCACGTTCGCTGGTGTACCGCTGACGCGTGACATGCTCAAGGCCTATTCGCAGACTCACGGTTATCGCTTCGATGACGTGGTGAACCGCTCCTATGATGTGCTCGTCTCGCCAGAGGTGAAGGAGGCCAGCGGCGGGATCACCACGTACGCGAAGTACGCGGTCTATCTGCCGCTCAGCGAAGCCCCGGAGCAGACACCGGAGCAGGCCGCTGGCATGCAGCCGCCGATGCTGGCGCCTGCTCCAGCGCCCGCCGGTTCGACACCGGCACCATCGGGCACGGCACCAGCGCCAGCGGGTAGTGCGCCGGCAGCGGCAACCAGCACCGGCGATTAACGCCGCGGCACCCGCCGGGTCCTGGACCGGACGGGTGTTGCTGGACGGAGTCTCCGCGTGGAGCGCCCTGTGAGCGCTGCTGCGCACGCTGACAGGCCATCGGGTTCCACGGTCCGTGCGGTGCAGGCGTAGTGGGTGAAAATCGCAGGTCGGCACTGCCTACCGCCGCCGCCTACTCATTCTTTGCAGTGCGCGCCCACGGTGCCAGCGCGAGGGCGTACTCGGGCGTACGCATGGGCGCAAAGGGATTTACCGCATCGAGTATCGGCTAACCTTGCGCGGTAACTGCCGTCGGCGCAGTACGATGCAAGGGACATGATCGAGACAGACCGGTTGACCCGCTGTTATGGAAACCTGACTGCCGTTGATGCGTTGAGCATCCGCGTCGAGCCGGGACAGGTACTGGGCCTGCTCGGCCCCAACGGCGCGGGCAAAACCACCGCCATGCGCCTGATCGCGGGCTTTCTGGTGCCCACCTTCGGCACGGCGCGAGTGTGCGGGTACGATGTCAGTCGCGAGCCGCTCAAGGCCAAACGTGCGCTTGGTTACCTGCCCGAAGGTGCGCCCAGCTACGGGGAGATGACCGTGCACGAGTTTCTGCAGTTCATCCAGCGCATGCGCGGCATGTACGGCGAAGCCGGCTATCGACGTTTCGACGAGGTGGTGCAGCAGTTGCAGCTTGAGGAAGTGCTGGGTAGCTGCATCGACACGCTGTCCAAAGGCTTGCGCCGCCGCGTCGGCCTGGCGCAGGCCATCCTGCACGATCCGCCGGTGTTGATGCTGGATGAGCCGACGGACGGCCTTGACCCCAACCAGAAGCATGCGGTGCGCCGCTTGATTGACGTCATGGCACGCAATCGCACGATCCTGATATCCACGCACTTGCTGGAGGAAGTGCACGCATTGTGCAATCGGGTGGCCATCATTGCGCGTGGCAAGTTACTCGCCGATGCAACGCCGGTCGAGCTGGAGCAACGCTCGCGCTACCACGGTGCGGTGTCTTTCAGTGCACCCGGTAGCAGCATGGCGCAGGAGATGCTTGGCCGACTGCCGCAGGTTGCGGCGATTGAAGTTGACCCGCTCGACGGACGCACTACCGTGTTTCCCAAGCCGGGCGAGCGCATTCTCGAGGCTGTCGAGCAACTGCTGCGTGCACAGGGCTTGCAGGTGTCGGAGATTCAACTTGAGCGTGGTCGCCTGGATGATGTATTCCGCCAGATCACCACTGCTGGTGCGCATGCGGCTGTCGCGCCGGAGTACCACGCATGAGTCCGGTGATTGCCGTCATGCGTCGTGAGCTGCGCAGCTATTTCGTCACCCCGGTGGCGTATGTGTTCCTGGTGATGTTTCTGGTGGTAAGCGGCGTCCTGACGTTTTATGTGGGTGACTTTTACGAACGTGGACAAGCTGATCTGCAGCCATTTTTCATCATGCATCCGTGGTTGTACCTGATTCTCGTACCGGCGATCACGATGCGCATGTGGGCCGAGGAAGCCAGCGGCGGCACGCTTGAGTTGCTGCTCACCCTGCCGCTGACGTTGTGGCAGGCGATGATGGGTAAGTTCCTTGCAGCCTGGGTATTCATCGGCGTGGCGCTGGCGCTGACATTCCCGATCTGGCTCACGGTCAACTATCTGGGTACACCCGACAACCTCGTGATCGTGGCGGGTTATCTGGGAAGCTGGCTGATGGCTGGCACGTTTGTCGCCATTGGCGCGTGCTTGTCCGCACTGACACGCAGCCAGGTGGTGGCGTTCATTCTCACTGCGCTGGTGTGTGCGTTGCTGATACTTGTCGGCCAGCCGCAGGTCGTGGATTTTTTTCATGGCACGCTGCCGCGCAGACTGATCAATGGCGTTGCGCACTTGTCGTTGCTGCGCCACTTCGAGGCGATTGCACGCGGCGTGCTGGATGTGCGCGATGTGTTGTACTTCGTGCTCAGCACACTTGGCTGGTTATTCGCCGGCACGCTGCTGCTCGATCTGAAGCGGACGCGCTGAGTCATGCCCGGACCACATCTACAGCGTCTTTGGGACAGCCTGCGCCATCCGCGACGCAGTACATTGTTGGTGGCGATGCTGGTGTTGCTGGTATGCGTGTTTGTGCCGTTGATCGTGGCCAGCAGTCGGTGGCTGCATGCCTCGCGCGTCGATCTGACGTCTGACCGGTTGTACACGTTGACGCCAGGTACGTTGCGCATTGTTGATTCGCTGCAGCGTCCGCTGCGCCTGGTGCTGTACTTCTCTGCCCATGCGGCCCGCGATCTGCCGCAGTTGCGCAGCTACGACCAGCGCGTGCGTGAAATGTTGCAGGAAATGGTCGCGCGCGCGCATGGGCACATCCGCCTGCAATTGATCGACCCGGTTCCGTACTCAGACGACGAGGCCAGTGCCCAGGCCAGCGGCTTGACTGCGGTCAATGGCGGCAGCAATGGCGAGCGGGTGTTTTTCGGTCTGGCGGGCACCGCCATGTCCGGCCCACTGGACGCTGACAGCGACGAGGAGTCTGTGCCGGAAACCGCGCTTGCCATCAGCTTCTTTGATCCTGCGCGCGAAGCGTTCCTTGAATACGACATCGCCAGGCTGCTGTACGAATTGAACCAGACGCGGAAGCCGGTGATCGGCGTCATCAGCACGCTGCCGATCGACGGCAATGCGGCGCTTGGAGAGCCACCGTGGGCGACCTTGCAGCAGCTTGATCAGCTATTCGCGGTGAAGAAGCTGGACGCGGGGCAATTGCAGCGTGTTGATCCGGCGATCAAGGTCTTGCTCCTGATTCATCCCGGCGCAATGCCGGAGGCAGCGCAATACGCGCTGGATCAGTATGTGCTGGGCGGGGGAAACCTGGTGGTGTTTGTCGATCCGGACGCGGAGCAGGTGGGGCCTGACTTCGGACGCACGGACGTGCCCGCGGTGGACGACGATTCAGGCATGCACCGGTTGTTCGCGGCGTGGGGAGTGATTTACGACCCGCAGAAGGTGGTGCTGGACCGTGCGCGCGCGTTGCAGATTGAGTTCGCTGGCAGCAGTCTCAATCACCCGGCCATGCTTGACCTGGGGACGGCTGAACTCAACCACGACGACGTGATTACCGCCAGTCTGCAACGCATCAACGTCTCTACCGCGGGGTATTTCGATCTGGCACCGCATACGACCTCGCGCCTGTTGCCGCTGCTGCAAAGCAGCGCCGAGGCCAAAGTGGTATCCAGACAACGGGTGCTGGCAGCAGCCGGTGACCCGTCACAATTGCTGATCGGTTACACGCCGGACAACACCCATTACGTCCTGGCGGCGCGCCTGCGTGGAACGTTCTCCAGCGCCTTTCCCGAGCGCGCCGATGAACCGGGACATCTTGCCCACTCGGCGGCGGGCGCGGAGGTGCTTCTGGTGGCGGATACTGACTTGCTCAGTGACCGTTTGTGGGTGGAGCCGCAAACCATTCTCGGCCAGACGATGATGCGGGTATTTGCCGACAATGGTGACTTTGTCACCAACATGGTGGACAACCTCAGTGGCTCGTCCGCGTTGTTGTCGATCCGTGCGCGTTCAACTTCGCAGCGGCCGTTCACCCGGGTGCAGGCGTTGCGCAATGTCGCGGACCAGAAATTTCTGCAGAAGGAATACGAGCTGGAGCAGGAGCTGGCCGACACCCGTCGTCGCCTGGATGAGCTGCAGCCGGCGAAGGGTGGCGGCGCCGCGGCCAGCACAAGCACCAGCGTGGAACAGCGCCATGAGATTGAGCAGTTTCGCCAACGCCAACTGGCGATCAACAAGGAACTGCGCGACGTGCAACATCAACTCAATGCCGAGATCGATGCGCTCGGCGTGCGGGTGAAAGTGGCCAACATCACGGCGGTTCCCGGGCTGTTGATCGTTTTCGGTCTGCTGTATGGATGGCGTCGCACGCGCGGTAGCCGGCGACGGCGATGAGCCGGCAGAGCGCCCGCAATGCTTGTCGACGGCTGCGACAAAAGCGCGCATGCGCCGGCACCTGATGCGTGCCACGCGCGATCGGGCGGCACCGTGTGCCGTTGTGCCATGGTGACTGCTCAGCGCGTGGCGGACGAGGTCGCGACATCTGCGGCGCTCGACATTATGCTTGGTCGATTGATGCGGGCAAATGCGGTGCAGTGAAGTGATGGCAGGCGTGTTGAAATGGATTGAGCCGTGGGAGTTTTCGTGGGTGTTCCTTGCCACGTTTGTGCTCGCATGCGTGTTGTACGTGCGCGGTTGCCGCCGGCTGCATGTGAGTTTCGCTCGCCAGTTGGTGTTCTGGACTGGCATGGCGATCATCTACGTATCGCTGCACACGTATCTTGACTACTTCGCCGAGCATGAATTTTTCATGCATCGCACCCAGCAATTGTTGCTGCACCATCTGGCGCCGTTGCTGATTTGTGCGACGTACCCAATGAGCGTGCTGCGGGCCGGCGTGCCACTGGCGTGGCGCTGCGCACTGGTGAGGCCGCTGCAGCGCTCATGGCCATGGCGGGCAATCAGCGGCGTGCTGTTCAATCCAGTCGTGGCCACCGTGCTATTTGTGCTATTTGTGCTGATCTGGCTTTGGCCGCCTTTGCAGACACTGGCGATGCTGGACTGGCGCGTGTATCGCTTCATGAACTGGACGATGCTGATCAGCGGATTTGTGTACTGGTCGCTGGTGCTGGAGCATCGTCCGCACCCACCGACCCGGATGACGGCCGGCATGCGGGTGCTGTCACCGGCCATCACCATGACGCCGCAGATCGTGGCGGGCGCGATCATCACCTTTTCGCGCACCGATCTGTATCCCATCTTTGAAGTGTGTGGTCGCGCGTTCACGTTCAATGTGCTGACCGGACAGATGATTGGTGGTTTGATCACCTGGGTGCCGGCAGCGTTCATTGAGTCGCTGGGCGCGCTGTTGGCGTTGCGCGTGTGGCTACGGCTGTCGCGCGCCGGGCGATTGCCGCAGCGGACGGCGCGCTCCGTGGTGGCGACTTCACCGACCGGCGTGGTGTTGCGCTGAAGCGCACTGTCAGTCTTGGTCCTGGGCAGCGCCGTGGGTGCCGGGCAGCGCAGCATTCGCCGTGGTGCCGGTGGCGGGAGGCGTAACGCTGTCCGGTCCGGCATCCACGGCATTGGCGGGACGCGCAATGAACGTCGTGTTCAGCGTGCTGCCATCGTCAAAGCTGAGCGTCAGCAGCACGTGGTCACCGGGGATGACCGGATGCAGAGCGCGGGTCAGCATCAGGTGATAGCTGCCCGGAGCCAAGTGCGCCATGCCGTGGGCGGGAATCGGCATGCCGTCGACCATGCGCATGCGGCTGGTACCGCCGGCGACCGAACTGAAGTGCAACATCACCTCGCCGTAGATGGTGCTGCGTGCACCAGTCAACACGATCGGTTGGCTGCCAGTGTTTTGCACAACGGCGTAACCGGCGGCAGGCAGGGCACCGGGCAGGATACGCAGCCAGGCTTGGCTGACGCGGACGTCTTGCGCGCTGGTCGCATACACCGTGCCGGGCAGCAAGGCGGCACAGAGCAGCATGCCGAAGCCGAGCGCTTTCATGAATTGGCCTGCGTGTTCAGCAGCAGCCGCACGTCGTGCACCAGGTCGTCCTGGGTCGCGCTTGGAGTGGCCAGCACGCGGGCGCGCCCGGCACGATCAAACACATAGATCGCGGAGCTGTGGCTTACCTCGTAACTGCCGTCACTTGTGGCCGGTTCGCGGGTGTAGGCAGAGCGATAGCGTTTGCTCAACGCTTCCACCGCGCGCGGCGTGCCGGTCAGGCCGACTGCACGCGGGTCGAACGCGTTGACGTAGCTCTTGAGTATCGCCGGCGTGTCGCGTGCCGGGTCCACGCTGACGAACAGGATTCGCGTGTCCTCGGCGAGCGCCCCCAGGCGCTGCATGCTGACGTGCAGTTGCGCCAGGGTCAGCGGACACACGTCGGGACAATGCGTGTAGCCAAAGTACAGCAGTACAACCTTGCCCCGATATTCGGCGCCGGTAACGGCCTTGCCGGTGTCGTCGGTCAACGCGAAGTCGAGATTGGGCATGTGTCCGGTGATGTTGGTCAGGCGCAACGGCAGCGGTGCCGTGCGCTGACACCCGCCGAGCGCCACCGCGCCGAACAATGCGATGCCGGCCAGCAGTAACCATGTCGCAAGCTGCGGATGGAATGAATTTCTGTGCCACTTCAAGTGCCTCATCGCGCAAGCATACCCCGACCATGCTGAGCGGACGGTGGTGGCAAGTTCGGCGCGAAGCGTTACCGCAGGTAATGACGTGTTGCCCCAGTGATGGTGAAATCGCGCGAGCATGGGTAGGCTTGTCTTCTTTTCCGGAGTTGCCCGATGCATTTTGACCTGCCACCGGTGACGCGCAATCTGCTGATCGCCAATGTCGTGGTGTTTGCTCTCCAGCAAGTGTTTGGCGACACCCTGCTGCAATACTTCGCATTGTGGCCGTGGGGGCCCGATCACGTATTGCAGGGTGCGCAAGGCTTGCTGTCGGTCGGTTTTCGCCCGTGGCAAGTAGTGACCTACGCGTTCATGCATGGTGGCTTCACGCATATTGCGTTCAACATGTTCGCATTGTTCATGTTTGGCGGCGTCATCGAGCGCACGTTCGGGGCCCGCAACTTCGTCGTTTACTATTTTGTCTGCGCTGTCGCCGCGGCGCTCGCGCAACTGCTGGTGCTGTACTTCTTTTCGCCCGACAAGTTCTTTCCCACGATTGGCGCGTCAGGCGCGATTTTCGGCGTGCTGTTGGCATTCGGCATGCTGTTTCCGCACGAGAAGATGTTCCTGATCTTTCTGCCGATACCGATCCCGGCGTGGCTGTTCGTGAGTGGCTATGCGGCGGTGGAACTGTGGATGGGTGTCACTGGCACCCAGGCCGGTGTGGCGCATTTTGCCCATCTGGGCGGGATGGTCGCCGGCATCGTGTTGATCGAATACTGGCGCGGCAAGTTTCCGCTCAAGCCAAAGCGGCGTTTGATGCGCTGAAAAAGGTCCTGCGTGTTCCCGCGGCACCGTGGGCCGCCGCGGCGGGCGCTATCCTGGCCCGGGACGGCCGCATGCGCGGGAGCGGGCTGCGCTCAGCGTAACGACAGGAAATCCGCGCTGACCACGAAGCGCACGGAGTCCAGGCGCAGGCGGGATGCAGGCAATGCGCCCAGGACGGCGGCGCTTTCGGCGGTGACAGCGGCAATCTCCGTAGCGCTGATCGATGGGTTCACCGCGTGTAATGCCGACAGGCGGGACAGCTCGGCGTCCAGTGTCATTGTTGCCATCGCCACGGCGGCGCTGATCGCCGCTTGCGCGTGGACCGTGGCCAGCGTCTGCGCGCGTTCCAGCATGGGTGGTACCAGACGTCCCAGCACCTTGCGATAGCGTGCTATGTCGATGGACCGTCCAGCCGCACGCTGCAACGCGATGGCGCTGGGCTGAAATTCCAGGCGCTCGGTCAGGCGCGTGTCAACCGTCACGATTACCGGCTGCACCGGCAGAAAGCGTTCGATATCCAGGCGCTGGTCGGCCACACATTCGAGCAGATACACCGCCTGCAGCAGCGCGGTGTGTGCTGGCAGTTGGTCATCCACCATGAACGCGGCATTGCCCAGCTCACTGGACAAGGCAAGATCCAGCGCGCCCAGCACCAGCGGATGATCGAGGCGCAGCAGTGGCAGGTCGTCGCGGGCCAGTGCCACCTCGCGCGCGAACGTGATCGACAGCGGGCCTTCGGCGAAACCCGGCAACGCATCGGTGGAAAGGTATTGCGGGTCGAGCACGGTGATCTGTCCGCTGAGTTCTTCGCCATGGACGCCGAACGCTTCCAGCAGTTGCTGCACGAACGTGTCGCGACCCGGGTCGATATCGTCGCGGACAAACGCCTGTTGCAATTCGTCGGCGTGCAGGTCCCGGCTGGCGGCCAGCTCCAGCAGATGGTCGCGCCCGCGTCGGATCAACTCGGCAGCTTCCTCGTGGCTGGCGCGGGTGTCGATCAGCAGCGCATCCAGTTCCTGGTCACGGCTGTCGTCGCCGCGTGCATGCTCGTCGGCCAGCCGGGTCAGCGGCGCGGCATACCGACGCAGCAGCTCGCGGCCGTCCGCCGGGCTGTACCGAAACGCATCGATGCCCTCGTCGTACCAGCGCGCCAGCACGTGTTGCGCGCTGTTGGCCACAACCAGAACGTGGATATCGATCGCATGGGTCTGGCCGATGCGATCCAGACGACCAATGCGCTGTTCGAGCAAATCGGGGTCCAGTGGCAAGTCCCACAGAATCAGCCGATGGGCAAACTGGAAGTTGCGCCCTTCGGCGCCAATCTCGGCGCAAATCAGCAAGCGTGCACCATCGGGTTGCGCGAAGTAGGCGGCGTTGCGGTCGCGTTGGATCAACCCAAGGCCTTCATGGAACCGGGCCACGCGCACGCCACTCTTTGTGCGCAGCGCCTCTTCCAGAGCCAGCACCTTGGCCTGGCTGCGACAGATCAGCAGAAATTTGTCTTGCGGATATTGGTCGAGCAGCGCGACCAGCGTGTCGATGCGTGGATCGCTGCTGTAGTCGCTGTCAATCGCTGTGGGCGGTTGCTGGATGTCGGCATGGAACTCGGCCAACAGCGCTTGGCGGGCACTTTCTTCCAGTGGCTCGGCGTCGACAATGTGCCAATGCGGAACACGTTGCGGAAAGCCACCGACTCCGGCGCGGTTGTTGCGGAACATCGCCCGTCCGGTGCCGTGGCGATCGATCAATGCCGCCAGCAGTTCGCGCGCGTTGTCGGGATCGATGGTGTCGGTGAGGCGTGCGCTCAGTTCCGGGTCGGCATGAAACGCTTCGCTCAGCAAATTACGTTGCGCGTCGTCCAGTGCGGTGCCAGCCAGGAGCTGGTCGGCAATGGTTGACAGGGTCTGCCACGTTTCGGCTTCGGCCAGATAGCCATCCAGATCGCTGTAACGCTGGGGGTCGAGCAGACGCAGTCGCGCGAAGTGACCGCTCCGACCAAGTTGTTCGGGCGTGGCAGTCAGCAGGATGACGCCGGGGATGCGCGCAGCAAGTTCCTCAACCAGTGCATAACGCGGGCTGGTGACTTCCGGCGACCACGCCAGATGGTGCGCCTCATCAACCACGAGCAGATCCCACGGCGCATCCAGCAACAGCCGTGCGTGTTTTGGTGAGCTTTGCAGGAAGCCGAAATCGGCAATCACCAATTGCTCGTCTTCGAACGGATTGGATACCGGTGTGTCGAGGCCATCGGTGGCCTCCAGCGCGTCGCAACGCTCCTTGTCGTAGATCGCAAAGCTCAGGTTGAAGCGCCGCAGCAGCTCCACGAACCATTGGTACACGAGTGCGTCGGGCAGCAGCAGCAGAACGCGCGAGGCGCGACCGGTGGCGAGCTGGCGGGCAATGATCATGCCCGCCTCGATAGTCTTGCCCAGGCCGACTTCATCGGCCAGCAGTACGCGTGGGGGACGCCGCGCGGAGGCGATGCCGGCCACACGCAACTGATGCGGTATCAGTCCGATACGCGCACTGGACAGGCCCCATGTGGGGGAGCGGCGCGCTGCGGCACGCCGCTGCAAGGCCTGGATGCGCAGCTCGAACTGGGCCACCGTGTCGGTACGTCCCCCGATCAATCGGTCGTCAGCCTGGCTCACGCTTTGTTCGTCGTCGAGTTGGCCTTCTTCCAGTTCGCGACCTTCGCCGCGGTAAATCAGGATCCCCTCGCGGATTTCCACCCGCTCGACCAGGAACGCAATGCCCTTGCCCGCCACGCGCTGCCCGGCGCGAAACTCCGCGCGCAGCAGTGGTGCCGAGTCGATTGCATACGGCCGCAAGATGCCCGCCTTGGCGAACAGCACTTGCACCCCACGGCCCTCCACGCGCAAGACCGTGCCGAGCCCCAGCTCGGGTTCGGCGGAGGATATCCAGCGTTGACCAGGAACGAACATTGCGCGGCTACTTGTAACTGTGGGGCGACGATTATCCGCTGTGTCGCGCGTGGTGGGAACCGCTGGTGTATGCGGCGCCGTGCTGGCCAGCGGCCAGGCACGCGCGAGAGCGATCCCTGGGGGTGCGTCGTCCATCTGTAATCCAGCGAGGTCAACCCTTGTCCTTGCCCGGTCGCTTCAGCGCAACTCGCACTGATGGGGAAGAGCGGGCGGGCAGTGCCGGCGCTACGGGATCATCGAGCTTGTGCGGAAGGAGTGGGTCAAGGAGGGTGCACGGCGGGCACTGCACGCCGGCGCTGCGCATCCTGATGCCGCGTGTTGGTTGCTGCCAACCAGCACCGAGGTTGCTTCTCAGGTCTCGCTCCACTGCCGCAGCAGGTTGTGATACACGCCGGTCAGTTGCAACACCGCCGCCGCGTCCGCGCCGGAGTGGGTGAGCGCCTGGATCGACCCATCGAGTTCGAACAGCAGCCGCCGCTGGCCGTCGTCGCGGATCAGGCTTTGCACCCAGAAGAACGACGCCAGGCGCGCGCCGCGAGTCACTGCCGCGACCCGATGCAGACTGCTGGACGGATACACGATCAGATCTCCGGCCGGCAGCTTCACCTCGTGCTCGCCGTAGGTATCACACACGATCAGCTCGCCGCCGTCGTAGTCGTCTGGATCACTCAGGAACAGCGTGCAGGAGATGTCGCTGCGCAGTTGGCCGCCAGCGTCGGGCAAGGCCATCACTGCGCCGTCGACGTGGAAACCGTACTGGCCGCCATCTGCGTATCGATTGAACCGCGGCGGAAACATGCGCAACGGCAGCGTCGCCGCGTGGTACAGCGGATGCCGCGCCAGCGCAGCTTGAACCTGTTGGCCCAGTTGCTGGCGCAGTGGCGAGCTGTCGGCCAGTTGCTGGTTGCGCTTGACCTGCGCACCCTGCGCGCCAACCGTTGCGCGACCGTCGGTCCAGTCCGCCACCTCGAGCGCGGCGCGCATCTGCGCCACGTGCCCGGCGGTGAGGACATCGGGAATGTGCAACAGCATGGATCACCTGCTACGCGGATAACGGATTGAAGCCGTCAGAAGCGGAAGTTGGCGGTCAGCATCGCCGAGCGTGCCACGCCCGGAATGTAACGGTAACCGCTCTTGTTGATCGAGGCGACGTAGTGCCTGTCGAACAGGTTGTACACGTTCAACTGCAGCGCAAGGTGCTGGTTGACCGGATAGCTGGCCATCGCATCCACTACCCAGTAGGACTCGGTGTAGGTCGGTGTGCCGACCGCACCATCGGTACCGCGATGCAGTTTGCCCGAGTAGCGCGCACCACCGCCAACGGTAAGTTTCAATGGCAGCCGGTACGTGGTCCATGCGGTGAACGCGCTCCTGGGCGTGTACGCCAGCGCGCTGGAGCCGTCGGACGTGACCGGGCTGCCATCGAGCACCTTGCTGTTCATCACGGTGTAGCCGGTACTGATCGCCCAGTTCGGGCTGATCCTGCCGACGGCGTTTAGCTCTATCCCCTGGACGCGCTTCTTGCCGACCTGGAAGTACGCGGTGGGGTCGGTCGGGTCTTGCACCAGTTGGTTGTTGACTGTGGTGCGATACAGCGCGCCAGTGAGCAGCAGCCTGTCGTCGAGCAGGTTCCACTTGGTGCCGAACTCGACGGTACGTGCCTGCTGTGGGTCAAGGTCGGGCCGGTCCTGGTTGTTGGTTGAAGTGCTGAAGACGAGAGTGTTGCCCCCGGGCGGGTCCTGCGCCAGCGCGAAGTTCGCGTAAATGCTGCCGTTTGCGCCGGGCTTGTACAGCACGCCGAGCTTGTAGTTGGGCAGGTTGTCAGACACTCGGGTATTGATACCCGGTACGGTGCTGCCGGCAGGGAGGGTGCCGCACACGGGTGTGTTGCGGGCGCCACAGACCACGGTACTGGCGTAATCGGTTCGGTAATGATCCAGTCGCGCGCCGGCGTTGACCTGCCAGTGCTCACCGAACTTCAGCGTGTCGAAGACATAGGCCGCGACGGTATCGGTCTTGCCGGCGGTGAAGGCGCCGGTGGGTCCGTAGACCATACCGCCAACGTTGGCGTCCGGGTCATGGAGATTGGCCGCCGGCCAGGTGCTGCCATCGAGTGGGGCAAGCTGTCGAGTGCGGGCCTTTTCCTGGCTCAGTTCGATGCCGGCGCTGAGGCTGTGCGTGACCGCACCGGTGGCGAAGTTGGCAGTCAGATTGGTCTGATTGGTGATGATGCGGTTGGTCTGGTTCTTGAAGGTTGGCCGATCACGCTCGAGCGTCCACGTCAACGGATCGCCCGGATCCGGCGTGAGCAGATTGGCCGCGGTGGCGGTAAATGAGGTCAGCAGATAATCCTGCCGGG